>NZ_JAOWEY010000021.1:0-26836 GCF_030333935.1 Citrobacter sp. Cf125 | reverse complement strand
GCGGTAGTTCAGTTGGTTAGAATACCTGCCTGTCACGCAGGGGGTCGCGGGTTCGAGTCCCGTCCGTTCCGCCACTTATTGTTTAAGGATGATTTTATACGTCCTTATAAGTTGAGAAACCGCAAGTCATACAAAGACTTGCGGTTTTTTTTCGTCTTATGTTTTCCTCCGGCATTCCGGGGAAGCAAAAGATAATAAGTGAATCGCCACAGGTTTAACAGACACCTCGGAGTCATTTAAAATGGCTTAAAGGGAGGTGGACATGAGCAGTAAGCGTTATCCTGAAGAGTTTAAAATTGAAGCAATCAAACAGGTTGTTGATCGTGGCTATTCTGTTTCCAGTGTCGCAACACGTCTCGATATCACTACCCACAGTCTTTATGCCTGGATAAAGAAATACGGGCCGGACTCTTCCACCAACAGAGAGCAGCCAGACTGACAGGACAAATCAAACAGTTCTGGCTGGAGTCCGGTTGCGTTTATGGCTATCGCAAAATCCATCTCGACCTGCGAGATAGCGGGCAACAATGTGGGATTAACCGGGTCTGGAGGCTGATGAAGCGTGCCGGGATAAAGGCTCAGGTCGGATATCGAAGCCCACGAGCGCGTAAAGGTGAAGTCAGTATCGTGACACCCAACAGGCTCCAGCGACAGTTCAACCCGGAAGCTCCGGATGAACGTTGGGTAACGGACATAACTTACATCCGAACCCACGAAGGCTGGCTGTATCTGGCCATAGTTGTTGACCTGTTCTCGCACAAAGTTATCGGCATGGTCAATGCAACCCCGGATGACAAAAGATATTGTTCTGAATGCACTTTTGATGGCCGTGTGGCGACGTAATCCCCAAAAACAGGTGCTGGTTCATTCTGACCAAGGTAGTCAGTACACAAGCCATGAGTGGCAGTCGTTCCTGAAATCACACGGTCTGGAGGGCAGTATGAGCCATCGTGGTAACTGTCACGACAACGCAGTTGCAGAAAGCTTTTTCCAGCTACTGAAGCGTGAACGGATAAAGAAAAAGATCTACGGAACACGAGAAGAAGCACGCAGCGATATTTTTGATTACATCGAAATGTTTTATAACAGTAAGCGTCGGCATGGTTCGAGTGATCAGATGCCACCGACGGAATATGAAAAACAATATTATCAACGGCCCGGAAGTGTCTAGATTATCTGTGACGATTCAAAAACCTAATACAGTATATTATTGTCATCCTGAACCAGTACACCGTAATGGATATCGTACTGTCCGGTAAGTGGTGGTGGAAGTTTAAGCTCCCGCGCCAGAAATTTTGGACCGCGACATATTTCAATCCCCGCAACGATATGCCACATAATAAAATGCGGTGCGGGAACATAATTACCTTCTGTTTTTACAATCAGGTTATCATTGCTCATAATACAGTTGCTGCTCAGATAATAAATCCGGGAAACCATATTATTGGTATCAATTTTGTTGTCTGAATAATATTATCTTTTGTCACACTGACTTGCCGGCGTATGACAGGATACTGGAAATAGACTTATAGTGTGATATATCCGTAAAGGGCAAAATGGTAGAGATGACTAAATTTAACGGTGCTTTTAGTGCGGTTATTGATAATATCAACCGCTTCATTTATTGTAACCCAGACTGGTATTGATGAATTTCTGGTGTTACGAAGGATGGAATATATAATTACATTCTCCATTAACCGGGGGGGGATATATCAACAGGTGATGGCTGTAATTTTTAATGACAAGTGGCTTTGCTTTATTTCTTAATGTGATTATTACATATTAGTATTTTCAGTGTTTCGCCATTTAGTTTACGAGTGGCGATTGTTTTCGCATTGTTTGTGACAGAGTTATTAATATTGATTTATTTTGTTACTGTTATTGCAATAATAAATAACAGGGTTCTATAGTTATATTCTTGGTTGCCGTAATAGCTAATGATTTTATTTTTATGTACTTTAAAATTATATTTAAGCAATTATTTATTGTTACTTTTCGGATGCCTGGGCGTTAATTTTTATTCATGTTGCGAATGATTCTTGCGATTATTTATCTGTTCTGTGGATGAATTATTTTTGCTATGCCGTCCGTAAATAGCGGTATAATAAACACCTGCTTTCTGGACTAAATGAAACTGATACGTTAATGAGGATGTTATGCATGAATACCAGACCAGGATTATTATTGTTGCTTTTCATTTCAGGCTCCTTTCTGTTAACCGGGTGTGCAAAAACATCCTCCATTGATGCCCGGAAAACCAAAACAGGTGCATCTCACCAGGAGCAAATATCTTCCACATCGCAACTCACCGATCAGGACGTTTTTGGTAATGAGCTGACGCTGGAGATCACCGAGGAAGATATTCAGAATGCGGTTGAAGAAGCGAAGGGACAGTTTGACATCCCCCTGAATTCTGCCGTTGTTCTGGTAAAGTCAGGCTCGCGTGCGCCTGATGAGATGATGCAAAAGGAAATGCAGCGCTACTATCAGGTATCCACATTCTCCGGTATTCCGGTGACGAAGAAGAAACGCCCTGTTCAGCCAGTTACATCGGTAAAGGAAACACAGTCTGATCCAACCACAACTGACGATTTTACAACAAACCGGAACAGTGTTATCAATGCCAACTATATGCAGGCGATGAGATATATTGCGGCAAAGGGCAGACAGAAAGCCATTGTGGTTTACTGGGATGAACTGGAAACGGGGAAATATAATTCTGTGACAAAAGAGATGGTCTGGAAAAAATATGCCGGTGAAAAACTGTCAGGATCATCACTGCGCTATTTGATCCGGTTTGCGTTGGTGGATGTCGCTACCGGAGAATGGGCGACATACTCTCCTGCCAATATCGAATCAATGGCCGTTCCGTTGATCGTAAAAACGGATGCAAAAGCAAACATGGATGTAAAAACCAGTGAGAAAACAGATGTTACGGAGCAGCAAATTGTCAGTCTGGAACAAAGAACCTGCCAGATGGTGGTCAGCGATCTGGTAAACAGGTACAGTAAATCATAGTGCTACTGTTTAACTTCCGGCCTTGTGCTGATAGTCACGGATAAATATTTGTGATAACCAGCACAATTTTCCGCTATGTCGAAATTCATTCATCATTTGAACGGGTAAATGAAATTAATAATTTTGTTAAAGGCACTGTTAGATATTTTGTTATTAATATTGTTATTGAGATATAAATAATGCGATCAACCCATGTATCAAAACGTAGAAACCAGTAAAGACATAACCAAAAAACAAATCCATAAATGAGTGCAAAGCAGTCCAGGATGATGGAGTTAATAATTTTTTTAAATCTGTTACTTTTTTTTGAGTTCATCCGCAACCATCTCCATGATTCTCTCAAAAGCAGCCTGACCATCGGTCCTTCTTATGTTGATTGCATCTACAACTGGTTCCATCAGAGACTCCACAAAGAAGTACAGTAAATCTAAGTCTTTAGGTCTTAGCTTATTATAAATTTCAGGGCAATCTTCTTTCAATGCCTGCGCGGTATAAGCAGCCCTTTCAGCCATTCCACCTATTAATAAAATGTTACCTATTATTATACCAGTGAGAGATGTTTTTTTTGCTAAAATAGACCTTGAGTGTACTGATGATGCTGCATTAATAATATTTTTCATAACAATATTGGCAATCCTTCTTGACACGAGAGAATTGGTTGCCATCCGGCCAAGCATAGTCCCTCCGATCCGGCTGAATATTTTGTTTTGTGTGTTTTCAGGTGTGTGTATGAGTAATTCTTCAAATATTAAATGAATTAGATTGCTAATTAAATCTTCATCAGATAAACCTCTTTTTATTAACAATGCAAGCCGGTAATGTTCGTTTTCATTTCTGTATCGGTTCTCCGTGTCCAGGTACGCTCTACCAAGATAAAATAAATCAACTGGAACAGATTTTATACCTTCCAGAAAACCTATAGCGGTATTAGGAGATATCAGTATTCTTATAATTCGACGTACAATGTCATCATATTCGCTTGCGCAATAAATATAATAGCCGGGCATCATGCTATTGCCCATGTTTTGTAGTATTAATGATTCTGTCATTCCCGGCGTGGAGCATGTATCACTGTTTGTCAGTACGGAATCTTCGACTGAATTTATTTCATTTTCATGGTTCCTGAGAGTGGTCATATTTTAACTCTTTCCTTTTTCAAAAGATACGCATGTCCCAGACACTGAGTGCGCTGGTTCCTGCAACACAATGCTCCTGAGTAAATGTTTCATAAATAAACGAGATGATCTCTTCCGGTTGTCCGCGACTGTCAGTAATAGTATGCGGGACCGTCAAGTGAATACCTGAAATACGAGCTTTGATCAGTTTCATCTTATAATACAGCTCATTGATACCAAATCGGTTTGTACGGTAAAACTCAAAGTCACAGGTCAGAATTTCGTTTTCAGTAATGGCACTGTTCAGTAAAGGAGTCGATTTATCGACAGGTTTCCTGATGGACAGAGCAAGATGATTAACGTTTTGATCACGGGTAACACCGTGATCCAGTGCCAATACCATAATCTGATCTATGTGTGTAATTTGTGCTTTATTACCGATGGAAGCCAATGAAGAGCAGCCTGATGAGATCAGCCCCTGTTTTTCTCCGTTCAATGTTAAATAAACAAGATTTGCCATGTTAATCCCCTTTAATTTTGTACGGTGTTATTTTCCGGTGTTGTGTCAGTAGCCGTCTCTGGCAGTGTATTGTTCTTCAGCAACAGCCAGCGGCTTAATACGCCATCCAGTCGTTCATTAATCTCTTTTTCCAGTGCATCTGTATTTTGTTTCCGGGCGCGAGCATCCTGGTATTGCGTCAACAAATATTCCAGTGGCGTTTCCTGATTCAGCAACCGCTCGGCCTGCCAGGTCACCGTTTTGATATAGGACAGCGTGAAGCCCTTTTGTTCGGTCTCGCGTTGCATCATCAGGTCAGCAAATTCCCGCAGATTCTGGCGCGCCTGCTGCCATCCTTTCATTTGCGGGCTGCTCTGCGCGTGGGTTTTCAGGACGGTGTTCCACTGCGCGGTTGCCTGCTGCTGTTGCAGGCTCTCCGGCCAGCGGCTGTCCGCCGTGCGCGTCATCAGCGTACCGGTCTCCAGCGGCTGTAGTGGAGACGCATCTGAAATCTGTTGCAGCCGTTGCCCGTAGCTGTCCAGGTCCGGGGTGGTCAGCCAGACGGTGGCGGCACCCTGTGCGGTATCCCTGACCTGCGCCAGTTGCTGCTGCATTGGGTATACCTGCCACCACCACAGTACGGCAGTGATAGCCGCCATACAGACAACACCCGCCATAAAGCTCCTGACGCTATAACCGGGTGTGGCTCTGACGGTCGGCTCCGCATCGTTCGTGCTGTCCTGGTGAACTTCCACCCTGATGTCAGGAAGGTCAGGCAGGGGAGGGGTGACTTCCGCCGCTGCCGGAGCGCCTTCCGGGGCATAGACCAGAGTTCGTACCGTTGTCTGCGATTGCTCACCCGCCTGACGTTTTGGCTGTGGTTCAAAGCGTTTGCGTGTGTTCTGCACAAAATAAAGCAAATTTTCCACATGCGGCTTCTGCTTTAGCTCCACCTGCTGGAGCTTGTCGCAGATAAGCTGTAACACCCGTTCCGTGCGGTACAGCACCGGCAGGTCGGCATCCGAGAAGGACATTTGCTGGCGCAGAATATTGCCGGTACGGGTATTGAACCAGTCCAGCATCCCGGTACGGGCATGATTATCCTGCGGCCAGAATTTATCCCAGTCATGGCTTACCATCGCAGCCAGTAATTCGGCTCCTTCGCAGAACCCGGTCAGCCCCTGTGTGCGGGTACGCGCCAGGGTGTAGTACGTCGCGGTATGTAAATCCACGCCGTTGGCCCTGAAGACGGTCAGCGCCAGCGACTCCACCAGTTTCCAGTTAAGCTCCGGCTGCGACGGATGGCTGGCCTTGTTGATCTCCTCCCGCAGGGCGCTGAACTCCGGCAGGCCGCGCGGGTCGCTGCCGGTAACAATGGTCTGCGTAAGTGCATCGTGACTCATCTCTGCCTCCTCAGTACAACGTATCCGGCAACCGGAACTGGCTGAACAACCCGCCGGTAAACGGGTTGTCTTCGGTATCGGTATGTACCCGGTAGACCATTGCGCCGCCGTCCACATTAAAGCGCACGCAGAAGGTGCCGTCCTGTACGCCAGTTAACTGTCCTGCGCCAAACAACCGGAACTGTGCCCACGGCCCGCTGAAGCTGATGCTGCGCGGCGCACTGCCACTGGTACCGATAAGCGTCAGTTTGCTTTCGTTGCCTTCACGCATGTTGTTTGGCCATACCAGATGGGCGGTGTAGCTGCGTCCGTGGCTGTAGTCCACAAGCTGGCCGTCCAGGTTCAGCACGCTGCGCCGTTTATTACCGGAAAGCGACACGGTTTCTACGGCAAACTGTGCGCCCAGGCCATTTTGTCTGCTGAAAAATGCCTCGCGAATTTCCTGCGCGGTATCCAGTTGATCACGAATATCCTCGCGGATAATCACGCTGTTGTCTCCGTCCTCCAGGCTCAGGTCATTCTCCATAAACAGTTTTAGGTTCTGCTGGTAGAACGTATCCAGCACGCCGTCCGGTTTGAAGAAGCGTTCAAACACATCCAGCGACGCATCCTGTGACGCGCGCGGGTTGAACGGATAGTTATTCGCCAGTTGTTCGTTGAACGGTTTCACCACGTTGTCGCGCCAGTCCACTTCCATGTAGTGAACGGCTTCCACCATCACCACATGCCAGGCCTGGTCTGCCAGTTTGCCCACCCAGCGGTTAAGCGTCGCGGGCAGGGTTTTCGCCATCTGCCGGGTGGTAAAAATCGGGTCGCTGCTGTTCTGGTCGAGCCGCAACTGCACAGCTTTCAGCGCGGATTTCCCCGGCACCGGCGCGTTCTGTATCGCCAGCAGGTAACGGTGCAGTTCGGTCAGTTGCTGGTAAACCGCCTGCAGGGTGCTTTCTTTATCCTTTGCCACCGTCAGCGCGCTGTTTTCCGGGGCGAACTCATGCCCCAGCCGCGTCAGCAGCCGATAATCCGGCTCGTCCATCGCTTCCCCGAGCGCTTTGTCATCCAGCTTTTCGGAGAGTACGGCAGGTCGGGTGTTGTCGCGCAATGCCGTCAGCGCGCGCTGAAGCGGCTGGTCGCCGCTGATGATTTGCTCCAGCGCGCCGGTCAGTTGTGCAATGGACTCATAGTCGCGCACGTTGAGGTTATCCATTCCGGCGCGCCAGGTGGCGGTGTAGTCGCTGAGATACTGTTCGGTCAACTGGCGCTGGATTTCTGCCCGGTCGGCGTCGCTGTAATGCACGGTGTGGGTGAGGTTCAGTACCCAGGAGTCCAGCGCGGTCAGTTCGACCAGTTCATCGCGCTGCTTGACAAAATAATTTTGCAGGCCGTAGCGGGTGAGGAACTGTGGAACAATGAGTTTATTGTCATCGGCGGAGGTAAACACCTGGTCGAAGGTCGTACCGACCTGGTCGCGCAGATTCAGGTCGGCAGGCAGGACACCCAGCGCCCGCGTTTTCAGGCTCTGGTACACGCGCTGGTAAACCGGTAGTTTGCTGAGTTCATGCTGGGCATCAGTGACGGGTTTGTCATACGGCGTCCAGCGGCTGATAGCATCATTATCGCCCGCCTGACGCTCTGCGTGCCAGTCAATGTGATTCAGCGCGTAGTCCAGATGCGCCATCAGTTGTGCCTGAATATCCCGCTGTCCGTGGAACTTGTTGCTCCAGCGTTTTGCCATATACTGCTTCACGACTTCATTGTTACGTCCGCTTTTGTCCTCCAGCATTCTAATCACGCGCAACACCGCGAGTTTTTCTTCGCTTTCCGGCGGCGCGGCGTTCATCTCCTTAACCAGGCCGTTAAAGAGGGAGGGCAGGTAGCGCTGCGCCAGCAGTTGCAGGTAGGTCTGCTCCACATAGGGGCCGATGTTTCTGCCCTGATACAGACCGAGATCGGCAAAACGGCTGCGATCGCCCCAGTCGCCGTAGGCCAGGGTGGCGTCACGCACCGGGTTTAGTAACGGCAGTTGCAGGTTGCCGTAGTCATCCATACCCTGCGGCGGCGGTACGTCCATAAAAGCTTTGGCCTGTTTCAGTACGGTGACGCCGGACTGCCAGTTGCTGTTGTAATAATGATGCCAGCCTGCAATCAGCAGCAGGGCGGCGATGCCGCCCGTAGCGAAGAAAACTGACAACCTGCGGTGTGATTGCATCAGCCAGATTCGGCTTTCGCTGGCCAGGTTAGGTTCAGCCAGTAAGCTCTGCACAAATAAATTACGGGTGAAATACGGAGCGGTATCTACCAGCGGCCAGGCGGCCATCGGGCTGCTGCCCAGCCGGAACTGGCGGGCGGCAGACTGCATAAAAATGTCATCCATCTGCCCGCGTTGCAGGGAAGATGTGAGGTACACACCGCGCAGCATGACGTCCATGTTCTCTCCGTCCAGCAGTCCGTCCAACAGGGACGTCAGCGGTTCACGACAGCCCTGCATCTGGCGGACAAAACTGAACAGGGAACTACGGGACCCGGGGGGTAGCATTAGCGCCGGCAGGGCATTATTGAGCTGTTCTCCCCAGGTCTGCCAGAAAGCATTCAGTTCTGTACGCCAGTCGTCATTTTCATGGGCGCGGCGGGTGAAGGTTACACCGAGGATGGCATCACGATCGCGCCTGTCCAGTGACCGGAACAGGGCAGCAAAACCGTGCAGTAAATCCAGCCGGGTCAGCACTACATAAACCGGTAGCTGGCAGTGAAGATGCTGGCGGATATCCTGTAACCGGCTGCGCAGGATTTGTACTAAGTGTTCGCGGCGGCGCTTGTCGGCGGTCAGCAGATCAGGCAGATCCAGCGTCAGGATCAGGCCATTGAGCGGCTGGCGGGCGCGTTTTTGTACCAGCCAGCCTAGCCAGTGCTCCCAAAGGCGGCGGTGCAGCACGTCCGCATCCGGCTGTTCGCAGAGGATGCCGTCCGCATCGAATATAACGGCCTGTTTACCGACGTGCGGCGTGATATACAGGCGCCGTTCCACTCCCCGCACCGCTTCTGGGGTATAAATAATGTCGGACGGGAATCCTTCACACAGCAGCGCGGTTTTGCCGCTCCCGGCAGGGCCGATAACCATATACCATGGCAACTGCCACAGGTAACGGCGGCTGTCGAGATGGCGTTGCAGGCGCAGCAGCCAGCGGTCGAGGTAGCGCTGCTGGGCGTTCAGTTCGATACTGAGTGGATCAAGCGTCTCTTCGCGCTGCTGTTTCTGCTGCCGCTCAAGCTGTTGTAAACGTTTCATCACCCTGACGGTGAGCCAGGCCAGGGCAATCAGCCCCCAGGCAGCGGTTGCCAGCCAGCGGTTCGCCAGCGGTTTCAGCCAGTACTCGTCGTAGAGCGTCCACGCCGGGCCTTTCCACCAGATCCACACCAGCAGAAAAATCCACGCCAGCACCAGCAGCCAGAGGGCGGAAACCTTAAACCGGGGCATTGCCGGTCTGAGGGCGGATCGCAGCCCGCTGAAAAGTCGGGGTGTCGGTAATCTCACAAAAGCTCCTGTTATCTCTTACTGTTCTGCCGTGAATTTGCTTTCGAGCTGTTCCAGCAGGGAGGGTTCCCAGTCGGCCAGCCTCATCTGTAACCCAAGCCTGAACAACATCCGGTACTGCTGTTGCGCCAGTTTTTCCATTCCGGCCTCTTCCATCAGTTGCGCGCCGAAATACTGGCGGTGAAACTGGTCGCGGGGAGAACCTTCCGGCAAGGCTTCCAGATAGTGCAGCGCGGCTTCCAGCCCCAGCCCGGTAAAACACTCTCGGGCGGCCAGGTGCTCCTCGCTGGTCTGCGTCACAGACGTGGCCTGGTTGTGGCTGTCCTGAGCGGCCACTAGCCACTGTTTTGTCGGTTCGCTGATATACGGCGTCAGGTCGTTAAACAGCAGAGTGGCAAGCCGGGGGAGCCGCGCCAGGAAACGGGTGACTTCATCGCGGATAGCCTCCGCTGCATCGGTATACCCCAGGCGTTGCGCGGTCTGCGCCGACAGATAATGACCGTCCAGCCAGTACGGGGCCAGCAGCAGGCTTTTTTCCACCTGCTGCCAGAGCGCCATATCGGCGCTGGCAAGCCGCGCCTGGTAGTCCGCCGCCATATCAGCAGAGACTGCCGCCAGCGGCGTGCGTCCATCGCTTTCGGCCTGGGGTACGCTGGTAATGTTGTGCCACAACGCATGGCGGCGCAGCCGGTAGCCCTGCGGCGAGCCAGGTGAACGTTCACAGAGAATGGCGGCCACTTTCAGCAGCGTGTCGCGCCAGGCTTTATCATCGTGGCCGTCAATATCGATGGTCGGGGCCGGATTTACGGGTACAGCCGCAGGCGACGATACCGGCGCGGCGTCAGCCGGAGACGAACGGCTAGATGAAGCAGGCGCGACAGGTTGCACGGCTTGTGTCCCGCGATATGCCCGGCGGTACAGGGAGGAGAGGTCATCCACCGCCTGCGCCAGCGCCGGAATATTGTGCTCCTGCCAGCACTGCGCCAGTCTGGCCAGTTCCGCCAGCAGGCTGTCGCGCTGTAAGGTATCTGCACCTTCAGCAAAACTGTCCGCGCCGGACTCAAAGCGTTTCAGCACCTGGGCGGCGAAACGTTGTTTATGTGCCGGGTTTTGTGGCGCGGCCACCACCCAGTAGTGCTCCACGTACAGCGCCAGCAGGCGTAGTGCCAGCAACGGGTTGCCCGCATGTTGCAGGGTACGCAACAGGTGTGCCAGCAGGCGAAAATCCTTGCTTTCTGAGGCCAGAAGTTCAAGCCCACGGCGCTGGATTTCCGGGATATCAAGCTGGTCGTGGGCAAGTGAGCCGAGTTTAAGCATGGCACCGTCGATATACTCCCATGCGGGGTTATCCTCTTTCAGCGCGCAGGCCAGTTTTGCTTCCGGCAGGTTTTCCAGCAGGTGCGATATCCACACGTCGGGGTTACGCAAATCCATAGTGTTATTCTCCCGCCCAGTGACAGGCATCGCGCAGCGGGGCGATGGTTTTCACCAGCCCGTCAATGTTAAAGGTCAGTTTTCCGGCGGCGCTGTCGGAGCCGGTGTCAATTGTCAGCGTCCTGGCGCCAAACAGTTGTTTAATTTCGTCAATGCCGGACAGGCCCCGGCTGGCTTCCAGCAGGTAGCCGTTCTCGCGGATAAACCAGTGTGAATGGAACTGCCGATCGTCGGCTTTCAGTACCACATCGAGATCATTTTCCGTCCGGGGATGCGTCAGAGCCACCTGCATCCGGGTGATGTTATCCACGCAACTGAACATCAGCACTGGACGCGGCGGCACGTGGCCAATTGCCGGGGTGGTGATAATCACCGTCGGGCGTTCGCCTGGGCTTTCGGTCATCATCAGCGCGGTGGAACTGTCCGTGCGCTGCTTTTCCTGGGTGAAAGCCCGTTTCCAGGCTTCGCCTTCATAGCGGGCTTTCGCCAGCGCATGGGTAAACCCTTCCGACTGCTCCGGCGCAAGAATACGGTCATAGCAATCAAGACGCTCCAGCGCCGCAGGCTCCGTGCGGCAGGCGTTCATGGCGCTTACCGTGGCCTGCGCATCCGTAGCGGTAACGGCCTGCATGTCCGCTGCCGTCGCCGCAACGAGGGTCAGGGCGATACCGGGAACAGCCTGTTCCGGTTGCGCAGTGGCCTGTGCGGCGCTGGCGACCAGTGCAGCCAACAGCGCGATATACCGGAAAACGTGCGCGTGACTCACAGGGCGGTATCCTCCGGTACGTTATTGCTGGCGGACATATCTTCTTCGATATCGGCGGTAAACGCCCCGTCCGTCACGCCGAGGCTTATCCGCGTAATCACCGCATTCGCGGCCATTTTCTGTAGCAGCAGCAGGGAGAGCGGCGGGAGCATTTCGCCGTCAATCACCGACTCCAGCATGCGTGCGCCGTTTTCGGCGCGGGTGACCCGCTGCATGATTTCGTCGGTGACAACTGGTGCAATCACCACCTCCGCGTTAAAGCGGGTACGCAGCACGTTATCGAGGCGCGCCAGTTTTCCGGCTATGATGGTGGCGAGCGTGTCGCGCGACAGTGGCAGATAGGGCACAACTTCTATCCGCGCCAGCAGCGCCGGTTTGAAGAAGTCAGCCAGCACTGGATACAGCGCGTCGTGCATCTCGTCCGGATTGTCGGCATATTCAACAATCACCTGATAACCCAGGTTGGAGGTGAGGAAAAAGACGATATTTTTACAGTCAATCACGCGCCCTTCGCCGTCTGCCATCTCGCCTTTATCAAACGCCTGATAGAACAGGTTGAGTACGTCCGGGTGGGCTTTCTCCACTTCATCCAGCAAAACAACGGAATACGGTTTCTGGCGGATCGCTTCGGTCAGCACGCCGCCCTCACCGTAGCCGACATAGCCCGGAGGCGAACCAATCAGCCGTGAAACGGTATGCTTCTCCTGGAACTCTGACATATTGATGGTGGTGAGGTACTGGCGTCCGCCGTAAAGCAGTTCTGCCAGTTGCAGCACGGTTTCGGTTTTGCCCACACCACTGGGGCCGGCCAGCAGGAATGCCCCCAGCGGACGGCCCGGACGGCGCAGGTCGGCGCGCGCCGTCAGCAGGTGTTTATGCAGATGCTTAATAGCTAAATCCTGGCCCTTGATGGTATCGCCGATCCACTGTGGCAGGTCGGTGATGACCGACATTTCATTCTGCGACAGGCGGTTAAGCGGCACGCCGGTCCATTCGGCGATGACGGCGGCAATCTGTTTTTTATCGACGTGCGGGGAAACCAGCAGTTGCGTGTTATGTAGGGCGTCGAGTTCAGTGGTCAGTTGCGCCAGGCGTTCAGCCAGAGTGATTTCGGTTTCCGGCTGCTCTGTCACGGATTCATTTGCCGTCAGACCATCACTGTCAGTTGCATCCGCAATTTCTCCGTTGTCGGCAGCGCCAGCTTCTTCCAGCAGCCCCTTACGCAGCGCAATAATCTCCTGCACCAGTGCCTGCTGCTGACGCCATGCGGCATCCAGCGCCTGAAGCTCCGTCTGCGCGGCTTCATACTGCGCGTGAACGTCATCCAGCCGCGTGGTATCCGACCGTAGGCCGATGCGGATCTCGCGCTCAAGCTGGCGAATTTCCGCTTCGCACTGGCGGCACTGCGTGGTTAACGCTGAAATCTGTTTTGGCGGCGAGGAGAGGTTAATCGCCACGCGGGCGCAGGCCGTGTCCAGTACGTCGATGGCCTTGTCCGGCAACTGACGCCCGGAAAGGTAGCGTTCGCTGAGCGTAGACGCTGCCTGTAAGGCGTCGTCGTCAATCAGCACGCTGTGGGACTGCTCATACACCGCCGACAGACCGCGCAGGATAATGGTGGCTTCAGCGGCATTCGGTTCGCTCACTTTCACCAACTGGAAGCGGCGCGACAGGGCGGCGTCTTTTTCGAAATATTTTTTGTACTCGCTCCAGGTGGTGGCGGCGATGGTTTTCAGCTCGCCACGCGCCAGCGCTGGTTTAAGCAGGTTGGAGATATCCAGCCCGCCCTGCTGGTTGCCCGCGCCAATCAGCGTGTGGGCTTCGTCGATAAACAGGATAACCGGCTTCGGTGACTGAATGACTTCCGCCATCAGCCCCTTGAAGCGTTTTTCAAACTCGCCCTTGACCGACGCCCCCGCCTGCAACGCCCCTAAGTCCAGGGTCATAATCTCAGTATCGCGCAGCTTATCCGGCACCTGTCCTGCAATGATGCGCAGCGCCAGCCCTTCAATTAAGGCGCTTTTCCCGACGCCTGCCTCCCCCACCACCACCGGATTGTTTTTACGGCGACGGCAGAGAATATCAATCATCAGGTCGATTTCGTTATCACGGCAGAGTACCGGATCGAGCCTGCCGTTACGGGCATCTTCGGTCATATTTTTCGCGTAACGGCCCAGCAGGGTTTCCTCTCCGGCAATAGCGGCGTGCTGGCCGGACTGCCCCTCTGTGAGCACCACGGATTCGGCAGATTCCTTCGTCCATCCGGCAAAATCCTGCTGTAGCTGGTCGCGGTTAATGGTGGTCAGAAGCTGTGCAGTGGCGGGCAGCACATAACGCAACGGTGAGTGCAGCAGGGCGAGCAATAACACTCCTCCGCGCAACTCGTTTTGCTGCATTTCGGCGGAGGCCAGCAGCCAGGATTCTTTCAGCCACTCAACCAGCATCGGCGAAAAGGACGGGTAGCTGTCCGCTGATCGGGTACTGGCATAATTTTCCACCGTCAGCGTCTGGCGTAATGCCTCCACCTCAATGCCAGCGCGTTCAGTAATCACCCTTAAGTCGCTACGCGGAATAGCCAGCATCTGAATCAGCACATGGCTGACGGTGATTTCCGCTGCCTGCTGGCTCATACACTCCGATGCCGCCATCTCCAGCGCCTGTTTTGCGAACGGATTGAGTCGTTTTACCAGCGTGGATAAGTCAATCTGGATCATGGGTGTCCTTACCTGGCAAGCAGCCGGTTTAACTGGTGGAGGATATCCTGCGTCTGGCTGTCCAGGCGCAGCAGGTAAAAGAGATAAAACAGCGCCAGCACGACAATGCCGCCCAGCAACACATGCTTAATGGTCAGCCGTCTGATGAGCTGGTAACGCCCGCCCTGGATTTTTCTGTCCAGGTGCAGGAGCTGGAAGGGGGCGTCGCCGCGCAGTTTATGCAGGACGTGGTACAGACGGCGGTATATCTGCTCAAACTCGCCCTGATCCTGCACCGCCACTTTGTAGCGCCCGCGAAATCCCAGCGAAAAGCAGAGGTATAAAAACTCCAGCAGGTCCTGATAGCGTTTTGGCTCGCGCATCAGACGCTCCAAAAGGATGAAGACCTTCTCACCGCCCCAGGCTTCGTTGTGGAAATGCACCAGTAATGATTGTTTGATCCACTCGTTCTTGTTGGACCAGCCGTTGCCCAGCGCAGCCTCGTCAATAAAGGTGCAGAGGATATAGCGAAACGACACAATCACGCCCGGCTCATAGCCCTGCTCCTGGAGTAACTGCTCCACTGCCTGTACGTCCGTCACCACCTGTGCGAACAGGTGCTCCGGTATGGCGTTGCTGTTCATCCCGGCCACGCGCATCACCATACCGAGCAACGGCGTGGCGGCGTCGATCATCGGGTTGAGGCTGTTGCCGCGAAGCGCAAGCTGGTACTGGCGCTGGCTTTCGCCTTCATATCCGGGCAGGGGAGGCAGGGACAGTGAGATCTCATCCATTGCCTTATCCTCTTATCGCCCACAGTTGCATGTTCAGATCCGGGAAGGTGCCGGACACATGCAGGGCAATCGCGCCCGCAGTCACCACATCCGTCCAGGCCGTGCCGCTCCTGTCCAGTTCGAAATAGCTGTAACCGCTATGGTACGGGAGCTGGCGAGGGGCCACTGCCAGCGTGCGTAGCGGTATACCGGGGATCTGTATGCTGACCATATTGCGGATTTTTTCCGGCGAGGAAATTTTTGACTGCTGCACAAACTGGCGCTGAAGCGGCATCGTTTCCATTTTTGCTGCCACTGCCAGTACGAAGGATGCTGACTGTAGCAACGTGGCGTCATGGATATCGGCCTGCCAGATCCCGTCGCGCAGATGGAGAGGCAGACTGATCGCCCTGGGCGACAGTACTGTGCGCAATGCCCGCTCTACTTCCGGCAGCAGTGTTTTGAAGGTTTTCGTAAGATTGCGCTGATCATAGACGTCAAGCGAGCAGGGCAGGCGGGACGACTCTGTAAAGGTCATCAGCTCGCCCAGCAGTCCGGCCAGATCGAGATAAAACTCTTCCGGGTGGAGCTGCGGTCTGTGAGCTCGATGGGTAAAGCGTGTCTGGTTGCGGTTAAGTAATTGCAGCATCATAAATTCAGCGACATCCGCAATGCCGCTCTGTGCCGGAGAACCAATACGCGCAGCCAGATCGCTGGTCCGGTTAACAATATCTCCCTGAACTTTTATGAGGAATTCGCGCAGCCGCTCACTGGCATAAATGTTCTGGCAGGAAGGAATAAAGTTTTTATCCAGCGTCAGGGAGCCGTCTGCATGGCGATCAGAAATCCGGCACAGTGGGAGTGTGATATATGCGCTCAGATCTTCAGCCCCGCTCATAATGCGGGGCGTCAGTTGCCCCAGCGTCAGCGTCCGGGCGTCGCCGCCTTCAGTATGTAAATCCCGGACGTCGGCGTAATGAAGGCGGTAACGCCCGGTACGCTGTCCGCCGCTGATTTCATTTCTCACATCGCTGGCGACGGGCAATGCCAGATAAACAATACGGCTTTCTTCATCCAGAAGACTCTCCGGATGCAGCGGATCGGGCAGCGCATCCTGATCCGGGATAGAGAATACGGTGCCATCCGGCAAGATTCCTGACGCGCTGTCGATCATGATTTTGCCCTGCGCCAGTAGTTCACTGTTAAGGGACAATTCCGTAAATCCCCAGGACAAATCGTGCATGGCCCGGAAACGCTGACTATTCAGATAATCGTTATAGCGTTGCTGCTGCTGGAAATGATGAGGACGCATCAGCATCCCTTCCTGCCACATCACTTTGTTGCGTGTGGTTGCCATCGTTAGTCATCCTCTTTTTTCATTTCAATACTGCTCTGCCGGATATGCACTAGCAGGCGGTAGCTGTGGCCTGTGCCTTCCACCGGCTCGATCTGCTTCCATTCGGTGGTCTGATCGTCAGAAAAGTAGGCGATCACGCCAACAAACTGCGTTTTCTCATCCAGTTTGGCTGGCGGCAGAGTTTTAATGGTGTCCGGCAACAAGCTGAAATCCTGGTGATCGAGATAATTTTTCCCCAGCACGTCCGGTAGCGGTGTGGTGGCAATCTGATCGTAATCAGTAGCCTGTAACTTCGAGTCATCGCTCAGGTACACCAGTTGCACATCCACAGGCGCGGCTTCGCCGTCTGCGTTGAGGTTGGCGTCCGGCTCCGTCAGTAGGGTTATGGTGATTTCTGATGGCTGCGATTTCAGATCGCCCACTTGAATATCCGGGTTGCTGATCACCTTGCCGAGTTTTTTGGCAGTCTCACAACCGCTCAGGGCGAGGGTAAAAAACATCACCATCGCGCAGACGCGGAAAAAACGCCCTGTCATGCCTGCGGCTCCCGCTGTTTTTCACGCAGCACCCGGTCATAGACCTGGGCATAAACCTCGTTAAACAGCATCTCAAAACCCTGCTGACGGCTGGAGGCCAGCTCATCGTAGTAGTCGCAGTACATCTGCCAGGCCCCGGCATCATCCAGCGGCTTACGCAGTTCGTGACTGCGGCGGTACTGGACAAAGCGGCGCATCAGGCTCTGCGGCGAGAACGCCTCCAGCAGAACGCGTAGCGACTCCACAATGGCGGCGCGGTTGGCCTCTTCGTGATGGCGGATATTGCGCAGGCTTTCGCTGACGGCCGCAGGCGCGGCAAGATGCACCGGGCTTTTGCCTTCGGCAAACAGCACATCCAGCGCGGTGGCATAATCCATATTCAGGCGCAGCGGGTTGTCTTCCAGCGGGCGCAGGTGTTTGTCTGACAGGCTGTTGCGGTGTTGCTGTAACTCAAGCAACCCCTTAACCGTCGCCTGTAATGTTCGCCCAGCCTCTTCCAGAAAATCGTCGGCATCCGCTGTGTTATGAACGGTAAGCGACCCACCCAGCCCGCGCAGCAACGGAGTAACGGCAAGATGCCGCTGCGCCATTTCAGCCGGGGAAATGTCTTCTTCCGGGGCCAGCGGGGAGGCATACATGGACGGCAGATCCATAAATGGCGTGTTGATCCCGCCACTAACGGCCGGATCGGACAATGGCGCGGAAGGTCGGACGGGGGCGATCCCCGCAAGCGGATCATTTCCTGTGGTCAGCCTTTCGGACTGTAACGCCTGGAGCGGATCGACGGAAAAGCCGTTAACCACGGTATCGGCAAGCTGGTGACGCTGAGGCATTCCCGGATATTCCGGTGTACCGTTCGTGGATAACAGGGTATCCGTGAGCATGTCATGGTTTGTCACGATGGTTTCAGGCGTGGCCATCTCTTCATCGTAGTGCCACATTTCACCCCGGTTCAGATGAACCCGGAGTATCAGATGCCCGGTCTGGATCTCATCCCCTTGGCGTAACTGTACCAGATCTGATGCCGCAGCCACTTTGGCCTGGTTCAGCCACAGCGGCGCGGCCAGCGGATGCAGACAGAACGCGCCGTCATGCAGACTGATGCTGAATGCCCTCGCAGGAATATCCTGGTGTCTGTCCTGAACGGACCAGCGACATTCGCTGGCATGACCCACATCGCCATCCTGTGTAAACAGGCACCGTGCGGCCCGTCCGCTTTCCAGTTCGCTGCCATTAACAACATGCAGTGAAAGCGTCTGCTGCCGCTCTTTTTCTTCCGCCATATTCTGCTCCATGATGGTTATTTTTACTCCCGGACCCGGATAGCGACTGAAGGACGCTCTCCTGGATCACCGAGAAAACTGGTCCAGCCCAGTAGCGCGCTTTTGTTATCACCCAGCCGCATTGCGCTCACCTGTTCCGGGGCCAGCCCCAGACAAAGATCCCAGGCAAGCTGATCGCGCAGGACGAAGGCGACAAACATCGCCAGCGGCAGAAAGTTTTCCCCTGACGGCAGGAACGAGAGAAACTGCTTACGGCTCAGGTTGCTAATGCTTAACTGAAATTTTCCACAGAGATCGGGAACCCTTGTGCCCAGTACAAACTGGCCCAGCACCGATCGCCCTGCTATTTCTGCCCCGTTTTTGAGGGTGTGGCATCCCAGGCTGTTATACTGATCCGGCTCAATCTCCACCATCCGCCGCTGCCAGTTTTGCAGCGTCACATCAGACAGATCAAAGCAATGGGCGACAAGCGCGCAAACAATTTCCGGCGAGCGTCCCGGATTGGCCAGTATCCCGGCGTAGGCCAGCATCTTGCTGTGGTTAATTGCCAGCCTGTCGCGCAGTTGCCGCGAGCCCAGGCCAACCAGGGAATACATCCGCTGTGAGAACGCATCCACGCCTCCGTTGCGAAAACTGATGTGGTAACGGTACTTGCGCCAGATATGCCAGACAAACTGTGTCAGGCGGTGGCTGAACATATCCAGAAAGTCCCCTACCGGGCTTTGTTCATGCGCCGATTTCCAGGCGAGATGATCAAGGTAATAGCCGGGAAGGGGGGACTGGCTGCCCTGCAACCCCATAAAGGTGGTGCTCATCCGGAATAATCCGGAGGTGTCCTGCTCCAGCGCGCTGATATCGCTGACCGGAAAACCCAGGCTGGCATCTGCCCGGAAGCGTATGCTTTCCTGCGCTGGATCGGTATCCAGCGATAATTCTGGAGTTTCATCACACCCGGAGGCTAGCCGGTGTAACAATTCCGACAGTGCAAAAAAGTTACAGGCGCAGGCATCTCGAAAGAGCCTGTCCGGCAACTCACGTTGTTCGCTGTTTACCGACCCGTCGCTCGGATTCAGATGAGGGGATGCTGTCCGGTTCTTTCCGCCCATTTCCATGTCTCCTGGCTTTCCGTGTTAATGATGGTCAGCATGTGGAACGAATTGATGCTGGCGTACAGCGACAGAAAATGCGACAGCACCGAGCCCAGCAGGTACATCTCTCCTTCGCAGGCAAACGGCTCCGGATGCAGGTATAGAGTGGAAGCCAGCCCGCGCACGGGGAGGCCGGTAAACAGGCGATCAACCGGTTTTGTTTCCAGCCGTTCAATGGCGTCCAGCTTTTGCTGCGACAGCCGGGCCATCTGCGGATGATGAATGGCGTGCCGGTCAAAGTTGGCTACCACCTGCTTCAGGGCGTCGGTATCCAGCAATGACAGATAGTTCAGGTTCATGGCGGAAAGCAGCGACCAGTGCAGGCTGCCATCGATAACCGGCCAGAGCGGTTGTGTGGGGTGGGTGATATTACGAAATGACGCCACCGCCGCGTTTTTACCCGTGGTTCCGGTAATATCGCCGGGCCGGAGCTGTACCGGTAGCTCACGGTTAGTGCAGGTTAGCGAGACGGAAACCACCTCACTGTCGAGCAGCGAAGCCTCCGGGGCGCTGCCGTCGGCGTGGATAAAGGCCAGCGCATGATCAAATCCCCGGTGAAACAGCGAAGTTTTTGTCCGGTGCTGCCAGTACACCACCTCGCGTTTACGGCTGTATTCCATCTGATGATTGAAACTCTCAAAGGCAGGCCACTGGCGTGCGGCCTGTGTTGTCACTGGACGTCCCGTATCTTTTTTCCTGAACATATCCTGCGTCTGACTCACCACGCTGTTGACGGAAAAAATATCGTAATGATCCGGATAATGGCGACTGGGTATCAGGGGATAATCCGCCTGCCGGTTGTCCAGCGAAATGACTTCGGCGTGGTGAAAGAAAAGATTGATGGCGGGTGCGCAATACAAGCGCAGGGAGTCGCGACGCAACCGGATATCTGCGGGTAAAGGGCGCGAAAAACGCAGCCGCAGGGTAAAACTGTTCGCCAGTAACCCGACGGGTAGCGCCGGAATACCGCAGGCGTCGAAAAATAGGAAACTGTCGGTGTAGCAGAAATATTCCTGGAGGATACGGTAGCCGCTGTGGACATTGCCGGGCCAGGGCAGCATGGCATCTTGCGGCTGAAAACCCACGGCTTTGAGCATAAACTCAGGAAGCCAGATGGTCTGGTCACCGATAACCAGCTCCGCGCTCTGAAGGTATTCGCAGAACCATAAATAAAGCTGGTAGCGGGTATAGTTATCATCGTTGCCCAGCCAGAAGCGCAGCTTATTCAAATCCAGGGTCGCGAAATCGGTGCCTGGTGCGACGGTAAACGTTATGTCGATAATACCATTACGGGGCGTGCTGTGATCCTCAACGCTACCCACCTGGACGGGGAGTAACCAGATATCCCGGCAGAGCGTAAACGTGCAGGGAGGCGCCACATCCGGTTCTGCACCTGCGTTAATGGAGAGTACCTGCTCCCCCCCGGCAATCCCTGCACCTGTTATGAATTGCTCATTACGGGGGATCCGTACCGGCACAGAGGTTTTATCCATGTCCGGCGTATATTCGATCAGCGTCATCGACGGAACCGGACGCAGGTAGTTAGGCCACAGCATCCGGATTAACCCGTGCGTCAGTTCGGGGAATTCATCCTCGATTTTCTGGCGCAGGCTGCCGGTCAGGAAAGCCACGCCTTCCAGCAGGCGTTCAATATCCGGGTCAGCTCCTTTTTCGGACAGAAAACGGGCGAGATGCGGCTTTTCGGTCGCCAGCAGTTTACTTAGCTGCCGCAGATAATCCAGTTCCTGCCGGTAATAGCGTTCTTCAAATTCCATTCTGTTAAACCACCCGGTAATGCTGGCTGCCGTCCGGTGCCATATCAAACTCAAGCACGTCGTCGATATCGTTGAATGTCACCCAGGCGGTGATATGAAAGGTCATATCCTGCGGGCCGGTCGTCTGTGGAAGCAACGCCCGGACCTCAGTGTGTGAAATTCGGGGTTCATAGCGCTCAATGCACTGCACGATGGCCAGGCTCATGGCGCTGCGATAATTGTCTGCCCCTTCCGGCTCTTCAATGCCCAAGTCCGGGGTGCCCCGGCAACTGCCGGAGCGGGTGTTCAGAATATGTCGCAGGCTCTGGCGAATGGACTGCCTGAACGCATCCATATTGCTGCCTCCCCGCCAGTTTCTGACCGGAGGGGATTCCATACGCTCAAACAGCGTTCCGGCAGGCCTTTCGCGCTCCGGTATCACTTATCTAACCGCCCGACCAGAGACAGTTCAAACGACGCCCCCATATATTTAAAATGGGGGCGAGCGAAGATGGCTGCCCGGTACCAGCCCGGTTCACCATCCACCTCATACACCTCAACCCGTGCGCCGCGCAGGGGTTTACGGCTGCGAACATCCGCTGGTGGATTTTCCTGGTCTGCCACATACTGGCGAATCCAGACGTTCAGTTCACGCTCCAGATCGCTTCTTTCTTTCCACGAACCAAGCTGTTCACGCTGCAATACTTTGATGTAGTGGGCGAGACGGCTGATAATGAACAGATAGGGTAACTGCGTTCCCAGCTTGTAGTTGGTTTCCGCATCTTTACCAGGAAAATGTTTGGGCTTTTGCACGGAGTTTGCCGAGAAAAATGCCGCATTATCGCTGTTTTTACGCATGGTCAGGGTGATAAAACCCTCTTCGGCCAGTTCAAATTCACGGCGGTCGGTGATCAGTACCTCCGTGGGAATTTTGGCCTGAATTTGCCCCATTGCCTCATATAAATGTACCGGCAGATCCTTCACCGCCCCGCCACTTTGCGGCCCGATGATGTTGGGTGCCCAGCGGTATTTTGCGAAGCTGTCGGCGACATTGCTGGCCAGCATCCATGCGGTATTGCCCCAGAGATAATGTTCGTGATCGCGACTGACATCTTCGGTGTAGTTGAAGCTTTTGACCGGATTCTCAGTGGCGGAATAGGGCTGTCTGAGCAGAAAACGCGGTGCAGTCAGTCCTAAATAACGGGAATCTTCGGAGTCACGCAGGGCGCGCCATTTGGTATAGGCCGGGCTTTCAAAGATGGCATAGAGATCTTTAATATTCGGCAGCTCGGTCCAGGAATTCAGTCCCATAAACTCCGGCGATACAGAAGAAAGGAACGGGGCGTGGGACATCGCGCCGACTGCACTGACATAGTTCAGCAGTTTCATGTCCGGTGCCGTATTTTTGAACTCATAAGCGCCTAATATGGCTGCAATGGGTTCACCGCCAAACTGCCCGAATCCGGAGGCGTAAACGTGTTTGTAGAAGCCGGACTGGGTAATTTCAGGGGCAAATTCAAAATCTTCGAGCAATTCGCTTTTTGTGACGTGGAGGATATTAACTTTAATATTTTCACGGAAATCAACGCGATCAACAAGGGTCTTCATTGAACGCCAGAAGGATTCCACCTGCTGGAATGCCGGGGCGTGAATAATAGCATCCATCTGGCGGCTGATACGGGTATCAATATCCGCAATCATGCCGTCCACAGCCAGTTTGTTAACGGGTTCAGCAGGTGTGCTGGATTGCAGAATACTGGCAATGAACGCCGTTACGCCCTGGCGGGCAATGTCATAACCGTCAGCGCCGGGCTGGATACGGGTCTGCGCCATGATTTCATCAAGCAATGACGGGGTATGGCACTCCTGCGCCCTGCTACCGGAAACGAGTTCCTCTTCGTGTAAAGACATACTGAAAATCCTTCTGTTGATCGGTATTTCTGCGGGTAGTGCTACCGTTACCGGGGGAGTTTTCGCCAGCTTGACATCGTCTGCCGGAAATCACCCTTATGGATGATCCCGTCCATCAGATAGCCATTACGGCGATCGAGTCTGGTGACTAAGGCATCCACTGCACCATGATTTGTGTCGTGCGCGGTACCTGATAAAAAGGGCAACCAGAGGAACGCCTGTTTAATGGCCTCATCAGATAACAGGGAAACTCCGGTCTCTTCTTTGCGCTTGCACGCGGCCATCTTATGAATCCCCTAACTGAACGAAACCGCTGGCTACTTACCTTCCGCCTGGCTGATTTCCCGGAGCAGTTGTTCGCGGGTTTCTTCATTTTCCAGCAGCGCCTGAATCTGTGCGCGGAATGCTGGAAGATTGCCCAATGGCCCCTTCAGGGCGGTCAGCGCTTCGCGCAGTTCCAGCAACTTTTTCACCTCCGGAACCTGCCTTGCGACGCTGTCCGGCGAAAAATCGTTCAGGGATTTAATCTCCAGGGAAATATTCATCTCTTCATCCGCTTTTGCGTCGTCCTTCAGCTTTGCCGGGACGGCAAAATTAAGGCTGATAGCGGCCTCGGCCATGACAGAGTTAAAGGAATGTTTGTCGATGGAAACCATCTGACGCTCATCCAGCGGTGCGGTTTCCTGCGTGTTGCCGGTATCGCCCACAATCAGCATATTAAGGGGCAATTCCACCTCGGAAGGCTCGCCATCAGTTTTTGGCACATAAGAAATATTAATGCGTTCTTTGGGTGCAACGCTGCTGCTGTAATTTTTACTCATAAAAATAATCCATCAGGTTGTGTTACGTATCCGGTCTCTCCGTACAGACTGTGAAGCGACGATATGTTTCAGTTATAAACAGCTATGGGGGAGCATTCTACTCGGGTGAAATAATTTGAAAAGCACTTTTTTCGAATGAAAGAGAGGAGTATTCTTCCCGTATCTGATTAATTTCAGGGGGCTGCTCGCTATGTTTAATTGTGTTTTTAATAAGTATTGAATATTTTATTTGTTGTTTAACTTGATGATTTTTAAGTGTTTTTATATTGAATGCATGTGTGTGGTGAATGTGTTTTTGGGAGAGGTATTTGTGGTGTTTATCTTTGCAGATGGAATAAAAGGAAAAACATGTTAATAGCTTTGTTAAATCAATAAAAGAAAGAGAATATAATATTATTCATGATTCATTATTGCCTGAGTGGAATTGGTGCTGGATGTGTACCAATACACATTGGTATTTTTACATGGCTATCTGTACGTATAATATAACGACTGGTTGTACATTTGCACAGTATTGTAATAGATAAATTTTTTTTATTAAAAAAGATGTGGCATTGCACAAACTGATTAATTCGTGCTCTGCGCATTTCAGCCTGTCGGAGAAAACCGGCAGGAGCCTGTAAGTCGTCATCGATAATCAACAAGGAGTTTACAAATGCCTACACCGTGTTACATCTCAATTGCGGGGCAGACCCAGGGGAACATTACTGCGGGTGCCTTTACCGCAGATTCTGTTGGCAACATCTACGTGCAGGGCCACGAAGATGAAATGCTGGTGCAGGAGTTCCTGCACAATGTGACTGTCCCGACCGATCCGCAGTCCGGTCAGCCAAGCGGCCAGCGTGCCCACAAACCGTTCATCTTTACCGTGGCGCTGAACAAAGCCGTCCCGCTGATGTACAACGCGCTGGCGTCCGGTGAAATGCTACCGAAAGTGGAAATGCATTGGTGGCGTACCAGCATCGAAGGCAAGCAGGAACACTACTTCACCACCCGTCTGACTGACGCGACCATTGTGGATATGAATCTGCATATGCCGCACTGCCAGGACCCGACGCAGCGTGAGTTCACGCAACTGCTGGCGGTAAAACTGGCCTACCGCAAAATCGAATGGGAACACGTCAAGTCCGGCACCTCTGGTGCCGACGACTGGCGTGCGCCGCTGGAAGCATAAATGTGTGTTCACAGCATCCCGCCCTTACGGGCAGGATGCTGTTTTTGGTTGTGCCGGAAATAAAAATCAGTGTCAGTAAGGGGTTACGTTTTTACGGGAGATGGCGGACGCCGGAAACTCCGGCGGTAGCGTGCCTGAACGCAAGCGTAACGCTGTACTGCCACCGCCGCAGTCCGGCGTGGTTTATTTTTTCTGTTCATCCGGGAGGCACTTATGTCAACAGGATTACGTTTCACACTGGAGGTGGATGGTCTGCCGCCGGATGCGCTGGCGGTGGTTTCTTTTCACCTGAACCAGTCGCTCTCCACGCTGTTTTCCCTCGATATCTCGCTGGTCAGCCAGCAACTTCTCACTATCGACTTCGCCCAGGTACTGGAAAAAACGGTGCACCTGAAAATCTGGCAGGGCACGGAGATAAAGCGCCGGGTTAAAGGTCTGGTGACTTTTTTTGAGCAGGGTGAAAACGACAGCCACCAGACGCTGTACAGAATGAAAGTGCGCCCGGCGTTGTGGCGAGCGGGGCTGAGAAAAAACTCCCGCATTTTCCAGAACGAAGACATCAAAAGCATCCTGGGCACGATAGTGCAGGAAAACGGTGTGACGGAGTGGAGTCCGTTGTTCAGCGAACCGCATCCGGTGCGTGAGTTCTGCGTACAGTATGGCGAAACGGATTATGATTTTCTGGCACGGATGGCGGCGGAAGAGGGCATCTTTTTCTACGAAGAACATGCTGTGAAAAGCGATGACCAGAGCCTGGTGCTGTGCGACACGGTCCGCTTCCTGCCGGAAGCCTTTGACATCCCCTGGAACCCGAACACGCATACCGAAGTCAGCACCCCCTGTATCAGCCAGTTTCGCCACAGCGCGCAGATACGCCCCTCTTCCGTGATAGCCAAAGACTACACCTTCAAACGCCCCGGCTGGGCGGGGCGCTTTGAGTACGAGGGGGAAAATCTGGATTACCAGCGCACGCAGTATGAGGTGTTTGATTATCCGGGACGCTTTAAGGGAGAGCACGGTAAGAATTTTGCCCGCTGGCAGACGGAAGGCTGGCGTAACAGTGCGGAAATAGCACGGGGAAAAAGCCGTTCCCCGGAGATATGGCCGGGGCGGCGTATCCGGCTGACGGGGCACCCGCAGGGCAGCCTGAACCGGGAGTGGCAGGTGGTGATAAGCGAATTGCGCGGCAGTCAGCCGCAGGCTGTGCCGGGGCAGCGCCATGCGGGCACAACCATTGAAAACCACTTTGTGGTGATACCGGCAGACCGGACATGGCGGCCGCAGCCATTACCAAAACCGTCGGTCGACGGCCCGCAGTCAGCGGTGGTGACGGGGCCGGAGGGAGAGGAAATCTTCTGTGACGAGCATGGCCGGGTACGGGTGAAGTTCAACTGGGACAGATACAACCCGGCGAACCAGGACAGTTCGTGCTGGATACGGGTGGTACAGGCGTGGGCGGGGCCGGGGTTCGGCAACCTGGCAATACCACGTGTGGGCCAGGAGGTGATAGTGGACTTCCTGAACGGCGACCCGGACCAGCCGATAATCATGGGCAGAACGTACCATGCGGATAACCCGCCGCCGGGGGGGCTACCGGGAACGAAGACGCAGATGACCATCCG
>NZ_JAOWEY010000020.1:0-7374 GCF_030333935.1 Citrobacter sp. Cf125 | reverse complement strand
CGGATGGTCATCTGCGTCTTCGTTCCCGGTAGCCCCCCCGGCGGCGGGTTATCCGCATGGTACGTTCTGCCCATGATTATCGGCTGGTCCGGGTCGCCGTTCAGGAAGTCCACTATCACCTCCTGGCCCACACGTGGTATTGCCAGGTTGCCGAACCCCGGCCCCGCCCACGCCTGTACCACCCGTATCCAGCACGAACTGTCCTGGTTCGCCGGGTTGTATCTGTCCCAGTTGAACTTCACCCGTACCCGGCCATGCTCGTCACAGAAGATTTCCTCTCCCTCCGGCCCCGTCACCACCGCTGACTGCGGGCCGTCGACCGACGGTTTTGGTAATGGCTGCGGCCGCCATGTCCGGTCTGCCGGTATCACCACAAAGTGGTTTTCAATGGTTGTGCCCGCATGGCGCTGCCCCGGCACAGCCTGCGGCTGACTGCCGCGCAATTCGCTTATCACCACCTGCCACTCCCGGTTCAGGCTGCCCTGCGGGTGCCCCGTCAGCCGGATACGCCGCCCCGGCCATATCTCCGGGGAACGGCTTTTTCCCCGTGCTATTTCCGCACTGTTACGCCAGCCTTCCGTCTGCCAGCGGGCAAAATTCTTACCGTGCTCTCCCTTAAAGCGTCCCGGATAATCAAACACCTCATACTGCGTGCGCTGGTAATCCAGATTTTCCCCCTCGTACTCAAAGCGCCCCGCCCAGCCGGGGCGTTTGAAGGTGTAGTCTTTGGCTATCACGGAAGAGGGGCGTATCTGCGCGCTGTGGCGAAACTGGCTGATACAGGGGGTGCTGACTTCGGTATGCGTGTTCGGGTTCCAGGGGATGTCAAAGGCTTCCGGCAGGAAGCGGACCGTGTCGCACAGCACCAGGCTCTGGTCATCGCTTTTCACAGCATGTTCTTCGTAGAAAAAGATGCCCTCTTCCGCCGCCATCCGTGCCAGAAAATCATAATCCGTTTCGCCATACTGTACGCAGAACTCACGCACCGGATGCGGTTCGCTGAACAACGGACTCCACTCCGTCACACCGTTTTCCTGCACTATCGTGCCCAGGATGCTTTTGATGTCTTCGTTCTGGAAAATGCGGGAGTTTTTTCTCAGCCCCGCTCGCCACAACGCCGGGCGCACTTTCATTCTGTACAGCGTCTGGTGGCTGTCGTTTTCACCCTGCTCAAAAAAAGTCACCAGACCTTTAACCCGGCGCTTTATCTCCGTGCCCTGCCAGATTTTCAGGTGCACCGTTTTTTCCAGTACCTGGGCGAAGTCGATAGTGAGAAGTTGCTGGCTGACCAGCGAGATATCGAGGGAAAACAGCGTGGAGAGCGACTGGTTCAGGTGAAAAGAAACCACCGCCAGCGCATCCGGCGGCAGACCATCCACCTCCAGTGTGAAACGTAATCCTGTTGACATAAGTGCCTCCCGGATGAACAGAAAAAATAAACCATGCCGGACTGCGTCGGTGGCAGTACAGCGTTACGCTTGCGTGCAGGCACGCTACCGCCGGAGTTTCCGGGGTTCATCAGAGTAAAATGACAAAAAATTAAAATTGTAAAAAAAATATATTTTTCAGTGCACTAACTACATATCTCTATCCAATATTTACCGTTCCGCTACCGATTATCACGCCGCCACAATCCACAGCATCACCTGTTCTGGCTGCAGGTAACCTATCGATAAATACCGTTGGAGAGCCACTGGCGATTTTTCGAGGGTGTACCGGATGTTCAGACTTACCATGTGGCGTCAACGGATCACCCAAACGGGCGGCGGGCATACCATCAATAAATACTGTTGGAGAGCCCGCAGTGATTACTGTTTCATGGTACCCATCATGCTGGGTACCTTTATCGTTGAGTTTTGCCGCTACAGACATATTTTCTCCAGGAGACTGTGCAATAGTGAGTATTCTTTTAAGGGATAATCTATAGCAACTATTATCCCTATTTCCGGCATGTCAGAATAAAAAACCAAAAGGCTGTCACTTGTTTAAAACTCAACGAACCAGAACCATCTTATTGTCGATAACAGCAAAGAATGGATTCCATGAGAATATACGTTTCCCTTGAGCGTTGAAGAATTCGAGTGGAGAGTTTCTGCCAACATCATTAATACCAAGACAAAAGATTCTGCTATTCTGATAAGTCAACAACGTATATTCATCCCAGTTTGGGTTTGGATTTATCTTTCCTTTTTTGAGAGCGTCAACTATGCCAATAGAATCAAAAAAAAGATCAGTATCGTCCGTTAGATCTGCTAGTGAGTATTCATCTAAAGCTATCGCATACTTTTTCTTTATCGCTGTAAGATCGCCGACTCTCAGATCATTTATTAAATCCGCATAAGCGTCAATTAATCTATCCCTCAAGGCTAAATTATTAATCTGTGGTGATGCTTTAGTCCATTGCCAGATAGGAATACCTGAAACTGCTATGTTTCTTGTGGCGGTCAACCAGTCTTCAGGCTTAGTTTCACCAGCAAATATAAACCTGTTAGATATTCCTTTGATAATAGGATTATTAGTGGTATCGCTAATATCATTAATTTTGTAGCCTTCTGAATCATTAAATGAACGACTATTTTCACCATTAAAGGTAACTTTAAAATTTGTGACTACCACATCAGGCCTTTTGGGTTCCGTTCTTACGATCTTGACCTCGCATGTATAAATATCAGTTTTCATTTTTGAACCAGATGGAAAAAAAATCAAACCTACAGTATTATTAACACCATTCTCAAGAGAATCGGTTATATCCATCCCTGTACTAATAGTCCTTGAGCCACGTCGAGTACTTAAATAGTCCAATCCATTTATTGATAAAATGCAGATGCTGCTTAATGTTTTAAAATAAGCGGAATATCTTGCACTATTCATATCATCCCTACCGTAAGAGTTTAGTGAAATAAAGAAAATACTTAATATTAATATTTTTTTCATAAAAACCTCAAAAATTAAGTTTATAAGGGGAGGCATCTTTACTTAATGATTTACATAAAGTCCATTCGCCTTCGCCCTCTTCCCAATTATCATCTGTTGTCTCCCCCCTATTCATTGGGCTATTTTTATCTTGTTCATCAGTACCAATATCTACTTTTACTTTATATTTCGCATACATTACAATTCCATTGTGATAAAAGATAAGTTCTAAATCTTTCTTTTGTTTTTTATCTAATGCAAAACAACACTCAGCCGATATTTTCGCTTCAGCGCTAAAAAATGCTTCGACGACCACAACCCTGAGCCCCGCTTCAACTTTCGACTCTAAAGACAGGCCAAGCGTACCTTCATTTTTATCACCAAGTTCAGAGTGAAATTCGTTATCTTCATCAGAGGCATAGCGATAGGAGAGATTAATATCCCCGGTAACAATAAGATTTAATACGGCTTTAGCATAAACACCATTTTTTCCACTTTTAACATCGCCTTCTTGTGACTGCGCTTTTTCTCTGATCCTAGCAACATTTTTTTCCTGATGAAAATACGCAGCAAATGCCTGAATCAAATCCAGAGTGATTGTGAAATGAATCAATGGAGACAAATTAACATCTACGCCACATTTAACATATGGCTTGTTATCTTTCTTCAGCGATAGTTCACCACTGCCCTTAATATTAAGATATGGATACTTTATATCAATAGAGAGTAATTGTATTTTCTTGTCATCAGCTCTAAAAAGATTAGTGACTGTATCAATTGTTTTTTCTGCATTCCTCAATAAAGATAATTTATCTTTATAACGCGTAAACTCTTTCTTTATTGTCTTCTTATAATCCTTGCTGGAGCTTCCGACCGCAATTGAAGCGCTTCCATCAATGGCAACGCCCCGTGTGATGGCATATTTCCCAACACTCATATGGTCATTTTGAGTTCTGCCCTGAGCAATATCGTATCGTTCATCATCAGTCAGTTCTTTAGTACCATCATTTTTAGAAGCAGCAATATTAACATCGATCTCCCAAACGAGCTTTGGATAAACGACTATACGAGTATCTACAGTGGTATATATAGGGTATTTCGCTCTATCGTTCGCATTTGTTTTAAGAGGAAAAATCATTTCCTGGACAGGTTGCCCAAGGCATTCCCCAACTTGCAAGGCATATTCTGTTCTATCTATTTTTTCGATACCTTCAAATACAACATCAGTCAGAAATGTGACTATATCAAGATATTCTAATGTTTCATAAACATAACCAGAACCAGGCGTTTTTATTTTAGCGCCCTCCCCCTCCTCTATCGTCAGCTTAAGCTTTTCCTCATAACTCAAATATTTTAATTTATTCTTATTCCCCCCATTTTTAAGCTGACTCAGATAGTATTCGTTGTATATTACGCCTGATGGACAATCTGGACTATTACTGACACACGTTTTCCCTGTAAGTGTTGTTGTGACATCAACACCTGTTGCATCTCTATCATGGAGATAGATAACAGGTAAAGATCCACCTTGCTTATATTCATACGTTTCTTCCGGAACTGCTGTTGTAATTTTCAAAGCATGCGTACAGGTATCAGGATTCTTACAATTACATTTTGGCGAACCCGCTGTAAGGCTTATTGGCATTATAGAGCACTCCTTTTCCAGGCAGGAATTACACCGTTAACATTTAATAGCAACTGCTCTGCACGGTAATGTCCTGGATGCGTTGTCCCCTCCAAAATTGTTGCATACTCGTGAGGAATATTACTCAAGTTAAATACATTCTCTCTGGCAAATAATTTTGCCACCTCATCTATACTTCTCCGATCTGTGATCCCTAAATTACGAAAATAACCAAATAACTCTTCTACCCAGGAGATGGAAACATTATTTACAGACGTCGATACAGCCCTCATTGTTTCAGCCAGTTCTCTAACATATCGCCGTTCAAAGATAATTTCTAATAATGAATATTGTTCTTTACTAATTGACATTAGCTTCGGTTTTATCGTTTGTGTCGCAGGATATCTTTCATGCAACTCTATAAAAGACATATTTTGTTGCAGCCGATAAGTTGTTTCTATTCGACTGATATCTCCAAGGAAAATATGTTTTTCCCAATCAGACAATACACTCAGGAAATCCCAAATATTGCGAGGGTCATAAAAACGAAATATCACCGGTTTTGTTTCATTCGGAAGAAGGACTTGTAAATACTTTCTGAGATGTTGTCGCAATATACGCATCGTCGCTTTCGTTGTCAGATATATACCCCATGGACAGGTATTCCATTGCAGCCACTTCTCGACTTCTGATGTTACTTCGAGCAAATAAGGTGCAAGCCCGACTAACTCAGGCTGAAGAGGTTCTGAATACAGACAGGCATGTGGTGGATTGTGTTCGGAAAGAAAATCCATAAGATTTTCCACGACAGCACCATCAATAATTGCGTAACGAACTGGAAACATTGTTATTCATCCTCCATCGGGCAGTGAGCCACAAACATGGTTCCTTCACCTGCTGCTGCTTTCAAAATGGCCGGACGCATGGGTAGAATGACTTCTCCCGGGCTGCCACCTCCATTAAGGTTTATCTTCGGCCCCCTGACATCGACGCCACCTGCATGTATCACAATAAAAGAACCACCTACACGCAGGCTGATTTTGCTGTCACTCTGTAGAACAATATCCCCCTGAACACTAATACCGAGCGTACCAGCCACTTTTTGAGCCAAATCGCCTTTCACTTCTAAACCATAATTGCCTTCCACCAGACTCACATGGTCTTTGGTTGTTTTGTGATCCTGTTTACCCTCTACCGTCAATTTTCTATCATTTGCCACAACGAGGGATTCATCATGGCCGATGCTCACCGTGCGATCATAATTAACCCGCACGTCCTTACTATTGAGTACTTTCACCTGCATGTTTTTCTGAGCATGCAGATAAATCTCCTCATTATTGGTTGCATCCTCAAAACGCAGTTCGTTAAATCCACTGCCCATATACGTCTTCGACCGGATGGTCATCTGCGTCTTCGTTCCCGGTAGCCCCCCCGGCGGCGGGTTATCCGCATGGTACGTTCTGCCCATGATTATCGGCTGGTCCGGGTCGCCGTTCAGGAAGTCCACTATCACCTCCTGGCCCACACGTGGTATTGCCAGGTTGCCGAACCCCGGCCCCGCCCACGCCTGTACCACCCGTATCCAGCACGAACTGTCCTGGTTCGCCGGGTTGTATCTGTCCCAGTTGAACTTCACCCGTACCCGGCCATGCTCGTCACAGAAGATTTCCTCTCCCTCCGGCCCCGTCACCACCGCTGACTGCGGGCCGTCGACCGACGGTTTTGGTAATGGCTGCGGCCGCCATGTCCGGTCTGCCGGTATCACCACAAAGTGGTTTTCAATGGTTGTGCCCGCATGGCGCTGCCCCGGCACAGCCTGCGGCTGACTGCCGCGCAATTCGCTTATCACCACCTGCCACTCCCGGTTCAGGCTGCCCTGCGGGTGCCCCGTCAGCCGGATACGCCGCCCCGGCCATATCTCCGGGGAACGGCTTTTTCCCCGTGCTATTTCCGCACTGTTACGCCAGCCTTCCGTCTGCCAGCGGGCAAAATTCTTACCGTGCTCTCCCTTAAAGCGTCCCGGATAATCAAACACCTCATACTGCGTGCGCTGGTAATCCAGATTTTCCCCCTCGTACTCAAAGCGCCCCGCCCAGCCGGGGCGTTTGAAGGTGTAGTCTTTGGCTATCACGGAAGAGGGGCGTATCTGCGCGCTGTGGCGAAACTGGCTGATACAGGGGGTGCTGACTTCGGTATGCGTGTTCGGGTTCCAGGGGATGTCAAAGGCTTCCGGCAGGAAGCGGACCGTGTCGCACAGCACCAGGCTCTGGTCATCGCTTTTCACAGCATGTTCTTCGTAGAAAAAGATGCCCTCTTCCGCCGCCATCCGTGCCAGAAAATCATAATCCGTTTCGCCATACTGTACGCAGAACTCACGCACCGGATGCGGTTCGCTGAACAACGGACTCCACTCCGTCACACCGTTTTCCTGCACTATCGTGCCCAGGATGCTTTTGATGTCTTCGTTCTGGAAAATGCGGGAGTTTTTTCTCAGCCCCGCTCGCCACAACGCCGGGCGCACTTTCATTCTGTACAGCGTCTGGTGGCTGTCGTTTTCACCCTGCTCAAAAAAAGTCACCAGACCTTTAACCCGGCGCTTTATCTCCGTGCCCTGCCAGATTTTCAGGTGCACCGTTTTTTCCAGTACCTGGGCGAAGTCGATAGTGAGAAGTTGCTGGCTGACCAGCGAGATATCGAGGGAAAACAGCGTGGAGAGCGACTGGTTCAGGTGAAAAGAAACCACCGCCAGCGCATCCGGCGGCAGACCATCCACCTCCAGTGTGAAACGTAATCCTGTTGACATAAGTGCCTCCCGGATGAACAGAAAAAATAAACCA
>NZ_JAOWEY010000019.1:0-5268 GCF_030333935.1 Citrobacter sp. Cf125 | reverse complement strand
GCAACAACGCCCGCACCAACAGTACGGCCGCCTTCACGGATTGCGAAACGCAGACCGTCGTCCATCGCGATTGGGTGGATCAGGGTAACAACCATTTTGATGTTGTCGCCCGGCATTACCATCTCTACGCCTTCCGGCAGTTCGATGGTACCAGTCACGTCAGTAGTACGGAAGTAGAACTGCGGACGGTAGCCTTTGAAGAACGGAGTATGACGGCCGCCTTCGTCTTTGGACAGAATGTACACTTCAGATTCGAACTTGGTGTGCGGCTTGATAGAGCCCGGCTTAGCCAGTACCTGACCACGTTCGATTTCTTCACGTTTGATACCACGCAGCAGAACACCAACGTTCTCACCAGCACGGCCTTCGTCCAGCAGTTTGCGGAACATTTCAACGCCAGTACAGGTAGACTTAGCAGTCTCTTTGATACCAACGATTTCAACTTCTTCACCAACTTTGATGATACCGCGCTCTACACGACCGGTAACAACCGTACCACGACCGGAGATGGAGAATACGTCTTCGATAGGCAGCAGGAACGGCTTGTCAATCGCACGCTCTGGTTCTGGGATGTAAGAATCCAGGAAGCCAGCCAGTTCGATGATTTTCGCTTCCCACTCTGCTTCGCCTTCCAGCGCTTTCAGAGCAGAACCACGAACGATCGGAGTGTCGTCGCCCGGGAAATCGTACTGAGACAGAAGTTCACGAACTTCCATTTCTACCAGTTCCAGCAGCTCTTCGTCATCAACCATGTCGCATTTGTTCAGGAACACGATGATGTACGGAACGCCTACCTGACGACCCAGCAGGATGTGCTCACGAGTCTGCGGCATCGGGCCGTCAGTCGCAGCAACAACCAGGATCGCGCCGTCCATCTGCGCAGCACCGGTGATCATGTTTTTAACATAGTCGGCGTGGCCCGGGCAGTCTACGTGTGCGTAGTGGCGAGTCGGGGTGTCATATTCAACGTGAGAAGTGTTGATGGTGATACCACGTGCTTTTTCTTCCGGCGCGTTATCGATCTGATCGAATGCGCGAGCAGCACCGCCGTAGGTTTTAGCCAGAACGGTAGTGATTGCAGCGGTCAGCGTTGTTTTACCATGGTCAACGTGGCCGATAGTACCGACGTTAACGTGCGGTTTAGTACGTTCAAATTTTTCTTTAGACATCGATTGTCCCTCTAAGACACGGATAAATCGGTGATATCACCACATCAACCAGGCAATATACCTGAGCTGTTGAATGCTTTTAAAAGTAAACAGAGAGAAACGGGAAGGAGAAGTGAAGTGGTGCTGATACCCAGAGTCGAACTGGGGACCTCACCCTTACCAAGGGTGCGCTCTACCAACTGAGCCATATCAGCACGTCTGGAGCGGGCAGCGGGAATCGAACCCGCATCATCAGCTTGGAAGGCTGAGGTAATAGCCATTATACGATGCCCGCATCCTGAAACTCGGCTACCCAGTTCTTTCTGTAACAAAAAAGAGATTTCTCTCTTTTCTGTTCGAGCTGATTAATTTTTTAATCAACTCAGGCGGCGATAACGCTGCCAGAAAGTGGTGGTGGGGGAAGGATTCGAACCTTCGAAGTCTGTGACGGCAGATTTACAGTCTGCTCCCTTTGGCCGCTCGGGAACCCCACCGGACTTGATGGTGCCGACTACCGGAATCGAACTGGTGACCTACTGATTACAAGTCAGTTGCTCTACCTACTGAGCTAAGTCGGCATCAAGTAGCGCGCATTTTATGGAGACATGCGCACTCATGCAACTAAAAAATTGCATAAAATGTTCTATCGCTCACATTTTGCACTATGCGACCGATAAATAATCTATTTCTTCTTTGGATTGGACAAATTTCCAACGCCAGGTGCCACCTCAGGGAGGAATTTTGCTCCGGCATGCGCGCGTTGATAGAGAGAAAGCACATCTTTATACATCTGGAATACCCGTCACATTGCATTTCAGAGGATGATTTTTTCTTATTATTCCCCTCCATCTGGTGTTACCCTCCTGCCCATTGTCCAAATTAACTGAAATGTGCGTGCCATTGCGTACCGGGGATGATTTCGTTTTTTACCGCAGACCTGATATAGCAATGACAGCCAGACCATGCGTATGAGTATAAAAGAGCAAGCGTTAACGTCGCCTTACCTACAGTTTGATCGCAACCAGTGGGCTGCGCTTCGTGATTCCGTGCCGATGACCCTGACCGAGGAAGAGATTGCTCGTCTTAAAGGCATTAACGAAGACTTATCGCTGGAAGAAGTTGCCGAGATTTATTTGCCTCTCTCGCGTTTGCTAAACTTTTACATCAGTTCAAACCTGCGACGTCAGGCAGTGCTGGAGCAATTTTTAGGCACGAATGGCGAGCGTATTCCTTATATTATTAGTATTGCTGGCAGCGTTGCCGTCGGTAAAAGTACGACAGCGCGTGTTTTGCAGGCCTTGCTCAGTCGCTGGCCAGAGCATCGTAAGGTTGAATTGATTACTACCGATGGCTTTCTCCACCCTAACCAGGTATTGAAAGATCGTGGACTAATGAAGAAGAAAGGCTTCCCCCAGTCCTATGATATGCATCGCTTGGTTAAATTCGTTTCCGATCTGAAATCAGGCGTACCTAACGTCACGGCACCGGTCTATTCCCATCTCATCTATGATGTGATCCCTGATGGCGACAAAACCGTTGCCCAGCCCGACATATTAATACTCGAAGGGTTAAATGTATTACAAAGCGGGATGGACTATCCTCACGATCCACATCATGTATTTGTTTCTGACTTTGTCGACTTTTCTATTTATGTTGATGCGCCAGAAGAATTACTCCAGACGTGGTATATCAACCGCTTTCTGAAATTCCGTGAAGGGGCGTTTACCAACCCGGACTCTTATTTCCATAACTATGCAAAATTATCAGAAGATGAGGCTATCAATACTGCCACATCGCTATGGAAAGAAATTAACTGGCTGAATTTAAAGCAAAACATTTTACCAACACGTGAAAGAGCCAGCTTGATTATGACTAAAAGCGCCAATCATGCCGTTGAGCAAGTCAGACTACGTAAATAAATAAAAAAGGGGAGCCTCAGCTCCCCTTTTTATTATTCAGCACTTCTCAGCGATATTTCTCCACCCATCCAGGGTTTGATCTCGCCATTTTGTTCAAGCAATAATGCACCTTGCGCGTCTATTCCACGAGAGATACCAAATATTTCTTTATCACCAATAATAAGTTTTACCGGGCGGTCGATAAAGTTATCCAGTTTCTTCCAGCGAGACAGATACGGAGCTAATCCTTCGTGCTCAAAGAGCACCAACGCAGCGCGCAACTCACGTATCAGTCGGGCAGCAAGGGTATTGCGGTCAATGTTAATGCCCGCTTCCTGCAGGTTAATCCAGCCTTGATTAACCACATTTTCCTCAACCCGGCGCATGGACATATTAATACCTGCGCCGATAACAATTTGCGCGGCATCACCTGTCTTACCGGTCAGTTCAACCAGGATCCCTGCCAGTTTACGGTCGAGTAAATAGAGGTCGTTGGGCCATTTTACACGGACTTTATCCGCACCCAGATCGCGCAAAACCTCAGCCATGACGATACCAATAACCAGACTCAGGCCAATCGCGGCGGCCGGTCCTTGTTCCAGCCGCCAGAACATTGAGAGGTAAAGGTTGGCACCAAACGGTGAAAACCATTTCCGACCACGGCGGCCGCGCCCGGCCTGCTGATATTCAGCGACGCAGGCATCCCCTGACTCCAGCTGACCTATTCGGTCCATCAGGTACTGATTGGTTGAGTCGATAACCGGCAGGACAGTGATATTTCCACCATCCAGTTGAGAATGAATAAGTGAGGCATCTAATAGTTGGATAGGCTCCGGTAAGCTGTATCCTTTACCTGGAACAGTAAAGACATCAACCCCCCAGTCGCGCAACGTCTGGACATGCTTATTGATTGCAGCACGGCTCATTCCCAACGTTTCACCGAGCTGCTCACCGGAATGAAATTCTCCATCGGCCAATAATGAAATAAGCGTCAGAGGGACGGTATTATCCTTCATGCAATGATCTCCACAGCATTCATTTCACCCTGCGGACCAATAAACCGGACCTCTGGTTCGAGCCAGACATTAAATTTCTCACCGACTTTTTGGCGCACATGGTGTGCAAGTTGCACTACATCCTGACTCGTCGCATTATCTGCATTGACCAGCACCAGTGCCTGCTGCTGATGTACCGCCGCGCCACCAATACGCATACCTTTTAGCTGGCACTGATCGATAAGCCAGCCTGCTGCCAGTTTCACAGAACCATCAGCCTGCGGGTAATGAGGTGCTGTTGGGAATTTAGCCAGGAGCTCCTGCGCAATATTCCCAGTGACAACTGGGTTTTTAAAGAAGCTACCCGCATTACCGTTTACTTTCGGATCGGGCAGTTTTGTCGTGCGCATATGGCAGACTGAATCAAAAACCTGCTGAGGTGTAACTGTTGTAGGATCCAGACGCGTCAGGTCACCGTAAGTCAAAACGGGCTGCCACTGTTTAGGTAAGCGCAGACCAACGGCTACAATTGCGAAACGATCCTGGTATTCATGCTTGAAGATGCTGTCACGGTAACCAAAACGGCATTCTGTAGCACTGACGCTCAGATGTTTGCCGGTCGCCAGTTCAATGCAGTCCACATATTCGCAAACACGCTGAAGTTCCACACCATAAGCACCAATGTTCTGGATTGGCGATGAGCCGACACAGCCCGGAATAAGTGCCAGATTTTCCAGGCCAGGCATGTTGTGCTCCAGCGCATAGCACACCAACTGATGCCAGTTTTCACCCGCGCCTACGTGCAAATGCCACGCATCAGGTTGCTCTGTAATCTCAATACCCTTAATACGATTGACGATCACCGTACCCTGGAAGGTATCAAGAAACAGGACGTTACTCCCTTCGCCCAGAATCAGTACTGGATGATGCGATGCATTGGCTAATTGCCAGGCATTCAGTAATTGTTGTTCATTTTCGGCGCAGACAAGTTCATTCGTTTGCTGATCGATACCGAAGGTGTTCCAGGCTTTAAGGGAGTGATTCATAGACGCTTTCCTGATGCAAAATCGCGCCTAGTTTACCGCATATACCGCAGGATGGCTTGTGTTATGGAGGCTCAGGATATTGCTTTGCACCCGATGGTGCGGCGATGTGCCTGATGCGCTGCGCTTATCAGGCCTGCACAATACGTTCAGCCCGGCGGTTTTTACCCCGCACACACGCAAA
>NZ_JAOWEY010000018.1:0-33080 GCF_030333935.1 Citrobacter sp. Cf125 | reverse complement strand
CAGATCGATAACGCGCCGGAAGAAAAAGCACGTGGTATCACCATCAACACTTCTCACGTTGAATATGACACCCCGACTCGCCACTACGCACACGTAGACTGCCCGGGCCACGCCGACTATGTTAAAAACATGATCACCGGTGCTGCGCAGATGGACGGCGCGATCCTGGTTGTTGCTGCGACTGACGGCCCGATGCCGCAGACTCGTGAGCACATCCTGCTGGGTCGTCAGGTAGGCGTTCCGTACATCATCGTGTTCCTGAACAAATGCGACATGGTTGATGACGAAGAGCTGCTGGAACTGGTAGAAATGGAAGTTCGTGAACTTCTGTCTCAGTACGATTTCCCGGGCGACGACACTCCGATCGTTCGTGGTTCTGCTCTGAAAGCGCTGGAAGGCGAAGCAGAGTGGGAAGCGAAAATCATCGAACTGGCTGGCTTCCTGGATTCTTACATCCCAGAACCAGAGCGTGCGATTGACAAGCCGTTCCTGCTGCCTATCGAAGACGTATTCTCCATCTCCGGTCGTGGTACGGTTGTTACCGGTCGTGTAGAGCGCGGTATCATCAAAGTTGGTGAAGAAGTTGAAATCGTTGGTATCAAAGAGACTGCTAAGTCTACCTGTACTGGCGTTGAAATGTTCCGCAAACTGCTGGACGAAGGCCGTGCTGGTGAGAACGTTGGTGTTCTGCTGCGTGGTATCAAACGTGAAGAAATCGAACGTGGTCAGGTACTGGCTAAGCCGGGCTCTATCAAGCCGCACACCAAGTTCGAATCTGAAGTGTACATTCTGTCCAAAGACGAAGGCGGCCGTCATACTCCGTTCTTCAAAGGCTACCGTCCGCAGTTCTACTTCCGTACTACTGACGTGACTGGTACCATCGAACTGCCGGAAGGCGTAGAGATGGTAATGCCGGGCGACAACATCAAAATGGTTGTTACCCTGATCCACCCAATCGCGATGGACGACGGTCTGCGTTTCGCAATCCGTGAAGGCGGCCGTACTGTTGGTGCGGGCGTTGTTGCCAAAGTAATGAGCTAATTGCCGAATAACATTTGACGCAATGCGCAATAAAAGGGCATCATTTGATGCCCTTTTTGCACGCTTTCACACCAGAACCTGGCTCATCAGTGATTTTTTTTGTCATAATCATTGCTGAGACAGGCTCTGAAGAGGGCGTTTAGTCCGAAACGCACCAGAGCATTTCGGTTTGGATCGCCTCGCTTACGCGGGGTGAAAATGTTTGTAGAATACTTCTGACAGGTTGGTTTATGAGTGCGAATACCGAAGCTCAAGGAAGCGGGCGCGGCCTGGAAGCGATGAAGTGGGTTGTTGTCGCTGTATTGCTGCTTGTAGCTATCGTTGGCAACTACCTCTATCGTGACATGATGCTGCCGCTGCGTGCGCTGGCCGTAGTGATTCTGATTGCCGCAGCGGGTGGTGTCGCGCTGTTGACAACAAAAGGTAAAGCGACCGTTGCTTTTGCCCGTGAAGCGAGAACCGAAGTCCGTAAGGTCATTTGGCCAACTCGCCAGGAAACATTGCACACCACATTAATTGTGGCTGCGGTTACCGCAGTAATGTCACTGATCCTGTGGGGACTGGATGGTATTCTGGTTCGCCTGGTATCCTTTATCACTGGCCTGAGGTTCTAAGATGTCTGAAGCCCCTAAAAAGCGCTGGTACGTCGTTCAGGCGTTTTCCGGTTTTGAAGGCCGCGTAGCCACGTCGCTGCGCGAATATATCAAGTTACAAAATATGGAAGAGCTGTTTGGCGAAGTCATGGTGCCGACCGAAGAAGTGGTCGAAATCCGTGGTGGCCAGCGTCGCAAGAGCGAACGTAAATTCTTCCCGGGCTATGTACTGGTCCAGATGGTGATGAATGACGCAAGCTGGCACCTGGTGCGTAGCGTGCCGCGTGTGATGGGCTTTATCGGTGGTACATCTGACCGTCCGGCGCCGATCAGCGACAAAGAAGTTGATGCGATCATGAACCGTCTGCAGCAGGTTGGTGATAAACCGCGTCCGAAAACGATGTTTGAGCCAGGTGAAATGGTTCGCGTTAGTGACGGTCCGTTTGCTGACTTTAACGGCGTGGTTGAAGAAGTGGACTACGAGAAGTCCCGCCTGAAAGTCTCTGTTTCTATCTTTGGTCGTGCGACCCCGGTAGAACTGGACTTTGCCCAGGTAGAAAAAGCCTAAACAGCGATCAAAAAAGCGGCGATTTAATCGTTGCACAAGGCGCGAGATTGGAATACAATTTCGCGCCTTTTGTTTTTATGGACCCTGTCCGTAAAACGAATTTAATCACGGGGAGCCTCCTTGAGGCGCTATAACCCAACTAGAGGAATTTAGAATGGCTAAGAAAGTCCAGGCCTATGTCAAGCTGCAAGTTGCAGCTGGTATGGCTAACCCGAGTCCGCCGGTAGGTCCAGCACTGGGTCAACAAGGCGTGAACATCATGGAATTCTGCAAAGCGTTCAACGCAAAAACTGATTCCATGGAAAAAGGTCTGCCGATCCCGGTTGTTATCACCGTTTACGCTGACCGTTCTTTCACTTTCGTTACCAAAACGCCTCCGGCAGCAGTTCTGCTGAAGAAAGCGGCTGGTATCAAGTCTGGTTCCGGTAAGCCGAACAAAGACAAAGTGGGTAAAATTTCCCGCGCTCAGCTGCAGGAAATCGCGCAGACCAAAGCTGCCGACATGACTGGTTCCGACATTGAAGCGATGACTCGCTCCATTGAAGGTACTGCACGTTCCATGGGCCTGGTAGTGGAGGACTAAGAAATGGCTAAACTGACCAAGCGTATGCGCGTGATCCGTGACAAAGTTGATGCAACTAAACAGTACGACATCAACGAAGCTATTGCTCTGCTGAAAGAGCTGGCCACTGCTAAATTCGTAGAAAGCGTAGACGTTGCCGTTAACCTCGGCATCGATGCTCGTAAATCTGACCAGAACGTACGTGGTGCAACTGTACTGCCGCACGGTACTGGCCGTTCCGTTCGCGTAGCCGTATTTGCCCAGGGCGCAAACGCTGAAGCTGCTAAAGCTGCAGGCGCTGAGCTGGTAGGTATGGAAGATCTGGCTGACCAGATCAAGAAAGGCGAAATGAACTTTGACGTTGTTATTGCTTCCCCGGATGCAATGCGCGTTGTTGGCCAACTGGGTCAGGTTCTGGGTCCGCGCGGCCTGATGCCAAACCCGAAAGTTGGTACTGTAACCCCTAACGTTGCTGAAGCGGTTAAGAACGCTAAAGCAGGTCAGGTTCGTTACCGTAACGACAAAAACGGCATCATTCACACTACCATCGGTAAAGTGGATTTTGACGCTGACAAACTGAAAGAAAACCTGGAATCTCTGCTGGTTGCGCTGAAAAAAGCGAAACCGACTCAGGCTAAAGGCGTGTACATCAAGAAAGTTAGCATCTCCACCACCATGGGTGCTGGTGTTGCCGTTGATCAGTCCGGTCTGACTGCGACTGTGGCGAACTAATATTCGCCTTTACGTGGGCGGTGATTTTGTCTACAATCTTACCCCCACGTTTCTGCTAATTGCAGACGTATATCCGAGATATTCAGGCTGTGGCAAGGCGACAACTGAGTGAATCGCCAGGAGCATAGTTAACTATGTGACTGGTGTGAACGAAGGCAGTCAACGCCGGCACAGATTGAATAGCGACAGATAGACAAGATTTGTTCGTTGGAGCCTGGCCTATCCAGGCCTCCGTCGAAGACCGCAGGTGTTTCGTAAGAAACTTAATGCCCTGCGTAGACGGTGACAGAACGCTAAGATTATTTCTGATACTCTGGCTTGTTTCTGCTCACCGTATTTAGACGCTCTCTCCGTTGGTGAGAGTGAAGTGAGTTCCGGAACATGAGTTCCGGCAAACATCCAGGAGCAAAGCTAATGGCTTTAAATCTTCAAGACAAACAAGCGATTGTTGCTGAAGTCAGCGAAGTAGCCAAAGGCGCGCTGTCTGCAGTAGTTGCGGATTCCCGTGGCGTAACTGTAGATAAAATGACTGAACTGCGTAAAGCAGGTCGTGAAGCTGGCGTATACATGCGTGTTGTTCGTAACACCCTGCTGCGCCGCGTCGTTGAAGGTACTCAGTTCGAGTGCCTGAAAGACACGTTTGTTGGTCCGACCCTGATTGCATACTCTATGGAACACCCGGGCGCTGCTGCTCGTCTGTTCAAAGAGTTCGCGAAAGCGAATGCAAAATTTGAGGTCAAAGCCGCAGCCTTTGAAGGTGAATTGATCCCGGCATCGCAAATCGATCGCCTGGCAACTCTGCCGACCTACGAAGAAGCAATTGCACGCCTGATGGCAACCATGAAAGAAGCTTCGGCTGGCAAACTGGTTCGTACTCTGGCTGCTGTACGCGATGCGAAAGAAGCTGCTTAATCGCAGTTATCTTTCTCAAGCATCTGCTTACGTATAAACTTATTCTGATTTTCAGGAACAATTTAAATGTCTATCACTAAAGATCAAATCATTGAAGCAGTATCCGCTATGTCCGTAATGGACGTTGTAGAACTGATCTCTGCAATGGAAGAAAAATTCGGTGTTTCCGCTGCTGCTGCTGTAGCTGTAGCTGCTGGCCCGGCTGAAGCTGCTGAAGAAAAAACTGAATTCGACGTAATTCTGAAAGCTGCTGGCGCTAACAAAGTTGCTGTTATCAAAGCAGTACGTGGCGCAACTGGCCTGGGTCTGAAAGAAGCTAAAGACCTGGTAGAATCTGCTCCGGCTGCCCTGAAAGAAGGCATCAGCAAAGACGACGCAGAAGCACTGAAAAAATCTCTGGAAGAAGCTGGCGCTGAAGTTGAAGTTAAATAAGCCAACTTTTCTGGTTGCAGCCTAAGAAATTAGGCTGATGGCTGGTGACTTTTTAGTCACCAGCCTTTTTGCGCTGTAAGGCGCCAGTAGCATTTCACACTGTTTGACTACTGCTGTGCCTTTCAATGCTTGTTTCTATCGACGTCTTAATATACTGCGACAGAGCATCAGTTCTGTGTAAATCGCAATGAAATGGTTTAAGCGTGATAGCAACAGGCATTGCGGAAAGTATTCGATTTTCCGGTCAACAAAATAGTGTTGCACAAACTGTCCCTTCGTCGGACAGATGGGTCGACTTGTCAGCGAGCTGAGGAACCCTAATGGTTTACTCCTATACCGAGAAAAAACGTATTCGTAAGGATTTTGGTAAACGTCCACAAGTGTTGGACATACCTTATCTCCTTTCTATCCAGCTTGACTCGTTTCAGAAGTTCATCGAGCAAGATCCTGAAGGGCAGTATGGTCTGGAAGCAGCTTTCCGTTCCGTTTTCCCGATTCAGAGCTACAGCGGTAATTCCGAGCTGCAATACGTCAGCTACCGCCTTGGCGAACCGGTGTTTGACGTTCAGGAATGTCAGATCCGTGGCGTGACCTATTCCGCACCGCTGCGCGTAAAACTGCGTCTGGTGATCTACGAGCGCGAAGCGCCGGAAGGCACCGTAAAAGACATTAAAGAACAAGAAGTCTACATGGGCGAAATTCCGCTCATGACTGACAACGGTACCTTTGTAATCAATGGTACTGAGCGTGTTATCGTTTCTCAGCTGCACCGTAGTCCTGGCGTCTTCTTTGACTCCGACAAAGGTAAAACCCACTCTTCGGGTAAAGTGCTGTATAACGCGCGCATCATCCCTTACCGTGGTTCCTGGCTGGACTTCGAATTCGATCCGAAGGACAACCTGTTCGTACGTATTGACCGTCGCCGTAAACTGCCTGCGACCATTATTCTGCGTGCACTGAACTACACCACTGAGCAGATCCTTGACCTGTTCTTTGAAAAAGTTGTTTTCGAAATTCGTGACAACAAGCTGCAGATGGAACTGGTGCCGGAACGCCTGCGTGGTGAAACCGCCTCCTTTGACATTGAAGCTAACGGTAAAGTCTACGTCGAAAAAGGCCGTCGCATCACTGCGCGCCACATTCGCCAACTGGAAAAAGACGATATCAAACATATCGAAGTTCCGGTTGAATACATTGCTGGTAAAGTTGCGGCTAAAGACTACGTTGACGAATCTACTGGCGAGCTGATCTGCGCAGCTAACATGGAGCTGAGCCTGGATCTGCTGGCTAAGCTGAGCCAGTCTGGTCACAAGCGTATCGAAACGCTGTTCACTAACGATCTGGACCACGGTCCGTACATTTCTGAAACTGTACGCGTCGACCCAACCAACGATCGTCTGAGCGCGCTGGTAGAAATCTACCGCATGATGCGTCCTGGTGAGCCGCCGACTCGTGAAGCTGCTGAAAGCCTGTTCGAGAACCTGTTCTTCTCCGAAGACCGCTATGACCTGTCTGCGGTCGGTCGTATGAAGTTCAACCGTTCTCTGCTGCGCGACGAAATCGAAGGTTCCGGTATCCTGAGCAAAGACGACATCATCGAAGTGATGAAGAAGCTCATCGATATCCGTAACGGTAAAGGCGAAGTCGATGATATCGACCACCTCGGCAACCGTCGTATCCGTTCCGTAGGCGAAATGGCGGAAAACCAGTTCCGCGTTGGTCTGGTACGTGTTGAGCGTGCGGTGAAAGAGCGTCTGTCTCTGGGCGATCTGGATACCCTGATGCCTCAGGATATGATCAACGCCAAGCCGATTTCTGCAGCAGTGAAAGAGTTCTTTGGTTCCAGCCAGCTGTCTCAGTTTATGGACCAGAACAACCCGCTGTCTGAGATTACGCACAAACGTCGTATCTCTGCACTCGGCCCAGGCGGTCTGACCCGTGAACGCGCAGGCTTCGAAGTTCGAGACGTACACCCGACTCACTACGGTCGCGTATGTCCAATCGAAACGCCTGAAGGTCCGAACATCGGTCTGATCAACTCCCTGTCCGTGTATGCACAGACTAACGAATACGGCTTCCTCGAGACTCCGTACCGTAAAGTGACCGACGGTGTTGTAACTGACGAAATTCATTACCTGTCTGCTATCGAAGAAGGCAACTACGTTATCGCTCAGGCGAACTCCAACCTGGATGACGAAGGCCACTTTGTAGAAGATCTGGTTACCTGCCGTAGCAAAGGCGAATCCAGCTTGTTCAGCCGTGATCAGGTTGACTACATGGACGTATCCACCCAGCAGGTGGTATCCGTCGGTGCGTCCCTGATCCCGTTCCTGGAACACGATGACGCCAACCGTGCATTGATGGGTGCGAACATGCAACGTCAGGCGGTTCCGACTCTGCGCGCTGATAAGCCGCTGGTTGGTACCGGTATGGAACGTGCTGTTGCCGTTGACTCCGGTGTTACTGCAGTTGCTAAACGTGGCGGTACTGTTCAGTACGTGGATGCTTCCCGTATCGTTATCAAAGTTAACGAAGACGAGATGTACCCGGGCGAAGCAGGTATCGACATTTATAACCTGACCAAATACACCCGTTCTAACCAGAACACCTGTATCAACCAGATGCCTTGCGTATCTCTGGGCGAGCCGGTTGAACGTGGTGATGTGCTGGCTGACGGTCCGTCCACCGACCTCGGTGAACTGGCGCTGGGCCAGAACATGCGCGTGGCATTCATGCCATGGAATGGTTACAACTTCGAAGACTCCATCCTCGTATCCGAGCGTGTTGTCCAGGAAGACCGTTTCACCACCATCCACATTCAGGAACTGGCATGCGTGTCCCGTGACACCAAGCTGGGGCCAGAAGAGATCACCGCTGACATCCCGAACGTGGGTGAAGCTGCGCTCTCCAAACTGGATGAATCCGGTATCGTTTATATCGGTGCGGAAGTGACCGGTGGCGACATTCTGGTTGGTAAGGTAACGCCGAAAGGTGAAACCCAGCTGACGCCAGAAGAGAAGCTGCTGCGTGCGATCTTCGGTGAGAAAGCGTCTGACGTTAAAGACTCTTCTCTGCGCGTGCCAAACGGTGTTTCCGGTACGATTATCGACGTTCAGGTCTTTACTCGCGATGGCGTAGAAAAAGACAAACGTGCGCTGGAAATCGAAGAGATGCAGCTGAAGCAGGCGAAAAAAGACCTGTCTGAAGAACTGCAGATCCTCGAAGCTGGCCTGTTCAGCCGTATCTACGCTGTGCTGGTTTCTGGTGGTGTTGAAGCTGAGAAGCTCGACAAACTGCCGCGTGACCGCTGGTTAGAACTCGGCCTGACCGACGAAGAAAAACAGAATCAGCTGGAACAACTGGCTGAGCAGTACGACGAACTGAAACACGAATTCGAGAAAAAACTCGAAGCGAAACGCCGTAAAATCACTCAGGGCGACGATCTGGCACCGGGCGTGCTGAAGATTGTTAAGGTTTATCTGGCGGTTAAACGTCGGATCCAGCCTGGTGATAAGATGGCAGGTCGTCACGGTAACAAGGGTGTAATCTCTAAGATCAACCCGATCGAAGATATGCCACACGATGCTAACGGTACGCCGGTAGATATCGTACTGAACCCGCTGGGCGTACCATCGCGTATGAACATCGGTCAGATCCTTGAAACCCACCTGGGTATGGCTGCAAAAGGTATCGGCGATAAGATCAACGCCATGCTGAAACAGCAGCAGGAAGTCGCGAAACTGCGCGAATTCATCCAGCGTGCTTACGATCTGGGTTCAGATGTTCGTCAGAAAGTTGACCTGAATACCTTCAGTGATGAAGAAGTTCTGCGTCTGGCTGAAAACCTGAAAAAAGGTATGCCGATCGCAACGCCGGTATTCGACGGTGCGAAAGAGTCTGAAATCAAGGAACTGTTACAGCTGGGTGGCCTGCCGACTTCCGGTCAGATCACACTGTTCGACGGTCGTACCGGTGAGCAGTTCGAGCGCCAGGTTACCGTTGGCTACATGTACATGCTGAAACTGAACCACCTGGTTGATGACAAGATGCATGCGCGTTCTACCGGTTCTTACAGCCTGGTTACTCAGCAGCCGCTGGGTGGTAAGGCGCAGTTCGGTGGTCAGCGCTTCGGGGAGATGGAAGTGTGGGCGCTGGAAGCATATGGCGCAGCATACACCCTGCAGGAAATGCTCACCGTTAAGTCTGATGACGTGAACGGTCGTACTAAGATGTATAAAAACATCGTGGACGGCAACCATCAGATGGAACCAGGCATGCCGGAATCCTTCAACGTACTGTTGAAAGAGATTCGTTCGCTGGGTATCAACATCGAGCTGGAAGACGAGTAACTCTCGATCAAACAGGTCACTGGTGCTGGCGTAACAGCCAGCGCCAGATTGTGCTAACTCCGACGGGAGCAAATCCGTGAAAGATTTATTAAAGTTTCTGAAAGCGCAGACTAAAACCGAAGAGTTTGATGCGATCAAAATTGCTCTGGCCTCGCCAGACATGATCCGTTCATGGTCTTTCGGTGAAGTTAAGAAGCCGGAAACCATCAACTACCGTACGTTCAAACCTGAACGTGACGGCCTTTTCTGCGCCCGTATCTTTGGGCCGGTAAAAGACTACGAGTGCCTGTGCGGTAAGTACAAGCGCCTGAAACACCGTGGTGTGATCTGTGAGAAGTGCGGCGTTGAAGTGACCCAGACCAAAGTACGCCGTGAGCGTATGGGCCACATCGAGCTGGCGTCTCCGACTGCTCACATCTGGTTCCTGAAATCTCTGCCGTCCCGTATCGGTTTGCTGCTTGATATGCCGCTGCGTGATATCGAACGCGTACTGTACTTCGAATCTTATGTGGTTATCGAAGGCGGTATGACTAATCTGGAACGTCAACAGATCCTGACTGAAGAGCAGTATCTGGACGCGCTGGAAGAGTTCGGTGACGAATTCGACGCGAAGATGGGTGCGGAAGCAATCCAGGCCCTGCTGAAGAGCATGGATCTGGAGCAAGAGTGTGAAACTCTGCGCGAAGAGCTGAACGAAACCAACTCCGAAACCAAGCGTAAGAAGCTAACCAAGCGTATCAAACTGCTGGAAGCCTTCGTACAGTCTGGCAACAAGCCAGAGTGGATGATCCTGACCGTTCTGCCGGTTCTGCCGCCAGATCTGCGTCCGCTGGTTCCGCTGGATGGTGGTCGTTTCGCAACGTCGGATCTGAACGATCTGTATCGTCGCGTTATCAACCGTAACAACCGTCTGAAGCGTCTGCTGGATCTGGCTGCGCCGGACATCATCGTACGCAACGAAAAACGTATGCTGCAGGAAGCGGTTGACGCCCTGCTGGATAACGGTCGTCGCGGTCGTGCGATCACCGGTTCTAACAAACGTCCTCTGAAATCTTTGGCCGACATGATCAAAGGTAAGCAGGGTCGTTTCCGTCAGAACCTGCTCGGTAAGCGTGTTGACTACTCCGGTCGTTCTGTAATCACCGTAGGTCCATACCTGCGTCTGCATCAGTGCGGCCTGCCGAAGAAAATGGCACTGGAACTGTTCAAACCGTTCATCTACGGCAAGCTGGAACTGCGTGGCCTGGCCACCACCATCAAAGCCGCTAAGAAAATGGTTGAGCGTGAAGAAGCTGTCGTTTGGGATATCCTGGACGAAGTTATCCGCGAACACCCGGTACTGCTGAACCGTGCACCAACACTGCACCGTCTGGGTATCCAGGCATTTGAACCTGTACTGATCGAAGGTAAAGCTATCCAGCTTCACCCGCTGGTTTGTGCGGCATATAACGCCGACTTCGATGGTGACCAGATGGCTGTTCACGTACCGCTGACGCTGGAAGCCCAGCTCGAAGCGCGTGCGCTGATGATGTCTACCAACAACATCCTGTCTCCGGCGAACGGCGAACCTATCATCGTTCCGTCTCAGGACGTTGTATTGGGTCTGTACTACATGACCCGTGACTGTGTTAACGCCAAAGGCGAAGGCATGGTGCTGACTGGCCCGAAAGAAGCTGAGCGTATCTATCGCGCAGGTCTGGCCTCTCTGCATGCGCGCGTTAAAGTGCGTATCACTGAATACGAAAAAGATGAAAACGGCGAATTCGTTGCGCACACCAGTCTGAAAGACACGACCGTTGGTCGCGCCATTCTGTGGATGATCGTACCGAAAGGTCTGCCTTTCTCCATCGTCAACCAGGCGCTGGGCAAGAAAGCTATCTCCAAAATGCTGAACACCTGTTACCGCATTTTGGGCCTGAAGCCGACTGTTATCTTCGCTGACCAGACAATGTACACCGGCTTTGCTTATGCAGCGCGTTCAGGTGCATCTGTTGGTATTGATGACATGGTCATCCCAGAGAAGAAACACGAGATCATCTCTGAAGCGGAAGCTGAAGTTGCTGAGATCCAGGAGCAGTTCCAGTCTGGTCTGGTAACCGCGGGCGAACGCTATAACAAAGTTATCGATATCTGGGCTGCGGCGAACGATCGTGTATCCAAAGCGATGATGGATAACCTGCAAACCGAAACCGTTATTAACCGTGACGGCGTAGAAGAGCAGCAGGTTTCCTTCAACAGCATCTACATGATGGCCGACTCCGGTGCGCGTGGTTCTGCAGCACAGATTCGTCAGCTGGCCGGTATGCGTGGTCTGATGGCGAAGCCAGATGGCTCCATCATCGAAACGCCAATCACCGCGAACTTCCGTGAAGGTCTGAACGTACTCCAGTACTTCATCTCTACTCACGGTGCGCGTAAAGGTCTGGCGGATACCGCACTGAAAACAGCGAACTCCGGTTATCTGACTCGTCGTCTGGTCGACGTTGCGCAGGACCTGGTTGTTACTGAAGACGATTGCGGCACTCTGGAAGGCATCACCATGACCCCGGTTATCGAGGGTGGTGATGTTAAAGAGCCGCTGCGCGATCGCGTTCTGGGTCGTGTGACTGCTGAAGACGTTCTGAAGCCGGGTACGGCGGATATTCTGGTTCCACGCAACACGCTGCTGCACGAACAGTGGTGTGACCTGCTGGAAGAGAACTCCGTTGACTCCGTCAAAGTCCGTTCTGTTGTATCTTGTGACACCGACTTTGGTGTATGTGCGCACTGCTACGGTCGTGACCTGGCGCGTGGCCACATCATCAACAAAGGTGAAGCAATCGGCGTTATCGCGGCACAGTCCATCGGTGAACCGGGTACACAGCTGACGATGCGTACGTTCCACATCGGTGGTGCGGCATCTCGTGCGGCTGCTGAATCCAGCATTCAGGTGAAAAACAAAGGTAGCATCCGTCTGAGCAATGCGAAGTCGGTTGTGAACTCCAGCGGCAAACTGGTTATCACCTCACGTAACACCGAACTGAAACTGATCGACGAATTCGGCCGTACCAAAGAAAGCTATAAAGTGCCTTACGGCTCCGTTATGGCGAAAGGTGATGGCGAACAGGTTGCTGGCGGCGAAACCGTAGCAAACTGGGATCCGCACACCATGCCGGTTATCACCGAAGTGAGTGGTTTTGTCCGCTTCACTGACATGATCGACGGCCAGACCATTACTCGTCAGACCGACGAGCTGACCGGTCTGTCTTCTCTGGTGGTTCTGGATTCTGCAGAGCGTACTGCGGGTGGTAAAGACCTGCGTCCGGCACTGAAAATTGTTGATGCTCAGGGCAACGACGTTCTGATCCCAGGCACCGATATGCCTGCTCAGTACTTCCTGCCGGGTAAAGCGATTGTTCAGCTGGAAGATGGCGTACAGATCAGTTCTGGTGACACCCTGGCGCGTGTTCCGCAGGAATCCGGCGGTACCAAGGATATCACCGGTGGTCTGCCGCGCGTTGCTGACCTGTTCGAAGCACGTCGTCCGAAAGAGCCGGCAATCCTGGCTGAAATCAGCGGCATCATTTCCTTCGGTAAAGAAACCAAAGGTAAACGTCGTCTGGTTATCACCCCGGTAGACGGTAGCGAACCGTACGAAGAGATGATTCCGAAATGGCGTCAGCTCAACGTGTTCGAAGGTGAACGTGTAGAACGTGGTGACGTGGTTTCCGACGGTCCGGAAGCGCCGCACGACATCCTGCGTCTGCGTGGTGTGCATGCTGTAACTCGTTACATCGTTAACGAAGTTCAGGACGTATACCGTCTGCAGGGTGTTAAGATTAACGATAAACACATCGAAGTTATCGTTCGTCAGATGCTGCGTAAAGCCACCATCGAAAGCGCTGGTAGCTCCGACTTCCTGGAAGGCGAGCAGGTTGAATACTCCCGCGTCAAGATCGCTAACCGCGAGCTGGAAGCGAACGGCAAAGTGGGTGCAACGTTCTCCCGCGATCTGCTGGGTATCACCAAAGCGTCTCTGGCAACCGAGTCCTTCATCTCTGCAGCATCGTTCCAGGAAACCACGCGTGTCCTGACCGAAGCCGCTGTTGCAGGTAAACGTGATGAACTGCGCGGTCTGAAAGAGAACGTAATCGTGGGTCGTCTGATCCCGGCAGGTACCGGTTACGCGTACCACCAGGATCGTATGCGCCGTCGCGCAGCGGGCGAACTGCCAGCTGCACCGCAGGTGACTGCTGAAGATGCGTCTGCCAGCCTGGCAGAACTGCTGAACGCAGGCCTGGGCGGTTCTGACAACGATTAATCGTTGCCGACCATAATAAAAAACCCGCTTCGGCGGGTTTTTTTATGTCCAGGTTTATTTCTGATGACGCTTATCAGGTCTACGAGGCTACGAAGCCATCCGGCAGTGTCATTAATTTACCGGCGGTAACCGCCGATAAAGCTCAATCATATCTCCCGCCAAATCCTGAATCACCATCGCGTTCATCAGGTGATCCTGCGAATGGACGGTGATGAGATTAACCGGTAGCTTGCCGGTTCCTTCGTCAATTCCGATCAGCTGGGTCTGGATTTTATGCGCTTGTTTAACGTACTCGCGTGATTCCGTCATCGCTTGTTCTGCACCGGAGAAATCACCTTTACGCGCCAGTTGCAATGCCGTCAGGGCCTGGCTGCGTGCAGCGCCAGCGTTTACCAATAACTCCATGATGATCGTTTCTAACTCTTCCATACCATCACTCCAGTAGTTTCAGCGCCTTGTCCAGTACCGCATCGCCTTTCATCATGCCGTAATCCATCATGTCGATAACGGCGACCTTTTTGCCTAGTGGGTCGGCGATCGCCTGTAGCTTGGCCTGTTCATACTTAACCTGTGGACCGAGCAAAACGATATCCGCTGTAGCGATATTCTCTTCAAACTCGGCCACCGGGACGGCTTTGATAGTAACGTCGACGCCTTTTTTCTGGGCGGCATCTTTCATCCTTTGCACCAGCATGCTGGTGGACATTCCGGCGGCACAGCATAAAACGATGTTTTTCATAAGTAGTCTCGATCAACATGTGTGAGTTGATAATTATCGCGAGCCAGCTATAGCAACAACTGCTTTGCAACGATTGTGTGCAAGGCATCACAAAGAAAACCGCTTTTTCTGAAACCGGTTACAAAAAGAGGCCAAACCCTGCGATCTGGACCGGGACCAGCGGCTTTTTGACTCGCTTATCACATGCTGGAATATATAATTACTGTCAATAAAGACATGTTATAAAAAACAGTATTGACAGCGTTTTTTAAACCCGTATGTTAATACTTAACAGCGGAGAAATTGTAGTTTGCTGTTAACGTAGTAAGTGTTAGTAGAGCTTGATTGGGGTTTGCGATAAAGGCCACGAAGTATTTTTGTATGGGATAGTCGATGCTGAAAACGCTATTTTTTCACCTCGACAATGCTTTCAGGCCACGTAGTTGATATATCTAATCGCAAAAAATCAGTAAAACGCGACGATGTAACGCCATGATTTAATAGTAATTGTTCGTGATTTCTGCTTTTTTGGTTATCACGAGGGAAATAAGGCAACGCATCAAAGAGTATATGTCGCGAGGGGAAGTGTACTTGTTTAGGTCACCAGCCTTGAGTTCTATTATCAAGCGGGTGGAATGTGTTTAACGGTAAATAGAGGAAAGCTTTAGTTAGTATCAATATCCAATATTATCTGTAGTAAACGTGTACATTTTAAAGTAGTACCATCAGCAGTATTAAATCGTTAAGTTTATTAATGTTAAATTTGAAGTGTGTAGTAACGTAAAGCCCTGACTGCAATAGTCGGGGCTTTTGTTCATTGTAGATCAAGCTGTTATCCAGGATGCTTAGCCGCGTTGGTTCAACATTGCATCACTCAGTGGGTATTAAAAAAATTAATGCTTGCTTAATGATTAGAAGTAGGTCTACTATAGCGGCATCGGTTTGGAACACAGACCTTATGCAAGCAGTTTTAGTAAAGCAGTTCTCAGTTCAAGCGTTATCCTCAGATACTCTTCTTCATGAGCCTCCTCCCTAAGTGCCCCATAAGTTAATTTCTGCAAAACAGGCCATCTTCGCTGCATAAGCGGCTCAAAAACATGAAAGGAAGTATCTATGTCTAACAAAATGACTGGTTTAGTAAAATGGTTTAACTCTGATAAAGGCTTCGGCTTTATCACTCCTCAGGACGGTAGCAAGGATGTGTTTGTGCATTTTTCCGCTATCCAGAGTAACGATTTTAAAACGTTAGACGAAGGTCAAAAGGTGGAGTTCTCCGTGGAGAATGGCGCTAAAGGCCCGTCTGCTGTTAACGTTGTCGCGCTGTAAACGCCGATAATTTCACGAAGGCTTACGATAGCGATGAAGGCCAGAGCCCGAGCAGTTAAGCACCAGTGAAGAAAAAACCCGCGAAAGCGGGTTTTTTTGTTTATGCGATAGCGTTGGGCTTAGGGCATCTGTGCCGCGCGTCCCAGATAGCTGTCCCAGTCTTTCCACACGGGCTGTAATCCCTGCGCCATCAGTGCTTCAGCAACGGCTTCCGGGCGACGATCGTCGTGCGGGGAGAACTGTTCCAGTTCGGGGTGGTTATCGGCATAACCACCGGGCTGGGTTTTTGAGAAGGCGCTGACGTTGTTGATTGCCAACGGGATCACATGGTCACGAAACCATGGCGATTCGCGGGTGGAGAGCGACAGCTCAATTTCTGGTGCGAGTAAACGAAACGCGCAAATGGTCTGGACCAGCTGTCGCTCATCCATGATCGATGCAGGCTCAACGCCTCCGGTGCATGGGCGCAGGCGAGGGAAGGAGATAGAGTAGCGGCTCTGCCAGTAATGCTGCTGCATCCACAGCAGATGTTCAGCTACCATATAGCAGTCAACCCGCCAGCTGTCGGACAAACCAATCAACGCGCCAAGACCGATTTTGTCGATCCCTGCGCGGCCCAGCCGGTCCGGCGTTTCCAGTCGCCAGAAGAAATCCTGCTTTTTCCCCTTCAGATGGTGGCGGGCGTAAATCGCCTCATGATAGCTCTCCTGATACACCATCACGCCATCCAGTCCCAGCGTCTTCAGCTCCGCATATTCAGCCTCTGACAGCGGCTGTACTTCCATCTGTAAAGAGGCAAACTGTCGGCGAATGACAGGCAAATGGCGACGAAAGTAATCCATCCCCACTTTGGCCTGATGTTCACCGGTGACCAGTAGCAGATGCTCAAAGCCCAGCTCACGGATAGCCGCACACTCACGTTGTATCTCATCTTCGTCCAGCGTTTTGCGTTTGATACGGTTGCTCATCGAAAAACCGCAGTAGGTGCAGTCGTTGGCACAAAGGTTGGAGAGATACAACGGCACGTAAAAGCTCACCGTGTTGCCAAAACGCTGACGGGTGAGCTTTTGCGCCCGTTGCGCAAGCGGCTCCAGATAATCGGCGGCGGCAGGAGAGAGCAATGCCATCAGATCGTCGCGACTAAGATGCGAAGCGTTGAGGGCGCGCTCCACGTCAGCGGCGGTTTTACCGTTGATGCGCAGGCGGATGTCGTCCCAGTCCAGCTGTCGCCAGCGGTCGCTGAAGGTATTCATGCCAGTGCCTCCAGAAATCCCGTCAACGGGCTGGTGGCCTGCGCGAGCGAGCTTTTGCTGCCGGGGACGGCCTGGCGCGCCAGAAGGCCCGCTTCAACCGCCAGACGGAAAGCGGTGGCCATCATCACCGGATCGTCCGCCACGGCAATCGCCGTGTTGACCAACACCGCGTCAGCGCCCATTTCCAGCGCCTGCGTCGCATGGCTGGGCACGCCGATCCCGGCGTCGACCACCACTGGCACAGTGGCCTGTTGGATAATAATCTCCAGCATCGCTTTGGTTTCCAGCCCCTGGTTAGAGCCGATAGGTGCGCCGAGCGGCATCACCGCCGCGCAGCCCACGTCTTCCAGCCGCTTGCACAGTACCGGGTCCGCACCGCAGTAGGGCAGCACCACAAAGCCCTGTTTCACCAGCGCTTCGGCAGCTTTTAGTGTTTCAATCGGATCCGGCAATAGCCAGCGGGCATCTGGGTGGATTTCTAATTTCAGCCAGTTTGTGCCCAACGCTTCACGCGCCAGTTGGGCGGCGAAAATCGCCTCTTCAGCGGTTTTCGCTCCGGAGGTGTTAGGCAGCAGCGTCACGCCCGCGTCGATAAGCGGGGCCAGAATGGCATCGTTATGCTGGCGCAAATCCACGCGCTTCATGGCCAGCGTGACCAGCTGGCTGCCGGAGGCGCGAATCGCCTCGACCATCAGCTGCGATGAGGCAAATTTTCCGGTACCGGTGAACAGATGTGAACCAAACGTTTTGTCGGCAATACGTAACATATCAACCCCCTGCAATAACCTGAAAAAGCAGGATCTGGTCGCCTTCCTGCACGATTTGCTGCTGCCACTGCTCGCGCGGCAGGATCTGCTGATTGAGCGCCAGCGCCGCGCCCGGTTTAAGCTGATTAAGCTCGGTGAGCAGCCCGCTGACGGTTTGTCCCTCGGCGCACTGCATCGGCTCATCATTGAACTGAATCTGCATGTTGCCCTCCACATACCGGGCAGCCATTGGCCCGACGCAGCGCAAGGCTGCGCCACTGGCTGGTTTTACCGTCAAACAGGCGTAACTCGCCGCTGGGCGTCGCAATGCCGCTAAGCAGTTTGATGGCTTCCAGCGCCTGCAAGGTGCCCATCACGCCGACAACCGGGCCGACGATACCGGCGGTACGGCAGTTGCGTTCAGGCTCTACATCATCCGGCCACAGGCAGCGGTAACAACCTTGCTCCCACGGTGGCGTGAGCACCATCAACTGGCCGCCGAAACCGACGGCGCTGGCGGTAACCAAAGGTGTATTCAGCGACACGCAGGCGGCGTTAATTTCCTGACGCGTGGCCATGTTGTCGGTACAGTCGAGCACCACGTCGGCACGCGCTACCGCATGCCGGAGCGCATCGCCTTTCAGTCGCTGCTGGAGCGATACCAGTTCGATATCTGGGTTGAGCCGCGTCAGGCGCTGCTGGGCAATCTGCGATTTTGAACGCGCGATATCATCAGTGGTAAACAGGATCTGGCGCTGCAGATTGCTCAAATGAATGTCGTCATCGTCTACCAGCGTCAGTTTGCCGATACCTGCTCCCGCCAGATACAGCGCGGCAGGCGAACCTAACCCGCCTAAACCGATAATCAGCACATGGCTGTCGAGCAGCTTTTGTTGGCCCTCAATAGCGATATCGCCGAGCAGGATCTGCCGGCTGTAACGCATAAAGTCGCGGTCATTCATCGCCGACTCCCGCTATGTCGAGCAGCTGCGCCGTGGCTGCCTGCCAGTCAGCCGCCTGGGTAATGGCGCTGACCACGGCAATGCTGCCGACGCCGGTTGCCAGCACCGCGGGCGCACGTTCCAGGCTGATGCCGCCAATGGCGACGGTCGGGTAATCGGCCAGTCGTTCAATATGACTTGCCAGCTGCGTCAGCCCCTGCGGAGCGGAAGGCATCTGCTTGGTTTGCGTGGGGAAAACGTGGCCGAGTGCGATATAAGAAGGCTTAGCAGCGAGCGCGACATCAATCTCCATATCATCGTGAGTGGAAACCCCCAGGCGTAAGCCCGCCGCCTGAATCGCCTTCAGGTCGGTGGTTTCGAGGTCTTCCTGGCCCAGATGCACGCCGTAGGCGTTGTGCTTAATCGCCAGCCGCCAGTAATCGTTAATAAACAGGCGGGCGTCATAGCGACGCCCCAGCGCGATGGCGGCGATAACGTCGGCTTCCACCTCTTCATCGCGTTTATCTTTGATACGCAGCTGGATTGTGCGTACGCCCGCCTCCAGCAGACGTTCAATCCATGCAACGCTGTTCACTACCGGGTAAAGTCCGAGTCGGAACGGTACGGTTGGGAAATCAGGCTGATACATCAGGCTTCCTCCCGTTTGAGGTAAATTTCGCCGCCTTTGGCGCGGAAGTTTTCCGACATATCCGCCATCCCCACTTCAATGGTTTGCGCAGCGGCGTAGTCGCGTACTTCCTGGCTGATTTTCATTGAGCAGAATTTCGGCCCGCACATGGAACAGAAGTGGGCGACCTTGCCGGACTCCTGTGGCAGGGTTTCATCGTGATAGGCACGGGCGGTAAACGGGTCGAGCGCGAGGTTAAACTGATCTTCCCAGCGGAATTCGAAGCGCGCTTTCGACATGGCGTTATCGCGGATCTGCGCGCCCGGATGCCCTTTGGCTAAATCCGCGGCGTGGGCGGCGATTTTGTAGGTGATCAGCCCCTGCTTCACATCTTCTTTGTTCGGCAGGCCGAGGTGCTCTTTCGGCGTCACGTAGCACAGCATCGCACAGCCGAACCAGCCGATCATTGCCGCGCCAATGCCGGAGGTGAAGTGGTCATAGCCCGGTGCGATATCGGTGGTCAACGGCCCTAAGGTGTAGAACGGTGCCTCGTGGCAGCTCTCCAGCTCTTCGGTCATGTTGCGCTGAATCATATGCATCGGCACGTGGCCCGGGCCTTCAATCATCACCTGTACGTCGTATTCCCAGGCGATTTTGGTCAGCTCGCCCAGCGTATGCAGCTCGGCGAACTGCGCTTCGTCGTTGGCATCCTGAATCGAGCCAGGGCGTAGACCGTCGCCCAGTGACAGGGAAACGTCGTAGGCGGCACAGATTTCGCAGATCTCGCGGAAATGTTCGAACAGAAAGTTCTCTTTGTGATGTGAGAGGCACCATTTCGCCATAATTGAACCGCCGCGTGAGACAATTCCGGTCAGGCGTTTAGCGGTCATCGGCACGTAGCGCAGCAGCACGCCAGCATGAATGGTGAAGTAGTCGACGCCCTGTTCGGCCTGTTCCAGCAACGTATCGCGGAACGCTTCCCAGGTGAGATCTTCGGCGATCCCGTTGACCTTCTCCAACGCCTGGTAGATCGGTACGGTGCCGATCGGCACCGGGCTGTTACGCAGGATCCACTCGCGGGTTTCGTGAATATAGCGACCGGTGGAGAGGTCCATCACCGTATCTGCGCCCCAGCGGGTCGACCACACCAGTTTTTCTACCTCTTCTTCGATAGAGGAAGTGACCGCCGAGTTACCGATGTTGGCATTCACCTTCACCAGGAAGTTGCGGCCGATGATCATCGGCTCGGATTCCGGGTGGTTGATGTTGGCGGGAATAATCGCCCGGCCCGCAGCGACTTCATCACGCACGAATTCCGGGGTGATATTTTCCGGCAGACGAGCGCCAAAGTTCATCCCCGGATGCTGGTGGCGCAGCACTTCACTACGAATACGCTCGCGGCCCATATTTTCACGGATGGCGATAAACTCCATCTCCGGCGTGACGATCCCCTGACGGGCGTAGTGCAGCTGGGTCACGCGCTTACCGGCTTTGGCGCGCTTTGGCGTCAGCAGGCCGCTGAAACGCAGCTCGTCCAGGCCATCGTCGGCCAGGCGCTCTTTGGTGTAAGCGGAGCTGCGGTCGTCTAATTCTTCGCTGTCGTTACGCGCCGCAATCCACGGCTGGCGCAGTTTCGCCAGACCCTGCTGGACGTTAATCGCCACGTCAGGATCGCCATACGGCCCGGAGGTGTCGTACACCGGCACGGCTTCGTTGTCTTCAAATTGCGGGTTGTCTTTGCTGCCGCCAATCAGCGTCGGGCTAAGCTGGATTTCGCGCATCGGAATGCGGATATCCGGCTGCGAACCGGTAATATAAATGCGTTTTGAGTTAGGGAAGGCGGTCCCTTCCAGGGTATCGATAAAGTGTTGGGCTTGCGCGCGCTGTTCGCGGCGTGATGGTTTAGTAGTGGCAGACATAGCTCATTCCAAAAAAGTAAGGACGTGGCTTGTCAGACGACGGATGAAGCAAGAGAGGCGATCGCCCAAAGGCGAACGGTTGTAGATTGACTCTTGTTCCCTTCGCAGGTCTTAACCTGATCAGGTTCCGCGGATCCCGAATTAACGGTCTCAGCCTTTTCCACGTCATCCTTCGCGCTGCCTCTTTGTTGGCTTCGTCCGCTCACTCCAGTCACTTACTTAGGTAAGCTCCTGGAGATTCACTGACTTGCCGCCTTGACGCATCACGAATGCTTTTGTGGAAAATAAGCACTCCGACAAGAAGTAACCTCTATCTTAGAGGTAATGAATGTAAACTACGCGTTAATGCGACAAATCTCAAGCAGGACGTTTGAGAGTGCCACTCTCGTGCATCGCATCAAATACCAGCATGATCAGCTTATCTTCGAGCACGAACCGGGCTTCCAGCGCTTCGCCGAGATCCGATAAAACCTTTTGAAACTCAAGGAAGTTATCATGATCAATCGCAGTTTCCAGGCTGGAGTCATAGTAGTCCATGATCAGCTGCGTATTAGCTTCCAGCAGCGGCCAAATTTTTGTGGCTTTTAAAAGCTGCCCGTTCCCTTCCAATTTATGGAGAATACGTTCATAAATACTGAAGTGTCCGGTGGAGAGGTAATCGACCAGGCTCTGACAAAAATCATCCAGCGCCTTTTCATTGAGTCGCATGTACGATTCTTTGCCAGGCTTAATGCCAACCAGATTGTAGTAAGCCACGAGCAGGTGCTTACGTACATGTAGCCAGCGATCAACCAGTTTATTACTTCCTCCGACGTGCTCCGTCAGGCTTTCCAGCTGGTTTAGCATGATTGACTCCGCAAGATGGTGTTTAGGAACTGCTCACCCGTAAATGTAAAAATAATGTAAACAACATGCCTGTGAAGCAAAGGTTGCGCAAGAGATATGGATCGTATAATTGAAAAATTAGATAGCGGCTGGTGGATTGTCAGTCATGAGCAAAAGTTATGGTTACCTCATGGCGAGCTACCTTATGGCGACGCAGCCCGTTTTGATCTGATTGGTCAGCGCGCGCTGCCAATAGGCGAGTGGGAAGGGGAAACTGTCTGGCTGGTGCAGCAGCAGCGTCGACACGATATGGGGTCGGTGCGCCAGGTCATTGACCAGGACGTTGGCCTGTTTCAACTGGCCGGACGAGGCGTACAGCTGGCAGAGTTTTACCGCTCGCATAAATTCTGCGGTTACTGCGGCCATCCCATGCACCCGAGTAAAACGGAGTGGGCGATGCTCTGTAGTCACTGCCGCGAACGTTATTACCCGCAAATTGCTCCCTGTATAATCGTCGCAATTCGCCGAGATGATTCCATCCTGCTCGCCCAACATGTTCGCCATCGCAACGGCGTGCATACCGTGCTGGCAGGTTTTGTCGAAGTAGGCGAGACCCTCGAGCAGGCGGTGGCGCGTGAAGTCATGGAAGAGAGCGGCATTAAGGTGAAAAACCTGCGTTATGTCACTTCTCAGCCGTGGCCGTTCCCACAGTCTTTGATGACCGCATTTATGGCGGAGTATGATAGCGGCGAAATCGTCATCGACCCGAAAGAGCTGCTGGAAGCGAACTGGTATCGCTATGACGATTTACCGCTCTTGCCCCCGCCGGGTACTGTCGCGCGTCGATTGATTGAAGATACTGTGGCAATGTGTCGGGCTGAGTACGAGTAAAGAGCGAGTGGTGATACACTGATGGACTGACGCAATAAGGAACTGCAAAAATGACCGAACTGAAGAACGATCGTTATCTGCGTGCGCTGCTGCGCCAGCCCGTTGATGTCACTCCGGTATGGATGATGCGCCAGGCAGGCCGTTATCTACCGGAATACAAAGCTACCCGTGCCGAAGCGGGCGATTTTATGGCGCTGTGCAAAAATGCCGAGCTGGCCTGCGAAGTCACGCTGCAGCCGCTGCGTCGCTATAAACTTGATGCCGCGATCCTCTTCTCCGATATCCTGACGATCCCGGATGCGATGGGACTCGGGCTGTATTTTGAAGCAGGAGAAGGTCCACGCTTCACCTCTCCGATTACCAGCAAGGCTGACGTCGACAAACTGCCGATCCCGGACCCGGAAGATGGGCTTGGATACGTGATGAACGCGGTGCGCACTATCCGCCGTGAACTGAAAGGCGAAGTGCCGCTGATCGGCTTCTCCGGTAGCCCGTGGACGCTGGCGACCTACATGGTTGAAGGCGGCAGCAGCAAAGCCTTCACCGTGATTAAAAAGATGATGTATGCCGACTCTAAAGCGCTGCATCTGCTGCTTGATAAGCTGGCGAAGAGCGTCACGCTGTACCTGAACGCGCAGATCAAAGCGGGCGCGCAGTCGGTGATGATTTTCGATACCTGGGGCGGTGTGCTGACCGGTCGCGACTATCAGCAGTTCTCCTTGTACTACATGCACAAAATCGTCGATGGCCTGCTACGCGAGAACGAAGGTCGTCGCGTACCTGTGACCCTGTTTACCAAAGGCGGTGGTCAGTGGCTGGAAGCGATGGCGGAAACCGGTTGTGATGCGTTAGGTCTCGACTGGACCACTGACATTGCCGATGCGCGTCGTCGTGTAGGTCATAAAGTGGCGCTACAGGGCAATATGGATCCGTCCATGCTGTATGCACCGCCAGCCCGCATCGAAGAAGAGGTGGCGACAATTCTGGCCGGATTCGGTCAGGGCGAAGGGCATGTCTTTAACCTGGGCCACGGCATTCATCAGGACGTCCCGCCAGAACATGCGGGTGTCTTTGTGGAGGCGGTACATCGGTTGTCCGAACAGTACCACCGCTAAGGAGTCATTATGGATCTCGCGTCATTACGCGCGCAGCAGCTTGAACTGGCCTCTTCATTGATCCGCGAGGATCGTCTGAAGAACGATCCGCCGGATCTGATCGGCGGGGCGGACGTTGGGTTTGAGCAGGGTGGCGAAGTGACGCGAGCCGCGATGGTCTTACTGAAGTATCCCACGCTTGAACTGGTTGAATACAAGGTGGCGCGTATCGCCACTACCATGCCTTACATTCCCGGTTTTCTCTCCTTTCGTGAAACCCCCGCGCTGATGGCCGCCTGGCAACTGCTCTCGCACAAGCCCGATCTGCTGTTCGTTGACGGGCACGGCATTTCGCACCCGCGCCGTCTGGGCGTGGCCAGCCATTTTGGCCTGCTGGTGGACGTCCCAACGATTGGTGTGGCGAAAAAACGGCTGTGTGGCAAGTTTGAACCGCTCGCTGCTGAACCCGGTGCGCTAGTGCCATTGCTGGATAAAGGCGAACAACTGGCATGGGTCTGGCGCAGCAAAGCGCGCTGTAACCCGTTGTTTATCTCTACGGGCCACCGCGTGAGTATGGACAGCGCACTGGCGTGGGTACAACGCTGTATGAACGGCTATCGTCTGCCGGAACCAACGCGCTGGGCAGATGCGGTGGCATCCGAACGCCCGGCTTTTACGCGGCTTGCAGCAAAAGCGCCCCATATCGGGTAAACTGCGGCTAATTTCCGTATTTGAGAACTCATCATGTTACAAAATCCGATTCACCTGCGTCTGGAGAAGCTGGAAAGCTGGCAGCACGTCACATTTATGGCCTGTCTGTGCGAACGCATGTACCCGAATTACGCCATGTTCTGCAAGCAAACTGAATTTGGCGATGGACAGATTTACCGCCGAATTCTGGATCTGATTTGGGAAGCGCTGACGGTTAAAGACGCGAAAATCAATTTCGACAGCCAGCTGGAAAAGTTTGAAGAGGCCATTCCTTCTGCAGACGATTACGATCTGTACGGCGTTTATCCGGCGATTGATGCCTGTGTGGCATTAAGCGAACTGATGCATTCACGTCTTAGCGGTGAAACGCTGGAGCATGCAATTGAAGTTAGTAAAGCTTCGATTACGACGGTAGCGATGCTGGAAATGACCCAGGCTGGTCGCGAAATGACCGATGAGGAGCTCAAAGAGAACCCTGCCGTTGAGCAAGAATGGGATATTCAGTGGGAAATTTTCCGACTTTTAGCCGACTGTGAAGAACGCGATATTGAGCTGATAAAAGGGCTGCGTGCAGACCTGCGCGAGGCTGGCGAGAGCAATATTGGTATAAATTTTCAGCAATGACACCACAAAACGTGATTTAACGCCTGATTTGTCGTGCCTGAAGGCTTCCCATCCGCCCCCGGTCTGGTCTACATTTGGGGGGCGAAAAAAAGTGGCTATCGGTGCGTGTATGCAGGAGAGTGCTTTTCTGGCATTTCCGTCGCACTCGATGCTTAGCAAGCGATAAACACATTGTAAGGATAACTTATGAACAAGACTCAACTGATTGATGTAATTGCAGACAAAGCAGAACTGTCTAAAACACAGGCTAAAGCTGCTCTGGAATCCACTCTGGCTGCTATTACTGAGTCTCTGAAAGAAGGCGATGCTGTACAACTGGTTGGTTTCGGTACCTTCAAAGTGAACCACCGTGCTGAGCGCACTGGCCGCAACCCGCAGACCGGTAAAGAAATCAAAATTGCCGCAGCTAACGTACCGGCATTTGTTTCTGGTAAAGCACTGAAAGACGCGGTTAAGTAATTCGCGTGGCAGTGAACAGTTTTAACGAAGGGGCGGTTTCGCCCCTTTTGTCCATCTGGCGTCATACGCTTTGGCTTTCAGGTGTTCTGTTACTGTCTGCCTGCGGTAGCCATTCTGAGCTTCCTCCGTTCACGGCCAGCGGCTATGTTGGCGATCAGGGGGCGGTACGCATTTGGCGTAAAGACTCCGGTGACGATGTTCACTTGCTCTCGGTATTTAGTCCGTGGCGAAAAGGCGAAACCACTACCAGTGAATACCGCTGGCAGGGTGATTCGCTCTCTCTCATAGAACTCAACGTTTACAGTAAACCGGCTGAACATGTCCGTATACGCTTCGATGACCGGGGCGAACTGAGCTTCATGCAGCGTGAAGTCGACGGGCAAAAGCAGCAGCTTTCCAGCGATCAAATCGCGCTTTACCGCTATCGCGCCGATCAAATTCGCCAGACCAGCGATGCGCTGCGTCAGGGACGGGTGATATTGCGTCAGGGACGTTGGCATGCGGATAACACGGTCACAACCTGTGAAGGTGAAACGCTGAAGCCAGACCTGGAGTCGTGGGCGATAAACCATATCGAGCGCCGCCAGAAACATTCATCCGTAGAGGTGAGTGTGGCATGGCTGGAAGCGCCCGAAGGGTCGCAGCTACTGCTAGTCGCCAATGAAGATTTTTGTCACTGGCAGCCTACAGCCAAAACTTTCTGAAAACCTGAAGACAGGTAGTCAGCAGGCCTGATCCGTATGGCGTCATCAGGCACTAAGTCTTTTACCAGTGACCCATTCCCATATGGCCGCCGCCGCGATGGTTACCGCCACCGCCGCATCCGCCGTAGCCCATTCCCGCGCCACGCGGCACGCCAGCCTGCGCCATTGCGACATCGCGTTTAACACGCTGCTCGTCCAGAGACTGATTCAACGCTTCCATCTCTTTTGCAACGGCATTAATTTTTGCCGTGTCCGGCGAACTGGCCGTTAATAGTGCATTGTACTCATAACGTTTGGATGTCAGCTGTTGGCGCAACGCGCTGGTCTGGGAGTAGTAATCATCATAGATTTTCTGCGCGGCAGCCTGCTGCTCAGCGGTCATTGGGGTACTGCCCCGTTGCTGCATTCCATCACCATATCCCCAGTGATTCTGCGCCAGTACCGGGGTGGAGCCCAGTGCGATAAGAGAAAGTGCAATCAGTGCCAGTTTGTTGTTCCGTTTCATCGTTCGTTCTCCTGTTGGTTAGCTTACATTCCCTTTTGCATCTTCCGTGCCAAAGCGGCAATCCCAGTCCTGCGGGCGTTGTACCCGCCGTCTTTGCAGGGAAACGAGTAAAAATGACTCGCAGGCGCGTTCTGGCGAGTCATTTTTATCCGGTACTTTCAGCTGTTTGTGTCTGAGGGCAGGGTTATCTGGGGGAAAAAATGGCATGATTTCTGCTGTATACCTGCAACGATGAAAGGAACAAGTGGGGTGAAGGGAGAGCGTATGCGTCTTTATAAGGATACGGTGGCAAAGTGGTTGAGCCGACTCTTGCTGGCGGCAATCCTGATTTTGGTCGGCTGGTTTTCGATTATGACTATTCGGGACTATGGGCGGGAAAGTGGCGCCGCGCGGCAAACGCTACTGGAAAAAGGCAGCGTGCTCATTCGCGCTCTGGAGTCTGGTACGCGTGTAGGCATGGGGATGCGCATGCATCATGCCCAGCAGCAGACGCTACTGGAGGAAATGGCCGTACAACCAGGCGTGCTATGGTTTGCCGTCGTCGATGAGCATGGTGTCATTATTACTCACAGCAATGCCGCGATGGTCGGAAAAACGCTCTATTCACCGGATGTCCTGCGACAGCTTAGTCCTGGGGAGCAAGAAAGCTGGCGGAATATTGAAATTCCAGCGAGGGATGGTGAAAAAACGCCGGCCCTGGAAATTTATCGCCAGTTTCAGCCGATGTATGGTCCAGGACGCCACGGCATGGCGCGCTGTGCCAGCAATGACGGGCAGCTTATCACCCCAGCGCAAACCATATTTATCGCCTTTGATGCCAGCGATCTCACCGCGACTCAGGCAAGAGAGTGGCGTAACACACTGATAGTCCTCTGTGCGCTGGCGGCTGTGTTGCTGGCCACCGTGCTGACGTTCTTCTGGTATCAGCGCTATCAGCGCTCGTACAAAGAACTTCAGGATGCGATGAAGCGTAAAGAAAAACTGTTAGCGCTCGGGCATCTTGCGGCTGGAGTGGCGCATGAAATTCGTAATCCGCTTTCATCGATCAAAGGTCTGGCGAAGTATTTTGCCGAGCGAACCCCGGCAGGAGGCGAGTCGCATGAGCTGGCACAGGTGATGGCGAAAGAGGCGGATCGTTTAAATCGGGTGGTGAGCGAGCTGCTGGAGCTGGTGAAGCCTGCACATCTGACGCTGCAACAGGTGGATCTCAATGAGGTTATCACCCACTCATTACACCTGGTGAGTCAGGATGCGGCAAGCAGGGAAATCCAGCTCCGCTTTTCGGCCAATTCTACGCTGCCCGCTATCCAGGCCGATCCTGACCGACTGACTCAGGTTTTGTTGAATCTGTATCTGAACGCCATTCATGCGATTGGTCGTCAGGGCACGATCACGGTTGAAGCGAATGAAAGCAGCGGCGATCGCGTTAAAATTGTGGTTACCGATAGCGGGAAGGGAATTGCAGCGGAACAGCTGGAGGCCATTTTTACGCCTTACTTTACAACCAAAGCTGACGGAACCGGCCTCGGGCTGGCGGTAGTGCAGAACATTATCGAACAGCATGGTGGCACCATTCAGGTGGCAAGCGTTGAGGGCAAAGGTGCGACCTTTACCCTTTGGCTGCCGACCAAAGCGAAACAACAGGATTAACAAGGATGACGCGCGGAAAAATCAATATTCTGGTAGTAGATGACGATATCAGCCACTGCACCATTTTACAGGCGCTGCTGCGCGGCTGGGGTTATGAGGTCGCGCTGGCCTATAGCGGGCGAGCGGCGCTGGAACAGGTGCGCGAACGCGTATTTGATTTAGTGCTGTGTGATGTACGCATGGCGGAGATGGACGGCATCGCAACGCTGAAAGAGATTAAAGCGCTGAATCCGGCGATTCCGGTCTTGATCATGACGGCGTTCTCCAGCGTAGAGACCGCCGTTGAGGCGCTTAAAACCGGGGCGCTGGACTACTTAATCAAGCCGCTGGATTTTGACCGTCTGCAGGAGACGCTGGAAAAGGCGCTGGCGCATACGCGGGAAATGGGCGCTGAACTGCCATCGGCGTCGGCTGCGCAGTTTGGCATGATTGGCAGCAGTCCGGCGATGCAGAAGTTGCTCAATGAAATCGCGATGGTTGCGCCCTCAGATGCGACAGTGCTCATTCACGGAGACTCCGGCACGGGGAAAGAGTTGGTGGCCCGGGCGCTGCATGCCAGCAGCGCCCGTCGCGATAAGCCGCTGGTGACGCTCAACTGCGCGGCGCTTAATGAATCGCTGCTGGAGTCCGAGCTGTTTGGTCACGAGAAAGGGGCGTTTACCGGGGCGGATAAACGCCGGGAAGGGCGCTTTGTGGAAGCCGATGGTGGCACGTTATTTCTTGATGAAATTGGCGATATCTCACCGCTGATGCAGGTGCGTTTGCTGCGGGCTATCCAGGAGCGAGAAGTGCAGCGAGTTGGTAGCAATCAGACCATTGCGGTTGATGTCCGGCTGATAGCCGCTACGCATCGCGATCTAGCAGAGGAAGTCAGCGCCGGGCGCTTTCGTCAGGATCTCTACTATCGTCTGAACGTCGTCACCATTGAAATGCCAGCGCTGTGCCAGCGCCGGGAAGATATTCCGCTGTTAGCCGAACATTTTTTCCAGCGTTTTGCCGCGCGTAACCGTAAAGCGGTGAAAGGCTTTACTCCGCAGGCGATGGATCTGCTGATCCACTACGACTGGCCGGGCAATATTCGTGAGCTGGAAAATGCGATTGAGCGCTCGGTGGTGCTGCTGACGGGGGAATATATTTCCGAACGTGAACTGCCGATGGCGATTGCCGCGACGCCGATAAAAACGGAATTCAGTGGCGAGATCCAACCGCTGGTGGATGTCGAAAAGGAGGTGATTCTGGCGGCGCTTGAAAAAACGGGCGGCAATAAAACGGAAGCCGCCCGTCAGTTAGGCATTACGCGTAAAACGCTGCTGGCGAAAATTTCGCGTTAGCGTTGCTCGCGTTCAATGGCACGCCAGCCGATGTCGTTACGGCTGAAGCTGCCATCCCAGCGGATGTCGGTCATCAGGGCGTAAGCGCGTTTCTGCGCTTCAGCCACGGTGTTGCCCAGCGCGGTGGCGCACAGCACGCGACCACCGTTGGTCAGCACGCGATCGTCTGCAGACAGTTTGGTGCCCGCGTGGAACACTTTACCGTCAGCGACGTCTTCCAGCGGCAGACCGTGGATCTCATCGCCGGTATTGTAATTACCCGGATAACCTCCGGCGGCAATGACCACACCCAGCGAGGCGCGTTCGTCCCACTCGGAGGTTTTCTCATCCAACTTGCCGTCACAGGCGGCGAGGCACAGCTCCACCAGATCGGACTTCATACGCAGCATGATCGGCTGGGTTTCCGGATCGCCGAAGCGGCAGTTGAACTCGATAACCTTCGGGTTGCCCTGTTTGTCGATCATCAGACCCGCATAAAGGAAACCGGTGTAGGTGTTACCTTCCGCCGCCATGCCTTTTACGGTTGGCCAGATGATGCGTTCCATGGTGCGCTGGTGGACTTCGTCAGTCACTACCGGAGCAGGGGAGTAGGCACCCATCCCGCCGGTGTTCGGGCCGGTGTCGCCATTGCCCACGCGCTTGTGGTCCTGGCTGGTGGCCATCGGCAGCACGTGCTCACCGTCGACCATGACAATAAAGCTCGCTTCTTCACCGTCGAGGAACTCTTCAATCACGATGCGGTGGCCCGCGTCGCCAAACGCGTTGCCGGCCAGCATGTCATGAACCGCGGCTTCGGCTTCCTCCAGCGTCATCGCCACGATAACGCCTTTCCCGGCAGCCAGGCCATCGGCTTTGATAACGATCGGCGCGCCTTTCTCGCGCAGGTAAGCCAGCGCAGGTTCGATTTCGGTGAAGTTCTGGTACTCCGCCGTTGGGATCTGGTGGCGCGCGAGGAAATCTTTGGTGAAGGCTTTGGAGCCTTCCAGCTGCGCGGCACCTTCGGTTGGGCCGAAGATTTTCAGACCGGCGGCGCGGAAGGCATCAACCACGCCAATCACCAGCGGCGCTTCCGGGCCAACGATGGTCAGATCGATCTTCTCGTTCTGGGCAAAGTCCAGCAGCGCCGGGATATCGGTTACGCCGATGGCCACGTTTTGCAGCGTGGGTTCCAGCGCGGTGCCCGCATTGCCCGGGGCGACAAATACTGTTTCGACTTTTGGCGACTGCGCCGCTTTCCACGCCAGGGCGTGCTCGCGCCCGCCGTTGCCAATCACTAATACTTTCATCGTCTGCTCCGTGGATTAATGGCGGAAGTGGCGCATATCGGTAAATACCATCGCAATGCCGTGTTCATTGGCGGCGGCAATCACTTCGTCATCGCGAATAGAACCACCCGGCTGGATCACGCAGGTCACACCGGCGGCAGCAGCGGCATCAATCCCGTCGCGGAACGGGAAGAAGGCGTCAGAGGCCATTGCAGAGCCTTTCACTTCCAGACCTTCGTCAGCCGCTTTAATCCCGGCGATTTTCGCGGAGTACACACGGCTCATCTGGCCTGCGCCTATGCCAATAGTCATGTTCTCTTTGGCATAAACAATGGCGTTGGATTTCACGAACTTCGCCACTTTCCAGCAGAACAGCGCATCGCGCAGTTCCTGCTCGGTCGGCTGGCGTTGGGTCACTACGCGCAGTTCAGCTTCGCTCACCATACCCAGGTCACGGTCCTGAACCAGCAGGCCGCCGTTCACGCGCTTGAAGTCCAGGCCCGGAACGCGCTGCGCCCATTGGCCGCAGACCAGCACGCGAACGTTCTGCTTGGCTGCGGTAATGTTCAGTGCTTCTTCGGTGGCGGATGGCGCGATGATCACTTCCACGAACTGGCGGGAGATAATCGCCTGCGCGGTTTCGGCATCCAGCTCGCGGTTAAAGGCGATGATGCCGCCGAACGCGGAGGTCGGGTCGGTTTTATACGCACGGTCGTAAGCGTCGAGAATAGAAGTGCTTACCGCCACGCCGCATGGGTTTGCGTGCTTAACGATAACGCATGCCGGTTCGCTGAACTCTTTCACGCACTCCAGCGCCGCATCGGTATCGGCGATGTTGTTGTAGGAAAGTGCTTTGCCCTGTACCTGCTGCGCGGTGGCAACGGAAGCTTCTTTAACATTCTCTTCTATATAGAAGGCTGCCTGCTGGTGGCTGTTCTCGCCGTAGCGCATATCCTGCTTCTTAATGAAGTTCAGGTTCAGCGTACGTGGGAAGCGACCGGCGGCTTCTTTGCTTTCACCGTGGTAAGCCGGAACCATGCTGCCGAAGTAGTTGGCGATCATGCTGTCGTAAGCGGCGGTGTGTTCGAAGGCTTTAATCGCGAGATCGAAACGGGTGTCGAGGGTCAGAGAACCGTCGTTGGCATCCATCTCTTTAATAATGGCGTCGTAGTCGCTGCTCTTCACAACGATAGCTACATCTTTATGGTTCTTGGCTGCGGAGCGCACCATGGTCGGGCCGCCAATATCAATGTTCTCTACCGCATCTTCCAGAGAACAGCCTTCGCGGGCGACGGTCTGGGCGAATGGATACAGGTTAACAACCACCATATCGATAGGCGCGATACCATGTTGTTCCATTATTCCGTCATCCTGACCGCGACGACCAAGAATGCCACCGTGGACCTTCGGATGCAGGGTCTTCACGCGTCCATCCATCATTTCCGGGAAGCCGGTGTAATCGGAAACTTCGGTCACTGGCAGACCTTTCTCCGCTAACAGGCGCGCAGTGCCACCTGTAGATAGCAGCTCCACACCACGTGCGGAAAGTGCCTGAGCGAATTCGATGATACCGGCCTTGTCAGAAACACTGAGCAGAGCGCGGCGGACTGGACGACGTTGTTGCATGGTAAATCCCCTGGATTTGACTATTACAGAGAGCGTTAGGTGAATTCTTGGCTAAAAACTCAGCTAACGCCCCTTACGGGGCATCCTTGTTGTGCGGGGGCATTGTAACGAAAACGTTTGCGCAACGCTCGCGAATTTTTAATTTTCGATTTTGACCTCTTCTTTTTCAGTTGAAAGAGGCTGATATAACGAGAGGATCGTAGAAACGATCGTGTGGTTTGTGGATAACTCTGTGCGTAAATGGGTATAAGGCGGGGTTTTGCTGTGGAATGCAGCAGTCAGTCATTTTTCTGCAATTTAAGGGTTGCGGGCCACAGGAAACTCCCTATAATGCGCCTCCATCGACACGGCGGATGTGAATCACTTCACACAAAC
>NZ_JAOWEY010000017.1:0-123375 GCF_030333935.1 Citrobacter sp. Cf125 | reverse complement strand
TCCCCACTGCTGCCTCCCGTAGGAGTCTGGACCGTGTCTCAGTTCCAGTGTGGCTGGTCATCCTCTCAGACCAGCTAGGGATCGTCGCCTAGGTGAGCCGTTACCCCACCTACTAGCTAATCCCATCTGGGCACATCCGATGGCAAGAGGCCCGAAGGTCCCCCTCTTTGGTCTTGCGACGTTATGCGGTATTAGCTACCGTTTCCAGTAGTTATCCCCCTCCATCGGGCAGTTTCCCAGACATTACTCACCCGTCCGCCACTCGTCACCCAAGGAGCAAGCTCCTCTGTGCTACCGTTCGACTTGCATGTGTTAGGCCTGCCGCCAGCGTTCAATCTGAGCCATGATCAAACTCTTCAATTTAAGTTTGATGCTCGTGAATTAAACTTCGTAATGAATTACGTATGTTCACTCAGAGACTTGGTATTCATTTTTCGTCTTGCGACGTTAAGAATCCGTATCTTCGAGTGCCCACACAGATTGTCTGATAAATTGTTAAAGAGCAGTTGCGACGCGCTTTAGCGCTCTGTCGCGAGGTCCCGTATATTACGTTTTCCTCATTCAGAGTCAAGCATTTATTTTTGCTTTTCTCTACGAGATTCTCAGTGGAACCCCGCTGACCCGGCGGCTTGTAATCCGTTATTCCGTGTCAGTGGAGGCGCATTATAGGGAGTTATTTCGGGCTGACAAGGGGAAATTTAAAATAATCTTCCGAGTGCGTATTTTTTCATCAAAACAACTTAAACTGACAGTTTTTCGAGCGTTTTAAAGCCATAGCGCTGTAGCACGGGCAATAGTTGTTCGGCTTCTGTCGTCATTGCCATACAAAATGCAACGTTCTCATCTGTTGATTTCGCATCTGGCGCTTCATGTTCTAATAACCAGGCCGTGCGGCGCGCAATCGCGGCACCAGAATCCACCAGCCGCGTCCCCTCGGGCAGGACCTGTAAAAGCTCTTCCTGTAATAGAGGGAAATGAGTGCACCCGAGCACTACCGTGTCGGGTGGTTCCGACATCCGCAGCCACGGACGCAGAATACGCCGCAGCTCTTCCAGAGAAACTGTTTCACCGTGCAGCTTCGCTTCCGCCAGTTCCACCAGCTCAGCAGAACCCAACATTGCAATTTGGCATTCGTTAGCAAACCGCGCAATCAGCTCATGGGTATACGAGCGCTTCACCGTTGCACGCGTAGCCAGCAGCCCCACTACGCCATTCGCCGTGAGTCGCGCCGCCGGTTTAATCGCAGGCACCACGCCCACAACCGGGAAGGCAAACTTCTCACGTAACGCAGGAAGCGACACCGTGCTTGCTGTATTACATGCGATGACCGCAAGAGAGAGGGGATAACGCTGCTGGACAGCAGTCACAATCTCAACAACACGCTCGACGATAAACTCCTCGCTCTTCTCTCCATAAGGAAAGGCGACGTTGTCGAAAGCGTAGATATAGTGGAGATCCGGCAGAAGACGCCGGATCTCGTCATAGACCGACAACCCACCGACGCCGGAATCAAACACCAGCACGGTGGGACGGGGATCAGAAGGTGTAGCTGCCAGACAAGGTGTATTCCCGTCCTGCAGTTGCGTAGCCATAAACTGTCTCGTAATCTTTATCGAACAGGTTGGCGATTTTACCACGAACTGTCAGCTGTGAGGTGATTGGATATGATAATCCGATATCCCATAAGCTGACGCCGCCCAATTTAACATCACGATTATTGTCGTAATCATTATCGTAACGTTCACCTATATATTGATACGCAACGTTCCAGCCCAGATCCTGGACCTGTCCGGTTAACTCATACTTAACCTGCTGTTTTGCACGGCGATAGAGCACCTTGTTTGTGTCATCATCGCGCGGATCAACGTATTGTAGCGTTAGATGATGTTCTACAGGGCCAGTCGTAATGTTTCCGGTCCATTCCAGCCCCTTAATCGTGGCTGATTTAACGTTGACGTACTGGTTATTCTTGTAGTCGATCAGGTTTTGAATTTCATAGTGGTATGCGGAAAGACGCCAATCAAGCGGCCCTGTCAATCCATCAATTCCTGCTTCCCACTGTTTGGATTCTTCCGGTTTCAGGTTCGGGTTGGCGGCAATACCCGGCCCATAGGATGAGGCAAAGCGCGTCGCCCCGTACTGCTGACCCAGCGAGGGTGCCAGGAAACCAGTACCGTAAGAGAGCGTTGCGCGATAACCATCAACAAACTCCCAGCCGGCTGCGGTCTGCCAGGTGCCATGCCAGCCGAATTGTTCGTCATGATCTTCACGCCCCGAAGCTTCCAGCGTGACGCTGTCAATTTGTTGCTGTCCGGTCAGATAAAGCCCGGTCGTATCACGTTTATAGCTGTCGGATAACGTCGTGCTACTGGAGGTCAGTTTTTCCTGTTTCCAGTCAACACCGCCGTTGATCGCCCCATGTCCAACCTCAATGCTATTCCCCCACTGGATATAACGCTGTTCCATATCATCCAGCGTGGCATCTCCTGCGTAGCGGCCAAGCTCGTTACTGTAGTTGTAATCCTTCAGGCGCTGGTAGTTAGCAATTAACTGAGAAGAGTAAATGCCAGAGTTGTACCGTAAACCCGTATCCCAGGACTGGTTGTAATTCTGGGCTTCGTCATTACCGCCCGGATAACCCCACGCCCCTTGGTCATAATCGCTATTCGCGGTGTAGCCGTAGCCACGGAAAAAACCGGAGAAATTATTGTCGAACTTATGCTGTACCGCGCCCCAGAACAACTTGTTACGGTAACCATCCCGGTCGCTGTCACCGCTGTAGGGTGAATCGGGCTGAATGTTAAAGCCTTTCGTCGTCTGATATGCGCCGGCAGCGGTCACCACCGTGTCGCCGAAACGCTTGTTGATAGCGCCATCGTAAGTCTGATAACCGTTACTACCCATGCCTGCGTTGATCTGCGATTTCTCTTCATCACTCATCGTAATGATGTTAACCACACCACCGATCGCACCAGATCCATACACCGCTGAACGCGGTCCGCGAATGTATTCAACCCGCTGCACCAGCGATACCGGAATCTGGCCAATATCAACACCATTGGAAATGCCTGGCCGTGCCATTGGAACACCGTCAATCAGTACCAGCACATGACGCGCTTCAGTCCCACGCACATATAGAGAAGAGCTGCTCCCCATCCCACCGGTCTGCGAGATATCTACCCCCGGCAATCGACGCATGACATCATTCAGATCTTTTGACTGCCAGCGCTGAATATCTTCACGCGTGACCACATCGGTGGGGGCAAGAACAGTATTAACAGGCTGCTGAAAACGGTTGGCAGTGACGACGAGAGTATCCGGGCGAGTGTCCTGTGCCCAACCAGAAAATGCCGTGACGGACAGCGCCGTGCACAGCAATGATTTTTTGATCATTGTAAAGCATCCACAATTTAAGAAGGATGCCGCAGGTCCCACCGATAGTACGCGATGATGAAAACCAGATGCGACGTTAGCCGGCAGGTCTTCGGGCTTGGAGGCGACTTAAAGAGACGATGACTTCCCGCGGCAATCCGCAGTGTCTGCACCAGGTGCGCTCATCTCTTACCTTCCTTACCGCTGCGCGTCAGCTCCAGATTTACACTGGATTCCCTTTTAACTCACAGGACCGGAAAACGGATGCTACAGTTTGTTACAACCTGGTGTCCAGACCGCGTATCACATTATCGGAAATCATCAATGACTGGACATCTGTTGAGCAATCCCTACAATCCCCGCGTACTTTTATTTTTCAGGACGCATCATGACCCCCGAACACCTTCCGACAGAACAGTACGACGCCCAGTTAGCTGAGAAAGTAGTGCGTCTGCAGAGCTTAATGACGCCATTTTATGCACAGGCTCCGGAAGTGTTTCGCTCACCGGTCAGCCATTACCGTATGCGCGCCGAATTCCGCCTGTGGCATGACGGTGATGACCTTTACCACATCATGTTCGACAGCCAGACCAAAAACCGTATTCGCGTCGACAGCTTCCCGGCCGCCAGCGAGCTCATCAACACGTTGATGACGGCAATGATCGACGGCGTTCGCAACAACCACGTCCTGCGCCACAAACTGTTTCAGATTGATTACCTCACAACCCTGAGCGATCAGGCGGTGGTTTCGATGCTGTACCATAAAAAGCTGGATGATGAATGGCGTAAGGAAGCCGAAGCGCTGCGAGATGCGCTGCGGGCGCAAAACCTGAACGTGCATTTGATTGGTCGGGCTACCAAAACCAAAATTGAGCTGGACCAGGACTACATTGACGAACGTTTGCCGGTTGCAGGTAAAGAGATTATCTACCGCCAGGTTGAGAACAGCTTCACCCAGCCGAACGCCGCCATGAATATTCAGATGTTGGAGTGGGCGATTGATGTCACCAGGGGCTCAAAAGGCGACCTGCTGGAGCTGTATTGCGGCAATGGCAATTTCTCGTTAGCCCTGGCGCAAAACTTCAACCGCGTACTGGCCACTGAAATCGCCAAACCGTCCGTAGCTGCTGCACAGTACAACATCGCGGCTAACCATATTGATAACGTACAAATTATCCGCATGGCGGCCGAAGAGTTTACACAGGCGATGAACGGCGTTCGCGAGTTCAACCGTTTGCAGGGAATCGATCTGAAGAGTTACCAGTGTGAAACTATCTTCGTTGACCCACCGCGCAGCGGTCTGGACAGCGAAACGGAGAAAATGGTGCAGGCGTATCCGCGCATTCTGTACATCTCCTGCAATCCGGAGACGCTGTGTAAGAACCTGGAAACGTTAAGCCAGACGCACAATGTTTCACGTCTGGCGCTATTCGATCAGTTCCCGTATACGCACCATATGGAGTGCGGAGTACTGTTAACGAAGAAGTAAGACTGAACGGAGGCCGGATAAGCACTACCGGTTCAGATTGCCGGATAGCGGCTTTGCCTTATCCGGCCTACAGCGACAACTATTACTCCACAATTTCCTGTTTACGGTTACGCACTTTAAAGCCGATCCAGAACACCAGAATCACCGACAGCACCGCCGGGAAGAAGTTAGAGCCAATATCCGGATATTCAGCGCGTACCACGGTGCTGTACAGCAGAACACCGAGAATAAAACAGGCGGCGGCCAGGCCCGGCAAGCCCACAGGCATGGTGCGGTTCTGATAGCGTTGATGCAGACAATAAACCGTCAGCACCAGCGAAATAATCGGGAATACGGAGAATGGCACAATGGAGCTAAACAGCGCCGCAAATGTACCATTGATCGATAAGCCAGCAACCAGCGCCAGCAGCAGCGTACCTTTATCTTGACCTGACTGTTTCATTGCTTGTCCTTCTCGTTACTCGGAGTGGTGCGTCATCTTCTCTTGTTCACGGCGGTACCAATAAAATGCGCCTTTCGCGATCATGCGCAGTTGCAATACCAGCCGCTCTTCTAGCTGTCGACGCTGTTCAGCGCCAACATCCAGTGCTTCTGCCCCGGCGCTGAAAACAATGGTTACCATGGCTTCGGCTTGCGCTTCAGTAAACGCACGAGGCATATGGTTTTCGAGTTCCAGATAGTCCGCAAGTTCCGCAATGAAGTGCTGAATTTCACGTGCGACCGCTGCACGAAACGCTGCGGATGTCCCCGAACGCTCGCGCAATAATAAACGGAAGGCGTTGGGATTGTTGCCGATGAACTCCATAAATGTTGAGACCGAGGTGCGGATCACACTCCCGCCCTTCGCGATACGCTGGCGCGCCTGGCGCATCAATTGACGCAGCATCAGACCGCTTTCGTCCACCATCGTCAGGCCGAGTTCATCCACATCGCGGAAATGGCGATAAAACGAGGTTGGCGCAATGCCCGCTTCACGAGCAACTTCGCGTAAACTGAGGCTGGCAAAACTACGCTCAGCGCTCAGTTGACTAAATGCGGCTTCTACCAGCGAACGCCGGGTTTTTTCTTTTTGTTGCGCTCTAACGCCCATCACGATGTCTGAATCCTTCCACATACCTTGCTGGCACTATACCAGAGATTAGGCGGTTGGCATGGCTTTGTGAATGATTGTTTACGCGCAGTTTGTGCTTCGACTTCGCAAAAAAGCACAACGATAATTGGGTTATCCTGACAACGATGTTACTATTCTGTTGCTTTTATGTATAAGAACAGGTAAGCCTGACCATGTCACATTCCTACGATTACGATGCAATAGTAATAGGTTCCGGTCCCGGCGGCGAAGGCGCTGCAATGGGTCTGGTTAAGCAAGGAGCGCGCGTCGCGGTGATTGAGCGCTATCATAACGTCGGCGGAGGCTGTACCCACTGGGGCACCATCCCGTCGAAAGCCCTCCGCCACGCCGTCAGCCGCATTATTGAATTCAATCAGAACCCACTGTACAGCGACCACTCCCGACTCCTTCGTTCTTCTTTTGCCGATATTCTCAACCACGCTGATAACGTTATTAATCAGCAAACGCGTATGCGGCAAGGATTTTACGAGCGCAATCACTGCGAAATTTTGCAGGGGAATGCCCGTTTTGTTGATGAACACACGATCGCCCTGGAATGTCACGACGGTACGGTGGAAACGCTGACTGCGGATAAGTTTGTTATTGCCTGCGGTTCGCGTCCTTATCGCCCTGTTGATGTCGACTTTTCGCATCCCCGGGTTTACGACAGCGACTCTATCCTGAGCCTGCACCACGAACCCCGCCATGTACTGATTTATGGCGCGGGGGTCATTGGCTGTGAATATGCGTCGATCTTCCGTGGAATGGACGTCAAAGTTGATTTAATCAACACCCGCGATCGTCTGCTGGCATTCCTCGATCAAGAGATGTCCGACTCGCTCTCTTACCACTTCTGGAACAGCGGTGTGGTCATTCGCCACAACGAAGAGTATGAGAAGATTGAAGGCTGCGATGACGGCGTCATCATGCACCTGAAATCCGGTAAGAAACTGAAGGCAGACTGCCTGTTGTACGCCAATGGCCGTACCGGTAATACCGATTCGCTGGCGCTGGAAAACATTGGTCTGAAAACCGACAGCCGTGGGCAGCTCAAAGTGAATAGCATGTACCAGACGGCGCTGCCGCATGTGTATGCCGTAGGGGATGTGATCGGTTATCCGAGCCTGGCATCGGCGGCCTACGACCAGGGACGCATTGCCGCCCAGGCGTTGGTAAAAGGCGAAGCGACCGCGCATCTGATTGAAGATATTCCGACCGGAATTTATACCATTCCAGAAATCAGCTCCGTTGGTAAAACCGAACAGCAACTCACGGCAATGAAAGTTCCATACGAGGTTGGCCGCGCCCAGTTTAAGCATCTGGCACGTGCGCAAATCGTGGGTATGAGTGTCGGAACGCTGAAGATCCTGTTCCATCGCGAAACCAAAGAGATTCTGGGGATCCACTGCTTTGGGGAGCGCGCGGCCGAAATTATTCACATCGGACAAGCGATAATGGAGCAAAAAGGTGGTGGTAACACTATCGAGTACTTCGTTAACACCACCTTTAACTACCCAACCATGGCAGAAGCCTATCGGGTAGCAGCGCTAAATGGCTTAAACCGCCTGTTTTAACGCACTGTCGAAATGGCCATCCATTGATCCACGGATGGCCTCTGCCAACTGTTCATAACGGCTGCGCAGCGGCGAACCAGGACGGTACACCAGACCAATCGTACGACGCGGTTCGGGTTTAATGCATGGCAGATAAACGACACCATCACGCTTACGCTCCGGCGGAACAGCCAGCGCAGGCAGTAAGGTAATACCGCTTCCTGCCGCCACCATGTTACGCAGCGTTTCCAGACTGGTTGCCCGAAAATGGGTATCTTCATCAGCACCCGCTTCAAAGCAGAAGCCCATTGCCTGATCGCGCAGGCAGTGGCCATCTTCCAGCATCAGCAGTTTTTCACCCGCCAGATCGGACATCGGTACACAGTCACGGTTTGCCCACGGATGATCTTCATAGATCGCCAGCAGCATAGGCTCATCAAATAGCGGTACTTCGATGAACGCCTCACTCTCTTTCACCAGCGCCAGAATGACGCAGTCGAGCTTGCCGCTATCCAGTTGCGCTAACAGCTGATGTGTCTGCGCCTCATGGAGATACATTTCCAGTTTTGGGAAGGTCTGGTGCAACATCGGAATAATATGCGGCAGCAGGTATGGCCCCACCGTTGGGATCAAACCAATATGCAGCGGGCCAGACATTGTCTCGCCTTGTTGGCTTGCCATCTCCTTGAGCACTTTGACCTCGCGCAGTACGGTGCGCGCCTGATCCACCAGCAGCAAACCAGCCTGGGTGAACAGCACCTTGCGACTCGTACGCTCCAACAACATGACGCCAAGCTCATCTTCCAGCTTGCGGATCTGCCCGCTCAGCGTTGGTTGGCTAACGTGACAGGAGTCTGCCGCTCGTCGGAAGTGACGATGTTCGGCTAGCGCTACCAGGTATTCAAGATCACGAATATTCATTATTCATCCTCCATCGCCACGATAGTTCGTAGCGATAGGTAGCATAGCAACGAACGATTATCCCTATCAAGCTTTCTGTTTAATAATGCACCACAGAAACGGAACGGTACCCCTTTAGCCCTTGAAGCTACTGTCCGTTTTGAGAGTTTCTCTCATACTCGAAATAACTAAAGCCAACGTGAACTTTTGCGGACCTTGTGTCCGCATTTTTTTGCATAAAAAAGCCCGGCGTGACGCCAGGCTCGAATGATTACCCATCAATTTATGCCAGACGCGCCTTCGCGTAGTCGATCGCCTGCGCAACCTGCTGGGGTGACACGCCACCTTTCGCCGCACGCTTGTCCAGGCACGATTGCAACGAGAGGATCGGGTAAACGTCATCGCCAATCACCTGGCTAAACTTTTGTAAGTCAGCAAGCGACAGCGCCTCCAGCGGTTTGCCCTGTCGAATCGCCTCGACCACCGTTTCACCTACGATATGGTGCGCTTCGCGGAACGGGACACCTTTCGCCACCAGATAATCCGCCAGTTCAGTGGCGTTAGCATAGCCCTGCTGCGCCGCTTCCTGGCAACGCGGACGTTTCACCTGGATGCCATCCAGCACCAGCGCGGCCATATGCAGACAGTCCAGCCAGGTGTCGAGCGCGTCGAACAGCCCTTCTTTGTCTTCCTGCATATCTTTGTTGTATGCCAGCGGGAGGCCTTTTAACGTCATCATCATGCCGGTCAACGCACCCTGCACGCGACCGCATTTGCCACGGATCAGCTCCAGCGCATCCGGATTTTTCTTCTGCGGCATCAGAGATGAACCCGAAGTCACACGATCGGACAGCTCGACAAAGCCCGCTTCGCCGGTGTTAAAGAAAATCAGGTCTTCAGCAAAACGCGACAGATGTACCATGCCGATAGAGGCGTCTGAGAGTAACTCCAGCACGTGGTCACGGTCAGAAACGCTGTCCAGACTGTTGCGCGTAGCCGAGGCAAAGCCCAACCAACCCGCCAGCTGCTCGCGATCGATTTCATACGCCGTACCCGCCAGCGCGCCGCAGCCTAACGGACTGACGTCCAGGCGTTTGAGCGCATCCTGCAGGCGGCTCTCGTCACGCGCCAACATTTCAACATAGGCCAGACACCAGTGAGCAAACGTCACCGGCTGCGCACGTTGCAGGTGGGTGTAACCCGGCATGACGGCGTCCTGGTTATTCTCCGCCGTCACCACCAGCGCAGTTTGCAACTGACGATTGGCCGATAGTAATTCGATAACCGTGTCTTTGCACCACAGCTTGAGATCGGTCGCGACCTGGTCGTTACGGCTACGTCCGGTATGCAGTTTTTTACCAAGCTGGCCGACTTTATCAATCAGCTTACCTTCCACCCAACTGTGAATATCTTCGGCATCGCTTTGCAGAATCTGCTGAGGATTCGCGCGAACCTCTTCCAGCAGATTATTCAGCGCTTCTTCCAACCGCAGCTGTTCATCAGCAGTCAGTACACCGACCGTTACCAACGCTTTGGACCAGGCCACAGAGCCAACAATATCCTGTTCTGCCAGGCGGTAGTCAAAACGCAACGAGTCGTTGAACTGTTTGAACCGCTGATCTGCTGCCTGTGTAAAACGCCCACCCCAAAGTGCCATAACGAATTTCCTTAATATGATATTTTTGCCCGGTGGCGCTGCGCTTACCGGGCCTACAAAACCCACGTAGGCCGGATAAGGCGAAGCCGCCATCCGGCACATTAGTAGTTAAGCCAGAATACGCGTACCAATTGGCGTGCCGTTAAACAGCGCCGGGAGTTGCTCTGCATGACGCCAGGAGGCGATATCCACCGGACGACCCAGCGTACGCGCGGCATCCAGCGCCGCATTCACCTTCACGATCATGCCATCGGTAATAATGCCCTGTTCAATCAGCTGTTCCGCTTTCGCTGCAGTCATTTCGGCAATACGCTGGCCTTTGCCATCCAGAATACCGCTCACATCAGAGAGCAGGATCAGATCCGCACCCAGCGTTGCCGCCAGCGCCGTTGCCGCCTGATCGGCATTCACGTTCATCAGCAGCCCATCATCAGTGACGCCAATAGAGCTCACTACCGGCAGAAAACCGCTTTCCAGCAGCGTGTTAATCAGCTTAGGCGAACCCGGCTGCGCCAGTCCAACATGACCCAGTTCTTTATCGAGCGGCGTCACTTTTACGCTGTCGCCATCGCCAAGATACAGACCCACAGACGCGATGTGATGCTTTTTCGCCCAAGCCAGCAAGGTTTTATTCGCCGTTCCCGCCAGGGCACCGGTAATAATGTCAATTTGATCGGCAGGCGTGACGCGCAGACCATTTTTCTTTTTCACCGGCAGATTCAGCTGCTTCATCAGCTCGTCGACCACGCAGCCGCCACCATGCACAATGACCAGCGGACGCTGGTGCGACTCACGATAATTCACCAGTGCGGTAAACAAGCGCTCCAGCGCCTCTTCGCTATCCAGTAAAACGCCGCCCAACTTGATAATTAATGGATTCATTGTTGCACCCTAAATAAGAGACTGCGTTTGGGCAAAGCCAAAACGAATATTTGCGCACTGCATCGCCTGTGCCGCCGCGCCTTTCAATAAGTTGTCTTCCGTCGCCACGACGATCAGGTGTTCACCCTGTACGGCAAACCCGATATCGCAGAACGGTAATCCAACCACATTCTTCAGCGCCGGAACCCCTTTGTCATACAGACGCACCAGCGGTTTATCGCCATACGCCTGTTGCAGCGCCTGAGCCACCTGAGCATGGGTTACGCCCGCCTTAAGGCGGCAAGTGATAGTTTCCAGAATTCCGCGCGGGAAGTTACCCAGATGCGGGGTGAAAATCACTTCTGTCCCCAGATGAGTGGCGATTTCCGGCTGATGACGATGGGTAAACACGCCATACGGCTGCAGGCTCACCTCACAAAAGCTGTTGGAGATAGCCGCTTTACGCCCCGCACCGCTCACGCCGCTGGTCGCATTAATTACCGGCCACTGGCTGAGATCCAGCAGCCCGGCATCAATCAACGGTTTCAGCGAAAGCTGCGCCGCCGTCGGGTAACAACCTGGCACAGCAATCAGATTCGCTTCTTTCAGTTTGTCCGCGTTCCACTCCGCCAGCCCATAAACGGCCTGCTCCAGCAGCTCAGGATGCTGATGCGTAAAGCCATAATATTTTTCATAGAACGTGCCGTCGTTTACGCGAAACGCGCCCGAAAGGTCAAACACCACGCAACCGGCCTGCAAAAACTGCGGAGCCAGGTCATGACTCACCTCATGAGCCGTTGCGAGGAACACAACATCCACCCCTGCGCTAAACTCGCTGATATCTGACATTGGCTGCAACGGTAAATCGACAATGCCTTTCAACTGCGGATGCAAATCGGAGATTAATTTTCCTGCATCATTGCTTTGCGCTGAGACGGTCAAAGCGGTTATGGTCATATCAGGATGGCGATTTACATAGGTCACAAGCTCTGCGCCGGCATAGCCACTGGCGCCCACAATCAGCGTATTCAACATCGGGGCAGCTCACCTTCTTAGATTCTGTTGCCAGGTATAAGCCTTTATCACCTCACCTTACACTTGGTGGGTTTTATTACGCTCAACGTTAATGTATTTTTATTCACAAATACTGCATGAATATTGATACTATCATGACCCGAGGTGTGTCAACAATGAAAAACAATTTACCGCCATTTATCGAGATTTACCGCGCTCTGATTGCCACGCCATCGATCAGTGCCACCGAAGAAGCACTCGATCAAAGCAATGCAGGTTTAATCACTCTGCTGGCGGGCTGGTTTAAAGATTTAGGCTTCAATGTGGAGGTCCAACCGGTTCCCGATACGCGAAATAAATTCAATATGCTGGCGAGCATTGGACAGGGCGCTGGCGGCCTGTTGTTGGCGGGCCATACCGATACCGTACCCTTTGACGACGGACGCTGGACCCGCGATCCGTTCACTCTAACCGAGCATGACAATAAGCTGTATGGTTTGGGTACGGCGGATATGAAAGGCTTCTTCGCCTTTATCCTCGACGCGTTGCGTGATGTCGACGTCACGAAACTGAAAAAACCCCTGTACATTCTGGCCACTGCTAACGAAGAGACCAGCATGGCGGGAGCTCGCTACTTCTCTGAAACTACCGCTCTGCGCCCGGACTGCGCGATCATTGGCGAACCCACATCCCTGCAACCGGTGCGCGCGCACAAAGGCCATATATCTAATGCGATACGTATTCTGGGACAGTCGGGTCATTCAAGCGATCCGGCGCGTGGCGTTAATGCGATTGAACTGATGCATGATGCCATCGGCCATATCATGCATCTGCGCGATGACCTGAAAGCGCGCTATCACCATGATGCCTTTACCGTCCCGTATCCAACGTTAAATTTGGGCCACATCCACGGCGGTGACGCCGCCAACCGAATCTGCGCCTGCTGCGAATTGCATATGGATATTCGCCCGCTACCGGGTATGACGCTAAACGATCTCAATGGGTTACTTAACGAAGCGCTGGCCCCTGTCAGCGAACGTTGGCCGGGTCGCCTGACCGTATCGGAACTGCATCCGCCGATTCCCGGCTATGAGTGCCCACCTGACCATCAACTGGTAGAGGTGGTTGAGAAACTGCTGGGCGCACAGACTGAAGTGGTGAACTATTGCACCGAAGCGCCGTTTATCCAGACGCTTTGCCCAACGCTGGTGTTGGGTCCAGGCTCCATTAATCAGGCGCATCAGCCGGATGAGTATCTGGAAACGCGCTTTATTAAGCCAACCCGCGAATTAATCACCCAGGTTGTGCACCATTTCTGCTGGCATTAACTGCTTGTCACCCCGCTAATCCCTTAGTGGTAAGCGGGGCGATTTTTTAACATTTCCATAAGCAACGCTTATTTGATTGGATGTGAATTAAATAACGTAAATTCACGGCATTTATTCGTTTGCTGAACCGATTTCGCAGCAATTGACGTCACGTGTTTTACGTGGCTTTATAAAAGACGGCTAAAAAGTTAAGTCCGCAAGATTTTGCGTGATAGTCAGGCGCGAAAGATACAGGACATATTCAAAATAGATGGGGTGTCTGGGTTAATATGAACGAACAATATTCCGCGTTGCGTAGTAATGTCAGTATGCTCGGCAAAGTGCTGGGAGAGACCATCAAGGATGCGTTGGGAGAGAACATTCTTGATCGCGTAGAAACAATTCGAAAGCTGTCCAAATCATCTCGCGCTGGCAATGAAATTAATCGCCAGGAATTGCTCACCACACTGCAAAATCTGTCTAACGACGAGCTGCTGCCGGTTGCCCGCGCATTTAGCCAGTTCCTGAACCTGGCCAACACCGCCGAGCAGCACCACAGCATTTCGCCAAAAGGCGAAGCAGCCAGCAACCCGGAAGTGATTGCTCGCACTCTGCGTAAACTGAAAGAGCAACCCAACCTCAATGACGCCACCATCAAGAAAGCCGTAGAATCACTCTCTCTGGAGCTGGTACTCACCGCCCACCCGACCGAGATCACTCGTCGTACGCTGATCCATAAAATGGGTGAAGTGAACGCCTGCCTCAAGCAGCTTGATAACAAAGACCTCGTCGATTATGAACGCAACCAACTGATGCGCCGTCTGCGTCAGCTCATTGCTCAGTCCTGGCATACGGATGAAATCCGCAAACTGCGCCCAAGCCCGGTTGATGAAGCCAAATGGGGATTCGCGGTTGTTGAAAACAGCCTGTGGGAAGGTGTGCCGAACTACCTGCGCGAGCTGAATGAGCAACTGGAAGAGCATCTTGGATATAAGCTGCCAGTTGATTTTGTCCCGGTTCGATTTACCTCCTGGATGGGCGGCGACCGTGACGGCAACCCGAACGTAACGGCGGATATCACCCGTCACGTGCTATTGCTCAGCCGCTGGAAAGCGACAGACCTGTTCCTGAAAGACATCCAGTTTCTGATTTCTGAGCTGTCGATGGTGGATGCCACGCCGGAGCTGATGGCGCTGGTAGGTGAAGAAGGCGCAGCGGAACCTTACCGCTATCTGATGAAAACCCTGCGTTCTCGTCTGATGGCGACCCAGGCCTGGCTTGAAGCCCGTCTGAAAGGCGAGAAATTGCCGAAACCTGCGGGACTTCTCACCCAAAACGAACAACTCTGGGACCCGCTTTACGCGTGCTACCAGTCTCTACAGGCCTGTGGTATGGGCATCATCGCCAATGGCGAATTGCTCGACACCCTGCGCCGCGTGAAGTGTTTCGGCGTGCCGCTGGTGCGTATTGATATTCGTCAGGAAAGCACCCGTCATACTGAAGCCTTGGGCGAACTGACTCGTTATCTGGGCATTGGCGACTACGAAAACTGGTCGGAAGCAGATAAACAGGCTTTCCTGATCCGCGAACTGAATTCCAAGCGTCCGCTCCTGCCGCGTAACTGGGAGCCGAGCAATGACACCCGTGAAGTGCTCGACACCTGTCAGGTCATTGCCGAAGCCCCGTATGGCTCCATTGCCGCCTATGTTATCTCGATGGCGAAAACGCCGTCGGATGTGCTGGCCGTGCATCTGCTGCTGAAAGAAGCCGGAATTGGTTTTGCTATGCCGGTCGCTCCGCTATTTGAAACGCTGGACGACCTCAACAATGCCGATGACGTCATGTCCCAGCTTCTGAATATCGACTGGTACCGCGGCTTTATTCAGGGCAAACAGATGGTCATGATCGGCTACTCTGATTCCGCAAAAGACGCGGGCGTGATGGCGGCGTCCTGGGCGCAATACCAGGCTCAGGACGCGCTGATCAAAACCTGCGAAAAAGCCGGTATCGAACTGACGCTGTTCCACGGTCGCGGCGGATCCATTGGTCGCGGCGGCGCGCCTGCGCATGCGGCGCTGCTCTCTCAACCGCCAGGCAGTCTGAAAGGCGGTCTGCGCGTGACAGAACAAGGGGAGATGATCCGCTTTAAGTACGGCCTGCCGGAAGTGACCATCAGCAGCCTGTCGCTGTATACCGGAGCAATTCTGGAGGCCAACCTGTTACCACCGCCAGAACCGAAGGATAACTGGCGTCATATCATGGATGAGCTTTCCGATATTTCCTGCGAGCTATACCGTGGATATGTTCGTGAAAACAAAGACTTCGTCCCTTATTTCCGCTCAGCTACACCGGAGCAGGAACTGGGTAAATTGCCGCTCGGTTCACGTCCGGCAAAACGCCGTCCGACCGGCGGCGTTGAGTCTCTGCGTGCTATACCGTGGATCTTTGCCTGGACGCAGAACCGTCTGATGCTCCCGGCCTGGCTTGGTGCTGGTACCGCGCTGCAAAAAGTGGTTGAAGATGGTAAGCAAAGCGAACTCGAAGCGATGTGCCGCGACTGGCCATTCTTCTCCACACGCCTTGGCATGCTGGAAATGGTTTTCGCGAAAGCAGACCTGTGGCTGGCAGAGTATTACGATCAGCGCCTGGTCAAAAAAGAGCTGTGGCCGCTGGGTGAAGAGCTACGCCAACGCCTGGCAGCAGATATCGATGTCGTACTGGCGATTGCCAACGACTCACATTTGATGGCCGACCTGCCGTGGATTGCCGAGTCCATTCAGTTAAGGAATGTTTATACTGACCCGCTGAACGTCTTACAGGCAGAGTTGTTACACCGCTCACGCCAGGCCGAAGAGCAAGGTCATGAACCGGATCCACGCGTTGAACAAGCGCTGATGGTGACCATCGCGGGTGTCGCCGCCGGTATGCGCAATACAGGCTAACGTCCCCTCCTGCTGTCGCCTTCGTGCTACTGTACGAAGGCGACAGTAAAAACCGCTGTTACAACCACTTCATTTTCAATATATTCCTGCCTGAACATATTCACTACGTGAATATTACAACAGCAAAACACGATCCTGAGATCGTGATGCTTCAGTTCCTCTTAATGTTTAGTCGCTACTCTTGGCGCTACGATTAAAGACAGGCTCACATTATGCAATCCTTACAACTCCAGTCTAAACCCGCCTTTAGCTGGAAAGCCCTGGGTTGGGCGCTCCTCTATTTTTGGTTTTTTTCCTCATTACTACAGGCCGTTATCTATTTTAGCGGCTATAGCGGATCTACCGGCCTACGCGACTCCCTGCTGTTCAGCTCGCTGTGGTTGATCCCGGTATTTTTATTTCCAAACCGTATCCGCATTATTGCTGCCTTCATTGGCGTAATTCTATGGGCGGCCTCGCTGGCAGCTCTGAGCTATTACGTCATTTACGGGCAAGAGTTCTCGCAAAGCGTTCTGTACGTAATGTTTGAAACCAATGCGAACGAAGCCAGCGAGTACCTGAGTCAATACTTCAGCCTGAAGATCGTCTTAATTGCGCTGGCATATACAGCAATGGCAATTCTGCTATGGACACGTCTGCGTCCGGTATATATTCCATCACCCTGGCGCTATCTGGTGTCGTTTGCACTGTTATACGGATTGATTCTGCATCCGATGACAGTGAACACATTTATCAAACATAAGCCGTTTGAAAAAACGTTGGATGGCCTTGCTTCACGTATGGAGCCCGCCGCGCCGTGGCAATTCATCTCCGGGTATTATCAATATCGTCAGCAGTTGACCTCGCTCAATAGCCTGCTGAATGAGAACAATGCCCTGCCGCCGCTGGCCAACTTTAAAGACAGTTCAGGTGACGCACCGCGTACGCTGGTACTGGTGATTGGTGAGTCAACGCAACGTGGCCGCATGAGCCTGTATGGCTATCCGCGTGAAACGACGCCAGAACTGGATGCGCTGCATAAATCCGATCCTAACTTCACCGTATTCAATAATGTCGTGACTTCCCGTCCGTACACCATTGAAATCCTGCAGCAGGCGCTGACCTTCGCTAACGAGAAGAACCCGGATCTGTATCTGACTCAGCCGTCCCTGATGAACATGATGAAACAGGCGGGTTATAAAACCTTCTGGATCACTAATCAGCAGACGATGACCGCCCGCAACACCATGCTGACGGTGTTCTCTAAGCAGACGGATAAACAGTTCTATATGAACCAGCAGCGTACGCAAAGTGCGCGCGAATATGACAGCAACGTGCTGGCGCCATTTAAAGAAGTCCTGGCCGACCCGGCACCGAAAAAGTTCATCATCGTGCATCTGCTGGGTACGCATATTAAGTACAAATTCCGCTATCCGGATGGCCAGGGTAAGTTCGACAATAATATCGACCATGTTCCCGCAGGCCTGAGTAACGATGAGCTGGAAGCCTACAACGATTACGACAGCGCGAATGTTTACAACGATCATATTATTGCCAGCTTGATCAAAGACTATAAAGCGACCGATCCGAACGGCTTCCTGCTGTACTTCTCCGATCATGGCGAAGAGGTTTACGATACGCCACCGCACAAAACGCAGGGTCGTAATGAAGACAACCCAACGCGCCATATGTACACGGTGCCGTTCCTGTTGTGGACTTCGGAAAAATGGCAGGCCGCGCACCCGCGCGACTTCTCACAGGATGTGAATCGTAAATACAGCAGCTCAGAGCTTATCCACACATGGTCTGACTTAGCAGGCTTCACCTACGATGGCTTCGATCCAACTCGCGCCATTACCAGTCCGCAGTTCAAAGAGACAACCCGCTGGATTGGCAATCCGTACAAGAAAAATGCCCTGATAGATTACGATTCCCTGCCTTACGGCGATCAAATCGGTAATCAATAACCGTCTGCCGGATGCGCTACGCTTATCCGGCCTACAGCTCGCAAAGACTTGTAGGCCGGATATGGCATTAGCCGCCATCCGGCAATAATCACTTGAGGGCGATTGTTTTCAACGTTACTGTTTCCCTGTCTGCTGCCTGCAAGGGATTAACATGTATCACGACGTCAGCCATCTTCTCTCCCGCCTGATTAACGGCCCCACGCCGCTGCGGCAGATTTATTTCGCCAGCACCAATAGCACAACGCCGGAACTGGCGTATCAGGTCGATTTTCCCCGGCTGGAAATTGTGCTGGAAGGTGAATTTGCGGATTCTGGCATCGATAAGGTGCTTACCCCCGGCGATGTCTTGTTTGTTCCGGCTGGCGGCTGGAATATTCCGCAGTGGGTCACACCGGTCACGACACTCAGCATTCTGTTCGGCAAACAGCAACTGGGTTTCAGCGTTGTCCAATGGGACGGCAAGCAATATCAAAACCTTACCCACCAGCACGTCGCTCGGCGCGGACCGCGTATCGGCTCTTTTCTGCTGCAAACGCTCCATGAGATGCAAATGCAGCCGCAGGAGCAGCAAACGGCCAGGCTAATCGTTGCGAGCTTGCTGAGCCACTGTCGCGATCTGCTCGGCAGCCAGATCCAAACCGCATCACGTAGTCAGGCGCTTTTCGACGCCATTCGCGGCTATATTGACGAACGCTACGCTTCACCACTCACCCGTGAATCCGTCGCACAGGCGTTTTACATTTCACCTAATTACCTCTCCCACCTGTTTCAAAAAACGGGCGCTATCGGTTTTAACGAATACCTGAACCACACGCGACTGGAACACGCAAAAACGCTGTTAAAGGGTTACGAGCTGAAGATCAAAGACGTGGCGCACACCTGTGGGTTTATTGACAGCAACTACTTCTGCCGCCTGTTTCGCAAGAATACTGAACGTTCGCCGTCAGAGTATCGTCGGCAGTATCACAGCCAGTTGACGGAGAAAAAAACTGACCAGTAATAATCGCATACTGGGACAGAAAACGGAGACAAAGGTAATATTTACTGGATTTTTGTATTATCAAAAAACATATACCATCACATATCACTTACATGTGAGGTATCTCTCATTTTTATAGACATATTACATTTATCCAGCTTTTGACAGATTTGTCAGATAGCACCGCGTGACGAAACACTCTTATCCTGTGCATAGCAAAGCAACCCGGCAACGGGCAGCTAACGGAAAACGTAGAGGGTGTTTTTGTATGGAACTTTATCTTGATACCGCCAACGTCGCGGAAGTCGAACGTCTGGCCCGCATCTTCCCTATCGCGGGCGTCACCACCAACCCAAGCATTGTGGCAGCAAGCAAAGAATCCATCTGGGATGTGCTGCCACGCCTGCAGAACGCCATTGGCAAAGAGGGCATTCTGTTTGCCCAGACCATGAGCCGGGATGCGCAGGGCATGGTGGAAGAAGCTAAACGCCTGAGCAATGCGGTGCCCGGTCTGGTAGTGAAAATCCCGGTGACATCCGAAGGTCTGGCCGCGATCAAGATGCTGAAAAAAGAGGGTATCACCACGCTGGGAACCGCCGTTTACAGTGCTTCTCAGGGGCTACTGGCTGCGCTGGCAGGAGCGAAATATATCGCGCCTTACGTTAACCGTATCGACGCGCAGGGCGGCGACGGGATTCGCGCAGTACGGGAACTGCAAACATTGCTGGAACTGCATGCACCGAACAGCATGGTACTGGCGGCCAGCTTTAAAACTCCACGTCAGGCGCTGGATTGCTTGCTGGCAGGATGTGAAGCAATCACCCTGCCATTAGACGTAGCGCAACAAATGCTCAATACCCCTGCGGTAGAGTCAGCAATAGAGAAGTTTGAGCAGGACTGGAACAACGCATTTGGTCACATCAACCTGTGAGGGAAATAAAGTATGGATCGCATTATTCAATCACCTGGTAAGTACATCCAGGGTGCCGATGTTATTACCCGTCTTGGCAGCTACCTCAAACCACTGGCAGAACGCTGGCTGATCGTTGGGGACAAGTTTGTCTTAGGCTTTGCCCAGGGTGCACTGGAAAAAAGCTTCCAGGATGCCGGACTGGCGCTGGAAATTGCACCGTTTAGCGGCGAATGTTCACAAAACGAAATCGACCGTCTGCGCGTCGTAGCGGAAAAAGCGCAGTGTGCGGCAGTACTTGGTATTGGTGGCGGTAAAACGCTGGATACCGCCAAAGCGCTGGCGCACTTTATGGGCGTGCCTGTCGCCATTGCGCCAACCATCGCTTCTACCGATGCGCCGTGCAGCGCGCTGTCCGTCATTTACACCGATGCCGGTGAATTCGATCGCTATCTGCTGCTGCCCAATAACCCGGACAGGGTCATTGTTGATACCAAAATTGTCGCGGGCGCACCGGCGCGTCTGTTAGCTGCGGGTATTGGCGATGCGCTGGCGACCTGGTTCGAAGCGCGTGCCTGTTCACGCAGCGGCGCAACCACCATGGCGGGCGGTCAGTGTACTCAGGCGGCGCTGGCGCTGGCAGAGCTGTGCTTTAATACGCTGATCGAAGAAGGTGAAAAAGCGATGCTGGCTGCAGAGCAGCACGTGGTTACACCAGCACTGGAGCGCATTATTGAAGCCAACACCTATCTGAGTGGCGTCGGTTTTGAAAGCGGTGGTCTGGCAGCGGCTCACGCCATTCATAACGGTCTGACCGCAATCCCGGATGCACATCATTATTACCACGGCGAGAAAGTGGCTTTCGGTACGCTGACACAGTTGGTGCTGGAAAACGCGCCGGTCGATGAAATTGAAACCGTTGCCGCGCTGTGCCATTCCGTTGGCTTGCCGATTACCCTGGCGCAACTGGATATCAAACAGGATATTCAGGCGAAAATGCGCATTGTGGCTGAGGCAGCCTGTGCCGAAGGCGAAACCATCCACAACATGCCTGGCGGCGCAACGCCGGACCAGGTGTATGCCGCCCTGCTTGTGGCTGACCAGTACGGTCAACGTTACCTGCAAGAGTGGGAATAACCTGCAAATAGAAAATCCCCGCAAATGCGGGGATTTTTTTATTCCTACCATGCCGGACCCGCACAAGCGACATCCGGCATCGTCTGTTACAGCAGATCGAAACGATCCAGGTTCATCACTTTCACCCATGCGGCCACGAAATCTCTCACGAACTTCTCGTGGGCATCGCTGCAGGCATAAACTTCAGCCACTGCGCGCAGTACAGAGTTAGAACCAAATACCAGATCGGCGCGGGTTGCGGTGTATTTTACTTCGCCGCTCAGACGGTCACGACCTTCAAACAGCTCTTTTGACTCATCAACCGCCTTCCACTCATGGCGCATATCCAGCAGATTGACGAAGAAGTCAGTGCTGAGTACGCCTGGACGATCGGTAAAGACACCGTGCTGGCTACCATCAAAGTTGGTGCCCAGTACGCGCATACCGCCCACCAGCACGGTCATTTCCGGTGCGGTTAGCGTCAGCTGCTGTGCTTTATCGATCAGCAGCGACTCGGTGGTCGATACGTCAGGACGGGCGCGGTAGTTACGGAAGCCATCGGCGATCGGCTCAAGCAGTTCAAACATCTCAATATCCGTTTGATCCTGGCGCGCATCCACGCGGCCCGGCGCAAAAGGTACCTTAATGCTGACGCCCGCAGCGCTAGCCGCCTGCTCGATACCAACAACCCCGGCCAGCACGATAATATCGGCCAACGAGGCGGTATGGGCAGACTTATAAATCCCTTCCAGCACAGGCAGAACGCGTGCTGCGGTGGCATTCACATCCCAGCCGCGCTGTGGATCCAGCGCCAGACGCGCACCGTTAGCGCCGCCACGTTTATCCCCACCGCGGAAAGTCGATGCCGACGCCCATGCTACTGATACCAGTTCGCCCACGGACAGCCCGGAAGCGGCAATGGTCGCTTTCAGTTTCAGGATATCTTCTTCGCTTGGGTTGAAGAACGCATGTGGCAGCGGGTCTTGCCAAATCAAATCTTCTTTTGGCACTTCCGGTCCGATGTAACGCGCTTTTGGCCCCATATCACGGTGCGTCAGTTTGAACCACGCACGAGCAAACGCTTCGTTGAACGCCTGCGGATCGTTCAGGAAACGTCGGGAGATTTTCTCGAACTCAGGATCGAAACGCAGTGTCAGGTCGGTAACCAGCATCGTCGGCTTACGTTTTTTCGATGGATCAAACGGATCAGGAATAATTTCTGGCGCGTCAACCGCTTCAAACTGAATAGCGCCTGCCGGACTGCGAGTTTGTACCCACTCGTATTTGAACAGGTTCTCGAAGAAATAGTTGCTCCATTGGGTTGGCGTCTGCGTCCAGACCACTTCCAGACCGGATGTAATGGCATCCGCGCCCGCGCCGCTGCCGTAGCTGCTCGCCCAGCCCAGGCCCTGTGCTTCAATCGGTGCGGATTCAGGATCGGCGCCTACGTGCGAAGCCGGTGCAGCGCCGTGGGTTTTGCCCAACGTATGACCACCGCCAATCAGCGCCACGGTTTCTTCGTCGTTCATACCCATATTACCGAAGGTCGCGCGAATAGCCGCTGCCGCTGAAAGCGGTTCGCCGCTATGGTCCGGCCCTTCCGGGTTCACATAGATAAGGCCCATCTCGGTTGCGCCCAACGGCGCTTTGGCCAGTTCTTCCGGGTGACGGTGAGTCAGCCAGGCTTTTTCATCACCCCAGTTTACGTCGAGATCCGGTTCCCAAACATCTTCACGACCAGCACCAAAGCCGAAGGTGCGGAAGCCTGAGTTTTCCAGCGCCACGTTACCCGCGAGGATAAACAGGTCGGCCCAGGAAATTTTCTGGCCATATTTCTGCTTGATTGGCCACAGCAGACGACGCGCTTTATCAAGGCTTACGTTATCCGGCCAGGAGTTCAGTGGTGCAAAACGCTGCTGTCCGCGACCCGCGCCACCGCGTCCATCGATGGAGCGATAGGTCCCTGCACCGTGCCATGCCATGCGGATAAACAATCCAGCATAGGTTCCCCAGTCAGCGGGCCACCACGGTTGAGATTCGGACAGAAGGGCTCTGAGATCCCCTTTCAGGGCAGAGTAGTCGAGTTTGCTAAACTCTTTGCGGTAGTCGAAGTCCTCACCCAGCGGGTTAGAACGGTTGGAATGTTGGTTTAAAAGATCAACGCGCAGTTGATTTGGCCACCAGTCGCGGTTGTTCGTTCCTGCTCCCGCGCTCTGGTCGTGACCGCCCTGATGAAAAGGACACTTACCGGCAGTTGATGTGTTCTGGCTATCGTCGGACATGCTCATCTATATGCTCCCTTTACAGTGTTCTGACTACGATATACACCACCAGAGATAAGATATAGTCGAAATAACCCACAGATTCGATAGCTAATTCCTTTTATATTTTACGTTACAGAGATGTAGATCAAAATGATCAACAAAAAGCCCTCCGGAGAGGGCTGGGATCTGTTTAGTTCGGTCTTACACCCAGTGTGTGACAAATAGCGTAGCTCATCTCGGCACGATTAAGGGTATAGAAGTGAAAATCTTTCACCCCTTCGCGGCTGAGAATCTTCACCATATCCATGGCGATATTAGCGCCCACCAGCTTGCGGGTTTCCGCGTCATCATCCAGACCATCAAACATGGTCGACATCCACGCCGGAATGCGGACGTTGGTCATGTCGGCAAATTTTTTCGCCTGCTTAAAGTTGGAGACTGGCAGGATACCCGGAATAATTTCCACATCGATACCCGCAGACACGCAGCGATCGCGAAAACGCAGATAGCTTTCTACATCGAAGAAGAACTGGGTAATCGCACGGTTCGCACCGGCATCAACCTTACGCTTCAGGTTCAGCAGATCGGCCTGAGCGCTCTTCGCTTCCGGGTGCACTTCCGGGTAAGCCGCAACGGAGATATCAAAGTCTGCAACGTCTTTCAGTAGCGTCACCAGGTCAGAAGCATACATATCCGGTTTACCGCTTCCCGGCGGCAGGTCACCGCGCAGGGCAACAATATGACGAATACCGTTGTTCCAGTAGTCCTGAGCAATAGTCCGCAGCTCATCGCGGGTTGCATCAATACAGGTCAGGTGCGGAGCCGCTTCAAGGCCAGTGCGATCCTTAATGCCTTTAATAATGCTGTGCGTACGGTCGCGCTCACCAGAGTTTGCACCGTAAGTGACTGAAACAAACTTCGGCTTCAGGCTGCTCAGGCGATCGATGGAGTTCCACAGGGTTTGCTCCATTTCACTGGTGCGCGGCGGGAAAAACTCAAATGAAACGTTAATCTGACCGGCAACTTCTGCCAGGCTCTGATTCAGGGCTTCCCGCTGGTTGGCGTGAAAAAAGCTCATACCTTACCTCATCAATCTTTTGTCGTTATATGTTGTGTTGTGAACTGCTATACGTTTAGACGTCTAGATGTAAAAATGACGGAAAAGCATGCTGGCGTCAACACAAAAATCATCGCTAAAGGTGAGGAATACTCAGTCAACGTGAAAAAAATTCACATCAGTCTGAATTGATGAGGGATTGCGCCATGACCGTCTGCAGCCACTCTAATTTCTTTACGTTTTCAGGCAGCATCAGCAGCCCCGTGCTAATACGCAATTCGGTATCGGTAAGCGGCAGGAATATCACACCCCGACGTTGGATAGCGGAAAAAGAGGCCGGAAGCAGACTCAGACCTTCACCCTGCGCGATCCGCGCCAACAACACATCATGTTCCAGCGGTTCTTCAATACAGGCAGGAGAGTAACCAGCATGACTAAAAATATGTCGGGTGTAATCAAAAAAGGCGGGGTTACGTTCACGTTTGAACCAGAACAGCGGTCGGTGGCTCAGCGACATTAACGAGAGCGAAGGCAGCGCCGCCTCTGGCCAGAGCGCGGGTAAGGCGACGATCAACGATTCTTGCCAGCCGAGCGGTGTGACGCTAAGCCCCGAAGTCTCAAGCGGTAACGCCACCAGCGCGGCATCCAGCTTTCCACGACGCACCAGACGCGCGAGTTCAGGCGAACCATGACGGACAATATGTCGCTTCTGCACATGCGTAGTCAGCTGTGACTCAAGCGCCGCAAAAACGCCCTGTTCAAACGCTGTACTTAGCCCTAAGCGCAGAGATGGCTCCCTGATTTGCGTTAATTGACTCAACGCAGCGTAGGTTTTGTCCTGGAGATCAAGCAACGGGCGTACCATTTCAAGTACGCGCTGGCCGTCCTCCGTCAGCGTTAATCCACGGGTATGACGGACAAACAGCGTGACCCCCAGGCGATCTTCAAGCTGGCGAATGTGGCGGCTCAACGGCGGTTGCGACATAAACAAGCGCTGCGCAGCCCGGCTCATATTGTTCTCTTCCGCTACTACGGAAAAGTAACGCAGTAGACGAATATCCAGAGAGTGTAATGGCGATGTTGTCATACCGAAAAGGTATCACGGAAACGGTATTATCCAAATCATTCTACACCCCCTATTCTCTAGCCATACGCCACACCTACGAGGGAAAAATCATGGAGTCAGAACGTTTTATTACCGGCCAGAAAATGCTGCAACAGGTAGATGGCAAAGGGGGAGAGGCCGTCGTTGAGAGCCTGAAGGATATCGCGCCAGATTTTGCCCGCTACCTGCTGGAATTTCCGTTTGGCGACATCTATGCACGTCCAGGTCTGGACCTGCGCAGCCGAGAAATTGCCACTGTCGCCGCTTTAACGGCAATGGGCAATGCCGCCCCGCAGTTGAAAGTGCATATTGGCGCGGCATTACACGTTGGTTTAACGCAGGATGAGATCGTTGAAGTGATTATGCAGATGGCCGTATATGCCGGCTTCCCTGCCGCACTCAATGGTTTGTTCGCCGCGAAAGAGGTGTTTGCCTCTCACAGAGGCTAAAACAACAGGCCAGCGGATTGTCTGCTGGCCTGAGCTCACTATGGTTTCACATCTGCCACACGCATGCCTTTAAGCTGCTCATCCGTCAGCGTATTTCCCGCCTTGAAATAGTCAACGACAGCATTAGAGACATAGTAACCTCCGGAGGTATTTCGCGCTTTTCCTTCGGCAAATGCCGTAAAACCATCACCGCCGTCTGCCAGGAAGCTATTGGTGGCTATGTGATAAACCGTGGCATCCTCAATCGGTTTACCGTTTAACGTTAGTACAGTGACGCGCTGACCGACTGGTTTACTGCTGTCATACTTCATCTCCAGTCCTTTGGACACCTGCAATACACCGTTGCTTAAACCCGCGCCGTGCTCCATCAGGCTACGCAACTGTTTACCGGTGAGATCCATTGTTGCCAGCTCGTTGGGGAACGGGAAGGTGCTAATGACTGCACCAATCGTGATAGCACCTGCTGGGATTTCATTACGGATACCGCCCGAATTAGTGAGCGCTAATTGAGTATCTTTACCTGCCGCCACCAGCAACGCATCCGCCGCCAGATTGCCCAACGAAGAAGATTCACCGTAAGCACGCGTCAGCTCAACCGGGGAGTTTGCAACCGTCTGTTGTACCACCTTATCAAGCTTTTTATTCCAGCCATCAATGACCTGTTTCGTCTGCGGGTCTGGCTGCCACTCATCAGCATAAATGGTCTTCAGCTCGAAGTTCTTCACGGTAAATTGATGCGGTTTCTGCTGATAATCCAGCACCAGTTTACCCACATCAATACCGCCGCTGTCGGTAGAAAGAATCAGAGTGTTACCGACTTTAATCGGCTCCGGCGTGCCCACATGCGCATGGCCGGTAATCAGGATATCCAGCCCCTTTACCTGACCTGCGGTCTGGATGTCTTTATCCAATGCACGGCGCACATCTGTACTTCCCTGGCTAGACTGACGCGCTGGCGTACCTTCATGGATCAGCGCCACAGTGAGATCGACTTTACCTTTAAGCTCATCGATATAGCGTTGCAACCACTTCACTTCATCCCGCGCTTCAATACCGACACGTGTCGCAGCAGAAACCGTATCATCAAAAGCAAACACGCCGTGCAGGCCAATCACGCCAATCTTCACGCCATCTTTTTCAATAATGGTGTAAGGCTTATCCCAGAACATTTTGCTGCTGTTCTGATAAAAGATATTACCCTGCACGATGGGGAATTTCGCCTGACTCAGTTGTAGTAGCGTGTTATCCCAACCGTGATCGAATTCATGATTACCCATGGTGACAGCATCAAAATTCATGGTGTTCATGATATCGATAATCGCCTTACCCTTGGTCAGGCTGCTGATATACGGCCCGGTAAAATAATCACCGGCATCAAAAAACCAGGTGGCGCTATTTTTCGTTTTTTCCTGCTTCACCATCGTCGTGATATTAGCCCAACCACCAATATCACGCGTGCCATTAGCAATCCATGGGACTTTATAAGGTTCAACGTGGGCGTGAAGATCGTTGGTATAGATAATCGTGACATCTTTGGCACTCGCCCAAAGCGGCAACGATACCAGAACACCAACAGCAAGCATTTTTAACTTCATAATCAATCCCTTTCAGTCATATAAAGAATCGCTACGTTACGTTCTGAAAGGTTTTTTTATGTGAGAACACTCACATCCGCTGGTGATAGTCGCGGGTCAAAATCAACGACCATTAAAAATCGTTGGTAATACGATGACGTCACTGTTCACCATCAATTGCTGTAAGTCCTTCGGCTGTAAAAATCTGGGGCTGGCCAGCTCACCAGATTACAGCTGGCCCGAGTATCGGTTGGGTTATGCTGCGCTGCATTGCCGGGCATGCGGCAGCTATCCCCCGCTGTTTAATGAGGAACAGTTTGGTGGGTGGTTGTCAGCATATTTAACGGATTTTGCCGCCCAAAGCGGTCATTTTTGCCCACGATGTTATCAGCGGGAAACCATCCTCTATGGGCATAATCCTCAGGGCAGCCAACGCGTTCAGTGCCGGAGCTGCAAACAAGTCTGGACACCAAAGCAGCAGCCACTCACCACCATTGTTCCACCAGAACAAATAGCGACGGTTCCCTTAATCGTCCCTTTTCAGGGAGCCTGCACCGACCAGAAACTTTATGTATTACTCAGTTTTGACGCTATTCGCGGCAATATTTTGCATATTTCCAGTAATTTCACGCCCCATCTCGTAGGGGATACATTACGATACCGCTGGCGTAACAACGTTGAACCTACGGTCATTCATGACGATATCGTTGAACGAGTAAGACAGAGGGAAACCCTGTTTTTACGCCGCAGCCAGTTTGATGAAATCCAGTACGGCAGTGCCATGCTCAAACGAAATGCCAACGGCGCAGTTTTACGCCCGGTCATTACCGCGCACGGACATTTCCGCATACTGAGCCATCTCTGGCCTGAGGTAAAAACGCACATTATTGCCCACGAATGTTTTCTGCGCGGCGCGGCGATTACCGCATGGGCGCAGCAATATCGCGATCATCACGCTTCGCTTTGGTTTATTGATGAAGAGATCACTAGCGATAAGTGCACACTGCCCTGGCGATTGCTGGGTAAAACCTGGCAGGGGTGGTGGCAAAACCAGTGGCAAATTTGGCAACAAGGCGACACACGCAAAATGGTGTGTCTGTTAACGGAGGGTCAGGTTGAAAAAGGGGCGTCAATCACACTGGCGGCAGGCCACCATTTTCTCGCCTGGTTACAGCAGCAGGCGGAGTTTCGGGATAGCGCCCGTTACTCGGCTCATTCGGTGTTTCAGACGATAAGGACGCTGGCGGAGCAATACAACACCCTGATCACCCAGCGCGATTTGCCCGGTGGCACTGCCGCTTACCGGGCCTACGGTTCATGCCATATGTAGGCCGGGTAAGCGTAAACACCACCCGGCAACGCAAATTACAGCAACTGCGCTAAACGGTTGATGTCAGACTGAATCGCCCCAGCGGTGACGTCACGGCCCGCGCCCGGTCCACGGATCACCAGCGGGTTATCGCGATACCAGCGGCTCTCTATGGCGAATACGTTATCGCACGGCAACAGCGCCGCCAGCGGGTGTTCAGGGCGAACCGCTTCAACACCAACGCGAGCTTTGCCGTTAGCATCAAAACGCGCCACATAGCGCAGCACCAGCCCCATTTCACGCGCCGCTTCCAGACGCTGCACCATCTGCTCGTTCAGCTCATCGCCATTCTCAAAGAAATGGTCAATAGAGCCTTCTTCACAATGCGCAGGCACCAGCGATTCCACGCGAACCTGGTCCGGTTCGATGTCGTAACCCGCTTCACGCGCCAGAATCACCAGCTTACGCATCACATCTTTGCCGGAAAGATCTACGCGCGGATCGGGTTCAGTCAGACCCTGTTGCCATGCCTGATCCACCAGATCGGTGAATGGGACCGTGCCATCAAATTGCAGGAACAACCACGACAACGTGCCGGAGAAGATCCCGCTGATCGACAAAATGGTATCGCCACTATCAATCAGATCGCGCACGGTATGGTTGATCGGCAAACCTGCACCCACGGTGGCGTTATATAACCAGTGGCGACCCGTTTTTTCGAAAGCGTCATGAATCTGGCGGTAATTATTACTGCTGCTCGCCCCGGCCAGTTTGTTGGCGCTGATGACGTGGAAACCATGGCTGGCAAAATCCAGATACTGATCCGCCAGTTGCTCGCTCGCGGTCACATCCAGCACCACTAAATCATCATACGGGTGAGCACGCATCCACAGGAATAGAGACTCTTCATCCTGCTCTACCGCCTCGTCATCAAAGAAAGCTAACGCGCGGCTGGCATCCAGCCCTTCGTAATTCAGCAGGCTACGACGGCTATCAACCACACCCGCCAGCACAAACTCTAATCCGGTACGCGCCGAGAGCGTGCTCTGCTCGCGAGCGAACAGCTCCAGCCAGCGCGACCCAATGTTGCCTTTGCCAAACAACACCAGACCAATGCGTTTTTCAGCACGGAAGATTGACTGATGCAGACCCTGAATCAGGCTCTCCGTTGGCCCAGTACGCAGTACCGCGACCAGGCTGATGCCCTCTTCCGACTGCCAGGTGAATTCAACCGGCTGACCTTTCAACTGTTGCCAGAAACGGTGGCAGTGCAGCGGATTACGGGTGACGCCCGCCCCGACCATCGCCACCAGCGCCAGCCCCTGGCGCAGACGCAGCTCGCCTAGCAGGCCAGCTTCATCCAGAATTTTCAGCGCGCTGTCAGCGACTTCGGAGGTGTAGCAAAATTGCAATAGCTGGCGGTCAGGATGCACGCCCACTGCCAGCGGACGCACCTGGCTACGTTTTAAAACCTGGTCAATCTCTTTATAAGCCAGCTTAAAATCCTGGCCAGTCGGAACCAGAAACTCAATCAGGCAGACGTCATCATGACTGGTCACAATACGCGCCCCGGTACCGGAGGCCAGTACTCGCTCAATACGCGTTGAACCCTGCTCTGGGGTATAGCTACAACGCAACTGGAGATCGATATCGCTACCGGAAACCGGCTGTAAGGTACGGGCATGGAGAACCGGTGCCGCCAGACGCGCCAGCTCGCTGGCTTCATCCAGACGCAACAGCGGCAGCAAACAGGCGTCTTTTACTTTACGCGGATCCGCGCTGTAAACCCCGGCGACATCGCTCCAGATGGTTACTCGGGAAACGCCCGCCAACGCACCAACCTGCGTCGCCGAGTAGTCAGAACCGTTACGCCCCAGTAGCACTGTTTCACCGGCATTGCTGCGGCTAATAAAGCCGGTAACCACCAGGCGTTTACCCGGATGCTGCGCCAACAGTTGCTGCAGTAATGGGTAAGAAAGACCTTCATCTACCTGCGGCTGGGCACCGCGTTCAGCACGTAAAAAATCGCGCGCATCCAGCCAGGCTGACTCCAGCCCCTGTTGATTAAGGACGGCAGACATCAAACGCGCGGACCATACCTCACCATGCCCAACAACCTCAGCATAGACGGCATCGTTCACGCCGCTGTCGAGTAACCCGGCCAGGCGTTCCAGATCGTGAATAAACGCGCCAATCAGTCCATCCGCCACCTCGGGAGGTAACAAACCGCTGATAAGCTCACTTTGATAGCGACGTAACGCCTGTTGAACCTGATGCGCAGAAAGGCGATCGGTCTGGCTTAATTTCAGCCAGCTAATCAACTGGTTAGTGGTACTGCCTGCGGCTGAAACAACCATCATGTCATCAGGCTGCGAGTAATCCGCCATAATGCCTGCGACACGCAGATAACATTTCACGTCTGCCAGACTACTACCACCAAATTTGTGCAGTTGACGACCCTTCGCCCCTGCCTGCGCAATCACACTCATGTTTACCCCTTGTTTGCAGCCCGGAAGCCATTTTCCAGGTCGGCAATTAAATCTTCGCCATCTTCAATACCGGTGGAGATACGCAGCAGCGTTTCGGAAATTCCGGCAGCAGCACGCGCTTCTGGTGCCATGCCCGCGTGTGTCATAGTTGCGGCGTGGGAGATCAGACTTTCAACGCCCCCTAACGATTCCGCCAGCGTAAACAATGACAACCCGCCGAGGAAACGGCGCAGCGTTTGCTCATCGCCATCCAGTTCAAAACTTAACATCGCGCCAAAGCCTTTTTGCTGACGCGCAGCAATCTCATGGCCCTGATTATCCGGCAATGACGGGTGATACAATTTTTTCACCAGCGGCTGAGTTTGCAGATAATCGACTATCGCCTGAGCATTACGTTGCGCCACCTCCATACGAGGAGACAAAGTACGCAGGCCGCGCAACAGCAGATAACTATCAAACGCGCCGCCGGTCACACCAATATTATTCGCCCACCATGCCAGTTCAGTGACCGTCTCCGGATCTTTGGCTATAACCACACCAGCCACCACGTCTGAGTGACCGTTTAAATATTTCGTGCATGAATGCAACACCAGATCGGCGCCTAATGCCAGTGGATTTTGCAGTGCCGGGCTTAAAAAAGTGTTGTCGACCACGCTGACCGCGCCAGCGTCGCGCGCCAGCCGGCAGATTTTCGCAATATCCACCACGCGCAGCAGCGGGTTGCTTGGGCTTTCTACCAGCACCAGCTTCGGTTTTTCTGCCAGCGCCGCCTGCAACGCCTGTTCATCGCCTTGATCGACAAACAGTACGCGATAACAGCCACGTTTTGCCAGACTGTCAAACAGTCGATAGCTCCCGCCGTAGCAGTCGTGCGGTGCAACCAGCAGATCGCCAGGCTTAAGGAAGACAGTGGTCACCAAATGAATCGCCGACATGCCAGTATTGGTCAGTACAGCACCTGCACCACCTTCCAGTTCCGCCAGCGCACGTTGAACGACATCACGCGTTGGGTTGCCGCGACGCGAATAGTCATGAGCACGAGGTTCATTAAATCCGGTAAAGTTATAGGTGCTGGAGAGGTGAATCGGCGGGACAACGCAACCGTACTGTTCGTCGTCATTTAACCCGCTACGCACTGCGATGGTGGCCTGTTTACGCGTCATATTGAGAAGATCCTGGCTGAGTCGGTGAAAAGTCAGGCACCAGAGTAATCATTGTTACTATAGCCGTCAATACATCTGGACATCTAAACTTCTTTGCGTATAGATTGAGCAAACTGGAAATAGCCGTTAAAATTATATGCATTAGCGTACATCTGCGTCGGCTACTTCGTGTCAGGGCCGCGCCACTACGATAAACTACGCACAATTATGGTCCGGGCTCAGGTTCTGGCCTCAATATTAATGACAAAGAGGATTAGGTATCTCATGGCTGAATGGAGCGGCGAATATATCAGCCCATACGCTGAGCACGGTAAGAAGAGTGAGCAAGTCAAAAAAATTACGGTTTCCATTCCTCTGAAGGTGTTAAAAATCCTTACCGATGAACGCACGCGTCGTCAGGTGAACAACCTGCGCCACGCCACCAACAGCGAACTGCTGTGTGAAGCGTTTCTGCATGCTTTTACCGGGCAACCATTACCCAACGATGAAGACCTGCGTAAAGAGCGCAGTGATGAAATCCCGGAAGAAGCAAAGGTAATCATGCGTGAACTGGGTATCAACCCGGAAACGTGGGAATACTGATTGTTAGAACAGATGAGAAAAGGCGGGATTGCTCCCGCCGATTCTCGCTATGTTACTTACTGATACCATTAAGTTTATTCAATGTTTCTTCCATTTTGAGCGTTTCCGTACGGTTTAATGGATAGAAATAAATCAGAATGACCGCCGCCAAAAACAGGCATAGTGCCGGCAAGAGATTCGCCATCGTATAAATATTTTCCTGCACAATGCTGGTTTGCACAGCGCCACCTGTTGACGATGATTGATAACCAATGATGGCCAACATAAAGCCGCCAATGGCCCCTGCACACGCCTGACCAACCTTGCGGGCAAAGAAGTTCACACCATAGACGGTACCATCCTCGCGATCGCCGGTGACATACTGGTGATAATCACAAACATCGGTCATAAACGCCCAAATCATCAGGTTGAATAGTCCGGCCCCCAACGTCGCCAGGAACAGGAAAACCAAATAGACTTTCGCGTCGGTAATGTGGATGAAGTACATAATCAAATACATCGCTACTGCAAAGAGTAGCGCGCCGACGCTGGCCTCTTTTTTACCAAACCGCTTCGTGAGCCAGGATGCCGATGGTGCCAGCAAAACCAGGGAACCAAAGGTAAACAGCAACGCGACTGACATCGCCTCTTTATTGTGGAAATAGTCATTAAACAGGTAAGTCATATTGGTACCGGACAATCCCTGATTAATCACAATCAGCAAATCCACAACCACTAAAACAATCAGCGCCTTATTGCGTGCCAGTCCCTTCAGCAACACCGAAACGGGCATGCTCTCTTTTCTCTCCACGCGCACGCGTTCGGTCGTTAACTGACAGGTCAAGGATAAAAAGATAAAGCCCAGCACTGCGCAACCAATGGAAATCCAGAAGAAGTGTTGCCCGGAAATCACCTGGCTTCCGTCCACCAGGGTGGTGTACATCAGGATCGGAATGAAAAAGCCAGTTGCCCCACCGCCGATAGCTGACCCAACGCTGCGCCAGGTTGACAGCGAGACACGATCATCCGGATTCGAGCTAATCGCCGCAGACATAGCGCCGTACGGAATACTCACGGTCGATAACAGCGAACCGTAAATGAAATAGGAGCAACAGATGTAAATAATTTTCGCCGTATAAGAAAAATCATTTACAAACGGCAGAAACAGGACAACTGCAATGATGCAAAATGGATACTTCATGCGACGCACCCACGGGTTAAAACGTCCATGTACCGTCAATTTAGAGGTATCGCATAAGCGTCCTACACCAACATCAACGAACGCATCAAAGAGTTTGGTCACAAAATAGAGTGAGCCAACAATAACGCCGGAAATACCGAGGACGTTAGTGTAATAAATCATTAAAAAACTATTAACTAAGCCAAGAATAAAACAGGTTCCGAGGTCACCACATAAATAACCAATTTTATCTCGAATTCCGAAAGGTCTGACGGCAGTGGGTTCATTATTTCCGATAATAGTTCCATCATTAGACATGATATCAACTCCTTAGACATATTATTCACACAAACTATGCTTATCGATGTAATCAGTCGATATGAAAGCTATTACCGGTTAGAAGTTATAACCAAGACCGACACGATAACGGGTCTGACGATCGTCTGTCGTTGTTGTGTTATAACCCGAGGAAACGTTACCAACCTCAACAAATGGAACCCAGGAGCCTAGTTTATACGCCACGCGGAAGTTATATTCATAATCATCTTTCCGGTTGTTATATAAATCTTCGCTATCGGCAATTTTATAAATACCATTTAACTCAAACATCCAGTCATTGACGTTATAACCAAGCCAAGCTTCCGGACGATAGACCATGCGGTCATCTTTGCCGTCAGTGTTTCTGCGCATGTACTCCTGACGATAGCGGAACGCGGTCCACCAGCTGTCGTTAATGTTGTACTGCACGCGGATATAAGGTTTATAAATCGTGATGTTATCGCCCGTTTCGATCGCAATACCTGGCTGCCAGATAAGATCCCGCCAGGTAAACTGGTAGCTTGCAGTATACTCGTTGCCATTACTTTCCATATTATTCCACGCATCATTAGATTGCGTATCTTCGGAACGTGAAATGGCTTCGACTGCGACACCAAAACCAGTCGCAAAACGGTGAGACATATAAACACGATCGTAATTACGCCCATCGTCATAATATTCATGCCGGTAATCAACATAACCCGCTTGTGCGGCCGCAGAGAATAATGGAATCAGTAATAACGCAGATTTAAATTTCATGACAATCCCTCTTCACACTCAACAACGGAAATTACCCATCTCGTCCCGTCCATTAATGGGAAACGATGAAGGATTCAGAATAATTTTATATTTCCACGAAAGTGTATTTTAGAAAGAAAGCAGAAACCTTTGGTATTTTGCCAACAATTGGCATGAGTGGCAGAAATCAGAAGATAAAAATGACGCAGATCACCAGTAGAAACATTTTACCTAAAAAACAAAAACGATGTTTCATTTATTAAACAAAAAACACTATTCAACACATCAATATAAATTTTAGTCTTCAAGCGCAGATACAAAAAAAGCGCCATAAGGCGCTTTTTTCTGACAGCTGAACTTACTTGCTGCCTGGGATGCTGAAACGCTTGTTGAAGCGATCAACACGGCCACCGGTAGCAACATCACGCTGCTTGCCAGTATAGAACGGGTGGCACTTGCTGCACACGTCGAGGTTCAGATCGTGACCGACAGTAGAGCGGATTTTAATGACGTTACCGCAAGAGCAGTTTGCAGTAATTTCTTCGTATTTCGGGTGAATATCTTTTTTCATGGGAAAACCTCGGTTTAAGGCCGCGTCGCTCTTCCAGCCCTAACGCCAGACACCACGCGATGTTAATAGTATAGGTCAGTGATACAAATTTGTATCAAAGGCGGCGAATCATACAGAAATTAACCTGCTCATGCAAACTGATCCGCATTCTACCCTCCACTAATGTGTATACTAACCCGCCAGATTTCAAGTCAGGATGATTCAATGCCCGTTGCGCACGTTGCCTTACCTGTTCCGCTACCTCGCACCTTTGACTACCTCCTGCCGGAAGGCTTGAGCGCCAAAGCCGGGTGTCGTGTACGCGTGCCTTTTGGCAAGCAGCAGGAGCGCGTGGGTATCGTCCTGTCCGTCAGCGAGCACAGTGAACTACCGCGGAGCGAATTGAAAGCCGTTCTCGAAGTGCTGGACAGCGAACCGGTCTACTCAACCTCTGTCTGGCGTCTGCTGTTGTGGGCGGCGGATTATTATCATCATCCTATCGGTGACGTACTGTTTCACGCTCTGCCAATTTTACTGCGCCAGGGACGTCCGGCGACAAACGCGCCCATGTGGTACTGGTTTGCCACTGAAGAAGGCCAGGTTATTGACCTCAACAGCCTGAAGCGTTCTCCCAAGCAGCAACAGGCGCTGGCTGCGCTACGCCAGGGAAAAATCTGGCGCGACCAGGTGGCTGAACTGGAATTTAATGACGCCTCATTACAGGCACTGCGGAAAAAAGGGCTGTGCGAGCTTGCGAGCGAAACGCCAGGCTTTAGCGACTGGCGTACGCACTACGCGGTTTCCGGTGAGCGTCTGCGGCTGAATACCGAACAGGCCACCGCCGTCGGGGCGATCCACAGCGCATCTGACAGTTTTAGCGCCTGGCTATTAGCGGGCGTGACAGGATCGGGCAAAACAGAGGTCTATTTAAGCGTACTGGAAAATGTGCTCGCCCAGGGCAAACAGGCGCTGGTAATGGTGCCGGAGATTGGCCTGACGCCGCAAACTATTGCCCGTTTTCGCGAACGCTTCAATGCGCCGGTCGAAGTTCTGCACTCGGGTTTAAATGACAGTGAACGTCTTTCGGCATGGCTGAAGGCGAAAAATGGCGAAGCGGCAATTGTTATCGGCACGCGCTCGTCGCTGTTTACGCCGTTTAAAAATCTGGGCTTGATTGTCATCGACGAAGAGCACGACAGCTCTTATAAACAGCAGGAAGGCTGGCGTTATCATGCGCGCGACCTCGCGGTTTATCGCGCCCATAGCGAACAAATTCCCATCATTCTCGGCTCAGCCACCCCTGCGCTGGAAACGCTGTGCAACGTGCGGCAGAAAAAATACCGCATGTTGCGCCTGACGCGCCGTGCCGGGAATGCGCGCCCAGCCATTCAGCACGTGCTGGATCTCAAGGGTCAGCAGGTACAGGCCGGGCTCGCCCCTGCGCTTATCGCCCGTATGCGTCAGCATCTGCAAGCGGATAACCAGGTGATCCTGTTTTTAAACCGCCGGGGTTTTGCGCCTGCCCTGCTGTGCCACGACTGTGGCTGGATTGCTGAATGCCCGCGCTGCGATCACTACTACACGCTGCATCAGGCGCAACACCATCTGCGCTGCCATCACTGCGACAGTCAGCGTCCGATACCGCGTCAATGCCCTTCCTGCGGCTCAACGCACATGGTTCCGGTAGGACTCGGCACCGAACAGCTTGAGCAGGCTCTGGCACCTTTTTTCCCCGGCGTGCCAATCTCACGCATCGATCGCGACACTACCAGCCGCAAAGGCTCGCTGGAGCAGCATCTGGCAGAAGTGCATCGCGGCGGCGCGCGAATCCTGATCGGCACGCAAATGCTGGCGAAAGGCCACCATTTCCCGGACGTCACCCTGGTGGCGCTGCTGGACGTTGACGGCGCGCTGTTCTCCGCAGATTTCCGGTCGGCAGAACGCTTCGCCCAGCTCTACACGCAGGTTTCCGGGCGTGCCGGCCGCGCCGGGAAGCAGGGCGAAGTGGTACTGCAAACGCACCACCCTGAACATCCGCTGCTGCAAACCTTGCTGTATAAAGGGTATGACGCCTTTGCCGAGCAGGCGCTGGCAGAGCGACAAACGCTCCAGCTTCCCCCATGGACCAGCCATGTGATCGTGCGGGCAGAAGATCACAACAACCAGCATGCGCCGATGTTCTTACAGCAGTTACGAAATCTGATTCAGGCTAGTCCACTGGCCGATGAAAAACTGTGGGTGTTAGGCCCAGTTCCCGCCCTGGCGCCCAAACGTGGCGGTCGCTATCGCTGGCAAATTTTGTTGCAGCACCCGTCGCGAATTCGCCTGCAGCATATCGTCAGCGGAACGCTGGCGCTGATTAATACGTTACCCGATGCACGTAAGGTTAAATGGGTGCTGGATGTCGATCCCATCGAGGGATAATCCCTCACGATGCGAGGCGGATCGTAAAATTAAATATCCATCACACTTTTTATGAAAATTCTGTAACCGCTTCCATTCACTATCTGATAAAAATGTTTCAGATGAAGGCTATTCAAGGACGAGTCTGTGCCAGCAGCTCTCTGGCGAGGAGAAAGAGTGAAACCGAATAAGCAGGTTGCCGCCGCTACGATGAAAGATGTTGCTCTGAAGGCGAAAGTCTCAACGGCAACCGTATCCCGCGCATTAATGAACCCAGACAAAGTCTCGCAGTCAACCCGTAACAAGGTTGAGCAGGCAGCGCTTGAAGTGGGATATTTACCCCAATCAATGGGACGTAACGTTAAGCGTAATGAATCGCGTACCATTCTGGTGATTGTGCCGGATATCTGCGATCCATTTTTTAGCGAAGTGATTCGTGGCATCGAAGTCACCGCCGCAGAACAGGGATATCTGGTGCTTATCGGCGATTGCGCGCACCAGAACCAGCAGGAAAAGACCTTCCTCAACCTCATAATTACCAAGCAGATCGATGGCATGGTGCTGCTCAGCTCGCGCCTGCCGTTTGATGCCAGCGTGGAAGAGCAACGCAACTTGCCACCGATGGTTATGTCCAACGAGTTCGCGCCAGAGCTGGAACTGCCCACCGTGCACATTGATAACCTCACCGCCGCCTTCAACGCGATGAACTATCTGCTGGAACTGGGGCACAAACGCATTGGCTGTATCGCCGGGCCCGAAGATATGCCGCTGTGCCATTATCGTCTGCAAGGTTACGTTCAGGCACTACGTCGCAGCGGAATTACTGTCGATCCGCATTTCATCGCGCGCGGTGACTTTACCTATGAAGCGGGAGCCAATGCGCTTAAACAGCTCCTGGCGCTACCACAGCCGCCTACCGCGGTCTTTTGTCACAGCGATGTCATGGCGCTTGGCGCCCTCTCTTACGCCAAACGTCAGGGTCTGAAGGTGCCCGACGATTTATCGATTATCGGCTTCGATAACATTTCGCTCGCGGAATTTTGTGATCCACCCCTGACAACCGTCGCACAGCCGCGTTTCGATATCGGACGTGAAGCTATGCTGTTACTGCTCGATCAATTACAAGGACAGAACGTCAGCAGTGGCTCACGATTACTGGACTGCGAGCTTATTATTCGGGGCACTACCCGGGCACTGACGTAAAGTAAAGTGCTTTCGGACTCCCCTGTCTGGTCAAAGGCCCGCCGCTTAAGTAACATGGCGGGCTGACGAACGAATAAATACAGCGAAACGATAGTGGCACAACGAGATTATGTACGTCGCGGCCAACCGGCACCTTCGCGGCGCAAGAAGAGCACATCACGGAAAAAACAACGCAATACGCCTGCGGTATCGCCCGCAATGGTTGCTATTGCTGCAGCCGTACTCGTGACCTTTATCGGTGGTCTGTACTTCATTACGCATCACAAGAAAGAAGAGTCCGAAACGCTGCAAAACCAGAAAGTCACCGGTAATGGCATCCCGCCAAAACCGGAAGAGCGCTGGCGATACATTAAAGAGCTGGAAAGCCGTCAGCCTGGCGTACGTGCGCCTACCGAACCGTCTGCCGGCGGCGAGGTGCTGAACGCCGATCAGCTAACCAATGAGCAGCGCCAGCTATTGGCGCAAATGCAGGCTGATATGCGTCAACAGCCAACGCAGCTCAACGAAGTGCCGTGGAACGAACAAACGCCTGAACAGCGTCAGCAAACGTTGCAGCGCCAGCGTCAGGTACAGCAACAGCAATGGGCCAACACGCAGCAGCAGGCTCAACAGCCGCGCACGCAACCACGGGTAGCGGAACAGCCTTACCAGCAGCCGCAAACGCGTACGGCGCAAACCGCGCCGGTACAGCAGCCGAAAGCACAGCCAAAACCGGCGGCGCAACAGCCGTATCAGGATTTGCTGCAAACGCCTGCGCATACCACCGCCGCTCAGCCGAAAACGCAACCGGCCGCGCCAATAACGAATGAAACGCAGCCGCCAAAACAGACGGCGGAGAAAAAAGATGAACGCCGCTGGATGGTTCAGTGCGGGTCATTTAAAGGCGCTGAGCAGGCAGAAACCGTGCGCGCGCAGCTGGCCTTTGAAGGGTTCAACTCGCGTATTACCACCAATAACGGCTGGAATCGCGTGGTCATTGGTCCGGTCAAAGGCAAAGAGAATGCCGACAACACCATCAGCCGCCTGAAGGTGGCTGGTCACACAAACTGCATTCGACTCGCCACTGGGGGTTGAAACCCCCAAAATCCCCCCCATCTATACTTGCATTACGCCCCGCACACTGTGCGGGGCCTGTACATTGCATTTGTAACCAAGGGGTCTGCTCGTGACAACAATAGTAAGCGTACGCCGTAACGGCCATGTGGTAATCGCCGGTGATGGTCAGGCCACACTGGGTAACACCGTAATGAAAGGCAACGTGAAGAAAGTCCGCCGTCTGTACAACGACAAAGTCATCGCGGGCTTTGCGGGCGGTACTGCGGATGCATTCACGCTGTTTGAACTGTTTGAACGCAAGCTGGAAATGCACCAGGGCCACCTGGTGAAGGCTGCCGTTGAACTGGCAAAAGACTGGCGTACAGACCGTATGCTGCGCAAACTCGAAGCGCTGCTGGCCGTCGCAGATGAAACGGCATCGCTCATCATCACCGGTAACGGCGACGTCATCCAGCCAGAAAACGATCTGATTGCCATCGGCTCCGGCGGTCCCTACGCCCAGGCTGCTGCACGCGCTCTGCTGGAAAACACCGAGCTTGGCGCACGCGAGATTGCTGAGAAAGCGTTGGATATTGCAGGGGATATCTGCATTTATACCAACCACTTCCATACCATCGAAGAATTGAACTCCAAAGCGTAAGGATCCCCCATGTCTGAAATGACTCCACGCGAAATTGTCAGCGAACTGAACAAACACATCATCGGCCAGGATAACGCTAAGCGTTCCGTGGCGATTGCCCTGCGTAACCGCTGGCGTCGTATGCAGCTCAACGAAGAGTTGCGCCATGAAGTCACGCCGAAAAACATTCTGATGATTGGCCCGACCGGCGTCGGTAAAACCGAAATCGCCCGTCGCCTGGCAAAACTGGCCAACGCGCCGTTCATCAAAGTTGAAGCAACCAAATTCACCGAAGTTGGCTATGTTGGTAAAGAAGTTGACTCAATCATCCGCGATCTGACCGATGCTGCCATTAAGATGGTTCGCGTTCAGGCAATCGAGAAAAACCGCTTCCGCGCTGAAGAGATGGCGGAAGAGCGCATTCTCGACGTGCTGATCCCACCGGCTAAAAATAACTGGGGACAGTCTGAACAGCCGCAGGAACCTTCTGCAGCGCGTCAGGCGTTCCGTAAAAAACTGCGTGAAGGCCAGCTGGATGATAAAGAGATCGAAATCGATCTCGCGGCCGCACCGATGGGCGTTGAAATTATGGCACCTCCGGGAATGGAAGAGATGACCAGCCAGCTGCAGTCCATGTTCCAGAACCTGGGCGGTCAGAAGCAAAAACCGCGTAAGCTGAAAATCAAAGACGCGATGAAACTGCTGATTGAAGAAGAAGCGGCCAAACTGGTGAACCCGGAAGAGCTGAAACAAGAAGCTATCGACGCCGTTGAGCAGCACGGGATCGTGTTTATCGACGAAATCGACAAAATCTGTAAACGCGGTGAATCCTCCGGCCCGGACGTGTCCCGCGAAGGCGTACAGCGCGACCTGCTGCCGCTGGTTGAAGGCTGCACGGTGTCCACCAAGCACGGTATGGTGAAAACAGATCATATTCTGTTTATCGCCTCTGGCGCATTCCAGGTGGCGAAACCGTCTGACCTGATCCCAGAACTGCAGGGTCGTCTGCCGATTCGTGTCGAGCTGCAGGCGCTGACCACCAGCGATTTTGAGCGTATCCTTACTGAACCGAATGCCTCCATCACCGTGCAGTACAAAGCGCTGATGGCGACTGAAGGTGTGGACATCAACTTCACTGAATCCGGTATTAAACGCATTGCCGAAGCGGCCTGGCAGGTTAACGAAACCACCGAAAACATCGGTGCACGTCGTCTGCATACCGTTCTGGAACGTCTGATGGAAGATATTTCCTATGATGCGAGCGATTTGAACGGCCAAAGCATCACAATTGATGCCGAATATGTGAGCAAACATCTGGATGCGCTGGTCGCAGATGAAGATCTGAGCCGTTTTATCCTATAATCGCGTTCAATGCATTTTCATCACTGTTGATGGGGCTGATAAAGCCCCATTTTTATTGGCGCTAAATATGACTGAACAACAACAAATTAGCCGCTCACAAGCCTGGCTGGAAAGTTTACGACCTAAGACCTTACCGCTCGCCTTCGCGGCGATCATCGTCGGTACGGCATTAGCATGGTGGCAAGGATACTTCAATCCGCTGGTTGCTCTGCTGGCATTGATTACGGCGGGATTACTGCAAATTCTGTCCAATCTCGCTAACGACTATGGCGATGCCGTCAAAGGCAGCGACAAGCCCGACCGCATAGGACCGCTGCGCGGTATGCAAAAAGGGGTCATCACCCAACAGCAGATGAAGCGGGCGCTGATCGTCACCGTGGTCTTGATCTGCCTGTCCGGTCTGGCCCTGGTTGCTGTGGCCTGCCACACGCTGGCAGATTTTGTCGGCTTCCTGGTGCTCGGCGGCCTGTCGATCATCGCCGCAATCACCTATACCGTAGGCAATCGCCCTTACGGATATATCGGTCTGGGCGATATTTCCGTGCTGGTGTTCTTCGGCTGGCTGAGCGTTATGGGAAGCTGGTATCTGCAGGCGCATACGTTGATTCCGGCGCTCATTCTGCCTGCTACCGCCTGCGGCCTGCTGGCAACTGCCGTGCTCAACGTCAACAATCTGCGCGATATCAACAGCGACAGAGAGAACGGCAAGAACACACTGGTCGTGCGTTTAGGCGCTGTCAATGCCCGCCGCTACCACGCCTGTCTGCTGATGGGCACACTGGTCTGCCTGGCCCTGTTTAACCTGTTCTCACTGCAAAGCCTGTGGGGATGGCTGTTTATCCTCGCCGCTCCGCTGCTGATTAAACAGGCGCGATACGTGATGCGTGAGATGGATCCTGCGGCAATGCGCCCAATGCTGGAACGCACCGTAAAAGCGGCATTGTTAACTAACCTGCTGTTTGTCGTTGGAATTTTCTTAAGTCAGTGGTCTCTTTAACTGACAAATATCAATTAACAATTGATGATTTTGCCAACAGTACACATAGCGCGATATACTAAAAATTCTCGCAGCAACTGAACGTTGAGCCTATGAAATACGATACATCCGAGCTTTGTGACATCTATCAGGAAGATGTCAACGTCGTGGAACCACTGTTCTCTAACTTTGGAGGACGGTCGTCGTTTGGCGGACAAATCATCACGGTAAAATGTTTCGAGGACAACGGGTTGCTGTACGATCTGCTCGAACAAAACGGCCGTGGTCGCATTCTGCTGGTCGATGGCGGTGGTTCTGTCCGTCGTGCGCTGGTCGATGCCGAACTGGCTCGACTGGCCGTACAGAATGAATGGGAAGGTCTGGTCATCTACGGCTCAGTCCGTCAGGTAGACGATCTGGAAGAACTGGATATCGGTATTCAGGCGATTGCCGCCATTCCGGTCGGTGCCGCAGGGGAAGGTATTGGAGAAAGCGATGTACGCGTCAACTTTGGCGGTGTAACGTTCTTCTCTGGCGACCACCTGTACGCCGACAACACCGGGATAATCCTCTCCGAAGACCCGCTTGATATCGAGTAAAGAAAACACCGCAATTCGGTGTGATGCCAGTCGGTTAAACAACTGACTGGCTTTTTTTTTGCCACACCACCCTTCCGATTCCCCCATCCAGCGCATTGACGAAGAAAAAACTCTCTCTATACCTAATGATGAATCTCATCACTCTCATCACGAGGTCATCATGCATATCGATCTGACAGGTAAAAAAGCGCTGGTCACCGGAGCCAGTCGTGGATTAGGGCGCGCCATTGCACTGTCGCTGGCGAAAGCCGGTGCTGATGTTGTTATAACCTATGAAAAATCTGCGGAGAAAGCCCAGGCCGTTGCCGATGAAATTACAGCACTTGGCCGCCATGGTGAGGCGATTCAGGCAAACAGTGCAGACGCTCAGGCGATTCAGAATGCTGTAAACCGCACGGTACAGTCACTCGGAGGACTGGATATCCTGGTCAACAACGCAGGGATCGCACGCGGCGGCCCGCTGGAGTCGCTGTCACTGGAAGACATCGACGCATTGATTAACGTGAACATCCGTGGCGTGGTAGTTGCCATACAGGCCGCGCTACCGCATCTCCCTGAAGGTGGGCGAATCATCAATATTGGCAGTTGTCTTGCCAACCGCGTCGCCCAGCCGGGGATTGCCGTCTACGCGATGACTAAATCAGCGCTCAACTCGCTAACCCGTGGCCTGGCTCGTGATCTCGGCCCACGAGGCATTACCGTTAATCTTGTCCATCCCGGCCCAACGGACAGTGATATGAACCCGGCAGATGGCGAGCAGGCAGAATCCCAACGACAGCTTATTGCGACAGGGCATTACGGAACACCGGAGGATGTTGCAGCGGCAGTGACGTTTCTGGCAAGCCCAGCGGCTGGGCAGATTTCCGGCACCGGTCTGGACGTAGATGGGGGTTTGAATGCCTGAAATTAACGTTGTGTTGCGGTAAAACGATTGTATTGCCGGATGACGGCTTACGCCTTATCCGGCCTACACAGGAACGATTACGCAAGAGGTTTCGTGTTGTAGCAAGGCGGCAAACGAAGGTATCCCCAGGAGCGTAGTAACTTAACTACGTGACTGGGGTAACTGAGCGCAGCCAACGCAGCTACGGCACGAAAGATGAAGCGTAATTAGACTTCTTCCATACGACCCAGCAGGGCATGCAGACGATCCTGCCAGCCATTCTGCTGTTCTTTTAGGTTGTTGTTCTCACGCTCCAGCTCTTCACGCTGCTGCTGTGCAGTCTGAACTTCCTGCGACAGTGAGTTGTTCTTTTCTTTCAGCTCTTCGATTTCCATCTGTAACAACGTGATGGTATCAATCGCCTGCTGTACTTTTGCTTCCAGTTTCTCAAACACTTCTAATGACATCGTCATACCTCTCCTGAATTGCAAGGCGTTGATGGATAAAAATCCTCGTCCCGATAACCGGCGACGCCTTAATAAAAACGAGCGCACTCTACTTAACACCGATTGTATGAAGCCGCGTCATCGCTGTCCAGCGGCATCCCGCGCAGATTGCGGTTTGCAACACTTTTAGTCTTTCTCCTGGTGACATGACTGTCATAACTCTTAAGTGTTAACAGATTGATCAGTGAAATGATTCAGCTCACACTATTTTTGTATAACAAATACCGCACAATGGCGCGAAAACGCTCATTTTGTTGATGCAGTACACACATTTTAATTTCGATATTTCTCGTTTTTGAGCGTTAACGATAAATTAACAGTGTGCCTACCGGCTCCGGGGATGTCAGTGACCTTCTCGCACACAATAAACATTAAACTCTCTTCAGGATCCGATTATGAGTCAAACCTCAACCTTAAAAGGCCAGTGCATTGCTGAATTCCTCGGTACCGGGTTGTTGATTTTCTTCGGTGTGGGCTGTGTCGCTGCACTCAAAGTAGCTGGTGCTACTTTTGGTCAGTGGGAAATCAGTATCATCTGGGGTCTGGGGGTAGCAATGGCTATCTATCTGACCGCAGGCGTTTCTGGTGCACACCTGAATCCCGCGGTAACCATCGCACTCTGGCTGTTCGCCTGTTTTGATAAACGCAAAGTTGTCCCTTTTATTATTTCGCAAATTGCCGGCGCCTTTTGCGCAGCGGCATTGGTTTACGGGCTTTATTACAATCTTTTCATCGATTTTGAACAAACCAACCATATCGTGCGTGGCACTACCGAAAGCCTGGGTCTGGCGGGTACTTTCTCCACCTATCCGAATCCGCATATCAATTTTGTGCAGGCCTTCGCGGTTGAAATGGTCATTACCGCTATTCTAATGGGGCTGATTCTGGCTCTGACCGACGATGGTAACGGTGTACCTCGTGGTCCGCTGGCACCGCTGCTGATTGGCTTATTAATTGCCGTCATTGGTGCTTCCATGGGTCCGCTGACAGGTTTTGCGATGAACCCGGCACGTGACTTCGGACCGAAACTCTTCGCCTGGATGGCCGGATGGGGTGAGATTGCCTTCACAGGTGGTCGCGATATCCCTTACTTCCTGGTTCCGGTGTTTGGCCCGATTACCGGCGCGATTTTGGGCGCATGGGCATATCGCAAACTGATTGGTCGCCATTTACCGTGCGATGTCTGCGTGATTGAAGAAAAAGACGCGGCGGCCAACACTCAACAAAAAGCTTCGCTGTAATGTGACTACGGGACAAAAATTATGACTGAAAAAAAATATATCGTTGCGCTCGACCAGGGCACCACCAGCTCCCGCGCGGTCGTAATGGACCACGATGCGAATATCGTTGCCGTTTCACAGCGCGAATTCGAGCAAATCTACCCGAAAGCAGGTTGGGTAGAACACGACCCAATGGAAATTTGGGCAACCCAAAGCTCTACGCTGGTTGAAGTTCTGGCGAAAGCCGATATCAGTTCCGATGAAATTGCAGCGATCGGTATTACCAACCAGCGTGAAACCACCATCGTCTGGGAGCGTGAGACCGGTAAACCAATCTACAACGCCATTGTGTGGCAGTGTCGTCGTACCGCAGATATCTGCGAAAAGCTCAAGCGCGATGGCATGGAAGAATACATTCGTAACAACACCGGCCTGGTCATTGACCCGTACTTCTCTGGCACCAAGGTGAAATGGATCCTCGACCACGTTGAAGGCTCGCGTGAACGCGCTCGTCGCGGCGAACTGCTGTTTGGTACCGTGGACACCTGGCTTATCTGGAAAATGACGCAGGGACGCGTACACGTCACGGATTACACCAACGCTTCACGTACCATGCTGTTCAACATCCACTCCCTGGACTGGGATGACACGATGCTGGATGCGCTGGATATTCCGCGCGCCATGCTGCCAGAAGTGCGTCGCTCTTCTGAAGTGTACGGTCAGACCAACATTGGTGGTAAAGGCGGCATTCGTATTCCTATCTCCGGTATCGCCGGTGACCAGCAGGCAGCTCTGTTTGGCCAGCTGTGCGTAAAAGAAGGGATGGCGAAAAACACTTACGGTACTGGCTGCTTCATGCTGATGAATACCGGTGAGAAAGCCGTTAAGTCCGAAAACGGACTGCTGACCACCATCGCCTGCGGACCGACCGGGGAAGTGAACTACGCGCTGGAAGGTGCGGTATTTATGGCTGGCGCATCCATTCAGTGGCTGCGCGATGAAATGAAACTCATCAGCGATGCATTCGACTCTGAGTATTTCGCCACCAAAGTGAAAGACACCAACGGCGTGTACGTCGTTCCGGCATTTACTGGCCTGGGTGCACCGTACTGGGACCCGTATGCACGTGGCGCCATCTTCGGCCTGACCCGTGGCGTAAACTCCAACCACATCATCCGCGCAACGCTTGAGTCTATCGCTTATCAGACGCGTGATGTTCTGGAAGCGATGCAGGCTGACTCCGGTATTCGTCTGCACGCCCTGCGCGTTGACGGCGGTGCGGTCGCCAACAACTTCCTGATGCAGTTTCAGTCTGACATTCTGGGCACCCGCGTAGAGCGTCCGGAAGTTCGCGAAGTCACCGCATTAGGTGCAGCGTACCTGGCTGGCCTGGCAGTAGGCTTCTGGCAGAATCTGGATGAGTTGCAGGAGAAAGCGGTCATCGAGCGTGAATTCCGTCCAGGCATCGAAACCACCGAGCGTAACTTCCGTTACAGTGGCTGGAAAAAAGCGGTCAAACGCGCCATGGCATGGGAAGATCACGACGAGTAATACGTCATTGCCGGATGGCTACTTTGGCTTATCCGGCAAAATCTTCGTGCGGGGGCAACCCCGCACACACATCAATAATCTCGCCCCCTCCCCTGTGCTACACTTCGCGCCATTCCTTTCAGCTACGAGTTTGCAATGAGACGAGAACTTGCCATTGAATTTTCACGCGTGACCGAAGCGGCCGCGCTGGCTGGCTATAAATGGCTGGGCCGCGGCGATAAAAATACCGCTGACGGCGCGGCGGTGAACGCCATGCGTATTATGCTCAACCAGGTCAACATCGACGGCACCATCGTGATTGGCGAGGGTGAGATTGATGAAGCGCCGATGCTGTTTATCGGTGAAAAAGTCGGGACCGGTCTTGGCGATGCGGTCGACATCGCCGTCGATCCTATTGAAGGCACACGCATGACGGCAATGGGTCAGGCAAACGCGCTGGCCGTACTGGCTGTGGGCGATAAAGGCTGCTTCCTGAATGCGCCAGATATGTACATGGAAAAGCTGATTGTCGGCCCAGGCGCAAAAGGGTCTATCGACCTGAACCTGTCGCTGGAAGCCAACCTGCATAACGTTGCCGCTGCACTCAATAAACCGCTGAGTGAGCTGACCGTAACCATTCTGGCCAAACCACGCCATGATGAAACAATCGCCGAAATGCAAAAACTGGGCGTGCGCGTCTTCGCTATTCCAGACGGCGACGTTGCGGCCTCCATTCTGACTTGCATGCCAGACAGTGAAGTTGACGTGCTGTACGGCATTGGCGGCGCACCTGAAGGTGTGGTTTCCGCAGCTGTGATCCGCGCGCTGGACGGCGACATGCAGGGCCGTTTGCTGGCGCGTCATGACGTCAAAGGCGACAGCGAAGAAAACCGTCGCATTGGCGAACAAGAACTGGCTCGTTGCGCCGCCATGGGCATTGAAGCGGGTAAAGCGCTGCGCCTCGATGAAATGGCGCGTAGCGACAACGTCATTTTCTCCGCCACCGGCATCACCAAAGGCGATTTGCTGGAAGGGATTAGCCGCAAAGGTAATATCGCCACCACCGAAACGCTGCTGATCCGCGGCAAATCACGCACGATCCGTCGCATTCAGTCGATTCACTACCTCGATCGTAAAGATCCCGATGTGCAGGCGCACATCCTGTAATTGATTTGATCAATAGAGCCTTCCAGCCCATATGGGCTGGAAATCTTTCGTCCAACGAACGAAGATAAGGCAATCAAAACAGACAGGAGAAAACCATGGCGGATTGGGTAACAGGCAAAGTCACAAAGGTGCAAAACTGGACCGATGCCCTGTTTAGTTTGACCGTGCGAGCTCCAGTTCTTCCTTTCACTGCAGGTCAGTTCACTAAACTTGGCCTTGAGATCGACGGCGAACGCGTCCAGCGCGCCTATTCTTACGTAAATGCCCCTGATAACCCCGATTTAGAGTTTTATCTGGTGACGGTTCCCGACGGCAAACTCAGCCCTCGTCTGGCAGCACTGAAGCCTGGCGATGAAGTGCAGGTGGTGAGTGAAGCTGCTGGTTTCTTCGTGCTGGATGAAGTCCCCGATTGCGAAACGCTATGGATGCTGGCGACCGGCACGGCTATCGGCCCATATTTGTCGATTCTGCAGTTAGGCAAGGACCTGGATCGCTTTAAAAATCTGGTGCTGGTCCACGCCGCGCGCTATGCCGCCGATTTGAGCTATCTACCGTTGATGCAGGCGTTGGAAAAACGCTACGAAGGTAAATTACGCATCCAGACGGTTGTCAGCCGTGAAACAGCCGCAGATTCGCTGACCGGACGTGTACCGGCGTTGATTGAAAGCGGTGAGCTAGAAAAAGCAGTCGGGTTGCCAATGGATAAAGAAACCAGCCATGTGATGCTGTGCGGAAACCCGCAAATGGTACGCGACACGCAGCAGTTGCTGAAAGAGACCCGGCAAATGACCAAACACCTGCGCCGTCGACCGGGCCATATGACCGCAGAGCACTACTGGTAAGAACGTTTTAATGCCCGGTAAACACCCGGGCATTTTGCCGGATGGCGCTTATCCGGCCTACGAGTCAGCTCTGTACTTTACGTCCTGCGTATCCTTACCATATTTATTTGCGTCCTGGGTGCCAATGAACGCCCCCAGATCGATAAGCATACCAACCAGAATCAACGTTGGAACAAAGCGGCCTACCGCCCATTGCCAGACGCCGGGTAATATCGCCCAATTTCCGGCCAGCAGCATCCACGCCAGGATCATCAACAGCGCCCACGCTCCGGAGCGCCCCCGGTCATGCAGACGTTTTACCGTCACTGCCGCCGTTGGCCATAGCAGACACACCAGACAAAAAGCCGCGGTCTGAATATCGAGTAATTGTTTGCTCGCCAGCGAAAACAGAACCAGCATGCTGACGATCCATAGGCCAATCCAAATCCAGAAATCACGGCGCCCGATGCGCCCTTTAAATGAGAATAACCACTGCTGTATGGTCATGTAAGTTCCTTTATTATTACCTTCCAGAACAGTTTACCCTTTTGACAAGCTCGACGGTTACCGTTTTAATCGTGAGCAATGAGAATGAAAGGTACGATTGATGAAGCAAGGATTTACACTGTTTTTATTATTGTTTTCAGCCTTAACCGCGAGCACTGCGGTACTGGCGGAAGAGCCATCGACGGCAACCACGGCCCCCTATTTACTGGCGGGCGCGCCGACCTTTGACCTGTCGATTAGCCAGTTTCGTGAAAACTTTAATACGCAGAATCCGAAGCTTATTCTGAATGAGTTCCGCGCCATCGACAGCAGTCGCGATCGAGCAAATCTCACCCGCGCAGCCAGTAAAATCAATGAAAACCTGTATGCGTCTTCCGCTCTTGAACGCGGCACCCTTAAAATCAAAAGCATGCAGATAACTTGGTTACCCATTCAGGGGCCAGAACAAAAGGCAGCCAAAGTGAAAGCGCTGGAATACATGACCGCCGTCATCCGCACCGTCGCACCGCTACTGACGAAGGAACAGAGCCAGAAAAAGCTGCAAAAACTGCTCGCCGCAGGCAAAGGTAAGCGCTATTACGCTGAAACAGAAGGCGCAATTCGCTATGTTGTTGCTGACAACGGTGAAAAAGGACTGACCTTCGCTGTTGAACCGATTAAGCTGGCACTATCAGAAAGTCTTGAGAAGGCGAATTGATGACAAAAAGCAAAGCCTTTCAGGGGATGAATCTCTATACTGTTTCACAGACCATGCTGCCCTCACGGGCGGCCATATTCCTTAATTCGCTGACAAGCGTGGAGAAATGAAATGCGACATCCTTTAGTGATGGGTAACTGGAAACTGAACGGCAGCCGCCACATGGTAAACGAACTGGTTGCTAACCTGCGTAAAGAACTGGCTGGCGTTGCTGGCTGTGCAGTAGCGATTGCTCCGCCGGAAATGTATATCGACCTGGCGAAACACGCCGCTGCCGGTAGCCACATCATTCTGGGCGCGCAGAACGTTGACCTGAACCTGTCTGGCGCATTCACTGGTGAAACAAGTGCTGAAATGCTGAAAGACATCGGCGCGCAGTACATCATTATCGGTCACTCTGAGCGTCGTACTTACCACAAAGAATCTGACGAGCTGATCGCTAAAAAATTCGCCGTGCTGAAAGAGCAGGGTCTGACTCCAGTTCTGTGCATCGGTGAAACCGAAGCAGAAAACGAAGCGGGCAAAACTGAAGAAGTTTGTGCACGTCAGATCGACGCGGTTCTGAAAACTCAGGGCGCAGCAGCATTCGAAGGCGTCGTTATCGCTTACGAACCAGTATGGGCTATCGGTACCGGCAAATCTGCAACTCCTGCTCAGGCTCAGGCTGTTCACAAATTTATTCGTGACCACATTGCTAAAGCTGACGCGAAAATCGCTGAGCAAGTTATCATCCAGTACGGCGGTTCTGTAAACGCAGCTAACGCGGCAGAACTGTTCGCTCAGCCGGACATCGATGGTGCGCTGGTTGGTGGTGCTTCTCTGAAAGCAGACGCCTTCGCAGTCATCGTTAAAGCAGCAGAAGCCGCTAAACAGGCTTAAGTTGTTAAGGCGGGAGGAGCCCTCCTCCCGCTGTATTAACTACCAGTATCCCAACCAGTGCCACCAGAAGGCGCCGGTCACACCCCAAATGGTCAGGTTGACCACACTCATCACCAGCCCCGTTTTCCACCACTCCGCCAACGTGACATAGCCCGAACCAAAGATAATAGGCGCAGTACCCGTGCCATAGTGCGTGAGCGACATCATCAAGGAGGAGGAGAAACCGAGCATTAAACCAAGCAGCGCTGGCGGCGCGCCGAGGCCTAAGCCTGCGGCGAAGAACGCAGCGAACATAGCCGTAATATGCGCAGTTGTGCTGGCGAAAAAGTAGTGCGAGTAGACGTAAAGCAGGATTAACAGCAGTGTCGCAACACTCCAGTGCACGCCAAGATGGTCGATTGCGCTACCCACGCTGGTTGCCAGCCATCCCACCAATCCCAGTTTGCTGAGAAAATCCGCCATCATCACCAGCGCGGCAAACCAGACTATCGTATCCCATGCCCCGCGGCATTTAAGAATGTCATCCCAGCTCAATACACCCGCCATCAATAGAATCGACAATCCAATTAACGCGGCGCTAGTGGGGTTTACGCTCCAGGCACTGCCCATCAGCATTGCTGGAACACCCGCCCATAGACAGAGCAGCAAAATGAACACCCCCAGGGTGATTTTCTCTGCCAAAGAAAGTGGACCCAGCGCATCCAGTTTTTGCCGCGCAAACTGCGGCGCATTTGGCGTGCGCGTGATAGCTGGCGGATAGAGCCACCAGATTACAATCGGCATGACAACCAGTGATACCAGTGCGGGAAGAAGCGCCGCAATAGCCCACATTCCCCAGGTCATGTTCAGCACGCCATCCGTCCCCTTTGTCAAAAAACTGACGATTAACGGATTAGGTGCGGTCGCGGTGATGAACATTGCCGAGCTGATCGGGTTAATGTTGTAGTTCACCAGCGCGAGATAACGGCCCGTTGAGCCATTCTCGGCATGGCCTGGCTGCGAGCCGAGGCTCTCCGCAATCGCCCGCATTACCGGGTGGATAATGCCACCACCACGCGCGGTATTGCTTGGCGTTACGGGTGCAATTAGCGTTTCCGCAAGGGTTAATGCCCACGCAATACCCAGCGTTCTTTTACCAAATAGCGCAATAAACCCGTAGCCAATACGCGCGCCCAGGCCGGTCTTTAACAGACTTTGCGACAGCATAATGGATAAACCAATCAGCCAGATTAGCTGGTTAGAAAAACCACTCAATGCATCGTTCAATGCCGCGGAGGGTTTGCCTGGGTTAGTAACGCCTGTCATCGCCACCAGCATAATCGCCACAATCGCAATTGCACCAATGGGCATAGCTTTACCGATAATCGCGGCGATCGTACCAATAAACAGTGCCAGCAGGTGCCATGCTTGCGGGGTTACGTCAGGAGGACACGGGATAACAAACCAGATGGTCAGCGTAATCACAAGCGAGATGATGGCAGGCCAGCGGCGGATGGGGGTCAAACTGTCCATGAATCAATCCTTGAGTTTCCAGTGCGCAAATCTGCGCTCAGGCATTAACCGATATTGCCGCGCATAATACAATTCACTCACTCACAAAACATAAAATTAACATTTTGATACAGCTACAGTTTTCCCAACACCGTAAACCAGGCGTAATCCAGCGGCAGAAGAATCAAATACGTTGCCGCCGCCAGTGCGATACACAGCAGCATCCCAGCCCTTGCAGGTACTTTCCCGAGCGCCATCGCCACCACGATCGGTGAAGCCTGATACGGCAACAGTGGTGTGGAATAACCCAGCACCTGGATCATAATCACCGACAGCAGCGGGAATCCCGTCGCATCGGCAAAGCTTTGCGCCAACGTGGTATACAGCGCCGGAACACCGTTCGCCGTCATAATAAAATTAAGCGCCGTGGTAATACCGGTCAGCGCGAGGAAACTGGTAAACGGCTTTTCCGCATCCAGCGGCATCACCTGTAACAGCGCTTCACCAACGGCGCTACCAATACCTGTTTGCGTGACGGTGATCGCCAGCCCCAGAATACCCGCCACATAAATACAGGTACGAATGTTGACCCCAGTGGAAAACTCGTCGCCATTGATAAAGCCAACCCGTGGGAGCAATGTGATAACTGCCGCCGCCAGCCCAGTCCACGCGGGGCCAATGCCGTGCCAGCTTTCGCTTACCCAAAGAAGCAACACCACCGCTAACATCCAGGCCAGACGTTTTTCATCTCCGCTCATCGGTTCCGACGGCGTGAGATCGCGCGGCGCATGGGGCTTGCCAGGGAACAGCCAGCAGATAAGCACGATGAGAACCGCGCCTTTAAGCCAACCCAGAACCGGCGTATGCAGCAGCAAATAGGGAAGATAATTGAGGTGGATGCCGTAAGAGCCTTCCGCAGCGCCGCTCATCACCAGATTCGGTACGTTTGCGGGTAAAATCGTCGCAGAAAGCTGGAATGTCCCAAACCCAACGGCCAGTGCCAGACCATACCAGGCGCGCGTACCATCGTTAATTCCAGCCCGTTTCGCCATCGCTGCGACAATCGGCATCAGCAGCGCAATGCGGCCCATGTTGGATGGCATTACAAACGCCAGCGCGTAACTCAACAGCACCACACTCGCCACCATTAACGGCCAGGAGTCGGTCAACCGTGATGACAGCGCTCTCGCCGCCCTGTCCGCCAGCCCCGTTTTACGAATCGCGATACCCAGCACAAAGCCGCTAAACACCAACCAGAATGCGGAGGACGCAAAGCCGCCAAAGATCACATCCGGAGGCGCGATTTTGGCGACCATCGCCACGGCAAAGAACAGCAGCGCCGTTATAAACTCCGGCAGCAGCGACGTAGCCCAGAGCAGAATGGTGATGCCAACCACCAGAGAGGGGATAAACAGAGGGTGTGTAAGCCAGAGCGACATGCCTGTCTCCTGTTGTTTTTTTCAACAAGAATACGGGGACAGGCATGCGGAGTAAACGCCAGATTAGGTGGGGTTAACGCAGAATATCACATTGATGATCCTGAATTTCCTCAGCGGAGGCGAGATTCAGCGCCAGCAGATTGCGCTGAGTAGCCAGCAGAACAAAGGATTCATCGCTCTGACGCACCATCGCCAACGCATAGCTGCCCATATGCTCACGTGCATCCGGCACCTCTTCTGCCAGCATCATAAATGGGCTGCGTTGTGCCAGTTCATTTTCCGTGACGCGACGCGCCAGATATTCATGACCGCGCAGCCCACCTGGTAGAGGTAGCCAGCGGGTGCTGATTTTCGCCAGGTTGTCATCCAGCTGTTTTCTGACATCGGTTCGCAGGCAGGAGATATGAATATGCAGGTGATTTTGAGTACGCCCGCTACGTGAGTTAATGGTCAGAGAGACTGCTTTGTCAGGGATTTCCTGGCCGTATTTTTGGCTCATAAAGCTACGCGCCTGCCAGGCCAGCCAGAAAAAGTTCGGCGTGCCTGATTTCAACAGCAGTGGGCTTTCCGTACCGTTAATGCGATAAGTGGGCATCAACAAATATTGCAAAGGGCCGTTACGGTCTTTGAACACCACATATCCGGCATCCGTCTTCACTTCTGCGCATGGTGCAGGATCCTGCTGCTGCAACTGGTGCGGTAAGCATTGTTGAAGGACGATCTGGCGTAATGCGTCCGGGTTGCCGGTGAATTTCCAGTACCCGATGCCTGCAGCGGCGGCGACCACAATCACCGCCAGTAAAAGATAGCCTGCTTTTTTCATTACGCGTTTCCTGTATCCCATTGAAGGGCAAGAGTAACGCAAAACCATGACAAATAAAAAACCCGGTCGCGTTAGGCCACCGGGTCGGTAAATCACAGACTTATTTAGCGTTTGCTGATCTGGTCGAACGTACCGCCATTAGAGAAGTGCTCTTTCTGCGCTTTTGTCCAGCCGCCAAACTCTTCATCGATGGTGAACAGCTTCAGCTTCGGAAATGCATTTTCGTATTTCTTCGCAACGTCTGTATCACGTGGACGATAGTAGTTTTTCGCTGCAATTTCCTGGCCTTCCGGAGAGTAGAGATACTTCAGATAAGCTTCCGCCACCGTTTTGGTGTCTTTCTTTTCCACCACTTTATCGACCACGGAAACGGTCGGCTCCGCGAGAATAGATTCACTCGGCGTCACTATCTCGAATTTGTCTTTACCCAGCTCGTTCGTTGCCAGCAGCGCTTCGTTTTCCCAGGCGATCAGCACATCACCGATACCACGCTCAACGAAAGTATTGGTTGAGCCACGTGCACCAGAATCGAGCACCTCAACGTTTTTATACAGGGCCTTCACAAAGTCTTGTGCCTTGGCCTGATCGTTGTTGTTGTGGTGCAGGGCATAGCCCCATGCCGCCAGATAGTTCCAGCGTGCGCCGCCTGAGCTTTTCGGGTTTGGTGTAATCACTGACACGCCCGGTTTGATCAAATCGTTCCAGTCATGAATTTGTTTGGGGTTGCCTTTGCGGACCAGGAACACGATGGTGGAGGTGTAAGGCGCAGAGTTATCCGGCAAGCGCTTAATCCAGTTTTTATCAATTCGACCACGTTCAGCAATGGCATCCACGTCATATGCCAGTGCCAACGTCACCACATCGGCTTCAATACCGTTGATGACAGAGGTCGCCTGTTTACCAGAGCCGCCGTGTGACTGGCGGATCACGACGTTATCGCCCGTTTCCTGCTTCCAGTGCGCGCTGAAGGCTTTATTGTACTGCTCGTACAGTTCACGTGTTGGATCGTACGATACGTTAAGTAACTGAATATCCTTTGCCAGAACGCTGGTCGATGCCAGCAATAATGTTAACCCTACGCCCCATTTGTTCATCGCCCAGCTCTCTTATGTGATGTTGTGATGAGCAAAGCGTGCCAGAAAGGCATCCAAACATTAAAGAATAAAAAAAGATTTGCTATAACTTCGGGGAATAAATGAGGAAGGTTGTGCCGGATGACGACTTACGCCTTATCCGGCCTACAAGAGTACACTCTGTAGGCCCGGTAAGCGAAGCGCCACCGGGCAACAAAAAACAATCAGTACAGTTTTTTCGCGCAGTCCAGCCAGTCACCTTTGAACGGACGCTTCATGTTCTCGATAGCATCGATGATATCGTGGTGAACCAGTTGCTCGTTCTGAATACCGACACAGCGACCGCCATGACCTGCCAGCAGCAGTTCAATAGCATATGCGCCCATACGGGATGCCAGGATACGATCGTAAGGAACCGGGGAACCACCACGCTGAATGTGACCCAGTACGGTCGAACGCGTTTCGCGGCCCGTTTCCTTCTCGATGTAATGCGCCAGTTCGTCAACGTCACACATGTGTTCAGTGATCGCTACAATTGCGTGTTTTTTACCTTTCGCGATGCCCGCTTTGATTTCAGCAACCAAATCGTCGCGACTGAATTCCACTTCCGGAACCACTACGAACTCACAACCACCGGCAATTGCAGCCGCCAGGGTCAGATCGCCACAGTAGCGGCCCATCACTTCAACGATGGAAATACGCTGGTGAGAAGAAGAGGTATCACGCAGACGGTCAATCGCTTCTACTACAGTACCCAGAGCGGTGAAGTAACCGATGGTGTAGTCGGTGCCCTTGATATCGTTGTCGATAGTGCCCGGCAGACCGATGCATGGGAAGCCCATTTCAGTCAGGCGTTTCGCACCCATGTAAGAACCGTCACCGCCGATAACAACCAGCGCATCAATGCCACGCTTTTTCAGGTTTTCGATAGCCACCGCACGCACGTTTTCGTCGCGGAATTCCGGGAAGCGAGCTGAACCGAGGAAAGTACCGCCACGGTTGATCATGTCGGACACGCTGTAGCGGTCAAGCTGGACCATACGGTCTTCATACAAACCCAGGTAGCCATCATGGATCCCCATGACTTCCAGCCCTTCCGTCAACGCTGCACGTACAACACCACGGATTGCTGCGTTCATGCCCGGCGCATCACCGCCGCTTGTCAACACACCGATTTTCTTAATCATGACTACCTCTGAACTTTGGAATGCAAAATGAAATCTGCTGCCGGAAGTCGATTCCGCATATCGAAACGATCCAACGAATATGCAGATAGTATAACAATCACTTCCTGCTGAATTGATTCAGGTCAGGCCAAATGGTGGTAATTTATACACAAAATGCTGGCCCGGTTCACTTTTTACAACGAATTATGAAAGCTCAAACACCTTGCCTTCCTTGGGTACGACTGAACAGGGATCCTGATGAATGATGACATCCGATCCCGGGAAACGCCGTAAAATTGCCTGCTCAACCTGTTCAGCCACTAAATGCGCCTGAACGAGCGGCAGATTATCTTCCATTTCCAAATGAATCTGAATAAAGCGGGTCGGCCCTGACTGCCGCGTGCGAAGATCGTGAGCGCCGCTGACCCCAGGCCATGACGTCACGATATCAATAATTTCCTGACGTTCCTCATCGGGTAAAGCGCGATCCAGCAAAGATTGCACTGCCTCATACCCCATGCGTAATGCGCTATATAAAATATAGATGCCAATACCGAGCGCAAACAAGGCATCCGCACGATGCCAGCCGTACCATGCCAGCCCGAGCGCAATGAGAATCGCACCGTTCATCATAACATCAGACTGATAATGAAGCATATCTGCCCGAACGGCCTGACTTTGCGTACGCTTCACTACCCAGCGCTGAAACGAGACCAGAATGATTGTACACACTAACGCAATGATGGTGACAACCACCCCAACGCCGGGATCTTTCATCGGCGTCGGTTGGATGAGATGCTGAATCCCGGTCAGGAATAAAAACAGCGCCGAACCGGAAATAAACATGCTTTGCGCCAGCGCCGCCAGTGATTCCGCTTTTCCGTGTCCGAACGTATGTTCATCATCGGCCGGTTGCAGCGAATAGCGCACCACCAACAGGTTGGTTAACGACGCCGCGATGTCCACCAGAGAATCCACCAGTGCAGCCAGAATACTGACCGATCCGGTGTACCACCACGCGAAAATTTTGATCAAAAGTAACAGTGATGCCATCACGGTCGCCGCGATTGCCGCCCGGCTCACCAGCCGCCCATAGGTATGATTCATAAACACTCCAGCCAGAATATGCCGCTAGTATAACGGATGAAGTAAAACAGTCAGGCAATAACCGAGCGACAAATTTTGGGCAAAAAAAACCCCCACATCATGTGGGGGAAGACAGGGATGGTGTCTATGGCAAGGAAAACAGGGTTACTACTGGGAACGTGAGTTGCTACTACTCAATAAATTCAACGATGAGCTTTTTTTCCAGTGCGCTACGTCGCGCAGTTGCTCCATTCGTTGTTCATGTTTCTCATTTAAAACCGCTTGCTGCTCGGGCGTTAACAGGCGATACATCTGGTTGCGGATCCTGGCTATTTCAACCTGGCGGGCAACCTGTTCTTGCGCCATTCTTTCTGCCTGAGCGCGCACTGCGCTTTCATCAAATTTCTCTGCGGTGACAAGGCGATGCATTGTCTCCATTTCGCTAACATTAACAGGAGGCTGTTCGTGTCTTGCCTGCTGCATTAAATCTCGCATCTGTTGACGTTGATGTTCGGTTAAACTGATACCGTCAAACATGTGGCTCTGAACGCTACGTTGCGATGAGCCTTCACCCAGGTGCCAGTGATCGCCTGTGACGACTTCAGCTGCATGGCTAAATGTACTGAGTGCCAGCGTTGAGGCCATGACGGCAGCGCTAACTTTGCCCATCACTTGCTCCCAAAATCTTTTCTGTCGCGATTCAACGAGAGACAGTTTACGATTCGGGCTGCAAACATGCGTCAGGGGGTGTAAAACAACGTAAAGTCATAGATTAGCGACGCCTGATGACGTAATTTCTGCCTCGGAGGTACGTAAACAATGAATAAAATCCTGTTAGTTGATGATGACCGAGAGCTGACTTCCCTGTTAAAGGAGTTGCTCGAAATGGAAGGTTTCGATGTGCTGGTTGCCTATGATGGGGAACAGGCGCTTGAGCTTCTGGATGACAGCATCGATTTACTTTTGCTCGACGTCATGATGCCGAAGAAAAACGGCATTGATACGCTGAAAGCACTTCGTCAGACACACCAGACACCCGTAATCATGCTGACCGCTCGCGGCAGCGAATTGGATCGCGTACTTGGCCTTGAGCTGGGCGCGGACGACTATTTACCCAAACCGTTTAACGACCGTGAACTGGTCGCGCGCATCCGCGCTATTCTGCGTCGCTCACACTGGAGCGAACAGCAGCAGAACAGCGATAACGGCTCGCCGACTCTGGAAGTAGATGCGTTAAGCCTTAATCCGGGCCGCCAGGAAGCCAGCTTTGACGGGCAAATCCTGGAGTTAACCGGCACCGAATTCACCCTGCTTTATTTGCTGGCACAGCATCTCGGTCAGGTGGTTTCGCGTGAGCACCTGAGCCAGGAAGTGCTGGGTAAACGCCTGACGCCTTTCGATCGCGCTATCGATATGCATATCTCGAACCTGCGTCGTAAGCTGCCAGAGCGTAAAGACGGACACCCGTGGTTTAAAACCCTGCGTGGTCGCGGCTACCTGATGGTTTCCGCTTCATGATAGGGAGCTTAACCGCGCGCATCTTTGCCATCTTCTGGTTGACGCTGGCACTGGTGTTGATGTTGGTACTGATGTTACCCAAGCTCGACTCACGCCAGATGACCGAGCTACTGGACAGCGAGCAGCGCCAGGGGTTAATGATTGAGCAACACGTTGAAGCTGAACTGGCGAACGATCCACCCAACGATTTGATGTGGTGGCGTCGCTTGTTTCGGGCGATAGACAAGTGGGCGCCACCAGGACAGCGGTTATTACTTGTTACGACGGAAGGACGCGTGATCGGCGCAGAACGCAATGAAATGCAGATCATTCGTAACTTTATTGGTCAGGCCGATAACGCCGACCATCCGCAAAAGAAAAAATACGGTCGCGTTGAGATGGTCGGGCCTTTCTCCGTCAGAGACGGTGAAGATAACTACCAGCTGTATCTCATTCGACCAGCCAGCAGCTCACAATCTGACTTTATCAACCTGCTGTTTGACCGACCGCTGTTGTTGCTGATCGTCACCATGTTAGTCAGCTCTCCGCTATTGCTCTGGCTTGCCTGGAGTCTTGCGAAACCAGCGCGTAAGTTGAAAAACGCGGCGGATGAAGTGGCCCAGGGCAACCTGCGTCAACATCCGGAGCTGGAAGCCGGTCCGCAGGAGTTTCTGGCGGCAGGTGCCAGCTTTAACCAGATGGTGACGGCGCTAGAACGGATGATGACCACGCAGCAACGTCTGCTGTCGGACATCTCTCACGAGCTGAGAACACCGCTAACGCGTCTGCAACTGGGTACCGCTCTGCTGCGCCGTCGTAGCGGTGAGAGCAAAGAGCTGGAGCGCATTGAAACAGAAGCACACCGACTAGACAGCATGATCAACGACCTGCTGGTGATGTCACGTAATCAGCAGAAAAACGCGCTGGTCAGTGAAACGGTGAAAGCTAATCAGCTGTGGGGCGAAGTGCTGGATAACGCCGCCTTTGAAGCTGAGCAGATGGGTAAATCGCTCACGGTGAATTTCCCGCCGGGCCCGTGGCCGCTGTACGGTAACCCAAATGCGTTGGAAAGTGCGCTGGAAAACATTGTGCGCAATGCCCTGCGCTATTCACATACGAAGATTGAAGTTGGCTTCGCGGTGGATATCGACGGGATTACCATCACCGTGGACGACGATGGCCCAGGTGTAAGCCCTGAAGACAGAGAACAGATTTTCCGTCCGTTTTATCGTACCGATGAGGCGCGCGATCGCGAGTCTGGCGGAACAGGTCTGGGTCTGGCGATTGTTGAAACCGCAATCCAGCAGCATCGTGGCTGGGTGAAGGCCGAAGACAGCCCGCTGGGTGGTTTACGGCTGGTAATTTGGTTACCGTTGTATAAGCGTTCCTGAGTCTCTCTGTGTTGCCGGATGGCGGCGTAATGCCTCATCCGGCCTCCACGGACAGGGGGAATTATTTCCCCCACAAACGGCGGGAATTGTCTTCGATCTTGCCGCTTAAACGACGCTTTTGCATCGTTCTGGTCCAACTTTTTGATAACCCGGCAGCCGACAGTAAACGGTGATATTGCGAATCATCAAACGGCATATGCCAGGCGATAGCAATTGCCTCCCGCACGCTGACGTCGCTCACGCGTGACGCCAGGATCAACGGCGCGTCTGCAGATACCAGCCCTGCCGCGACGACGCTGCACAGCCAGCCCGTCTTACCTGCATCCTGCATCTGGCAGGCCATATCGCTGATGCCAAAATGGAAATTCAACTTAAAGCACGGCGAGCGCGGCTGCGTGACCTGAATCAACGCCTCTCCCCACTGGAAAATGTCACCAATATACACATTCTCTTCAGTCAGCCCCTCAGTAGAGAGGTTCTCACCAAACGCGGGCGCGACAAATAGCTCCGCCTGCTCCGGAAACGCTTGTCTCCAGTGCTGATAGTGTTCACGCGGATAGTGACACAGCGCGCGATCCGGCCCGCCATGAATTTTCGCTTCCGCCTGTTCATCTCCCGTCAGCCCCAGTTCGGTCAGCATCAGCTCACCGTCAATCTGGACTTTAGCAATCGCGCTGGGACGGCTTCCCGTGTAGTCCCGAACTTTGCCCGTAAAAACATCGACCGGATATCGCATCTGTTCCCTCTCCCGATAAATATCCCCCATTACACCACATTTATTTTACCCCAGTCGCTCAAAATGAGAGCACGGTTCACATGAAACTTAGGGACACATGCTATCAATGTAAGCTGGTTTTGAAACATCATTTCAAATAAGGAGTCGACAACGTGACTGGTCAATCGCAATTTGCTGGCGTCTGGTGTCCTTCCATTACGCCAATGGACAATGACGGTAAGATCGATCTCAACGGTCTAAACCAGCATCTCAAACGCCTTACCGAGGCCAAAATCGATGTGATTTTGCTGATGGGCAGCATCGGAGAATTTGCTTCCTTTACGCTCGAAGAAAGGCTGTTGCTGATCCGCGAGGCCCGCGCCATGAGCTCGCTGAAGATGGTCGCCAACGTCTCATCCACCTGCCAGAATGATGTATTGTTGATGGCGCAGGAAGCGTATCGCTCAGGTTACGATGCCGTGATGATCCTGCCGCCCTACTACTACGGACAAACGGCGAAACAGCTGCTGAGCTACTTCCGTCAGTTGGGGCAGAAACTCAGCGGCAAATGGTTTGCCTATAACTTCCCGGCACGCACCGGCTGCGATTTAACCCCCGAGCTGGTTGCCTCCCTCGCCGCTGAATTCCCGAATTTCGCTGGTATCAAAGACACCGTCGACTGCCAGTCTCATACTCGCAGTATGATTCAGACCACCCGCGCCGTGCGGGAGGATTTTGCCGTGCTGTCCGGCTACGACGAATACTATATTCCCAACCTGTTGGCAGGTGGCGCAGGGATTATTTCAGGGTTGAACAACGTCATGCCGGAACTGTTTGTCAGCGCGCGGGAAGCGTTTAAGCAGGGCGACCTGGCAGCGCTTCGCGATATTCAGGACCAGATTGGCACCTACATGTCCATCTATGCCATCGGCGAAGATTTTGTCACCACCATCAAAACCGTGGTATCGCGTAAGTTTGGCTATTGCTCCGGCGTGTCACGTAATGCCGGTGGAGAGTTGAACGAGAGTGAGTGTAGAACAATCGATGAGGTGTTTGTCGTCAAAGGGTAAATAATTAAGCCGGATGGTGCAGACCATCCGGCTTAAGAGACTTACTTCACGGTGCCACGAAGATCAATTTCTGCCGCCCTTGCTTTGGCCCTTTTTGACCAGATAGACGTGATAATCGGCACCAGAATGGAGGTCACAATCACCGACGTGGCGACCAGGGAAGTTGCTGCCGGTGCCATCGGTTTAAATGCCGGAACCATTTCAGCAATCAGCACAGGCGTAGCAACCGCCGCCCCCGCAGAACTGGAAGCCGCAATCCCCGCCGTACCATCGCCACCACCAATCAGTTTATCGGCGATAATCAATGGAATACCAGTGATGATAATCACTGCCACGCCCAGCAGAATACCCAGCACGCCGGTCTGAGCAATCACGCTCAAATCAATGGTGTTACCTAATGCGAAGGCAAAGAACGGGATCAGCGTCTGCACGGCCTTACTGAAGAATTCCCGCAGCTCAGGATCCAGATTACCCAGCGCAAAACCAATCAGGAACGGCAATACTGCGCCAACAAATACGTGCAGTTCAAACGACGCGATCCCGGCAGTTCCCAGAATCACCATGGTCATCAGCGGGCCAGACTCCAGCGACATCAGGACAAACGCCCCAGCCTCTTCTTTGGTGCCGTACTGCTGCATAATCGAGGCATACAACCCGCCGTTGGTCATATCCATCGCGGCCACCAGCGCCAGCGTAGACAACCCAGCGAAGAATCCGACCTCTACGCCATGTTCTGGCAGAATGCGTGAGGCAATCGCTGCAACCACCCACGCCACCAGAATCTTGGTTATGACTAACGTACCTGATTTACGCAGCACGGTGCCGGTGGCGCTTAGCTTGATCGACGCCCCCATGCAAAAGAACCAGACCGCCAGGATAGGTACCGTACCGGTGATCATACCGTTGGTAAAGGAGCCGAAGTATTTCCCGGCGCCGGGGGAAAAGGTGTGACACAACGCGCCCAGGAAAAGCGGCACCAGCATCATACCGCCTGGGATTTTCTCTATCGTACGTTTGATCTGCATTTCCATCACCTGTAGACATAAAAATGGGGCAATTTTTATGGGCGATTGCATCTTGCTTTGAGATGCGCCCGTCTTGATGAAAAGAAGATAGACATTCATAGAGACTATAAAAGTGATCCCACTCGCATAATAAAACCTTGTTTCAATTTAAGTGGATCATTGTTTTTATATTGAGTTTGATCACAAAAAAACCCCACAAGCATCGCTTGCAGGGCTTCGTTAAAGCATAGAACTTATTTTTTTGCTGCGAAACGCGCGGCAGCTTCGTCCCAGTTCACGACGTTCCAGAACTCTTTGATGTAGTCCGGGCGACGGTTCTGGAATTTCAGGTAGTAAGCGTGTTCCCAAACATCCAGGCCCACGATTGGGAAACCGGAAGCGCCAGAGATAGCTTCACCCATCAGCGGGGAATCCTGGTTGGCGGTGGAAACAACAGCCAGTTTGTCACCTTTCAGCACCAGCCACGCCCAGCCGGAGCCAAAGCGGGTTGCCGCTGCTTTTTCAAATTCAGCTTTGAAGTTGTCAACGGAGCCAAAGTCACGTTCGATAGCCGCTTTCAGGTCACCCTGCAGCGTAGTACCGGTTTTCAGGCCTTTCCAGAACAGGCTGTGGTTAGCGTGACCGCCCGCGTTGTTACGCAGTACGGTTTTCTTGTCTGCTGGCAGTTGATCCAGTTTGGTGATCAGCTCTTCAGCGGACAGGCTGGCGAATTCTGGCAGGCTTTCCAGCGCAGCGTTCGCGTTGTTTACGTAAGCCTGGTGGTGTTTGGTATGGTGGATTTCCATCGTCTGCTTATCGAAGTGCGGTTCAAGGGCATCATAAGCGTACGGCAGGGATGGCAGTGTATAACTCATAATCATCTCCAGTATTGTCGGGCGGCCTGTGTTAACGCCGCGTAAGCAGTTGGGTCATTATAGTTAATTAAATGATATTGAAAATGATTATCAATGCCGTATTTTTTACAAGGTTTTAATAGCGCATGTTGATTGCTAAAGATGTGAACCGAATCACCCAGTTAACGTGATGATTGCCAACATGCGCAAAATGGCGGCAATCGTTAAAAGGTTAACACCCTGCGTAATTTTTAAACTCGTTTGGTCGGAGGGGTCATTACCGACGATAAAAAATAACGAGGATTAAGTCATGAGTAACGCGATTACGATGGGTATCTTTTGGCATTTGATAGGCGCAGCCAGTGCCGCCTGTTTCTATGCCCCGTTCAAACAAGTCAAACATTGGTCATGGGAAACGATGTGGTCGGTTGGCGGGATCGTCTCTTGGCTTATCCTGCCATGGACCATTAGCGCCATGTTGCTTCCCAATTTCTGGGCCTACTTCAGTTCTTTCAGCCTCTCTACGCTGGCGCCGGTGTTTCTGTTCGGCGCAATGTGGGGGATTGGCAATATCAACTATGGTCTGACCATGCGCTATCTCGGTATGTCGATGGGGATCGGCATTGCAATTGGGATTACGTTGATTGTCGGCACGCTGATGACCCCAATTATCAACGGCAACTTTGATGTGCTGATCAATACTTCCGGCGGACGCATGACGCTGCTTGGCGTACTGGTCGCGCTGATTGGCGTCGGTATTGTGACTCGGGCCGGTCAGTTAAAAGAACGCAAAATGGGCATCAAAGCGGAAGAGTTCAACCTGAAAAAAGGGCTGGTTCTGGCGGTCATGTGCGGCATTTTCTCCGCCGGGATGTCATTTGCGATGAACGCCGCTAAACCAATGCACGATGCCGCCGCCGCGCTGGGTGTCGATCCATTGTATGTCGCCCTGCCCAGCTACGTGGTTATCATGGGCGGCGGCGCGTTAGTCAACCTGGGCTTTTGCTTCATTCGTCTGGCAAAAGTGAAAAACTTGTCGATAAAAGCCGACTTCTCGTTAGCCAAACCACTGATTATCACCAACGTGCTGCTGTCTGCGCTTGGTGGCCTGATGTGGTATTTGCAATTCTTCTTCTACGCCTGGGGCCACGCGCGTATTCCGGCTCAATATGATTATGTAAGCTGGATGCTGCACATGAGCTTCTATGTTCTGTGCGGCGGGATTGTCGGGCTGGTGCTGAAAGAGTGGAAAAACGCGGGTCGCCGTCCGGTCAGTGTGCTAAGCCTTGGCTGCGTGGTGATCATTGTCGCGGCAAACATTGTGGGTCTGGGAATGGCCAGCTAATCATGTTGGGTGCTGAGATGACGCCACTGGCTGGGCGTCATCCCGGTTTCCCGCGTGAACACCACCGAAAAGTAGTTACTGTCCTCAAAGCCGCAGCGCATGGAAATCTCACTAATCATCAACCGACTATGTTTGAGCAGATACTGCGCATGGCAAACCCGCACCTGGCGGAGATACTGGTTGATGGTCATCCCGGTCTGGCTGCGAAACTGCTGGCGCAAAACGCGCTCGCTGCACCGTTCGCGCTCGCAAAACTTATTCAGTTCGAACGCATGCTCATGGCTACCGGCTAACGCGGTGATCAGTTTATCCAGCAGCGTTTCGCTCGACGTTGCCGGGAGCGTATCCGTTGCATAACGATGCCGTTTAAGGTGGGTCACCAGTTGCCCGAACAGCAGCTCAGCCATGGTAAAAGCCTGCGCATCACGTTGATTACTTTCATGCTCAAGCTGGCTTATCACCTGTCTGACCTGGCTCATGCCAACGCTACCGAGTCGCCAGTGCGGGTGCCTCGGCGCACCATCAAATCCGGGGATCGCCCCTTGCCAGTCAACATTCAGCGTCAACCGCTCCGGGCAGTAGATGATATTTTGTAGCACAAGGTCGTTAACGGAAGTGTAGGAGTGTTTATCTTCGGCGCGAATGTAAAACAGATCGCCACGGGTTATCCGGTACGGGCGATCGTTAAGGACATGCAGGCCATTACCGCGCCAGACCAGAACCAGCTCGCAAAACTCATGGGTATGCTCAGCAAAGACATCCTGCGGATAACGATCGGCTACGGCGACAGCCTGCTGCTCATGCGCAAAAAAGTCTGATTTCAGAAGGACCAGATGGTTCGCCATCACAATATTCCCTGCCGGGTGGCGGCTACGTGTCACGTAATCTGTAGGCCGGATAAGGCGTAGCCGCCATCCGGCGTTAAGGAACATGATTATCTGAGATTCGGCGATAAAAAACGTTGATAGCTTTCGCGTTACTGGAGGCTGCTTGCCACAACGAGATCGCGCCCCTGACGAATATCGCGTGGCGACCACTTGAACTCACGGCGAAAAAGCGTCGAAAAGTGGTTACTGTCGCCGAATCCGCAGAGATAAGCGATGTCTGTCACGCTATCATCACTGTGACGAAGCAGATGCCGAGCCTTGATCAGCCGCAAGCGGTTAAGGTAGCGCTGCGGCGTCAATCCGGTTTGCTGTTTGAGCTGGCGATGCAGAGTACGCAAAGAGAGGGAAAACTTCTCGGCCAGCGCCTCCCAACATACCTCGTCGGCAAAGTTATCTTCCAGCCACGCCATCAGGAGGTTAAGCCGCGCGTCGTTATCGGTCGCTGCTTCCATCAGGCTGCTTTTACGCAGCAGCACCAGCAACTGCATAAACAGGATCTCGCGATTTGCCGCCGTTGGTGTATCCATCCCCTCACCGAGCGCTTCCATCTGCCCCACCAGTTGTCGAACCTGCTGCAACACACCCTGATTCACCCGCCAGTGCGAAGGATACTGCCCATTCTGTTCCTGAGGTAAAAGCTGATTCAGCCCAGCCAGAAATTGAAACGCATCCGGGGAGCGATACAACACATTGGTCAGGCACAGATTGTCAGTATGTTCATATAAATGCCGGTCATGATCGCGAACGAAACACACCGTACCGCCGCTGATGGTGTAAGGCTGTCCGTTGAACACATGGATCCCCGTTCCATGTTCGACCACCACAATTTCATGAAAATCATGATGATGTTCTGGAAACGCAGGTTGAGGAAGCCGCGGTTCAATAGCCACTGGCGCTTTACCTGTCGGAAAAAAATCCACGCAATGCAATATCGTCATGATGACATCCTTCCCGATCAAATGAACATGGCTGAATAGTAATTAAGGGTTATCACCCTCACCTTAAATTTTTGACGCCAAAGTGCGTAAACACGGTCAATTCTTCAAGAAATGGCGGGAAAGATCGGGAATTGCGGAAGACGTCACATCCGCTAAAACCGACCCTTTTAATAGAAATTGTGAACAGCATCACGTTCACCTTTGCCATGTTGCCAGCCGCTAATTGTGGCTGTCACTGTCAAGAAGGTACGCGTTATCTGGGGTTCTTAGACTGAGTGCAATAAAACTCAGAAGGACCTCGCTATGACTTTTCGCCATTGTGTCGCAGTCGATCTCGGCGCATCCAGTGGGCGCGTAATGCTGGCGCGTTACGACAGTGAACACCGCACCCTGACGCTGCGTGAAATCCACCGCTTCGTGAACTGCCTGCAAAAAACAGACGGTTTTGACACCTGGGACATCGACAGCCTGGAAAACGATATTCGTCTTGGCCTGAAAAAAGTCTGCGATGAAGGCATTCGGATAGACAGCATCGGAATTGATACCTGGGGCGTGGATTACGTTCTGATCGATAACGTCGGTCAACGTGTCGGTCTGCCGGTCTCTTACCGTGACAGCCGCACGACCGGCATTATGGCGCAAGCGATGGCGCAGCCGGGTAAAGGTGAAATTTACCGCCGTAGCGGCATTCAGTTTCTGCCCTTTAACACCCTGTATCAGTTGCGTGCGCTGGTTGAACAACAGCCAGAACTGCTCCCGCAGGTGGCCCATGCCCTGCTGATCCCCGACTACTTCAGCTTTCGCCTGACCGGCAAAATGAACTGGGAATACACCAATGCCACCACCACCCAGTTAGTCAATATTAATACCGACGACTGGGATGACACTCTGCTGGCGTGGACCGGAGCAGACAAAGCCTGGTTTGGTCGTCCGACACATCCGGGGAACGTAATTGGTCACTGGATTTGCCCGCAGAAAAATCAAATTCCGGTCGTAGCCGTCGCCAGTCACGACACGGCCAGCGCGGTCATAGCTTCTCCGCTGGCCGACAAAAACAGCGCCTATCTCTCTTCCGGGACCTGGTCGCTGATGGGCTTTGAGAGCAGAACGCCGTATACCAACGATGCGGCACTGGCGGCGAATATCACCAACGAAGGCGGCGCGGAAGGGCGCTACCGTGTCCTGAAAAATATTATGGGGCTGTGGCTGCTCCAGCGCGTATTAAAAGAGCGCCAGATTTCCGACCTGCCAACGCTTATCAGCCAAACGCAAGCGCTGCCGGCCTGTCAATTCCTGATAAACCCGAACGACGATCGCTTTATCAACCCCGACGATATGAGTGCAGAAATTCAGGCAGCATGCCGTGAATCAGGCCAACCCGTACCCCTGCAAAACGCCGAACTGGCGCGCTGTATCTTCGACAGCCTGGCGTTGCTGTACGCCGACATCCTGCAAGAGCTGGCACAACTGCGTGGTGCAGCATTTAGCCAACTGCACATTGTCGGTGGCGGCTGCCAGAACACCTTACTGAACCAGTTGTGCGCGGATGCCTGCGGTATTCGCGTGATGTCCGGGCCAATTGAGGCCTCCACGCTCGGCAATATTGGCATCCAGCTGATGACGCTGGACGAGCTGAACAACGTTGATGATTTCCGTCAGGTGGTGCGCGCTAACTACGAACTGACCACCTTCATTCCCAATCCTGAAAGTGAAATTGCCCGCTACCAGGCGCAGTTTCAATCACTACGACAGACAAAGGAGCTTTGCGCATGACCACTCAACTTGAACAAGCCTGGGAACTGGCAAAACTGCGTTTCGCCGCGGTAGGCATTGATGTCGAGGCGGCCTTACGCCAGCTCGATCGTCTGCCGATCTCCATGCACTGCTGGCAGGGCGATGATGTCGCCGGTTTCGAAAATCCGGAAGGTTCGCTCACTGGCGGTATTCAGGCTACCGGTAACTATCCGGGTAAAGCGCGTAACGCCACCGAACTGCGGGCCGATCTGGAGCAGGCGCTGAGCCTGATTCCGGGTCCAAAACGTCTGAATTTGCACGCGATCTATCTGGAATCTGATACGCCGGTTGCCCGCGATCAAATCAAACCTGAGCACTTTAAAAACTGGGTGGAGTGGGCGAAAGCGAACCAGTTAGGACTGGATTTCAACCCATCCTGCTTCTCACACCCGCTGAGCGCCGACGGTTTCACGCTGGCCCACGCCGATGACACCATTCGCCAGTTCTGGATCGATCACTGCAAAGCCAGCCGTCGCGTCTCGGCGTATTTTGGCGAGCAGTTGGGTACGCCATCAGTGATGAACATCTGGATCCCGGATGGCATGAAAGACATCACTGTTGATCGTTTAGCGCCGCGCCAGCGTCTGCTGGACGCGCTGGACGAAGTGATCAGCGAGAAACTCGACCCGGCGCACCATATCGATGCCGTCGAAAGCAAGCTGTTTGGCATCGGTGCGGAAAGCTACACCGTGGGCTCTAACGAGTTCTACATGGGTTACGCCACCAGTCGCCAGACGGCGCTGTGTCTGGATGCGGGTCATTTCCATCCGACCGAAGTGATTTCCGACAAAATCTCCGCCGCCATGCTGTACGTGCCGCGCCTGCTGCTGCATGTCAGCCGTCCAGTGCGTTGGGACAGCGATCACGTGGTGCTGCTGGATGATGAAACGCAGGCGATTGCCAGCGAGATCGTGCGCCACAACCTGTTTGACCGCGTACACATCGGCCTCGACTTCTTCGACGCCTCCATTAACCGCATCGCCGCGTGGGTGATCGGTACCCGCAATATGAAAAAAGCCCTGCTGCGCGCGCTGTTAGAACCGACCGAGCAACTGCGCCAGCTCGAAGCCAGCGGCGACTACACCGCACGCCTGGCCCTGCTGGAAGAGCAAAAATCGCTGCCGTGGCAGGCCGTCTGGGAGATGTATTGCCAGCGTCACGACACGCCAGCGGGCAGCCAGTGGCTGGACAGCGTGCGCACTTATGAAAAAGAGATTTTGAGCAAACGTAGCTAACCGTGACACCAGGCTTGTAGGCCCGATAACGTTCGGGCAATAAACAGGAACACCGAACATGCAAAACATTACTACTTCCTGGTTCGTCCAGGGGATGATAAAAGCCACTTCTGATGCGTGGCTGAAAGGCTGGGACGAGCGTAACGGCGGTAACCTGACGCTGCGTCTTGATGAAGCAGATATCGCGCCATTTAGCGCCGATTTCCACGAAAAACCACGCTATATCGCGCTGAGTCAGCCGATGCCGCTGCTGGCGAATACGCCGTTTATCGTCACCGGTTCGGGGAAATTTTTCCGCAACGTCCAGCTCGATCCAGCAGCCAATTTGGGCGTGGTGAAAATCGACAGCGACGGTGCGGGCTACCACATCCTCTGGGGCCTGACTCACGAGGCTGTACCGACCTCTGAACTGCCGGCTCACTTCCTCTCTCACTGCGAACGCATTAAAGCGACGAACGGTAAAGACCGCGTGATCATGCACTGCCATGCCACCAACCTGATCGCTCTGACCTACGTGCTGGAAAACAACACCGCGCTGATTACCCGCAAGCTGTGGGAAGGCAGCACCGAGTGCCTGGTGGTGTTCCCGGATGGCGTTGGTATTCTGCCGTGGATGGTGCCAGGTACAGATGAAATTGGTCAGGCGACCGCCGAGGAAATGCAGAAACACTCGCTGGTACTGTGGCCATTCCACGGCGTGTTCGGCAGTGGACCCACCCTCGACGAAGCGTTCGGTTTGATCGATACCGCAGAGAAATCCGCTGAGGTTCTGGTCAAGATTTACTCGATGGGCGGTATGAAGCAGACCATTACGCGTGAAGAGCTGATCGCACTTGGCAAACGCTTCGGCGTGACGCCGCTGGCCAGCGCCATAGAGCTGTACTGATACCTCCCCACTCAACGCCGGATGCAGCTTCGCCTTATCCGGCCTACATGACGGTGCGCATTTCACCGTAGGCCCGATAAGCGTAGCGCCATCGGGCACCAGGGAATTTTTTTAAGGAGAATAGTGATGAGCTTTATGTTGGCACTGCCAAAAATTAGCCTGCATGGCGCCGGCGCGATTGCCGATATGGCGAACCTCGTGGCGAATAAACAATGGGGCAAAGCGCTGATCGTCACCGATGGTCAACTGGTAAAGCTGGGCCTGCTGGATAGCCTGTTTGCCGCGCTGGATGAACATCAGATGTCTTACCACCTGTTTGATGAGGTGTTTCCAAACCCGACGGAAGAGCTGGTGCAGAAAGGTTTCGCGGCGTATCAGGACGCCAAATGTGACTACATTATTGCCTTCGGTGGCGGTAGCCCGATCGATACGGCTAAAGCGGTGAAGATCCTGACCGCCAACCCCGGCCCTTCTACTGCTTACTCCGGCGTAGGCAAAGTGAAAAATGCGGGTGTACCGCTGGTCGCCATCAATACCACCGCCGGTACGGCAGCAGAGATGACCAGCAACGCGGTCATTATCGACTCTGCCCGTAAGGTCAAAGAGGTGATCATCGACCCGAATATCATCCCGGATATCGCCGTGGATGACGCCAGCGTCATGCTGGACATCCCGGCATCCGTCACCGCCGCAACCGGTATGGACGCCTTAACCCACGCGGTGGAAGCCTATGTTTCCGTTGGTGCGCATCCGCTCACCGACGCTAACGCGCTGGAAGCGATTCGCCTGATCAACCTGTGGCTACCAAAAGCGGTCGACGACGGTCATAATCTCGACGCTCGTGAGCAAATGGCGTTTGGTCAGTATCTGGCGGGGATGGCCTTTAACAGCGCTGGTCTCGGTCTGGTGCATGCGCTGGCGCACCAGCCGGGCGCAACCCATAATCTGCCACACGGCGTCTGCAACGCCATCCTGCTGCCGGTAATCGAAAACTTTAACCGTCCAAACGCCGTGGCGCGCTTTGCCCGCGTAGCGCAGGCGATGGGCGTCGATACCCGTGACATGAGCGATGAAGCGGCAAGTATGGAGGCCATCAACGCGATTCGTGCACTCAGCAAGCGTGTCGGTATTCCTGCGGGCTTTAGTTCACTTGGCGTGACGAAAGAGGATATTGAGGGCTGGCTGGATAAAGCGTTGGCCGATCCGTGTGCGCCGTGCAACCCGCGCACCGCCAGCCGCGACGAGGTCCGCGAGCTGTATCTGGAGGCGTTATGATTCGCAAGGCCTTTATAATGCAGGTGAATGCCGACGCGCACGTTGAGTACCAGCGTCGGCACAATCCCATCTGGCCAGAACTGGAAGCGGTGCTGAAAGCACACGGCGCCCATCACTACGCGATTTATCTCGATCAGGCGCGCAATCTGCTGTTCGCCACCGTTGAGATTGAGTCCGAAGAACGCTGGAATGCCATTGCCAGCACCGACGTTTGCCAACGTTGGTGGAAGCATATGCGCGACGTAATGCCGGCCAACCCAGACAACAGCCCGGTCAGCGCAGAGCTAAAAGAAGTGTTTTATTTGCAGTAGTCTTGTAGGCCGGATATGGCGCTAACGCGCCGCATCCGGCACAACGCAACATAACAGTTAGTTCTGCTCAGAAACCAGAATCGCCTGGGTGTCAGGCTCCAGCGCTTTAAAGATATGCGCCTGGTCAGCGGGGTAACAAATATAGTCGCCCTCGCCTAACTCCTCCGGTGCTTCCGTCAATCCCACCATCGCCTTACCCTGCGTCACGATGATGTGTTCAACCGATCCCGGCGGATGCGGCTGTGAAATCCGATCCGCACCCGGCTGCGTCAGCAGCAGATAGATATCCCGCCGTGCCCCCGGTGGGCAGGCGGCCAGTAAAATGGCCTGATAGTGGGCCTGCTCAGCCACAACTTTTGTTCCTTCGCCGCGGCGAATCACCTGCGTTTTTTGTTCCTGCGGCTCCAGCAGGCGCGCAAAGGGAATATCCAACGCCACACACAGCGACCAGAGCGTTTCCAGGCTAGGATTGCCATTGCCCGCTTCCAATTGCGAGAGTGTCGATTTTGCAATCCCTGCGCGACGGGCAATCTCTGCCAATGACAAACCGGTGCGCTGACGTTCACGCACCAGGCTTTTCGCGATCATACTGATGGGCTGGGTCATTCACGACTCCATGTTCTTTATATCGAACGAATCGTTCGACTTGTAATATTAACTGGTCGCGTTCATTATAATGGAAATTCGTTCGATATGGCTAAAATGGTATGAAACATTATTTTTCCAGTCTCAAAGGCGACACAATAAAAGCAATATTTTTAGTCTGTCTGGCCGTCGGCGTAGTCGGCATGTCATACGGCTCGCTGGCAATGGCCTACGGCTTCCCGCTGTGGGTACCGTTTGTGCTCTCTATTACCGTGCTGGCGGGTGCATCCGAGTTTATGTTTATCGGCATCGTCGCCAGCGGCGGTAACCCACTGGCGGCTGCGGCTGCCGGTTTACTGGTCAACGCCCGACACATCCCGTTTGGCGTCACGGTGCGCGATCTTGTGGGCTCCCGGGCTGCGAGTTTCCTCGGCTGTCATATCATGAACGACGAAAGCGTAGTATTCGGCCTGTCGCAAAAAACACCCGAACAACGTAAAGCAGCCTATTGGCTGTGCGGTCTGGGCGTCGCTATTTTCTGGCCTGTTGGCACACTGATCGGCGCGGGCGTCGGCAAACTGCTCCCCGCCCCGGAAACCATCGGTCTGGATGCCGTCTTCCCTGCAATTTTATTGGCCTTAGTGGTCCCGGCCTTTAAAAACCGCACCACACTGATTCGCGCCTGTAGCGGTGCCGGGTTGTCGCTTGCCGCCATCCCCTTTGCGCCGGTCGGTTTACCGGTTTTGCTCTCACTGTTTGGCTTACTGACGAGGAAAAAATAATGGGCAACATGACGCTGTTTATCGTCGGTATCGCCATCTTATCTCTGGGAACCTATTTAATGCGTTTAGGCGGAGCGAAGCTTGGGAGTCGTTTAGCGTTCTCGGAACGCTCGCAGGCGCTGCTTTCCGACGCCGCAACGGTACTACTGTTCTCCGTTGCGCTGGCGACCACCTTTTACGAAGGCGAACACTTTGCCGGTATGGCGCGGGTTCTTGGGGTTGGCTTCGCGGTATTTCTCGCCTGGCGCAAGCTGCCGCTAATCGTGGTGATCGTTGCCGCCGCGGTGGTGACCGCATTGTTAAGGATGGCGGGAATACACTAAAAAAATAATTACCCTGGCGAAATATTCATCAGGGTAATCGCCTGTAGCGTTGTGTGTTTTACCCCACAAAACCACGCGCTAACTCGGCCCCAAATTGTCATTCCACGCTGACATATTGCCGCTCATCTCTTCGCCATCTCGCCGTTAGAATCAAATCAAATAGTTTTAACGGAGCCCCCCACATGACAACCCTTACAGCTAACTGCATTGACCTGAATATTCAGGGGAATAGCGTGTATGCCATCCTCAAGCAACTGGCAGATATGGCGTTTCAGAATGGCTATGTCTCCGATCGCAGCATTTTCCTGCAAACGCTATTGCTGCGCGAAAAGCTGCATTCCACCGGCTTTGGCTCGGGTATTGCCGTCCCGCACGGTAAGAGCGCCTGCATCAGGCAGCCCTTTGTGTTGTTCGCGCGCAAGTCAGAAAACGTGGACTGGAAAGCCAGCGACGGCGAGGACGTCAACTGCTGGATCTGCCTCGGCGTGCCACAAACCGGCGAGGACGATCAGGTCAAAATCATCGGCACCCTGTGCCGCAAAATCATTCATCAGGATTTCATCGATCAACTGAAGCAAGGTGACGCCAGCCAGGTGCTCGCCCTGCTTAATCAGACCTTAACCTCATAAGGACGCGGCTATGGAGTCATCCTTACGTTTAGTGGCGATCACCAACTGTCCGGCGGGGATCGCCCACACTTATATGGTGGCAGAGGCGCTGGAGCAAAAAGCGCGCTCGCTCGGCCACACGATTAAAGTCGAAACCCAGGGCTCAAGCGGCGTCGAAAACCGCCTGAGCAATGAAGAGATTGCCGCTGCCGATTATGTCATTCTGGCCACCGGTCGCGGCCTGAGCGGCGAAGACCGGGCACGTTTTGCCGGGAAAAAAGTCTATGAAATCGCCATTTCCCAGGCGCTAAAAAATATCGACCTGATTTTTACGCAGTTACCGACGCATTCCCAACTTTTCGCCGCCGATAGCAGCGTGAAACTGGGAAAACAGGAGGTCCAGCACGGTAGCGTAATGAGCCACCTGATGGCGGGCGTTTCCGCCGCGCTGCCGTTTGTTATCGGCGGCGGTATTCTGGTCGCCATCGCCAATATGCTGGTGCAGTTCGGTTTGCCCTATACCGATATGTCGAAAGGCGCGCCGTCGTTCACCTGGATTGTTGAATCGATCGGCTATCTGGGCTTTACCTTTATGATCCCGATTATGGGGGCATATATTGCCTGGTCGATTGCCGATAAACCCGCTTTTGCCCCAGCATTTCTGGTGTGTTATCTGGCGAACGATAAAGGCCTGCTGGGTACGCAGTCCGGCGCAGGATTTCTCGGCGCGGTCGTACTCGGGCTGGCAATTGGCTACTTTGTCCTTTGGTTTCGCAAGGTTCGCCTCGGCAAAGCGCTACAGCCACTGCTTGGTTCTATGCTGATCCCGTTTGTCACTTTACTGGTGTTCGGCGTACTGACTTACTACGTCATCGGCCCGGTGATGTCCGACATCATGGGCGGTCTGCTGCACTTCCTGAACACCATTCCTCCATCCATGAAAATGGGCGCGGCCTTCCTCGTTGGTGCGATGCTGGCATTTGATATGGGCGGGCCAATCAATAAAACGGCCTGGTTCTTCTGCTTCTCACTGCTGGAAAAACATATCTATGACTGGTACGCCATCGTCGGCGTGGTGGCGCTGATGCCGCCCGTCGCGGCGGGAATCGCTACCTATTTAGCGCCTAAACTGTTTACGCAACAGGAGAAGGCCGCCGCCAGCAGTGCGATTGTCGTCGGCGCCACCGTCGCTACCGAGCCGGCCATCCCCTACGCACTGGCCGCGCCGCTGCCGATGATTACCGCCAATACGCTCTCCGGTGGCGTTACCGGCATGCTGGTTATCGCCTTTGGAATCAAACGCCTCGCGCCGGGTTTAGGTATCTTTGATCCGCTGATTGGCCTGATGTCTCCGGCGGGATCATTTTACCTGGTGCTGGCTATCGGTCTGGCACTGAACATTTCGTTAATTATTATCCTGAAAGGGTTGTGGCTGAAACGTAAAGCCGCGCAGCAGGAGCTTGCCCATGAACATTGAGTTACTTCAGCAGTTATGCGAAGCCAGCGCCGTCAGCGGCGATGAACAGGAAGTTCGTACTCTTCTCATTAACGCGCTGGAATCCAGCGTCGATGAAATCACCTTCGACGGCCTCGGTAGCTTTGTCGCCCGCAAAGGCAACCGCGGGCCGAAGGTGGCGGTTGTCGGCCATATGGATGAAGTCGGCTTTATGGTCACGCATATCGACGAGAGCGGATTTTTGCGCTTCACCACCATTGGTGGTTGGTGGAGCCAGTCGATGCTGAACCACCGGGTCACCATTCGCACACGCAAGGGATTTAAAATCCCTGGTATTATCGGCTCCGTCGCTCCGCACGCGTTGACGGAAAAGCAGAAACAGCAGCCGCTGACCTTTGACGAGATGTTTATCGATATTGGCGCTAACAGCCACGAAGAAGTAGAAAAATACGGGATTGCGATCGGTGACTTCATTAGCCCGGAAGCCAATTTCGCTCGCTGGGGCGAAGATAAGATCGTCGGTAAAGCGTTGGATAACCGCGTCGGCTGCGCGCTGATGGCTGAGCTGTTACAAACCGTCGATAACCCTGACATTACCCTGTACGGCGTGGGCAGCGTGGAAGAAGAGGTCGGGCTGCGCGGAGCGCAAACCTCGGCCGAGCATATCAAGCCCGACGTGGTGATAGTGCTGGATACCGCAGTTGCGGGCGATGTGCCCGGAATCGACGCCATCAAATACCCGCTCAAGCTTGGCGATGGCCCTGGCCTGATGCTGTTCGATAAGCGCTATTTTCCCAATCAACAGCTGGTCGCCGCGTTAAAAGCGTGTGCCAAAAACAGCGATGCGCCTTTGCAGTTCTGCACCATGAAAACCGGGGCGACGGACGGCGGACGCTATAACGTTATGGGAGGGGGTCGTCCGGTGGCGGCACTCTGCCTGCCGACACGCTATCTCCACGCCAACAGCGGCATGATTTCCGCAGCAGATTACGACGCGCTGTTTACGCTGGTGCGCGAGCTGCTGAGCTCGCTGACGGCAGAAAAAGTGAAATCCTTCACCGACTTTCTCCAGGTGAATTAATGTTATCGGAACGCCAGTTAAAAATTGTGGATATTCTTGAACAGCAGCCGTGTCCGTTGGGCGAGCTGGCGCGACAAACTGGCGTTTCGAGTCGAACCATCCTGCGTGATATTGATTACCTCAATTTTACCCTCAGCGGTAAGGCTCGTATTCAGCCTGGCGGCAACGCGGGTTATCAACTGGATATCGTCGACAGACGCGGTTATTTTCAGCTTCTGCAACGCCATGATAATGATGACCGGTTGCTGGCCTTTCTTCTGCTTAATACCTTTACACCCCGCGTACAGCTGGCTTCAGCACTCAATTTACCTGAAACCTGGGTGGCAGATCGTCTCCCGCGTTTGAAACAGCGCTATGAGCGCGCCTTTTGTCTTGCCAGCCGCCCGGGCGTCGGTCATTTCATTGATGAACCAGAAGAAAAACGCATAATCCTGCTGGCAAATCTGCTTAAAAAAGATCCACTCTTAATTCCACTGCCAGGTATTACCCGAGACAACATCGACAGGCTCAACACTGCATGTGAAAAACTTGATGAATTCCCGTTCATCTCGGGAGAGTACCTGGCAAGTCTGGTGCTGGCAGTCTACGCCCTGCGTAATCAGCTCACCGGATCGTGGCCGGAGTGTCGGTATATATCACTGAAAAATGCGGTGGAACAAGGAGGAGTCTACCTTGGCGAAAACGCTTTCAGAACCCTGATCGGTCTTCTGGAAATCAGGCAACGTCAGGCAATGACCATCTCGGCCGATGCGGTGACCTGCTTGTTAAAAAGCGTTCCCGGCATTGCCGCGTTGAACGTTATCGATGCCCAACTGGTTGAAAATATTACTGGCCACCTGTTGAGATGCGTCTCTGCCCCGGTTTGGGTACCGGAGCATCGCCAGAGCAGTATGCATAACCTGAAGTCTACCTGGCCTGCCGCTTTCGATTTGAGTTTGCGCTTTATCGCCCTGTTGCGCGAAAAACTGGATATCCCGTTGTTCGATAGCGATCTCATCGGGCTTTACTTCGCCTGTGCGCTGGAGCGGCATCAAAACGAGCGTCAGCCGGTCATTTTATTATCCGACCAGAATGCTATCGCCACCATCAACCAACAGGCTATTGAGCGGGATGTCCTGAATTGTCGGGTGATCATTGCGCGAAATACAAGTGAAGTCAGCGCCATCAGCGAAGAAGTCACCCCGCTGTTAATCGTCAACAATAGTCACTATCTGCTTGATGAATCTCTAAAAAACACCTTAACCATCAAGAATATTATCACCGCAGCGGGTACCGAGCAGATCAAACACTTCCTTGCGACGGCCTTTATCCGCCAGCAGCCCGAACGTTTCTTTTTACAGCAGGGCTGCTTCCATTACGCCAATATGAAGGCCGAAAGCTGGCAGAGCATCATCGGTCGGATCTGCGGCCAGCTTGTGGCCCAGGGCCATATCACTGAGGACGAAGCGCTACGCATTTGCGCCCGGGAGCATGAAGGTGAAAACTTGATAGTGAATCGCCTGGCGATTCCTCATTGCTGGAGCGAACAGGAGCGTCGTTTCCGCGGTTTCTTTATCACCCTCGCACAGCCCATTTTGGTGAATAACGAACCCGTCAGTCATGTCCTGATCGCCTGTGCCGCCGCCGAGGCGCGGCATGAACTAAAAATCTTCAGTTATTTATCCAGCGTACTGAGCAGCCATCAGGCTGATACTATTGCGGGATTGACCGGATATGAAGCGTTTATTGCATTGCTCAGGCAGTAAATATCCGAAATGAAAAAAGCGCCTCAAGGGCGCTCTTTCGACAGTACTGAGGTATCTTATTTCAGCAGTTCAGCAGTCATGTGCACGCGGTTACCGGTGTAAGCCTGAGTGATTTTATAATCGCTGGCGCCTGCACGTTCAGCCTGGGCGGCAATTTTTGCTTCAGCACTTTCCAGCGTAGAACCGGTTGCAGTAACTGTCTGAGCAGCGAAAGAACCGAAAGAAGTAGCCAGAGCGATAACTGCGACAAAAGTTTTGATGCTTTTCATGATATAAACCCTTTAACTTAGTTGTTTGAGTAAGGCACCGTGCCTTGATGTGATAAATAATAGCCCTCACATCGCACAACTAAAAGCGGAAGGATTTGCCAGTCTTATTCAAATTATTTGAGAGATAAAGTGTCACGTAATCAGGAATCACAATGGCTTGCTGGCAGCCGTAGAAAAACGCAACCGGCAGGTAGTTGGTTACTTCGTCAAGGTGAACCACAAAGTAAAATTCATCTTTTGCATCATGGTGTTGCTCGTGCGGTTTATCACGCGGACAACGGCATTGAAAGGGTTAAAGAATTCTACTTTGCCGGAGAATACTGCTTTCTGTACCTGAACTGGCTAACTAACACGCCTGCCGATTACAGTCTGCAAATGATCGCCGCTGGAGAAACCACTGAAATCCCCTTGGCGTTGCTGAATGCACCGGAAAATCAGGAGATTAAGACCCAGCTACTGGTCCAGCAATTGATCTACAAAGAGAAAAAAGAGCAAATGCTGCTGCTCAATACCCCAGAGCAACGCTACCAGTACGTACAAACACACTTCCCGGACTGGGAGTCGCAGCTCACTCAGCGTGATCTCGCCAACTATATCGGCATTACCCCCGTTAGCCTGTCCCGTATTCGCCAGCGTCTTAACAAAGGTTAACGCCTTACGTTGATGCGTCGATTATTGTCCCGTCACTCTTTAATCGATGGCGACCACAATGAACGCATTTCTTCTCTCTCAGATGCTGGCTGGCATCAGCTTCTTACTGGATATTTCCGCTTTTCATTTTCAACGCCGGGCTATCACTTTAACGCTGCTCACCGGCTCTACTTCCCTGTTAGCTATCCATTTCTATCTTTTGGATCAACACGCTGCGGCTGGGCTAATGATCATTGCCGCTTGCCGCTATGCGACGGCCATCATCACGTTTCACCGCTGGGTGATGTGGGGATATATGCTGGGATCGCTGCTGTGTAGCATTTATCTTTGGCAAAATCTGTCGAGTATTTTGCCGCTGATGGGAAGCCTGTTGATGACTTTTGCGTCGTTTCAAAAACGCAGCGGAAAATTACGGGGATACACATTGTGCGGAAGCCTGTGTTGGCTACTGAACAATGTGATTGTTGGCTCGCCGGTTGCCGTAATCATGGAACTAGCATTTTCAGGCAGTATTCTGGCCGCCTGGTGGCGTCACTGCGCGACCAGACGCTGTGGATGCGTATAAATCGTCGCCCTGCCCGGTTTGCAAAAACCCACCAGCGTCAGGTTACAGCGCTCGGCAACTTCTACCGCCAGCGTTGTCGCGGCAGACACAGCAAACAGAATCTCCACGCCGCACATCGCCGACTTCTGCACCATCTCGTAGCTGGCGCGGCTGGAGACTAATACCGCGCCCTGTTGCCAGGTTTCCCCTTCGATTGCGCGTCGCCCCAGCAGTTTATCCAGCGCAACATGACGCCCAACATCTTCATGCCCGCCCGCCAGATGACCTGACGGCTGTACCCAGGCAGCCGCGTGTGTGCAGCCTGTCAGTTGCCCCACGGGTTGAAAATTATTGAGATGGCGTAAAGCGTGATCGAGATTCGCCAGATCGAATGTCTGGGTAAACGGCAGCGGCTGGACTGGCTTGCCAATGTCATTGAGCTGCTCCACGCCACAAACGCCGCAACCGGTGCGACCGGCCAGCGCGCGACGACGTTCCTTCAGCCCCATAAATCGGCGACTGGACAGCTCAACCTGCACTTCTAATCCGTTACAGGAAGGAACCACTTCCATTGCGTAGATATCCTGCGGGCGCTCAATAATGCCTTCAGAAAGTGAAAAGCCCATCGCAAAGTGCTCAAGATCTTTCGGTGACGCCATCATCACCACGTGCGAAATCCCGTTGTAAACCAGCGCAACCGGTACTTCCTCAGCGACGACATCCGGCTGAGGATGTTGCAAATCCTCGCGTTTCCAGAGGGTCAACTGGCGCGATCCTGTCAAAGTCGTCACATTTTTGATGTTTTCTCGAATAATCTTATTCACTTTCTTTTAACCATATTGGAACACGCATACCAACATTGTGGTATTCTTTACAAACCCCTCCTGGACGGAGGGAAATTCACCCAATTCTGGACCTTTGCGGTCCCGTCCGCAAAGAAAAATAACAACCACTTCCCTCACGCTCGAGTAACGGAAAAGTGAAGGGAACGTGACAATGTCGAAAAAGGAGCAAACCATGCAGGTCAGCAGAAGGCAGTTCTTTAAGATCTGCGCTGGCGGTATGGCAGGCACCACGGCAGCGGCACTGGGTTTTGCACCCGGCGTAGCGCTCGCGGAAACACGGCAATATAAACTGCTGCGTACCCGCGAAACCCGTAACACCTGCACTTACTGTTCCGTTGGCTGTGGACTGTTAATGTACAGTCTCGGTGACGGAGCAAAAAACGCCAAAGCATCCATCTTCCATATCGAAGGGGACCCGGATCACCCGGTGAACCGTGGCGCGTTGTGCCCGAAAGGGGCAGGACTTGTGGACTTCATCCACTCCGAAAGTCGCCTGAAATTCCCGGAATACCGCGCACCAGGCTCTGATAAGTGGCAACAGATTAGCTGGGATGAGGCATTTGACCGCATCGCTAAGCTGATGAAAGAAGACCGCGACGCAAACTACGTTGCACAAAACGCCGAAGGCGTAACCGTTAACCGCTGGCTTTCCACTGGGATGCTGTGTGCTTCCGCTTCCAGTAACGAAACCGGCTATTTAACGCAAAAATTCTCCCGCGCGCTCGGTATGCTCGCGGTCGACAACCAGGCACGCGTCTGACACGGACCAACGGTAGCAAGTCTTGCTCCAACATTTGGTCGCGGTGCGATGACCAACCACTGGGTCGACATTAAAAACGCCAACCTCGTTGTGGTGATGGGCGGTAACGCCGCTGAAGCCCACCCGGTCGGATTCCGCTGGGCGATGGAAGCTAAAATTCACAACGGCGCGAAGCTGATTGTGATCGATCCGCGCTTTACGCGAACCGCAGCGGTGGCTGATTTCTATGCGCCGATTCGTTCCGGTACTGACATTGCTTTCCTGTCAGGCGTCTTGCTGTACCTACTGAACAACGAAAAATTCAACCGCGAATACACTGAAGCCTATACCAACGCCAGCCTTATCGTGCGTGAGGATTACGGTTTCGAAGATGGCCTGTTCACTGGCTACGACGCGGACAAACGCAAGTATGACAAAACCAGCTGGAACTACGAGCTGGATGAAAAAGGCTTCGCCAAACGCGATGTCACCCTGCAACACCCGCGCTGCGTGTGGAACCTGCTGAAACAGCACGTCTCCCGCTACACGCCGGACGTTGTAGAAAATATCTGCGGTACGCCAAAGGCTGACTTCCTGAAGGTCTGTGAGTACATCGCAGAAACCAGTGCCAAAGATAAAACCGCGTCGTTCCTGTACGCCCTTGGCTGGACACAACACTCCGTAGGTGCGCAGAACATCCGTACCATGGCGATGATCCAGTTGCTGCTTGGCAACATGGGGATGGCCGGCGGCGGTGTTAACGCCCTGCGCGGTCACTCCAACATTCAGGGTCTGACCGACTTAGGCCTGCTGTCACAAAGCCTGCCTGGCTATATGACGCTGCCGAGCGAAAAACAGACTGACCTGCAAACCTACCTTGCCGCCAACACGCCAAAACCGTTGCTGGAAGGTCAGGTGAACTACTGGGGTAACTACCCGAAATTCTTCGTTTCGATGATGAAAGCCTTCTTTGGCGATAAAGCGACAGCGGAAAACAGCTGGGGCTTCGACTTGCTGCCGAAGTGGGATAAAGGGTACGACGTGCTGCAGTACTTCGAGATGATGAACCAGGGCAAAGTGAATGGCTATATCTGCCAGGGCTTTAACCCGGTCGCGTCATTCCCGAATAAAAACAAGGTCGTGGCTTCACTGTCCAAACTGAAATTCCTGGTCACCATCGACCCACTCAACACCGAAACGTCTACCTTCTGGCAGAACCACGGTGAGTCGAACGATGTGGATCCGTCGAAAATCCAGACCGAAGTATTCCGTCTGCCGTCCACCTGCTTCGCCGAAGAGAACGGTTCTATCGTCAACTCCGGTCGCTGGTTGCAGTGGCACTGGAAAGGCGCGGACGCCCCGGGGATTGCCGTTACCGATGGTGAAATCCTCGCCGGTATCTTCCTGCGCATGCGCAAGATGTATGCCGAGCAGGGTGGCGCGAACCCGGAACAGGTGCTGAGCATGACCTGGAACTACTCCACACCACACGAACCGGCTTCGGAAGAAGTGGCGATGGAGAGCAACGGTAAAGCGCTGGCCGACATTACCGACCCGGCAACAGGTGCAGTCATCGTCAAGAAAGGCCAACAGCTTAGCTCGTTCGCCCAACTGCGAGACGACGGCACCACTTCCAGCGGCTGTTGGATTTTTGCCGGTAGCTGGACGCCGGAAGGCAACCAGATGGCACGTCGCGATAACGCCGACCCATCAGGCCTTGGCAACACGCTGGGCTGGGCATGGGCGTGGCCGCTCAACCGACGCATTCTGTATAACCGCGCGTCTGCTGACCCGCAGGGGAATCCGTGGGATCCAAAACGTCAGATCCTGAAATGGGATGGGGCGAAATGGAGCGGGATGGATATTCCGGACTACAGCGCCGCCGCACCTGGCAGCAACGTTGGGCCGTTCATCATGCAGCCGGAAGGGATGGGACGCCTGTTTGCTATCGATAAGATGGCGGAAGGTCCGTTCCCGGAACACTACGAGCCGTTTGAAACGCCGCTGGGGACTAACCCGCTGCACCCGAACGTCATCTCTAACCCTGCCGCGCGCATCTTTAAAGGTGACGCGGAAGCACTGGGTAAAGCAGATAAATTCCCGTACGTCGGTACGACCTATCGTCTGACCGAGCACTTCCACTACTGGACCAAGCATGCGCTGCTCAATGCCATCGCACAGCCGGAACAGTTTGTGGAAATTGGCGAGAAGCTGGCGAATAAGCTCGGTATCTCTCATGGCGATACCGTCAAAGTCTCCTCTAACCGCGGCTACATTAAAGCCAAAGCAGTGGTGACTAAACGTATTCGCACGCTGAAGGCCAACGGTCAGGATATCGACACCATCGGTATTCCGATTCACTGGGGCTACGAAGGTGTGGCGAAAAAAGGCTTTATCGCTAACACGTTAACGCCATTCGTCGGTGATGCGAACACGCAGACGCCGGAATTTAAGTCCTTCCTCGTGAACGTGGAAAAGGTGTAACGGAGACGACCTATGGCTTATCAATCGCAAGACATCATTCGTCGTTCCGCCACTAACGGTTTCACCCCCGCGCCTCAGGCGCGGGACCATCAGGAAGAGGTGGCGAAGCTTATCGACGTCACCACCTGTATCGGCTGTAAAGCGTGTCAGGTGGCGTGTTCTGAATGGAACGACATCCGTGATGAAGTGGGCAACAACGTTGGGGTGTACGACAACCCGGCTGATTTGACCGCTAAATCCTGGACGGTAATGCGCTTCTCGGAAGTGGAACAGAACGACAAACTGGAGTGGCTTATCCGCAAGGATGGCTGTATGCACTGTGCCGATCCGGGCTGCCTGAAGGCGTGTCCGGCTGAAGGCGCAATCATTCAGTATGCCAACGGTATCGTCGACTTCCAGTCCGAGCAGTGCATCGGCTGTGGCTACTGTATCGCAGGCTGTCCGTTCGACGTGCCGCGCCTCAACCCGGAAGACAATCGCGTCTACAAATGTACGCTGTGCGTTGACCGTGTCGTGGTCGGGCAAGAACCGGCCTGCGTGAAAACCTGCCCAACCGGCGCGATTCATTTCGGTACTAAAGAGTCGATGAAAACGCTGGCAGGCGAGCGTGTGGCGGAGCTGAAAACGCGTGGTTACGAAAACGCGGGTCTGTACGATCCGGCAGGCGTTGGCGGTACGCACGTCATGTACGTATTGCACCATGCTGACAAGCCGAATCTGTATCATGGCCTGCCGGAGAACCCGGAAATCAGCGCCACCGTGAAATTCTGGAAAGGCATCTGGAAACCTCTCGCAGCCGTCGGCTTTGCAGCGACATTTGCGGCCAGTATCTTCCACTACGTCGGTGTAGGCCCGAACCGCGCGGAAGAGGAAGAAGACAACCTGCATGAAGAAAAAGACGAGGTGCGCAAATGAAACGACGTGACACCATCGTGCGCTACACGGCGCCGGAACGCATCAACCACTGGATCACTGCCTTCTGCTTCATTCTGGCGGCAGTGAGCGGGATGGGCTTTCTCTTCCCGTCTTTTAACTGGCTGATGCACATCATGGGCACTCCGCAACTGGCGCGAATTGTGCACCCGTTTGTCGGCGTGATCATGTTTGCCTCGTTTATCATCATGTTTTTCCGTTACTGGCACCACAATCTAATCAATCGGGATGATATCTTTTGGGCGAAGAATATTCGTAAGATTGTCGTCAACGAGGAAGTAGGTGACACGGGACGTTATAACTTCGGCCAGAAATGCGTATTCTGGGCGGCGATTATCTTCCTGGTCCTGTTGCTGGTGAGCGGAGTGGTCATCTGGCGTCCGTATTTTGCGCCTGCTTTCTCAATCCCGGTGATCCGATTCGCGTTAATGCTGCATTCATTTGCCGCAGTAGCGCTAATTGTGGTTATCATGGTGCACATTTACGCCGCCCTTTGGGTGAAAGGCACCATTACCGCGATGGTGGAAGGATGGGTTACCAGCTCATGGGCGAAGAAACATCACCCGCGCTGGTACCGTGAAGTCCGCCAGAAACAGGAAAAGTCATCTGAATGAGTATTCGCATAATCCCGCAAGATGAGCTGGAGAAGAGCGAGAAACGCACGGCGGATATGATTCCGCCGTTATTATTCCCCAGACTCAAAAATTTGTATAACCGCCGTGCTGAGCGCCTGCGCGAGTTGGCCGAGAACAACCCGCTGGGCGACTACCTGCGCTTTGCCGCGCTGATCGCCCACGCGCAGGAAGTGGTGCTGTACGACCATCCGCTGCAGATGGATCTGACCGCGCGCATCAAAGAAGCGAACGATCAGGGCAAACCGCCGCTGGATATCCACGTCCTGCCACGCGACAAGCACTGGCAAAAGCTGCTGCAGTCGTTGATTGCTGAGCTGAAGCCAGAGATGAGCGGTCCCGCGTTAGCGGTGATCGAGAATCTGGAAAAAGCCTCAGAGCAAGAACTGGAGCTAATGGCCAGCGCGCTGTTTGCCTCTGATTTTGCCTCCGTCAGCAGCGACAAAGCACCGTTCATTTGGGCTGCCCTGTCGCTCTACTGGGCGCAGATGGCAAGCCTGATCCCCGGCAAAGCCCGTGCGGAATACGGTGAACAGCGTCAGTACTGCCCGGTGTGTGGTTCAATGCCGGTCTCCAGCATGGTGCAAATCGGTACCACCCAGGGTCTGCGTTATCTGCACTGCAACCTGTGCGAAACCGAGTGGCACGTGGTGCGCGTGAAGTGCAGCAACTGCGAGCAGAGCCGTGATTTGAACTACTGGTCACTGGATAACGAACAGGCGGCAATCAAAGCTGAAAGCTGCGGCGACTGCGGGACTTACCTGAAGATTCTCTATCAGGAAAAAGACCCGAAAGTCGAAGCCGTGGCCGACGATCTCGCCTCACTGATGCTGGACGCGCACATGGAGCAAGAGGGCTTTGCCCGCAGCTCCATCAACCCGTTCCTGTTCCCGGGTGAAGGGGAGTAAGTTCTTCGCACTACCGGGCGGCGTAAGTCGCCCGGGTTATAATGTATACGGTGTGACCACACCGGATAGGCCTGCAAAATCCTTAGTATTTCGCGTAACCAGCGTAAGACGATGAATCTGTGCTGTTGCCAAAATAATGGCATCCGGCAATTTCATCCCAAATTCCTGTCTGATACTCACGCTTCGTTCAGCAATATCCTGTGAAACGCCGATCACGTTAAAAGCACCTAGCGCAACACGAGTACGGGCTTCCTGATGGTATTTTTTTGCACCCACCATCACCTCCATCCATGTAATGAGGCTGATTGCATTCTGCGGCGGCCATGTTTCTATCGCTAGTTTTGCTTCATTTCTCCCACTAAACAGATCGATGAGGATGTTGGTATCAAAAAGCGCGGATCCTTTGACCATTACCATTCCTCACGGAGTTTACGCTGGTATTCAACACCATCTTCCTCACAGCCTTGCCACAGCCCAAGAGCACGTGAAATTGTGGTTTCAGCCTGATCCTGCCTCTCAAGATACTGTTCAACGGCCTCCCGTAAAAGTTCTGCTCGCGGCAGGTTGCGCTGCACCTTGAGATCATCAAGACGTTTAATCACTTCATCTGATAAATCGAGTAAAATTCTGCCCATATCCATCCCAGCCATCATACTCATATATACCTCCAGTATATCATCAGCGATTAATTTCCACACAACATACACCTGAAAAAAGCAAGAAAATACCCTCCACGCGAACGATTTTTACTTTTGCGAGCCGCTTTCCAAAATCATACCCATCCCTATTTTTCCCATTTTCATTCTTAGTAATCCAGGTTATAAACCTGTATATCCATACAGATAAGAGTATTTAAAAATGGCACTGGAAAGCGGGATTGCGCAGTTAGTTGAGGCATTTATCGCGGCGGGACGCCCTTCTTCCCGTGAGCAGAATATTGATGACCGGAGAGCGGCCTATATTGCCAGTACGGCGCTGGCCGGAGAAACTGAAACCCGCGTACAGGTTGAAGATATTGAACTCGACGCCATAGCATTTCGCGTTATTTCGCCGCGGGGCAGCACGGGAAACCTCCCCTGCGTTATCTATTATCACGGCGGTTGCTTTGTCAGCGGTGGATTTGCCACACATGATAACCAGCTAAGGCAACTCGCCTGGTACAGCGGCTGTCGGGTCATTGCGGTGCAGTATCGCCTCGCACCAGAACATACCTTCCCGGCAGCACATAACGATGCTGAAACCGGGGCCAATATCATCTGGAAGTATGCCCAGAAACTGGGAGTAGACCGGGACAACATTACGCTTGCTGGCGACAGCGCAGGTGGACACCTGGCGCTGGTCACCGCACTACGCCTGAAAGCTGCCAGGCAATGGCAACCTGCACAGCTTATGCTGATCTACCCGATGCTGGACGCAACTGCCAGCTTTGCGAGCTATGACCATAATGGACGGGATTACATTATCACCCGCGATACACTGCTTTCGGGCTACGAAATGTATATGCCGAAAACCGATCCATTACATCCCGAAGTCAGCCCACTCTGGCGCAAAGACTTCAACGGTTTACCGCCCACGCACATCATTACTGCCGAATTCGACCCACTGCGAGATGAGGGTGAAGCCCTGTATCAACGGTTCCTGGAGCAAGGCGTGGAGTGCTCTTGCCAACGCTATCTCGGCGTTATCCACGGTTTTTTCCAGTTGGCAGGGGTGAGCCCGGCGGCACGAAATGTGATGCGAGATGTGGCCTGGCGGCTTGGCCAATAAGGATGTTCATGAGTTCTGAAATTAAGGAAGGTACCCGTCAATACAATCATCGACAGCATGCGATTTTTATCAAAATACGGATTATGGCATTTTCATAATCCGCATTTTACATCAGCAAATGAACCCAACATTACATTTTAGCCAGAGGACCTACTCTTCCTCGTTACCGCCTTCTTCATATGCGCCAAACGGTTTCGCAGGTAGCACAATGTAAGTACCTTCAAACACGACGCCCGGTGTGTCATCGCCAAACACCCCGACCTGCATCTGAACGCGCGCCTTGCGACCTCTTGCCAGGCGGTCAAGGTCACCGCTCAACGACCCCAGATCGGCAATAGCAGTTGGTTTCCCGGTGATCGGCCTGCTGTATCGGATATGCGCGTCGGCCAGGATTATTGTCCCACCCAGATGACGCTCGCGCAGCATCAGCCAGATAAGTCCCCAGCCCGTTAGCGTAGCCAGTGAAAACAGGCTACCGGCAAACAGGGTATGGTGCGGATTCTGATTGCCTGTCTCGGGCATCGTGGTGATAAATTTCTGCCCAGTGTACTGCTGAATGCGTACGCCCATTTTCTCACTCAATGGAATATGTTCGTACCAGGCTTGTTGTAGCTGTCCGCACCAGTCCCCGCGATGGAGAATATCGTCCAGCGTCGCAATGGGCTTAATCATCAAAAAGTGGCGCACCGGCGTGGTTTGCGGTGTGGTGATTTCCCCCTGGCTCACAAAACCGAGCTTGGCGAAAAATTCGACCGCATCTTCACGGGCACTACAGGTTACGCGTTTGACCCCTTCCTGACGCGCCACAGACTCCAGAGTCATCGCCATCAGCGTGCCCAACCCTTTCTCTTGCACGGAAGGGTCTACTGCCATAAAGCGTATGGAAGCTTCGTTATCCGCATTGATATACAGACGCCCTACCGCAACCAGATTCCCCTCTTCGTCCACCACCATCTGGTGATGCGCCATCGCGTCCCAGGCATCCCGTTCGGAGCCTTTTGGCTGGTGCAATGGTTTACGCAGCATCTCCCAGCGAAACTGGTAGTAGCGCTCCAATTCTTCTTCTGTTTGCGGTACTCGAAGGTGATACATAGTCGTATTCTCTCTTGTTGTCCGCGGCCATACCGGTAGCTGGTTCATACTTGTAACCAGAACGTCACCGGGCCATCATTAACCAGTGAAACCTGCATATCCGCAGCGAATCGACCAGTTTGCGTATTCATTTCCTGTTGGCGGCAACGCTCAACAAAGTACTCATACAGCGCTTCTGCACGCTCGGGCGCTGCGCCTTTCGAAAACCCCGGGCGCATGCCACGCTCGGTATCTGCCGCCAGCGTAAACTGTGAAACCACCAGTACACTCCCCCCTGATTGCTGCACATTAAGGTTCATTTTGCCTTCGGTATCGCTAAAGATTCGATAACCGAGTACACGCTCGCACAGGCGATTCGCTTTCTGTTCGTCATCATCCCTTTCGACACCTAACAGGACCAAAAGTCCTGGGCCAATTTCACCCGTCACCTCGCCCTCCACGGTGACGCTGGCACGGGTTACGCGCTGAATTAATGCAATCATGGTTGCTCTGCTTCTTCTTCTTTTGCGGCTTGTTTAAGTTTGCGGTATTCCCCGAGAGTGACAGTTATTTCCGCGCCTAGCAAGACGATACACCAGGTCCAGTATACCCAGACAAATAAAATAGGGATCACCGCCAGAACACCGTAAATGAGCTGATAAGACGGGAACATCGTGATATAGAGCGCAAATCCTTTCTTTCCGGCTTCGAACAACACAGCAGCCACAAAGGCACCAATAACCGCATCACGGTTGGGTACACGCGTAGTCGGTACGATGCTGTAAAGCAGCCAGAACGAGAGCCAGGAAAGCACCAGCGGGAAAATACGCAGGACGTTATCAATCACCGTGTTGAGATCGCTGGCCCAGCGCAATGACAACAGATAAGAGCTGATCGCCAGACTGGCCCCCGCCAACAGCGGCCCCAGCGTTAAAATCATCCAGTAGACGGCGAAAGAGTAAACTTTAGGGCGAGTACGCTTACTGCGCCAGATAGTATTCAACGCATTATCAATGGCGTACATCAACAATAACGCTGTGACAATCAGCCCGCATGCCCCGACTGCCGTCATTTTGTTCGAGTTGGCGACAAACTGTTCGATATAACGTTGAATGACGTCTCCCGTCGCCGGGATAAAGTTTGCGAAAATAAAATGACGTAACTGGACACTGACGTCGGAAAACATCGGAAATGCGGCGAAAAGCGCAAATACGACGGCAATAAGCGGCACTAATGAGAGCAACGAAACGTAGGCAAGATTCCCTGCCAGCGTCGTCATATTGTCCTCATCAATCCGCTGCCATAATAGCTTCAGCCAGTCTCGTACAGGACGCGTATGATGCCTGGCTTGCTGCTGAACATTTTTTAGCATAACAACGTCGCGAAATAGTCAGGAATGGTCTTTTTATCGACGACCTGGATACTGGTGATCCCTAACCGGTTAGCCCCTTCAATATTATCGGCGTTATCGTCAAAAAAGACCGCATCGTGCGCAGAAAAACCTTCAGACTGCAGGACGTGCTGGTAAATCCGCGCTTCCGGTTTACGCATGCCCAGGTCCTGGGAAAGGTAAATATGGTCAGCAGCCTGACGGATCTCGGGATATTCATCCGGCCAAAACGTGGTGTGCAGGCGGTTAGTATTCGACAAGACGACCACCCGATGCCCCTGCTCACGCAGCTTTTGCATGATGTCGATGACCTCAGGGCGCAAGGCGACAAAAACGGCCTGCCAGCCGTGAGAGAACTGCTCGTAACTTAGCGGCAGCGCCATCTCATGACATAGCGCCTCGGCAAAGGCTTCATCCGTTATTTCACCTCGCTCGTGCTGGTGAAAAGCCTCCCCCATGGTGAAACTTTGCTTTAGCGAAGCCAACGGTACACGACTTAGATCGCTCCATGTGCCCAACACGCGGTTGAAGTCGATATCGACAATCACATTACCCAAATCAAAGATATAGAGCATGCCCTTCTCCTTATTCGCCGTGGATGAATAACTGTAGCGGGAAAGGAGAAGTTTGACTATGCGAGAGTGATGGCTACGAAGTTATCGGGCCATCATTGGGAAGAATTACACGGCCAGAGCATCATCCTGTGAAGGACTCACCTGCACAATTTCAACCTGCTGTGACTGGAGTAAATTGTGCAATGCCGGACCTGGGTATTCATCAGTAAACAGCGCAGTCACCTGAGACACGTTACCAATTTCTACCGCGGCAGAAGCCGTATATTTCGTATGATCCGCTGCCAGCAGAATGTGTCTTGAATGGGACATCATCGTTTTCACTACGCTGGCTTCATTGACATCAAACTCCAGCAGCGCGCCATCACTTTCGATCGCGCCAACGCTGGTAACCAGATAGTCGGCCCGAAAATCAGCCACAAATGCTGAAGCAGAAGGGCCAATGATGCCGCTGTTGTGTGGGCGTAACGTTCCACCTGGTACCATAACTTCAAAACGTGGGTTGTTATACAGAATGTGCGCCACGCGTAGGCTGTTGGTAATAATGCGCAAATGATTATGGTTTAACAGCGCGCGGGCCACCTGCTCAACGGTGGTGCCAATGGTAATAAACACCGTTGATCCATCGGGAATGTAGTCAGCCACCGCTTCCGCGATGGCCTTCTTCTCTTCCGTCCAGGAAACTTCACGCTGCTCAAACGCCGTATTCACCACGCTGGAGGCTCTGCCCGCGCCACCATGATGACGCGTAATTAATCCCTGCTCGCTGAGTTTACGAATATCACGACGCACAGTTTGCGTGGACACGTCCAGCAGGCTCGCCAGCTCGTCGATATTCATATAACCGCGCTCGCTAATCAGCATCAACAGCTGATCGTGCCGCGGGTTACCGGTCAGTTCGGTAAGACTCATGAAATTTCCTCGAAAAACCATTGCCCTGGCATTTTATACAAAAAGTGACAGAAAAGATCGGGTTTGATCACAGTCAGGGATTCCGGCCCTTCCTCCCGGGCGAGTGCATTTTAACGCAGCAACCCCACTGGCAAACCTGACGGCCTCTTCTGGAGCATCGCCACCCGCCAGGCTGAATGCGAGCGCACCGTGGAAAACATCCCCAGCTCCCGTAGTATCCACAACATCGACTTTAAATCCAGATTGATGTTGCAACGTATTATTTTTTATCCAGTCACAGCCTTCGCTCCCTCGTGTCACATAGACATGACCATTTGTGAGCGTTTTTGCTTTTTTAAGTCCAGTTTCAGAATCATTTATCCCGGTTAAACGCGCCAGACCCGGTTCAGAGAACGCCGCATGATCGCTCAACGCCACCAGCTCGCTGATATCTTGTGGCGTGACGTCACCATCCAGTACCGTCATCACTCCCGCCCGACGCGCCAACGTGAACGCCTGCCTGGCGCCTTCGTGCCAGCGAACATCCGCCAACACCACATCCCACTGGGAAAAATCGATCTCATTCAGCCAGGCAGCATCCGGCAGTAAATCCGGGCTGGGATAGTTAACGATAATCCGTTCTCCTTGCGCATCAACCATAATTGCCGATTGCGAAGACTTTGCCCCCGCATAGCGCCGGGTGTAGCGGGTGTTTACCCCCAGGGATTCCAGCTCCGCCAGCAGGCTATTTCCGGTGTCGTCATCGCCCACACGGCCAATAAAGTCCACCTGCGCGCCCAGCTTCGCTGCAGCCACTGCGGCCGTTGCAGCAGGCCCGCCGCCCACTTCCGTGTAACGCTTCGCCACATACTTACCTCCTTCGGTCGGTAAACCTTCCACGTAATAGATGCGATCCATCACGGCAATACCTACACAAGCAATACGAATCATGGTCATTCCTTAGGCGTTTCAAGATGGGATCATTTTAATTTCACAAAATGTTTAAAAAGTGACGGCTGTCAATTTTTTGACCATAAATTACAAATACGATCAAAAACAGACAAAAACAAACGACCTTAAATGACAAAAAATGACATCCACGTCTCAGGAGAACGTTATGGCAGTTATAGCATTTATCGGATTAGGTCAGATGGGTTCACCCATGGCGAGCAACTTGCTGAAGCAGGGTCATCAACTCAGCGTCTTTGACGTTAACCCGGATGCCGTTCAGCGCCTGGTGGAAAAAGGAGCCCAACCTGCCAGCAGCCCGGCTCAGGCAGTAAAAGGGGCAGAATTTGTCATCACAATGCTGCCAAACGGCGATCTGGTGCGCAGCGTACTGTTCGGTGAGCAGGGTATCTGCGAAAACCTCTCCCCGCAGGCATTAGTGATTGATATGTCGACTATTCACCCACTGCAAACCGACAAACTGATCGCCGATATGCGTGACAAAGGCTTCGACATGATGGATTGCCCGGTTGGACGTACCTCCGATCACGCTATCGCAGGAACGCTGTTGCTGCTGGCAGGTGGAACGGCACAGCAGGTAGAACGCGCCACACCGGTTCTGATGGCGATGGGTAATGAATTGATCAACGCAGGCGGTCCCGGCATGGGCATTCGCGTCAAGCTCATCAACAACTACATGAGCATCGCGTTAAACGCCTTGTCTGCTGAAGCCGCCGTGTTGTGCGAAGCGCTCGGCCTCTCCTTCGATGTGGCCTTGCAAGTCATGAGCGGCACTCCCGCCGGGAAAGGCCACTTCACTACCTCCTGGCCGAACAAAGTGCTGAAAGGCGATCTTTCCCCGGCTTTTATGATCGATTTAGCTCACAAGGATCTTGGCATCGCGCTGGACGTTGCCAACCAACTACATGTGCCGATGCCGCTCGGTGCCGCCTCCCGCGAAGTCTATAACCAGGCACGCGCCGCTGGCCGTGGCCGGGAAGACTGGACGGCCATTCTTGAACAGGTTCGCGCATCCGCCGGGCTAAATAAACACACAGATAAGTAAGGACTGAACAATGACGAAGTACACCCTGAAAGATATCACCCGAGCTTCCGGCGGTTTTGCCATGCTGGCGGTCGATCAGCGCGAAGCCATGCGCTTAATGTTTGCCGCTGCGGGTGCAAAATCCCCGGTCAATGACAGCGTGCTGACCGATTTCAAAGTCAATGCGGCAAAGATCCTGTCCCCCTATGCCTCCGCCATTCTGGTCGATCAGCAGTTCTGCTACCGCCAGGTTGTAGAGCAAAACGCGGTAGCCAAAAGCTGCGCCATGATTGTGGCCGCTGATGAGTTTATTCCGGGTAACGGAATTCCGGTCGATAGCGTAGTGATTGATAAAAAAATCAACCCGCAGGCTGTGAAGCAAGATGGCGCCAAGGCTCTCAAATTGCTGGTGCTGTGGCGTAGCGATGAAGATGCCCAACAGCGCCTGGACATGGTGAAAGAATTCAATGAGTTATGCCATTCCAATGGGCTGCTGAGCATCATCGAGCCGGTTGTTCGCCCACCGCGTCGTGGCGATAAGTTCTGCCGTGAACAGGCCATCATCGATGCCGCGAAAGAGCTGGGCGACAGCGGTGCCGATCTCTACAAGGTCGAAATGCCGCTGTACGGCAAAGGAACCCAACAGGAATTGCTTAGCGCCTCTCAGCGCCTGAATGAAAACATCAACATGCCGTGGGTCATTCTCTCCTCTGGTGTGGATGAAAAACTGTTCCCACGCGCGGTCAGCGTAGCAATGACCGCAGGCGCATCCGGCTTCCTGGCCGGGCGTGCGGTCTGGTCATCCGTCGTGGGTCTGCCGGATACCGAACTGATGCTGCGTGATGTTTCCGCACCGAAGTTGCAGCGTCTGGGCGATATCGTCGACGAAATGATGGCCCGCCGCTAATAGAGGATCAAAGCATGAAATGGTTTAACACCTTAAGCCACAACCGCTGGCTGGAACAAGAAACCGATCGCATCTTTAACTTTGGTAAGAACGCGGCGGTGCCCACCGGGTTTGGTTGGTTAGGAAACAGTGGTCAGGTCAGAGCGGATATGGGAACACATCTGTGGATCACCGCCCGCATGCTGCACGTCTATTCCGTTGCCGCCTCCATGGGTCGCCCAGGTGCATATCAACTCGTAGACCACGGCATTAAGGCGCTGAACGGCGCGCTACGCGACACACGCTACGGCGGTTGGTACGCCTGCATCAATGACGAAGGCGTGATGGATGCCTCCAAGCAGGGTTATCAGCATTTCTTCGTTTTACTTGGCGCGGCAAGCGCGGTCACTACCGGTCATCCACAGGCCAGAAAATTGCTGGATGACGCCATCGAGGTGATTGAGAAGTACTTCTGGAGCGAAGACGAACAAATGTGCCTGGAGTCCTGGGACGAAGCCTTCAGCCAGACAGAAGATTATCGCGGCGGCAACGCTAACATGCACGCGGTCGAGGCTTTCCTGATCGTGTATGACGTTACTCATGACCGTAAATGGCTCGATCGCGCACTGCGTATCGCTTCGGTGATTATTCACGACGTGGCCCGTAGCGGGGAGTACCGCGTCAATGAACACTTCGATTCACAGTGGAACCCAATCCGCGATTACAACAAGGACAACCCAGCTCACCGTTTCCGCGCCTACGGTGGCACGCCGGGTCACTGGATCGAGTGGGGCCGCCTGATGCTGCATCTGCATGCTGCGCTGGAAGCTCGCTTTGAAACGCCTCCTGCCTGGCTGCTGGAAGATGCAAAAGGACTTTTCCACGCCACTATCCGCGACGCCTGGGCACCGGACGGCGCAGACGGTTTTGTCTATTCGGTGGATTGGGACGGCAAACCGATCGTTCGCGAAAGAGTGCGCTGGCCGATAGTCGAAGCGATGGGTACCGCCTACGCCCTGTACACCCTCACAGGCGACAGCCAGTACGAAGCCTGGTACCAGAAATGGTGGGATTACTGCATCACCTACCTGATGGATTACGAGACCGGTTCATGGTGGCAGGAGCTGGACACCGATAACAAGGTGACCACCAAAGTCTGGGACGGCAAGCAGGATATTTATCACCTGCTGCACTGCCTGGTGATCCCACGTCTGCCGCTGGCTCCGGGCCTTGCTCCGGCTGTTGCCGCCGGTCTGCTGGATATCAACGCTAAATAAGTAACAAGGTGGGCTGCCATGCATAGCGGTGGAAAAACCATTCATCTTCAGGCCGGACACTATCAGGCGAAAATCGTCACGGTTGGCGCTGGGCTAGCGGAATTGACGCACCGTGGACGTCATATCGTTATTCCCCACAAACCGGAAGAAATGCCGCTGGCACACTTGGGGAAAGTGTTAATCCCCTGGCCAAACCGCGTTGTAGACGGCAGCTATCACTATAACGGCAAGGATTACCAGCTTGCCGTTAACGACTCGGTTTCACATACCGCCATTCATGGGTTACTGGCCTGGCGGGACTGGCAGATTAACCAGCAGTCGGCATCGGAAGTGTCGCTGACGATTTTTCTGCCGCCTTCTTATGGTTATCCCTTCGCGCTGGTTTCAGAGGTGATTTACCGACTGGAGGCAACCCGTGGACTGCACGTTTTTATCCACACACAGAATGTGGGTGACGAAATCGCGCCGTATGGCGCGGGAGCACACCCCTATTTGACCTGCAATCTGCAACCTATTGATGACTGTGAATTAACACTCCCGGTGAGTGAAGAAACATGTGATGAACGATATTTCACCACGCCGCAACGCATTGCGCAGACCGCTATCGATCATACGTTCAGGACTATGCCACCTGACGCTGAGTGGGAAGTCAGGATGACCAGCCCATCGCAAAACATGTCCACTTTTTTACGCAGCCACCAGCCCTGGTTGCAAGTGTATACCGGCGAAAAATTAGCACGGCGTGGCCTGGCGGTTGAACCGATGACCTGCCCGCCAGACGCCTTTAACTCCGGAATTAGCCTGATTCATCTCGCGCCCGGAGAACAACATCAGATGCATTTTTTAATCGGCAGTGAATAACAGATTTCCGACAAATTACCGAATTACCCTATTTTTACGGAGACGACAATGAATTCGCTACAACAACGGTCAACCGCCATAGAACTCACATCATTACCTGATGGATTTGCTTTAACGTACCACCAGCGCCTGATTTTACGCCACAGCACAGAAACGCCCTGCCTGTGGGTCGGCGCTGGCGTTGCCGACATTGACATGTTTCGCGGCAACTTCAGCATTAAAGACAGGCTCAATGAGAAGATTGCTCTGACTGGCGCCACGGTAAGCGAGTCCCCAGACGGCTGGCGGGTGCATTTCAGCCGCGGTGATACCATCAACGCCACGCTGCATATTTCCACCGATGAACAGGGTCGCCTGAAGCTGGATCTGCACAACGGCGATCTCAACCATAACCGCATCTGGCTGCGTCTGGCCGCCAGGGCGGACGATCATATTTACGGCTGCGGCGAACAGTTCTCTTATTTCGACTTACGCGGTAAGCCGTTCCCGCTGTGGACCAGTGAACAGGGCGTGGGCCGAAACAAAAACAGCTATGTCACCTGGCAAGCCGACTGTAAAGAGAACGCCGGTGGCGACTACTACTGGACCTTCTTCCCACAGCCGACCTTCGTCAGCACGCAGAAGTACTACTGCCACGTTGATAACAGTTGCTATATGAATTTCGACTTCAGCGCGCCGGAGTATCACGAACTGGCGCTGTGGGAGGACAAAACCACCCTGCGCTTTGAGTGCGCTGATACCTACATCTCTCTGCTGGAAAAACTGACTGCGCTGTTAGGACGCCAGCCGGAGCTGCCGGACTGGATCTACGATGGCGTCACGCTCGGTATTCAGGGCGGTACTGAGGTTTGCCAGAGCAAACTGGACACCATGCGTAACGCAGGCGTGAAAGTAAACGGCATCTGGGCGCAGGACTGGTCCGGGATCCGCATGACCTCCTTTGGCAAGCGCGTGATGTGGAACTGGAAGTGGAACAGCGACAATTATCCGCAGTTGGATAGCCGTATTAAGCAATGGAAAGAAGAAGGCGTGCAGTTCCTCTCCTACATCAACCCGTATGTTGCCAGCGATAAAGATCTCTGTGCCGAAGCGGCCAAACACGGTTATCTGGCGAAAGATGCATCCGGCGGCGATTACCTCGTAGAGTTTGGCGAGTTTTACGGCGGCGTGGTCGATCTGACCAACCCGGAAGCCTACGACTGGTTCAAAGAGGTCATCAAGAAAAACATGATCGAACTGGGCTGCGGCGGCTGGATGGCAGATTTTGGCGAATACCTGCCGACAGATACGCATCTGCACAACGGCGTCAGCGCCGAGATCATGCACAACGCCTGGCCCGCACTGTGGGCGAAATGTAACTACGAAGCGCTACAGGAGACCGGCAAACTCGGCGAGATCCTGTTCTTTATGCGTGCGGGTTACACCGGCAGCCAGAAATACTCCACCATGATGTGGGCGGGCGATCAGAACGTGGACTGGAGCCTTGACGACGGTCTGGCTTCCGTCGTTCCTGCAGCGCTGTCGCTGGCGATGACCGGTCACGGTCTGCACCACAGCGATATCGGCGGCTACACCACCCTGTTTGACATGAAACGCAGCAAAGAACTGCTGCTGCGCTGGTGTGACTTCAGCGCCTTCACGCCGATGATGCGTACCCACGAGGGTAACCGCCCAGGCGATAACTGGCAGTTTGATGGTGATGCTGAAACCATCGCCCACTTTGCACGAATGACCGCCGTGTTTACCACCCTGAAACCGTATCTCAAACAGGCCGTCGCGCAAAACAGCGCTACCGGTCTGCCGGTGATGCGCCCGCTGTTCCTGCATTACGAAGACGATGCGCGTACCTATACCCTGAAATATCAGTATCTGCTGGGACAAGATCTTTTGGTCGCGCCGGTTCACGAGCAAGGCAAGTCCGACTGGACCCTGTATCTGCCGGAAGATAGCTGGATAAATGTCTGGACCGGGGAAACCTATCAGGGCGGTGAAATTACCGTGGATGCGCCGATTGGCAAGCCTCCGGTGTTTTATCGCGCGAAGAGTGAATGGGCGTCACTGTTTGCCACTTTACGCAACATCTAATACGGCTCGCCCGTGGGGAGACTCACGGGCACATGGAGAATAATAATGAGTCAGACTTCTTCTAATCCGGCAACCCTACGCTTGCCGTTCAAAGAAAAACTCGCCTATGGGATGGGTGATTTAGGTTCCAATATCCTGCTGGACATAGGTACGCTCTATTTACTCAAGTTTTATACCGATGTTCTTGGTTTACCTGGAACTTATGGCGGTATCATTTTCCTTATCGCCAAGTTTTTTACCGCGTTTACCGATATGGGGACTGGGATTATGCTCGACTCGCGCCGCAAAATCGGCCCGAAAGGCAAATTCCGCCCGTTCGTTCTGTATGCCGCATTTCCAGTGACGCTGCTGGCGATTGCGAACTTTGTCGGTACACCATTTGAAGTCACCGGTAAAACGGTGATGGCAACGGTACTGTTTATGCTGTACGGACTGTTCTTCAGTATGATGAACTGCTCTTACGGTGCGATGGTCCCCGCGATCACCAAAAACCCGGACGAACGCGCCTCGCTGGCTGCCTGGCGACAGGGCGGAGCCACTCTTGGCCTGCTGCTGTGCACCGTCGGTTTTGTGCCAGTAATGAACCTGATCGAAGGCAACTCACAGTTGGGCTATATCTTCGCTGCCACCTTATTCTCTCTGTTCGGCTTGCTGTTTATGTGGCTGTGCTATGCCGGGGTTAAAGAACGCTACGTGGAGGTGAAACCCGTTGATGCCGCGCAAAAACCGGGATTGCTGCAATCCTTCCGCGCCATCGCAGGTAATCGCCCGCTGTTTATTCTGTGCGTTGCCAACCTTTGCACACTTGGCGCGTTTAACGTCAAGCTGGCGATTCAGGTCTATTACACCCAGTACGTACTGAACGACCCGATCCTCCTTTCCTGGATGGGCTTTTTCAGCATGGGCTGTATCTTCATCGGCGTCTTCTTGATGCCGGGAATGGTCAGACGTTTCGGCAAGAAAAAGGTCTACATCGGCGGTTTGTTGATTTGGGTCGCGGGCGATCTGCTGAACTACTTCTTTGGCGGCGGTTCCGTCAGCTTTGTCGCTTTCTCGTGCCTGGCGTTCTTCGGCTCAGCATTCGTCAACAGCCTGAACTGGGCGCTGGTCTCCGACACGGTGGAATATGGCGAATGGCGTACCGGCGTACGTTCGGAAGGAACGGTATACACCGGCTTCACCTTCTTTCGTAAAGTGTCACAAGCGCTGGCAGGATTCTTCCCCGGCTGGATGCTGACGCAAATCGGCTACGTCCCCAACGTGGTGCAATCTGCCAGTACGGTCGAAGGGTTGCGTCAGCTGATCTTTATTTATCCCTGCGCGTTGGCGGTGATCACCATTGTAGCTATGGGCTGTTTCTACAACCTTAACGAGAAGATGTATGTCCGCATCGTTGAAGAGATAGAAGCGCGTAAACAAACCGTTTGATAATAATAATGAATAGCGCTCTACGGGGCGCTATTGAGGAGCGATTATGTCTTTTCATGATCCGCTAACGCTAAAACTGAGCCTGCGTGAAAAATTCGCCTACGGAGTGGGTGACTTCGGCTCAAATTTGATGCTGTGTATCGGCACACTGTATCTGCTTAAATTTTATACCGATGAACTAGGGATGCCGGCCTGGTACGGTGGGATTATCTTTTTGGTGGCGAAGTTCTTCACCGCCTTCACCGATATTCTGACCGGCGTGTTGCTGGACTCAAGGCGTAATATTGGCGCAAAGGGGAAATTCAGACCCTTTATTTTGTATGCGTCATTTCCTGTCGCCGTCGTCGCCAGCGCACAGTTTTTAGCGACAGGATTTACGCTAACAGTGAAAACGGGGCTGGCAACGGTGTTGTTCATGCTGTTCGGCCTGTTCTATAGCCTGATGAACTGTTCCTACGGCGCGATGGTGCCTGCAATTACTAAAAATCCACATGAACGCGCTCAGCTCGCCGCCTGGCGTCAGGGCGGCGCTACCGTAGGCCTGTTACTGTGTACCGTTGGCTTTATGCCGATTCAGGCGCTATTTGTCAGTTCGCCTTCGCTGGGGTATCTGATTGCCGCACTGCTCTTCTCTGTCTGCGGATTGTTCAGTATGTGGTGGTGCTTTAGCGGTGTGAAGGAACGCTATATCGAAATCGTGCCGGATCACCATAAACCCAGTATTCTCAAATCGTTCTGCGCCATTTTCCGTAACCCTCCACTACTGGTGCTATGTGTTGCCAACTTGTGCACGCTGGCGGCATTCAACATTAAGCTGGCAATTCAGGTGTATTACACCCAGTACGTGCTGAACGATATACATCTGCTGTCGTGGATGGGTTTCTTCAGCATGGGATGCATTCTGGTTGGGGTACTGCTGGTTCCCACAGCTGTAAAACGCTTCGGTAAAAAACAGGTTTACCTCGGCGGTCTGGCGCTATGGGCAATCGGCGATGTGCTGAACTTTTTCTGGGGCAGCACGTCATTTTTATTCGTGATGTTTTCTTGCATGGCCTTCTTCGGAACCGCTTTTGTTAACAGCCTGAACTGGGCGCTGGTTCCGGATACGGTCGATTATGGCGAATGGAAGACGGGGATCCGTGCGGAAGGCTCGGTATATACGGGTTATACCTTTTCGCGCAAAATTTCCGCGGCGCTCGCAGGCTTCCTGCCTGGGATTATGCTGACACAAATCGGTTATATCCCCAACATAGCCCAGAGCGATGCTACCCTGCTCGGTTTGCGTCAACTCATCTTTCTCTGGCCTTGCGGACTTGCAATTATTGCAGCACTCACAATGGGCTTCTTTTATAAACTCAACGAAACACGTTTTGCTTTTATTATTGAGGAAATCAGCCAACGGAAGAAAAACAACATCCAACCGGACCCTATTACCAATAAAAAGAATACCTCTGCTGTAAACGTATAAAAATAATAGCCGCCTATTCCATCCAAATGGATGGCGGCCTCCCTACGCTTAAAAAATGGATTTATCATGAAAAAATTAACGACAATAATTTTCTTATCCTCTGTGGTATCAACCTCTGCTTTCGCTGGAGCCTATGTAGAAAACCGCGAAGCATATAACCTGGCGTCCGATCAAATAGAGGTCATGATGCGCGTCGGCTATAACTCTGATATGGGTGCGGGCATCATGCTCACCAACACCTACACGATGCAACGCAAGGATGAGCTAAAACACGGCTATAACGAAATAGAGGGCTGGTATCCGTTATTTAAACCAACAGATAAATTAACAATCCAACCTGGCGGGCTAATAAACGATAAGAGTATTGGTTCTGGCGGCGCTGTTTATCTGGATGTTAACTATAAATTTACACCATGGTTTAATCTTACCGTGCGTAATCGATATAATCATAATAACTACAGTTCAACCGACCTGAACGGTGACCTGGATAATAATGATACCTATGAAATAGGTAACTACTGGAACTTTGCCATTACTGATAAATTTTCCTATACCTTTGAACCGCACTATTTTATGCGAGTCAATGACTTCAATAGCAGCAACGGAAAAGATCATCACTGGGAAATTACCAATACCTTTAAATATCGGATCAATGAACACTGGTTGCCCTACCTGGAATTACGCTGGTTAGATCGCAATGTTGAACCCTATCATCGCGAACAAAACCAGATTCGTGTTGGGGCAAAGTATTTCTTCTGATACTGCTGATGATAAAAAAAGCCGCTGATAATCAGCGGCTTTTTTATGCTTACCTGAGAAAGAGCGTTAATTACTCTTCTTTCGCGCCACGCATTGCACGGCGACGATCGTTTTCAGTCAGGTGACGCTTACGAATACGGATAGAGGTTGGAGTAACTTCTACCAGTTCGTCGTCATCGATGAATTCCAGAGCCTGCTCCAGAGTCATCTTAACCGGCGGAACCAGAACCGTTGCTTCGTCAGTACCGGACGCACGCATGTTGGTCAGTTTCTTACCGGTCAGGCAGTTTACAGTCAGGTCGTTAGAGCGGCTGTGAATACCGATGATTTGGCCTTCGTAAACTTCAGCACCGTGACCCAGGAACAGCTTACCGCGGTCCTGCAGGCTGAACAGTGCGAACGCAACTGCTTTACCCTGGCCGTTGGAGATCAGTACGCCGTTCTGACGCTGACCCACATCACCCGCACGAACATCGTCGTAGTGGCTGAAGGTGGAGTACAGCAGACCGGTACCGGAAGTCATGGTCATGAATTCTGAACGGAAGCCGATCAGACCACGGCTTGGGATCACGTAGTCAAGACGTACGCGGCCTTTGCCATCTGGATTCATGTTTTTCAGGTCGCCTTTACGCTCACCCAGAGCCTGCATGACAGAACCCTGATGCTGCTCTTCGACGTCCAGCGTTACGTTTTCGAACGGCTCTTGTTTACGGCCATCGATTTCGCGGAAGATAACTTTCGGACGGGAAACCGCCATTTCGAAACCTTCACGACGCATGTTTTCAATCAGAACAGACAGGTGCAGCTCACCACGACCGGATACGCGGAACGCATCCGCATCTTCGGTTTCTTCAACGCGCAGCGCAACGTTGTGCACCAGCTCTTTGTTCAGGCGGTCAAGGATCTGACGAGAGGTAACATATTTACCTTCTTTACCACAGAACGGAGAGGTGTTTACGCAGAAGAACATGGTTACGGTCGGTTCATCAACGGACAGAGCCGGCAGCGCTTCGACGTTCTGCGGATCGCAGATGGTGTCGGAGATGTTCAGTTCGCCCAGACCGGTGATCGCGATGATATCGCCGGCTTCGGCAATATCGCTCTCGATACGTTCCAGACCCAGATGAGTCAGAACTTTACCGACTTTACCGTTACGGGTTTTGCCTTCGCTATCAATGATAGTGATCTGCTGGTTAGGTTTAACTTTACCGCGTTTAATGCGGCCGATACCGATTACGCCAACGTAGTTGTTGTAGTCCAGCTGAGAGATTTGCATCTGCAGCGGGCCATCAAGATCTACGTTCGGAGCCGGTACACGATCAACGATAGTCTGATACAGCGGAGTCATGTCTTCAGCCATATCTTCGTGATCCAGACCTGCGATACCGTTCAGCGCGGAAGCGTAAACGATCGGGAAGTCCAGCTGTTCGTCGGTAGCGTCGAGGTTAACGAACAGGTCGAATACCTGATCAACAACCCAGTCAGGACGCGCGCCAGGACGGTCAACTTTGTTGATAACAACAATTGGCTTAAGGCCATGGGCAAAGGCTTTTTTGGTCACGAAGCGCGTCTGCGGCATCGGACCATCCATTGCATCCACCACCAGCAGCACGGAGTCGACCATGGACATTACACGTTCAACTTCACCACCGAAGTCGGCGTGCCCCGGGGTATCAACGATGTTGATGCGGTAGTCATTCCATTTGATAGCGGTGTTTTTAGCGAGGATGGTAATCCCACGCTCTTTCTCCAAATCGTTGGAGTCCATCACGCGCTCTTGGGTTTCAGCACGTGCATCGAACGTACCGGATTGTTGGAGCAGCTTGTCTACCAGGGTCGTTTTACCATGGTCTACGTGCGCGATGATGGCGATGTTACGCAAATTTTCGATCACAACTTTGCCTCAGGCATTTTAGAAATAGCGCGTTATTGTACACGGATTAATCGCAGTACAAAACAGGATCACAAACATCCTCCGCAAACAAGTATTGCAGAGTTTCTTTGTGATCACATTCACGGAGCGTTAAAAGGGGTAATCTGACATGCTTTGCACCAATATGGTGCTTAATGTTCACATTAAAGCACTATAATGGTGCAATACAACCTTCATGGTGCAGCCCCTTTGCACGATAGTGCGCATGATAACGCCTTTTAGGGGCAATTTAAAAGTTGGCACAGATTTCGCTTTATATTTTTTACGGCGACACGGCCAATTTTTTGCAGAATTGAAGACTTCGTTACCACGACGACCATGACCAATCCGGGAGAGTAAGTATGTCCGCTGAACACGTTTTGACGATGCTGAACGAACACGAAGTGAAGTTTGTTGATTTGCGCTTCACTGATACCAAAGGTAAAGAACAGCACGTCACTATTCCTGCTCATCAGGTAAATGCCGAATTCTTTGAAGAAGGCAAAATGTTTGACGGCTCCTCAATCGGTGGCTGGAAAGGCATTAACGAATCAGACATGGTTCTGATGCCAGATGCGTCTACTGCACTCATCGACCCGTTCTATGAAGAGTCCACCCTGATCATCCGTTGCGATATCCTGGAACCTGGTACACTGCAGGGCTATGACCGCGACCCGCGCTCCATCGCAAAACGCGCTGAAGAGTATCTGCGTTCTACCGGCATCGCAGACACCGTTCTGTTCGGGCCAGAGCCAGAATTCTTCCTGTTTGACGACATCCGTTTCGGCGCGTCTATTTCCGGTTCCCACGTGGCAATCGATGACATCGAAGGCGCATGGAACTCCTCCACCAAATACGAAGGTGGTAACAAAGGTCACCGTCCTGGTGTGAAAGGCGGTTACTTCCCGGTTCCTCCGGTAGATTCTTCTCAGGACATCCGTTCTACCATGTGTCTGATCATGGAAGAGATGGGCCTGGTTGTTGAAGCGCATCACCACGAAGTGGCGACCGCTGGCCAGAACGAAATCGCGACCCGCTTTAACACCATGACCAAAAAAGCGGACGAAATTCAGATCTACAAATACGTCGTGCACAACGTTGCGCACCGTTTCGGTAAAACCGCGACCTTTATGCCAAAACCGATGTTCGGTGATAACGGTTCCGGTATGCACTGCCACATGTCCCTGTCCAAGAACGGCGTAAACCTGTTCTCTGGCGACAAATATGCGGGTCTGTCTGAGCAGGCGCTGTTCTACATCGGCGGTGTAATCAAGCACGCTAAAGCGATCAACGCCCTGGCTAACCCGACCACCAACTCCTATAAGCGTCTGGTCCCAGGCTACGAAGCGCCGGTAATGCTGGCTTACTCTGCCCGTAACCGTTCTGCTTCTATCCGTATTCCGGTTGTTGCTTCTCCGAAAGCGCGTCGTATTGAAGTGCGTTTCCCGGACCCGGCTGCTAACCCGTACCTGTGCTTCGCAGCACTGCTGATGGCTGGTCTTGACGGCATCAAGAACAAGATCCACCCGGGCGAAGCCATGGACAAAAACCTGTACGACCTGCCGCCGGAAGAAGCGAAAGAGATCCCACAGGTTGCTGGTTCTCTGGAAGAAGCACTGAAAGAACTGGATCTGGACCGTGAGTTCCTGACTGCAGGCGGCGTGTTCACCAATGAAGCGATCGATGCGTACATTACGCTGCGTCGCGAAGAAGATGACCGTGTGCGTATGACTCCGCACCCGGTAGAGTTTGAGCTGTACTACAGCGTTTAATCGTTTGAGTTGCCGTGGAACTTTTAGCCTGCTCAGGCAGGCTTGAGATCGATGGCGAATGATAGGACGCCTGATGGCGCAAGCTTATCAGGCCTACCGGTAACATCACCTTGTAGGCCGGATAAAGCAAAGCCGCCATCCGGCATCTGCGTTTGCCAGTCATCTGTAGCCCATCCCAGGATGGGCTTTTTTCTCCACTAACAACCTGCTTTCTCGCGCTTTTTTGATGTAAAAAGCTATAATGCACTAAATTGGTGCAACACTTTTCAGGAGACTGCTGAATGGCAACCGGCACGCTGCCCGATGCTGGGCAGATCCTCAATTCTTTAATCAACAGCATTTTGCTCGTCGACGATGAGCTGGCGGTACATTACGCCAACCCGGCGGCACAGCAGCTGCTCGCCCAAAGCTCCCGCAAACTGTTTGGTACACCGCTTCCCGATCTGTTGAGTTATTTCTCCTTAAACATCGGACTGATGCGAGAGAGCCTGGAAGCAGGCCAGGGCTTTACGGATAACGAAGTGACGCTGGTGATAGACAGCCACTCACATATCCTGTCAGTGACCGCTCAGAGGCTGCCTGATGGCCTTATCCTGCTGGAGATGGCGCCAATGGATAACCAGCGCCGTCTGAGTCAGGAGCAGCTCCAGCACGCCCAGCAGATTGCCGCCCGCGATCTGGTGCGCGGTCTGGCGCACGAAATCAAGAACCCTTTAGGTGGATTACGCGGCGCAGCGCAGCTACTCAGCAAAGCGCTTCCGGACCCGGCGCTGACCGAATATACCAAAGTCATTATTGAGCAGGCCGACCGCCTGCGTAATCTGGTCGACCGTCTGCTGGGACCACAACAACCTGGCATGCATGTCACTGAAAGTATTCACAAGGTGGCGGAGCGCGTGGTGGCGCTGGTCTCAATGGAGCTCCCGGAAAACGTCACGCTGATTCGTGATTACGACCCGAGTCTGCCCGAACTACTGCACGATCCGGACCAGATCGAGCAGGTTCTGTTAAACATCGTGCGCAATGCTTTGCAGGCGCTGGGAGCGGAAGGCGGTGAGATCATTCTGCGTACCCGCACCGCGTTTCAGCTCACGCTGCACGGCGTACGTTATCGCCTGGCGGCACGGATTGATGTTGAGGACAACGGTCCGGGTATTCCCTCGCATTTGCAGGACACGCTGTTCTACCCAATGGTCAGCGGTCGCGAAGGCGGTACCGGGCTTGGATTATCCATCGCCCGCAATTTAATTGATCAACATTCCGGCAAAATTGAATTTACCAGTTGGCCGGGTCATACCGAGTTCTCGGTTTACCTGCCTATCAGGAAATAAGGTGACGTTTATGCAACGAGGAATAGTCTGGGTCGTTGATGACGATAGTTCCATCCGTTGGGTGCTTGAACGTGCGCTCGCAGGGGCAGGGCTAAGCTGTACCACATTTGAAAGTGGTAAAGAGGTGCTGGACGCGCTGGCCAGCAAAACGCCTGACGTACTGTTGTCGGATATTCGCATGCCGGGCATGGACGGTCTGACGCTGTTAAAACAGATTAAACAGCGGCATCCGATGCTTCCGGTCATCATAATGACCGCGCACTCCGATCTGGATGCTGCCGTCAGCGCCTATCAGCAAGGGGCGTTTGATTATCTGCCCAAACCTTTTGATATTGATGAAGCCGTGGCGCTGGTCGAACGTGCCATCAGCCATTATCAGGAACAGCAGCAGCCGCGCAATGTTCAGATCAACGGCCCAACAACCGACATCATCGGCGAAGCGCCGGCAATGCAGGACGTCTTTCGCATTATTGGCCGCCTGTCCCGATCGTCAATCAGCGTATTGATTAACGGGGAGTCCGGGACCGGTAAAGAGCTGGTCGCCCATGCGCTGCACCGTCATAGCCCGCGCGTCAAAGCGCCGTTTATCGCCCTGAACATGGCGGCAATCCCAAAAGATTTGATCGAATCTGAGCTGTTTGGTCACGAGAAAGGCGCGTTTACCGGGGCGAATACCATTCGTCAGGGGCGCTTTGAACAGGCTGACGGCGGTACGCTGTTCCTCGATGAAATTGGCGATATGCCGCTGGACGTGCAAACGCGTTTATTGCGCGTATTAGCCGATGGACAGTTTTACCGCGTTGGCGGCTATGCGCCCGTGAAGGTGGACGTACGTATTATCGCCGCCACGCACCAGAATCTGGAACTACGCGTACAGGAAGGCAAATTCCGCGAGGACTTATTCCATCGTCTGAACGTCATCCGCGTGCATTTGCCGCCACTGCGTGAACGTCGGGAAGATATCCCACGTCTGGCGCGCCATTTCCTGCAGGAGGCCGCGCACGAACTGGGGGTTGAAGCCAAACAATTACACCCGGAGACCGAGGCGGCGCTGACCCGTTTGGCCTGGCCGGGTAACGTGCGTCAGCTTGAGAACACCTGCCGCTGGTTAACCGTCATGGCGGCCGGGCAGGAAGTACTGATTCAGGACTTACCAGCCGAGCTGTTTGAAACCACCGTGCCTGACGCACCGTCCCATATGCAGCCAGACAGCTGGGCAACCCTGTTGGCACAGTGGGCAGACCGGGCCTTGCGTTCCGGTCATCAAAACCTGCTTTCTGAGGCTCAACCGGAAATGGAGCGCACGCTGTTGACCACCGCGCTACGTCATACCCAGGGGCACAAACAGGAAGCCGCACGCCTGCTTGGCTGGGGCCGTAATACCTTGACGCGTAAGTTAAAAGAACTCGGAATGGAGTGACGATTCGTCACTGTGTAAAGATTGATAATTGAGCGCAAATTGCTGCTATTTTGCGCTTTACTGTTCCGATGAGTTAAGTATGATCGTGCCCGGCAAACGGGGGAAGTCATCATGCTGGAATCAATGATTAATCTACTGTCGAGCGGTGCGGTCGAAAGCCATACGCCACAAACTGCGGTTGCCGCAGTGCTGTGTGCGGCGCTGGTTGGGCTGTTCAGCTGAAGGCGCGCCGGATGGCGCTAACGCTTATCCGGCCTACAGATTATTGCGACGTGTAGGCCCGGTAAGCGTAGCGCCACCGGGCAACCCGGTTAAATGACGCGGGAGAACTGCTGCATGCGTGCTTTCTGCCGCAGATAGGCATCAAAGCACATGCAAATATTACGGATCAACAGGCGCCCCTTCGGCGTAACCTGAATCCCCTTCTCATCCACATCCACCAGCCCATCTTTCGCCAGCGGTGCCAGCAGTTTCAGGTCTTCGGCAAAATAGTCAGCGAAGTTCAGAGCCCATTGCTGTTCCACAGCGGCATAGTCGAGGCGGAAGTTACAGATCAGGAGCTTAATAACATCACGACGAATGCAGTCATCGCGGGTCAGGGCAATTCCGCGCCACAGTGCGTCCCCCTGCTCGTCTACCTGCTGATAATAGCGCTTCAGCTCTTTCTGGTTCTGCGCATAGTTGTCACCAATCATACTAATGGCTGACACGCCCATTCCCAGCAGATCGGTATCACCCTGGGTGGTATAACCCTGGAAATTACGATGCAGCACACCCTTGCGTTGAGCAATCGCCAGCTCATCATCCGGCCGAGCAAAGTGATCCATACCAATGAACTGATAACCGGTTTCGGTCAGTGAAGAAATGGTTTCCTGCAGGATATCCAGCTTCTGCTGCGCGCTGGGCAGGTCGGCGTCTTTAATCTTGCGCTGAGCGGCAAACAGCGTCGGCAGGTGCGCGTAGTTGAAGACGCTCAGTCGGTCTGGATTCAGCTCAGCAACGCGTTTCAGGGTGAAGGCGAAACTTTCCGGCGTCTGTTTTGGCAAACCATAAATCAGATCGATATTCGTTGAGGTAAAGCCAATCTCACGCGCATGATTCAGCAGCGCAAAGATAAACTCCTCATCCTGCTCACGGTTCACCAGGCGCTGAACTTCTTTATTGAAGTCCTGCACCCCCATGCTCAGGCGGTTAAAACCTTCAGCGCGTAAATGATCGAGCACATCCAGCTCAATTTCACGCGGATCCACTTCGATCGAGATTTCGGCGTCGTCGTTAAAGTTAAAGTTGCCACGCAGCAGCGACATCAAACGGCTGATTTGCGCTTTATTCAGATACGTTGGCGTGCCGCCGCCCCAGTGCAGCTGACTGACATGACGTCCGGCAAACAGCGGTGCGCGATGAATAATTTCTTGTTCTAAGACATCGAGGTATTGATCGGCTTTATGCTGCTGGCGAGTCACGACCTTGTTACAGCCACAGAAATAACACAGCTTGTGGCAGAACGGGATGTGAACGTACAGCGAGAGAGGACGCTCAGGATAACGCGCCACGGCCTTTAGAAATGCTTCAGTGCCGTAGTCTTCAGAAAACTCCAGCGCGGTCGGGTACGAGGTATATCGTGGCCCGGAATAGTTATATTTCTGGATCAGGGCCAGGTCCCAGTCTATTAACTGCTCTGACATGCTCACTCCTTCCGATGGCGTCTCTGGCGGGTACGGCGTACCGACTTAACCCCAGTACGGGTGATAAGTCGGTTGCGCAGCCACTTCTGTCGCCGCGACAACCGCTGTAGTTTAACGAATAACCACACCAGATAACATATAACCGGAAGGGTTATAAGCAGGACGGGAAGACCCACGGTGTAAAACCGTTAGTTGCCGCCTTTCAGCAGGCGCATCATGTCTTCCTGCTTTTCTTCTTCTTCCTCTTCTTCCTCGTCATCGTAAGAAAGACCCAGCTTTTGCATCAGCTCATCAATGCGGTCCAGCTTGGCATCAACCCAGGACTGATCTTCCGCGCTCAGGGTCTCTCCTGCTTCAAGACGCTCCAGCAGCGCATCCAGGCGCTCATCCGTTTCCAGTAAATCCAACTCAGCCTGTGGTGAAAGCATAGGTTTCTCACTCTTCGGTTTGTGCTGTTTGGTGACTTTTTCGGTCACGCCCAATGGAATGGGGGTTTTGCTGCCAATACGAGGATCTTTTTGCTTATTTTGGTTTCCGCCACCAGATGCGCCTTCGCTACCGGACGCACGGCTACCTGCCGCATGACCACGGTGTTTTTTCTGGCGCTTACGGTCGCGAGCTTCCTGGTTAATTTCTTCGCGTGTTTTACGACGCGCTTTTGCAGGACCTTTACCGCGTGGTGTAGAAGTTGGTTTCATCATGATTCGTCTTTGGCTGTTTTATTCAGTATATAATTGCGCCGGAATCTAGCAGAAATAAAGAAAAAAGGCGACAGAGTAATCTGTCGCCTTTTTTCCTGACTCTCAACCCTTACGGGCTCTACAATCCCTGTTGGCTATCAACACACCCTGTTTTTCCCTTAGCCTCTAACATTCCGTGTTGTTTCCATTTCCTTTTACTAACGTCTCCGGACGTTTGTCTTCCTGACAATCCTGTGTCTTCGCCTCCTGGCGCTCCTGACCCTCATCCTGAGTCGTCTATCCTGTCAGCTTCCTCGCTATGGACGCTACTTTACCGTTTTGGTTTAAACGTACAAGTAACCTGGGTAACAATTTCTGATTTTAAGAATAGCGCCCAAATGTAACTCTATGATTTATTTTATTTCTGTCATTTTTTACTCTGTCATCTCGTATAGAAACTGTCGGCAATGTCTCACAAAGCGCGTGGTTTTTACTCACACAGCCCACTCGTCGAAAAACCAGCCTTTTGCTGGGGTTCAGGTATAATCGCTGCAAAGCCCTGATTGATGGAGAGGACTGCTTTGACTAACTTGAATTATCAACAGACGCACTTTGTGATGAGTGCGCCTGATATTCGCCACTTACCTTCCGACACGGGTATAGAAGTGGCTTTTGCTGGCCGTTCCAACGCAGGCAAATCCAGTGCGCTAAATACCCTGACGAATCAAAAGGGTCTGGCGCGTACATCTAAAACGCCAGGTCGTACTCAGCTCATCAACCTGTTTGAAGTCGTTGACGGCAAACGCCTGGTCGATTTGCCAGGATACGGTTATGCCGAAGTTCCAGAAGAGATGAAGCGTAAATGGCAGCGCGCGCTGGCTGAATATCTGGAAAAACGTCAGAGCCTGCAAGGTCTGGTGGTACTGATGGATATTCGTCACCCGTTAAAAGATCTCGATCAACAGATGATCCTGTGGGCGGTTGAGAGCAACGTTCAGGTTCTGGTACTGCTGACTAAAGCAGATAAGCTGGCCAGCGGTGCACGCAAAGCGCAGTTGAATATGGTACGCGAAGCCGTACTGGCATTTAACGGTGATGTGCAGGTAGAAGCATTTTCATCGCTGAAAAAGCTGGGTGTGGACAAACTGCGGCAAAAACTGGATAGCTGGTTTAGTGAACTGGCACCGGTTGAAGAGATGCAGGACGGGGAATAACCCACCGTATTGCCGGATGGCGCCGCTGCGCGTCTTATCCGGCCTACAGCATGTACAAAACTTTTCTTTCGCACAATAAAAAACGCCCCAGTCATTACTGACTGGGGCGGCTAAAATATTCAGCCAAATCCGATTACGTGAAGTAAAAGGTCTGAAAGATAGAACATCTTACCTCTGTACCCTACGAGAATAACTTTACTCTTTTTTGAGCAGCTCAGAAAGCACTTTTTGTAATTTTTTTTCATTCCTTACATAGGGAATTCTAATGGACATCACAAAAAGTTCTCTCTTATGTTGCTTAGTTACGAAAAAGAGCCGTTATTCAGTAAACCCTTAGTGCGCCTGATCCCAGTTTTCGCCACTACCGACTTCCACCAGCAACGGCACGTCAATCTGGGTCTCGTTTTCCATCAGTTGGTGGATCTTTTTAGAGACGCTTTCGAGGTCATCTTTATGCACTTCAAACACCAGTTCATCGTGTACCTGCATGATCATACGCACACGCGGTTGCTCGGTTTGCAGCCATCTGTCCACCGCAATCATCGCTCGTTTGATAATGTCTGCGGCAGTACCCTGCATCGGGGCGTTAATTGCCGCGCGTTCTGCACCTGCACGACGAGCACCATTACTGGATTTAATATCCGGTAAATAGAGACGGCGACCTTCCAGCGTTTCTACATAACCCTGCTCTTTCGCCTGCGCGCGGGTGCGTTCCATATATTCCAACACGCCAGGGTAGCGTTCGAAGTAGAGATCCATGTACTTCTGTGCTTCTTTACGCGGAATATTCAACTGGCGCGCCAGACCAAAAGCGCTCATCCCGTAGATCAAACCGAAGTTGATGGCTTTCGCGCTGCGGCGCTGCTCGCTGGTCACAGAATCAAGCGGTAAACCAAAGACTTCTGCCGCCGTTGCGCGGTGAATATCTTTCCCTTCGGCAAACGCGGTAAGCAGACCTTTATCACGTGAAAGGTGCGCCATGATACGCAGTTCAATCTGTGAGTAGTCCGCAGAGACAATCACGTAGTCTTCTGGCGCAATGAACGCCTGACGAATACGACGACCTTCGTCATTACGTACCGGGATGTTTTGCAGGTTCGGATCCGTTGAAGACAAGCGACCCGTTGCGGTAACTGCCTGATGATAGGAAGTGTGCACGCGCCCGGTCTTCTTGTTAATCATCAACGGAAGCTTATCCGTATAGGTCGACTTCAGTTTTGCTAACCCACGATATTCCAGGATAACTTTCGGCAACGGATAATCCAGCGCGAGCTCTTCCAGCACTTCTTCTGACGTTGATGGCGCGCCGCCAGGGGTTTTCTTCAGCGGCTTAATACCCTGCTTTTCAAACAGGATGGTTTGCAGTTGCTTGGTGGAAGACAGGTTAAACGCTTCTCCGGCGATCTCGTGCGCTTTTTGCTCCAGCTCGTTCAAACGCAGCGTCAGTTCTTCTGAATGCTTGTGCAGAACAGCCGGATCGATTTTCACACCGTTGCGCTCAACACGAGACAAAACTGGCACCAGCGGCATATCGATATTTTCAAAGACGTTCAGTGGCCCTTTATGCTGCTGTAATTCTGGCCACATTTTCAGATGCAGCTGTAGCGTAACGTCGGCGTCTTCCGCAGCGTAACGCCCGGCTTCTTCCAATGCTATCTGGTTAAAGGTCAGCTGGTTTTTGCCTTTTCCAGCGATCTCTTCAAAGGTGATGGTTTTATGTTTAAGCCAGCGGTCCGACAGGCTGTCCATATCGTGTCGGCCAGCGACGCTGTTAAGAATGTAGGATTCAAGCATGGTGTCAAAGGTGATGCCGCGCAGCTCGATGCCATAGTTCGCCAGGATACCACGATCGTACTTCAGGTTCTGCCCGACTTTGTGCGCGTTCTCATCTTCCAGCAGCGGCTTCAGCAGCTGCAGCGCGCGATCGCGAGCTATTTGATCGGGGGCATCCAGGTAATCGTGGGCAACAGGAACATATGCCGCCACACCCGGTTCAATGGCAAAAGACAGGCCAACCAGATTCGCGGAAATATTGTCCAGGCTGTCAGTTTCAGTATCGAAGGCAAAGACAGATGCTTTTTTCAGCTTCGCGATCCACTCTTCCAGCGTCGCTTCGTCCAGAATCGTCACATAGTTATCATACGAAAGAACCGTAGCCGGCTCCTCAGGCGTTTCATCGACGACAATAGTTTCTTGCGGTTTTGCAGCCGGCTTCGTCCCTTTCGCCTGTAGCCATTTACCCGCTTCAACGTCAGTAACCCAACGTTTGAATTCATACTGTTTAAACAGGCCAAGCAGTTCTTCTGCTGCCGGTTGACGGACTTCCAGCTGCTCGCAGGTCAACTCCAGCTCAACATCCGTTTTGATAGTAGCCAATTGATAAGAGAGGTACGCCACCTCTTTATTCTGCTCGAGTTTGCCCGCCATGGTTTTCGCACCACGGAAAGTCAGCCCCGCAATTTTGTCTGATTCAGCATAGAGAGTATCCAGCCCACCCAGCCCCTGCAGCAGAGCCTGCGCAGTTTTTTCACCTACGCCTGGAACGCCAGGAATGTTATCTGAGGAATCCCCCATCAGCGCCAGGAAATCGATGATCAGTTCCGGCGGGACACCGTATTTATTCACCACTTCATCCGGGCCGAGGATCGTATTGGTCATGGTGTTGATAAGAGTGATATTCGGCGTCACCAACTGAGCCATATCTTTATCACCAGTGCTAATCAGCACCGGACGACCCACCTTCTCCGCTTCCCGCGCCAGCGTACCGATGACATCATCCGCCTCCACGCCAGAAACCGCCAGCAATGGCAGCCCCATCGCTTTTACCATCGCATGCAGAGGTTCAATCTGCGCACGCAGATCGTCCGGCATGGGTGGGCGGTGCGACTTATAGTGTTCGAATAACTCATCACGGAAGGTTTTACCCTTGGCGTCGAATACCACCGCCGCGTGGGTCGGCTGATATTGCAAAATCAAGCTACGCAGCATGTTGAGGACACCGTACATCGCGCCCGTAGGTTCTCCTGCGCTGTTAGTCAGCGGTGGGAACGCGTGGTATGCGCGATACAGGTAAGATGAGCCATCTACAAGGATAAGTGGGTTTTCTGGGATCTGAACCATAATGTCCGTGCCTGTTTATCAGATTATGGGTAAAGGATGCCACAGACAGGATGAAAACATGAGTTTTTCGCCGCATTTGTCGAAAAACTTTTGTAGATCTTCTGCTTTGCTCGCAAAGACAGCTGTGGATAACTTTGTGAATAAATAATTTACAGCTCTTTAAATATAACAAGGCAATTATTGACTCATAATATTTTTATATGTATTTCAATGAATTAAATAAATACACAGCATTTTATCCCATTTTTACAGCTTATATCCTGATGTGGATAGATATTCCTCTTTTTTCTATTGAGGGAAGATCCATCATTTGGTTCGTTTTCTGATAAAATCAGCCCCTTGCGCCTCTTTCGCGCACTGTCTATGGCTAACCTTTTGAATAATTTAATTATGACGAGAATACTCGCTGCGATAACGCTGTTGCTGAGTATCGTATTGACCATATTGGTCACGATTTTTTGTTCTGTGCCGATCATCCTTGCCGGGGTTGTGAAACTCCTTTTGCCTATTCCTGTCGTCTGGCGAAAGGTTTCTGTCTTCTGTAATTTCATGATGTACTGCTGGTGTGAAGGTCTGGCGCTACTGCTGCACCTTAATCCACGGCTAAAGTGGGATGTTGAAGGACTGGAAGGTCTTAGCAAGAAAAACTGGTATCTGCTCATTTGTAATCATTACAGCTGGGCCGATATCGTTGTGCTTTGCGTTCTGTTCCGTAAGCACATCCCGATGAATAAATATTTCCTCAAGCAGCAGTTGGCCTGGGTACCCTTTATTGGCCTGGCCTGCTGGGCGCTGGATATGCCGTTTATGAAACGCTATTCACGTGGCTATCTGCTTCGCCATCCGGAACGCCGTGGTAAAGATGTCGAAACAACGCGTCGTTCCTGCGAGAAATTTCGCGTACACCCGACAACCATTGTGAATTTTGTCGAAGGTTCGCGCTTTACCAAAGATAAACGTGAGCAAACCCGCTCGCCCTATCAAAACCTGCTCCCTCCTAAGGCGGCCGGTATTGCAATGGCATTGAATGTACTGGGTTCACAGTTCGATAAAATGTTGAACGTCACGTTGTGCTATCCGGAAAACAGCAGTCGACCGTTCTACGACATGCTGAGCGGTAAGTTAACGCGGATTGTCGTGCGGGTGAATCTGGAGCCAATTCATGAAGAGTTGCACGGTGATTACGTGAACGATAAGGGATTCAAGCGTCGGTTTCAGCTCTGGCTAAATACGCTATGGAGTGAGAAAGACGCGCAGCTCGACGCGATTAAAGCCTCAAATAAAAAAGCCGGTCAGTGACCGGCTTTTGCTTTTATTTCTGACCAACCAGGTACTTCACGGTATCCGCATACTGTTGTACGAAGATATCCATGCTGCTGGTATCCATGCCCTGCGGGTTGACCTGATATTTGCCATTCACGAACATCGCCGGAACGCCCTGCAGCTGTAAATCAGCCGCCGCTTTTTCCTGCTGTGCCACAAGTGATTTCACCACGAAGCTGTTCCATGCCGCATCATAATCTTCGCCTTTAATACCTGCGTCGACAAACACTTTACGGATATCAGCAACAGACTGAACGGTCTGGGTTTTCTGAACGCCTTCAAACAGCGGAACGGTGACCTGATCTTCAACACCCAGCGCCATTGCAACCGCCCATGCCTGCGTCAGATCTTTACCCAAAGGCCCGAGAAACTCGACGTGGTATTTGGTCATCTTGGTGCCTTCCGGCAGCTTTTTCTTCACATTATCAGATACGTGAAGCACTTCTTCAAACTGGTAGCAGTGCGGGCAGTAGAAGGAGAAGAACTCCAACACTTGCGGTTCACCCGCAACTGGCTTTTCCAGAGTGATGTATTGTTTGCCATCCTGGAACTGCGCTGCAGATGCGCTAAAAGCTAAGACCATACCAGCCAGCGCCAGCCATATTTTTTTCATGTTCAAGTTTCTCCGATTAATACATTGGCGTTAATTGTAAGGGGGGCTCTTGCAGAATTTTTGCCTGCTCAATAAAGGTCGCGGTCTGACGATGCCAGTAATCTTCCCCGGTTAACCACGGGAAGTTTTTTGGAAATGCAGGGTCAGCCCAACGTCGAATTAGCCAGGCAAGATAATAAACTAAACGCATAGCGCGTAAAGGTTCTATCAGTCCGATTTCAGAGATGTCGAACTCACTAAACTCTTCATAAGCCTCGATAATGGTTTCAAGCTGCATACGTTGTTCAGCTTTATCGCCATTGAGGAGCATCCATAAATCCTGAATAGCTGGACCGTTGCGGGCATCATCTAAATCGACAAACATCGGGCCATCGCGCCACAGAATATTACCGGCATGACAATCACCGTGCAGGCGTAACGTGGTTAAACGCGTATGCCAGCGTTCAGTAACGATCGCGATAAGCGCATCCGTTGCCTTCAGGAAGGCCGCTTTTTGCCCTGATGGGATTAGCTGTGCGTGTTCAAAAACTTTACGCGGCTCAGTCAGGTATTCTTCAAGGCCGATCGTTGGGCGGAAGGCAAAAGTACGCTTGCATCCGGTCTGGTGCATACGCCCGAGATAGCGCCCCACCGCCTCCATCTGATCGATGTTGTCGGCTTCAAACTGACGTCCACCGACGCTGGGAAAGATCGCATAATGGAAACCCTGATGGCTTAATAGCGTTTGACCGCTGAATTCCAGCGGAGCAGCTACCGGGACTTCATCGTTTACCAGTTCCAGAGCAAACTGGTGCTCTTCCTGGATCTGATCGACAGACCAACGTTCAGGGCGATAAAACTTAACGACAAAGCGTCGACGGTCTTCGTCCTGGAATTGATAGACACGGTTTTCATAACTGTTAAGCGGGGTAAGCCCGGAGTCCACCCGGATCCCCTGCTCAAACAGTGCATCCATGATGGTATCCGGGTGTAGCGTCTGGAAATTAAAAGCGTTGTCGTTCATCCCATCATCCGGAAAATACTACGAATGATTCAGGATATCATTTCGCAGCGCTTTCGGTGGCGGCGATTACAAGCTTTTACTCTTTAATTACGCCACGTGCGCGGAGTAGTGCAGTTTTAAAATCTTCTTCATAATCTTTCTGAATACCTGGAATGACCGCATCTTTCGCCGAGTCACGCATTTTCAGGTGATAGATCAGAATGTCATCAGTTAAATCCGCCAGTTCACCGTCAAAACCTGACTCTTGCGCCAGTTTCTGTAAAAATTGCATCAGGTTAAGATCGGGTTCCTTCTGCCAGGCAGGCTGGAGGAGTTCAATAACTTCATTCAGACGTTTACATTTCATGGTTGTGCTCCTTAGGCTCAATACAGATACGTTAGCAGGGTCAATCCCACATTAAAAGAGGCGATATCAGTGATTCTGGATAGTGCAATAACAGGGGTTGTGCTGGCTGGCGGTAAGGCCAGACGGATGGGCGGAACCGATAAAGGTCTGCTAGAGCTGGACGGTAAACCTCTTTGGCGACATGTGGCCGACATTCTCGCTTTGCAGGTCGAAACCGTGGTGGTTAATGCCAATCGCCACAGGGATATATACCAGCAAAGCGGCCTGAAAGTTATTCCCGATTCATTGGCCGATTTCCCTGGCCCACTGGCCGGGATGCTATCGGTATTCCTGCAGCAAACGGGGGAATGGTTTTTGTTCTGCCCGTGCGATATGCCCTATATTCCTCACGATCTGGTCGCTCGTTTAAAAGAGCAGCGCAAAGCAGCACCGGTTGTCTGGGTGCATGATGGTGAAAGAGATCACCCAACCATTGCGCTGATGCACCGCTCTATGCAGCCTTTACTGCAGGATTATCTTCAGTCCGGTGAACGACGCGTTATGGTCTTTATGCGTCTGGCTGGCGGTCATGCTGTCGATTTCAGCGATCATAAAGATGCGTTCGTAAACGTGAACACCCCCGAAGAGCTCGCAAAATGGCAGGAAAAATCATGATCCCATTACTCGCCATTGCGGCATGGAGCGGCACGGGAAAAACCACGCTGCTCAAAAAGTTGATCCCGGAACTACGTGCCAGAGGTATACGTCCCGGTTTGATTAAGCATACTCATCACAAGATGGATGTCGACAAGCCCGGTAAAGATAGCTATGAGTTACGCAAAGCCGGTGCAGCACAAACGCTGGTCGCCAGCCAGCAACGTTGGGCATTAATGGTAGAAACACCGGAAGAGCCCGAACTGGATTTAGCGTATCTGGTAAGCCGGATGGACGCTTCGACGTTGGATATGGTGTTGGTCGAGGGATTTAAGCATGAACCTGTCGATAAGATCCTACTTTTCCGCGAAGGCTGCGGGCATAGTCCTGAGGAATTGGTGATGGACGACTATGTTATAGCGGTTGCCAGTGACGTTCCGCTGGCGGCGGATGTTCCATTGTTAGATATCAACAACATACAGCAAGTAGCTGATTTTGTTACGCAATGGGCCAGAAGATAACTGCGATGTCGTGATGTGCCTGATGCGCTGCGCTTATCAGGCCTGCACAATACGTTCAGCCCGGCGGTTTTACCCCGCACACACGCAAAAAAGCCCATCCGTCAGGATGGGCTTCTTCACTTTATTTGATGCCTGGCAGTTCCCTAC
>NZ_JAOWEY010000016.1:0-442768 GCF_030333935.1 Citrobacter sp. Cf125 | reverse complement strand
TCCCCACTGCTGCCTCCCGTAGGAGTCTGGACCGTGTCTCAGTTCCAGTGTGGCTGGTCATCCTCTCAGACCAGCTAGGGATCGTCGCCTAGGTGAGCCGTTACCCCACCTACTAGCTAATCCCATCTGGGCACATCCGATGGCAAGAGGCCCGAAGGTCCCCCTCTTTGGTCTTGCGACGTTATGCGGTATTAGCTACCGTTTCCAGTAGTTATCCCCCTCCATCGGGCAGTTTCCCAGACATTACTCACCCGTCCGCCACTCGTCACCCAAGGAGCAAGCTCCTCTGTGCTACCGTTCGACTTGCATGTGTTAGGCCTGCCGCCAGCGTTCAATCTGAGCCATGATCAAACTCTTCAATTTAAGTTTGATGCTCGTGAATTAAACTTCGTAATGAATTACGTATGTTCACTCAGAGACTTGGTATTCATTTTTCGTCTTGCGACGTTAAGAATCCGTATCTTCGAGTGCCCACACAGATTGTCTGATAAATTGTTAAAGAGCAGTGCCGCTTCGCTTTTTCTCAGCGGCGCGGGGTGTGCATATTACGCCATCCCGCTGCGAAGTCAAGCATTTAATTTCGCTTTCTTCGCCGGAGTTCTCAGTGGAACCCCGCTGACCCGGCGGCTTGTAATCCGTTGTTCCGTGTCAGTGGAGGCGCATTATAGGGAGTTATTTCAGGCTGACAAGGGGAAATTTAAAATAACTTTCTGAGTGCGTGTTTTTTCACCAAAACAACCATTAACATGCCATAAAATAAGCAAATTGCCGTTTTTGCAGCCGCAATCACACTTCCAGGTGGCATACTAATGAATAAGAAAAAGAGTAAGGAAGAACATTCATGCCGTTAAATGCCCAACAGCTAGCCGCACAGAAAAACTTGTCCTACGTTCTGGCCGAAAAGCTGGCTCAGCGAATATTAAAAGGTGAATACGCGCCGGGCGCTATATTGCCTGGCGAAATAGAGCTGGGTGATCAGTTTGGTGTGAGTCGCACCGCGGTAAGAGAGGCGGTAAAAACGTTAACGGCAAAAGGTATGGTATTACCACGCCCACGTATCGGCACACGCGTCATGCCGCAAGCAAACTGGAACTTCCTCGACCAGGAGCTGCTCACCTGGTGGATGACGGAAGATAATTTCCCGCAGGTCATTAAACATTTTCTGGTGATGCGTATCAGCCTGGAGCCTCAGGCGTGTTTACTGGCGGCGACCATTGGTACGGCTGAACAGAAAGCGCACCTCAACACGCTGATGGAAGAGATGGTCGAGCTGAAAAGAAACTTCAGACGCGAACGCTGGATTGAGGTTGATATCGCCTGGCATGAACACATCTATGAAATGAGTGCGAATCCGTTCCTTATTTCCTTTGCATCTCTGTTCCATTCGGTTTACCAGACCTACTTTACCTCTATTACCTATAACGATGTGGTGAAACTGGATTTGCACCAGGCCATTGTCGATGCAATAGATGATAACGATGGCGATCGCGCCTTTGCTGCTTGTCAGGCATTGCTGATAGCACCGAACGTGCTACCGGATAAATAATATGTCAGAAAAGAAATCACGTAGTATGGCCGGGCTACCGTGGATAGCAGCCATGGCCTTTTTTATGCAGGCACTAGACGCCACTATCCTCAATACCGCCCTACCCGCAATAGCACATAGTCTTAACCGCTCTCCGCTCGCCATGCAGTCGGCCATTATCAGCTATACCCTGACGGTCGCGATGCTTATCCCGGTAAGTGGTTGGTTGGCAGACCGATTTGGTACCCGACGCGTCTTTATGATTGCTGTTAGCCTGTTTACGTTGGGATCGCTGGCCTGTGCGCTGTCCAGCTCCCTAAGCGAGCTGGTGATTTTCCGTGTCATTCAGGGGATCGGTGGCGCCATGATGATGCCCGTTGCCCGTCTGGCGTTATTGCGTGCCTACCCTCGCAGTGAACTGCTTCCCGTGCTTAACTTCGTCACCATGCCTGGACTTGTGGGGCCGATTTTAGGTCCGGTATTGGGCGGTGTACTGGTTACATGGGCCAGTTGGCACTGGATCTTCCTGATTAATATTCCAATTGGCATTGCCGGTATCTTCTACGCTCGCAAATATATGCCGAACTTCACCACCCCACGCCGCGGTTTTGATATGACCGGTTTCTTTCTGTTTGGTTTGAGCCTGGTGTTGTTTTCTAGCGGCGTTGAATTGTTCGGTGAGAAGCTTGTCGCTACCTGGGTCGCACTCGGTATTATTCTTGCCAGTGTGTTGTTACTACTCGCCTATATTCGCCATGCTCGTCGTCACCCAACGCCACTTATATCTCTTCCGATATTTAAGACTCGAACCTTTTCTGTTGGGATCGCCGGCAACCTCGCCACTCGCCTGGGCACAGGCTGCGTGCCCTTCTTAATGCCGCTGATGTTGCAGGTAGGCTTTGGATATCCGGCTCTGATAGCCGGTTGTATGATGGCGCCAACGGCGTTGGGTTCAATTCTGGCAAAATCCATGGTGACGCAGGTTCTGCGCAAACTCGGCTACAGGACCACATTGGTGGGTGTTACGGTTTTTATCGGCCTGATGATTGCGCAGTTCGCTTTGCAATCTCCTGCCATGCCGGTCTGGATGCTGATCCTGCCGCTGTTCATTTTAGGTATGGCGATGTCCACCCAGTTTACCTCAATGAATACTATCACTCTGGCGGATCTGACCGATGAAAACGCCAGCAGCGGCAACAGCGTATTGGCCGTTACTCAGCAGTTATCAATCAGTTTAGGGGTTGCCATCAGCGCCGCCGTTCTGCGTATCTATGAAGGTATGGAAGGAACCAATACGGTCGAGCAGTTCCATTACACCTTTATGACGATGGGCGCTATCACGGTAATATCCGCGCTGATGTTCATGCTGCTAAAAGCCAAAGATGGACGTAACCTGATCAAAGATCGGCACAAACCTAAACCGACCCCCGCTCCATCAAAACAGGAGTAAGCTGCAAACGCTGTTGTTGTAATGCGGGCTGGGCCATCCGATGGATTAATACATCGATGGCCAGTTCGCCCAATTCATCTTTTGGTTGATGTATGGTCGTCAGCGGAGGCGTCATATAGCGCGCCAACTCGATATCATCATAACCCACCACCGCCATATCCTGCGGAATGCGCAATCCCGACTGGTACAGAGCCTGATACGCGCCAACTGCCATTGCATCATTGCCGGTAAAAACGGCCTGCGGTCGCTGTTTATGCGACAGCAACGTTTGCATAGCTTCAAAGCCGCCACCAAACTCAAAGTCACCGGTAATCTCGTAGCCTTCCGGGACAGGCAAGCCCGCCCGCTTCATTGCCGCCCGATATCCTTCCAGACGCAAACGCGCCGGGGTTTTATCCAGCGGCCCGGTGATGCAGGCAATGCGCGTAAAACCTTTTTCGATAAGATGTTGCGTGGCTAAATCCCCGCCCAGCAGGGAGTTATCCTGAATCAGATCGCTTTCACCATCAAAGGGCGACCAGTCCATCATCACGGTCGGTATAGAAGGATAACGCTGCATTATCTCTCTGGAAGGCTGATGTGTTTCCGTACAGAGCAGCAGCAAGCCATCCACGCGTTTTTGCATTAGCGTTTCCAGATTACGGTTCATGCGCTGTTCATCGCCTTCGGTATTGCACAGCACCAGGCTGTAGCCGCGCTCAAAACAGCTACGTTCAACGCCGCGCACCAGTTCAGAATAGAAGGGATTGGTACTGGCAGTGATTAACATGCCAATGGTGCGGGTCTGGTTTAACTTGAGGCTACGCGCCAGCGCGGAGGGAGCGTAGTTAAGCGCTTTAATCGCAGCTTCTACTTTGTCAGTGACAGACTCACTGACAAAGCGATCTTTATTAATGACGTGAGAAACCGTCGACGTGGAAACACCCGCCAGGCGGGCGACGTCCTTCATTGTAGCCAAGCGTTACCTCTGTTGACTTAAAAACGCTTCTATTTCTTCGCGCCACGGAACGGAAGGCTGTGCGCCTTTACGGGTAACCGCAATCGCCGCAGCGGCATGCGCAAAACGGATCGCTTCAGGCAGTGGAGTCTCTTCCAGTAACGCTGTAATTAACGCGCCATTAAAGGTGTCTCCGGCGGCAATAGTATCAACGGCTTCCACTTTAAAACCGGGTACTCGCTGACCTTCGCCATTCACGCTGGCCCACACACCGCGACTCCCTAAGGTAATCAGTACAGTATGGATTCCTTTAGCATGCAATGCCTGCGCCGCTTTGGCCGCGTCTTCATCATTTTCAACCCGGATCCCCGTCAGCTTTTCAGCCTCGGTTTCATTCGGGGTAATAATATCTACCAGCGCCAACAGCTCGTCAGAAAGTTCACGTGCCGGAGCCGGGTTTAGGGCGACCATGGTCTTATTTTGATGTGCAATCTTTGCCGCAGCCAGAACGCTTTCGATCGGCGACTCTAACTGCATCAGTAAAGCAGACGCCTGCGCGATACGCTCATGCTGTGCTTCCACCAGCGCTGGCGAAAGAGCTGCGTTAGCTCCAGCATGAATGCCGATAACGTTCTCACCTTCACCATTCACAAAAATCAACGCAACACCGGTCGATTCCCCCGAAATTACGCTAATCGGCGCAATATCAATGTTGTCTTTGGCTAACTGTTTACGCACACTTTCGCCAATATCATCATCGCCCGTACAGGCAATGAATGCGATATTCGCGCCACTACGACCCGCAGCAACAGCCTGATTCGCGCCTTTACCGCCAAATGCGACCTGATAATGACTACCGGTTACGGTTTCACCAGGTGTCGGGAAAGAGTTAAGGTTAAGGATGTGATCGGCATTGATACTGCCAAGAACAACGAGGTTGCCTGCGGTTTTCATATTTGGTGTTCCAAGTCAAAGTGCGCCACCGGGTTAGGGTGGCGCGTGCCCTGCTTTTCTTTTTACGCTTTCATCCCCAAAACCAGATACGGGGATGGCGTATTTATGTCTCCATCAGGCCGCGAGCGACCTGAATCGGTATTACTGCTTGATGACCAGCTTCAGGTCAACCGGATATTTAGCCTGAACCTTCTCGCCTTTCAGGACTTTATCCGCAGTCTCAACGCCTTTCGCACCGATCTGATCCGGCAACTGAGCAATGGTCGCAGCCAGTTTGCCATCATTTACTGCTTTTTCGCCATCTGGAGTGCCGTCAAATCCAACCACCATCACATCAGATTTACCCGCGGTTTGCAGTGCGCGCAGCGCACCCAGCGCCATTTCATCGTTCTGAGCAAATACGGCCTGCACATCAGGATGCGCGGTCAGCAGGTTCTGCATGACGTTCAAACCTTTAGTGCGGTCGAAGTCTGCCGGCTGGCTGGCCAGTACGTTAAATTTGTGTGCCGCAACGGCCTGCTGGAAACCTTCGCCACGCTCACGCGCCGCTGAAGTTCCGGCAATCCCCTGCAGTTCGATAACTTTCGCGCCTTCACCTGCTTTCTTCGCGATGTAATCACCCGCAATTTTGCCGCCCAACACGTTATCAGACGCAATGTGGCTTACCACTTCGCCTTTGGAGGCAACACGGTCAAGGGTAATAACCGGAATTTTTGCCTGGTTAGCCATCTTCACAGCATTACCAACGGCATCAGAGTCGGTTGGGTTGATCAGCAGAATTTTAGTTCCACGAACCGTTAAGTCCTGAACGTTAGCCAGCTCTTTCGCCGGGTTGTTCTGCGAGTCCAGAATCACCAGGTTGTAACCCAGCTTATCCGCCTCTTTTTGCGCCCCATCCTTCAGAGAAACAAAGAACGGGTTATTGAGGGTGGAGACCACCAGCGCAATAGTATCTTTAGCCATCGCATTCGCGCTCACGGTGGCGCTCAGCGCAACAGCAGAAACCAGGGTAGCCAGTTTTTTCATATTCATATTTAAGATGTCCTGTAATCGTTGTTACTGCTTTTTGTTGTCTACCAGTACCGCCAGCAAAATCACCACCGCTTTGACGATCATCTGGTAATAGGAGGATACACCTAACAAATTCAACCCATTATTGAGGAAACCAAGAATCAATGCGCCGATCAGCGTCCCAACAATTCGTCCTTTACCACCCGCCAGGCTAGTACCGCCTAATACTACCGCTGCGATAGCATCCAGCTCATAGCCAGTGCCTGCCGTTGGTTGCGCAGAGGAGAGGCGTGCTACTTCAATGATGCCCGCCAGCGATGCCAGCAGACCGCACAGTGAGTAAACGATAATTTTGATTTTACTGACGCTGATACCGGACAGACGCGTTGCCGCTTCGTTACCGCCCAGCGCGTAGATATAACGCCCCAGACGCGTGTGGTGCAGCATGTACCACGCCGCGAGGAAGACAATCCCCATGATCCACACCGGCGTAGGGACGCCTAACGGACGACCAATCCCGAACCAGCCAAACAGATCGGCATTGTCAGTAAACCCGGTGTTTACCGGACTGCCGTTGGTGTAGACCATGGTCACACCGCGCAGCAGCAGCATCATAACCAGAGTCGCGATAAACGCCTGCACGCGACCTTTCGCGACAATCACCCCGGTTACCGCGCCAATGGCAGCGCCGAGCGCCAGGGCCGCAGCAACAGCCACCAGCGCATTGACTTCAATCCCTACAATCGAAGCCGCAACCGCACCGGTCAGCGCCAGCAAGGAACCGACGGACAGATCGATACCCGACGTCAGGATAACCAGCGTCATGCCAACCGCCATGATGGCGTTCACCGACGTTTGCTGAAGAATGTTGAACAGGTTATTAACGGTAAAAAAGTTAGGGCTCATGGTGGAAACAATCGCGATCAGCACTAACAGAGCGATGAGCGACTTTTGCTCCAGAAGCCATGCTTTAGTGAAATAACGGCGACCAGAAACAGCCTGGGTAGTCATCTTTTTTACTCCTGATTCACGCGATTAAGCTTGCCCACAGCGGCAGCCATTAATACTTCCTGAGTGGCCTGCTCGCGAGTGAATTCACCGCCGAGATGCCCTTCATGCATAACGATAATTCGATCGCTCATGCCCAATACTTCTGGCATCTCAGAAGAGACCAGAATGATACTCAGCCCATCGGCCTTAAACTGGTTGATAAGCTGATAGATTTCTTTCTTGGCCCCAACGTCAACACCGCGCGTTGGTTCATCAAGGATCAGCACTTTTGGCCGGGTCATCAGACCGCGCGCAATCGCCACTTTCTGCTGGTTACCACCGGAAAGAAGGCCGATAGCCTGTTCCATCGATGGCGTTTTAACATTGAACAGGCGAATAAAATCACCCACCGCCTGCTGCTCATCTTTATGTTTAAGGCTTCCGCCTGCACGGCTGAAATAGCGCAGCGCGGTCAGTGACATATTCTCTTTCACCGACATGCCGAGCACTAAACCATCGCGTTTACGGTCTTCAGAAATATAGACGATGCCGTTAGCCAGTCCATCCTGCGGCGAACGGGTAACCACTTCATGGCCATCAAGCGTGACGTAGCCGCTGGTACGCGGCAATGCGCCGTACAACACTTTCATCAGCTCGGTACGCCCAGCCCCCATCAGCCCCGATACGCCAAGGATCTCGCCTTTACGCAGCGTGAATGACACATCGTTTACGCCAGGACCGCACAGATTATCGACCTTCAGGCGAATATCACCCGGCGCTTTTTCCAGACGCGGGTACTGATCTTCCAACTTACGTCCCACCATCATTTCAATCAGCGAGTCTTCGGTAAGCGATGCGACTTCACGCTCGGCAATAAACTGCCCGTCGCGGAAGACGGTTACGTCGTCGCAAATCTCGAAGATCTCTTTCATGCGGTGAGAAATATAGACAATGCCGCGTCCCTGGGATTTCAGTTCGCGAATGACGCGGAACAGGGATTCGGTTTCGGTGTCGGTGAGGGCATCCGTCGGTTCATCCATAATGATGACCTTCGATTCAAAGCTCAGCACTTTGGCAATTTCGACCATCTGCTGATCGCCAATCGACAGCTCACCGACCAGCCTGTCGCTTTTAAAGCGCAGATTGAGTTTGGCGAGCAGCAGATCGGCTTCGGCGTACATCTTCTTCCAGTCAATTTTGCCAAAGCGATTCACAAACTCACGACCGAGAAAAATGTTTTCAGCGATAGTGAGTTGCGGGATCAGGTTCAGCTCCTGGTGGATGATACCGATTCCGGCTTCCTGGGAGGATTTCGGACCGTTAAAGGTGGTCTCTTTCCCCAGCCACAATAAGGAACCGGCATCACGGGTGTAGATTCCGGTCAGCACCTTCATCATGGTGGATTTACCCGCGCCGTTTTCGCCCACCAGCGCCATTACGCGGCCTGGGTAGACATTCAGCGCGGCGCCGGATAGCGCTTTTACGCCCGGGAACGCTTTATCGATCCCTTTGAGTTGCAGTAATGCGTTCATGATGGCCTCAGAACGTGACGCCAGCACAGAGAATGATATTCGCATACGGAGAACACTCTCCGCTGCGAATTACCGCCTGACTGTCTGCGGTTTGTTTTTTGAATTGTTCATGCGTGGTGTAACGAATTTCTATGGTGTTTCCCTGGTGTTGTTGCAGTTGCTCAATGTGGCTGAGCAACGTTTCGTGGAGTTGCGGATTATGTTGTTTAATTTCCGACGCGAGAATGGCCGCCTCGACCTGCATTTCACGTGTGACCACATCCAGTACCTGCATAAAAGAAGGTACGCCCTGGGTTAATGCCATATCGATACGCGTTGTGCTGTTCGGGATGGGTAAACCTGCATCACACACCACCAGCGTATCGGTATGCCCCAGACGGGAGATCACCGATGAAATTTCAGAGTTGAGTACCGTGCCTTTCTTCATTTTCTTTCCCCACTAGCGAAACGTTTCGCTGGAGATAAGTGTAGTGCGAAGAGTGGACAGAAAACCACCGCGACGTTACGAAAATGTGATCGCCATCGAAACGTTTCGCAAGGATTATCATTAGATGAAATGAAAACTGGGAGGGACAAAACAAAACGCCCCTTTTCACGATGAAAGAGGGCGTCGATGAGATTAAATCTCGACCTGAGTACCGAGCTCAATAACCCGGTTCGGTGGGATTTCAAACTGGTCCGGCGCACGCAGCGCATTGCGCTGTAACAGCAGATACAGCTTACCGCGCAGACGCAAGTACCATGGTCGTTTGCCGACAATCAGCGACTCGTGCGACATGAAGAAGGAGGTTTCCATCATCCGGCAGCTTAAGCCTTCCAGACCGCAGCGATGGAACACTTCCTCCACGTTCGGCGTTTCGCGCCAACCGTAGCTGGCAACCACGCGCCAGAAGGTGGGCGATAACTGCTCAATCTGCACCCTACGCACGTTGTGAACATAGGGCGCATCTTCCGTGCGCAGCGTCAGCAGAATAACGCGCTCATGCAGCACCTTGTTATGTTTGAGGTTATGCAGAAGCGCAAACGGGATGACGTTCAGTGCGCGGGACATATATACAGCCGTTCCCGGCACGCGTACCGGTGGTGATTTCTCCAGAGAAGCAATCATCGCCTCCAGAGAGTTACCGTGCTCATGCATACGACGCAGCAGACGGAAGCGTTCACTTTTCCAGGTGGTCATGATGGTGAACATCACCAGACCCAGCGTCAGAGGCAGCCAACCGCCGGAAATCAGTTTATCGAGGTTCGCGGAGAACAGCGGAACATCGACGCACAGGAATGCCACCAGGATCAGGAAGACGAAGTATTTATTCCAGTGCCAGTTTTTGCGCGCCACGGTGGTCGACAAAATAGAGGTCAGCACCATCGTCCCCGTTACCGCAATCCCGTACGCCGCGGCCAGATTACTGGAGTGTTCAAAACTCACAATCACAATAACCACCGCAAAATAGAGCATCCAGTTAACGAAAGGAATGTAGATCTGGCCCGACTCCATTTCCGAGGTATGGATAATGCGCATTGGCGATAAATATCCCAAACGCACGGCCTGACGCGTCAGCGAGAACACACCGGAGATAACCGCCTGCGAAGCGATTACCGTCGCCAGCGCAGCGAGGATCAGTAGCGGGATCAACGCCCAGTCTGGCGCCAACAGGAAGAACGGGTTTTTGATCGCTTCAGGATGCTTTAACAGTAGCGCCCCCTGACCAAAATAGTTCAGTACCAGTGAAGGCAACACCACAGAGAACCATGCCAGGCGAATCGGCAACTTACCGAAGTGGCCCATATCCGCATACAGCGCTTCAACACCGGTAATCGACAACACCACCGCACCCAGTGCAATAAAAGACAACGTTTTGAATTCGAGGAAGAAATGCACCGCCCAATACGGATTTAGCGCCTGCAGTACTTCCGGATTGCCAATAATACTGCGTACGCCTAAAACCGCCAGCGTCAGGAACCACAGCAGCATAATCGGCGCAAACAGCTTACCGACCATGCCGGTACCGTGTTTTTGAATCAAAAACAGCAGGGTCAGTACGATTATCGAGAGCGGAACAATCCAGGTATCAAGTTGCGGGGCAATAATCTCCAGACCTTCAATCGCAGACATCACCGAAATGGCTGGCGTAATCACCACTTCACCATAGAAGAAGCTGCCGCCTATCAATCCCATAATGACCAGCATGGAGGTTGTTCGCGCCGAGGTATTGCGCCCGGCCAATGACATCAGCGTCAGGATCCCGCCTTCTCCGGCGTTATCTGCGCGCATGACAAACGTCAGGTATTTAATGGAGACAACAAAGATCAGCAGCCAGAAAATCAGCGAGAGAAAACCAAATACGGCATCACGTTCAACGCCAAAACCAAACTGGCCGGACAAACATTCACGAAGCGTATAAAGTGGGCTGGTACCAATATCACCGTAGACAACCCCAATGGCTGCAAGGGTAATCGCAGACAATGATTGTTTATTATCAGTGCTCATAGACTCGTCTTTCGTTTATACACATCATCTTTCAAGCCACTCCGTGTGGGCTGCATTCGTTATTCCCCCCATCCCAGGAGAAAACTCCATTGCCGCCTTGGTGCAGCTTGATTGATTTGGTGTATATATAAGAAATGTGTGCGTCGTCCCTTGGCCCACAAAAAGGCGCACAGTATGCACGATTAATCACAAAATCGTACCCCTAAATGAGACCAGATTAATCTGGCTCAAAGAAAAATAAGCGCACCTTCAGTCTATTACTGCAATGGTGTGAAGCATCTATACTCGCAGTTTATGCAGTACATTTGGCGAAAGGACGCCACTTCATTATGGCTCACCCACATTTATTAGCGGAAAGAATTTCCCGTCTGAGCAATGCGCTGGAAAAGGGACTTTTTGAACGTAGCCACGCCATTCGTCTGTGTCTGCTGGCAGCACTCAGCGGCGAGAGCGTTTTCTTATTAGGGCCCCCGGGGATCGCAAAGAGCTTAATTGCCCGCCGACTGAAGTTTGCCTTCCAAAATGCACGCGCTTTTGAATACCTGATGACGCGCTTCTCTACGCCGGAAGAAGTTTTCGGCCCTCTGTCCATTCAGGCCCTTAAAGACGAAGGTCGCTATGAACGCTTAACGGTGGGCTATCTTCCTGAAGCTGAAATCGTTTTTCTCGATGAAATCTGGAAAGCAGGCCCGGCAATTCTTAACACCCTGCTGACCGCCATTAACGAACGTCACTTTCGCAACGGCGCGTATGAAGAAAAAATTCCGATGCGTCTGCTGGTGGCCGCATCCAACGAACTGCCTGAAGCCGACAGCAGCCTGGAAGCGCTGTACGACCGTATGCTGATTCGTCTGTGGCTGGATAAAGTTCAGGACAAGGCCAATTTCCGCTCCATGCTGCTAAGTCAGCAGGATGAAAGCGACAACCCGGTCCCCGCATCATTGCAGGTGACGGATGAAGAGTATCACCAGTGGCAAAAAGACATTGGCGCCATCAAGCTTCCCGATCGCGTGTTTGAGCTTATTTTCACCCTACGCCAGCAGTTGGACACGCTACCGAATGCCCCCTACGTGTCCGATCGTCGCTGGAAAAAAGCGATCCGCTTACTCCAGGCCAGCGCTTTCTTTAGCGGACGTGATGCGGTAGTACCTATCGACCTGATCCTGCTGAAAGATTGTCTGTGGTACGACGCGCAAAGCCTGAATCTGATGCAACAGCAGCTTGAAATATTGATGACCGGACACGCCTGGCAGCAGCAAGCCATGCTGACGCGCCTGGGCAGTATTGTGCAGCGCCGCATTCAACTCCAGCAGCAACAAAGCGACAAAACGGCGTTCACGGTAATCCGTCAGGGTGGCATGTTCAGTCGTCGTCCTCATTATGATTTACCACCGGAAGCTACGTCCTCAGTCGTGACATTACTGCTACAAAAGCCATTAAAGCTGCATGATATGGAAGTTATCCATATTGCTTTCGAACGCAGTGCGCTGGAACTGTGGCTAACAAAAGGCGGTGAAATCCGCGGAAAATTAAACGGGATCGGCTTTGCCCAAACACTGAATATGGAAGTCGATAGTGCACAGCATCTGGTTGTGCGCGATGTCAGTTTACAGGGTTCTCGCCTGGCGCTGCCGGGGGCTTCGCAAGAGAGTATGCCCGCAGAGATAAAGCAGGAGCTTGAAGCGCTCGATAACGAGTGGCATCAGCAGCACAGCGCATTCAGCGAACAGCAAAAATGCCTGTTTATTCATAGCGACTGGTTAGGCCGCATTGAGTCCAGCCTGCAGGATGTCGGGGCGCAAATCCGCCAGGCGCAACAATGCTGACCCTTGATACACTCAACATAATGCTGGCAGTCAGCGAAGAGGCGATGATCGAAGAGATGATCGTCGCCCTGTTGGCTTCCCCAAAGATGGTGGTATTTTTTAAAAAATTTCCTCGCCTTAAAAAAGCGATCACTGACGATATTCCCCGCTGGCGCGAATCTTTGCGTAGCCGCCTCAAAGATACCCATGTGCCGCCGGAGTTGGCAGAAGAAGTCATTTGTTATCAACAAAGCCAGCTCCTCTCTCATGCACAGTTTATCGTTCAACTACCGCAAATATTATCGCTATTGCACCGACTCCATTCGCCCTGGGCTGGGCAAGCGCAGCAACTGGTCAATGACAACAGCACCTTTACGCCCGCCCTACATACGCTTTTTCTCCAGCGCTGGCGCCTGAGCCTGGTGGTGCAAACCACAACGCTGAATCAGCAACTGCTGGAAGAAGAGCGCGAGCATTTGCTCAGTGAAGTACAGGAACGGATGACCCTTAGCGGACAACTGGAACCCGTTCTGGCGGAAAATGACAACGCTGCAGGCCGGTTGTGGGATATGAGCGCGGGCCAAATCAAGCGCGGTGATTATCAGTTGATGGTGAAATACGGCGAATTTCTGACGCAACAACCCGAACTCCAGCGGCTGGCCGAGCAGTTAGGTCGTTCCAGAGAGGCGAAATCCGTGCCGCGTAAAGATGCGCCAATGGAAACCTTCCGTACCCTGGTGCGCGAACCGGCAACCGTCCCGGAGCAGGTGGATGGCATCCAGCAAAGTGACGATATCCTGCGCCTGCTACCGCCAGAACTGGCCACGTTGGGCATAACCGAACTGGAATACGAGTTCTACCGACGGCTGGTGGAAAAGCAACTGCTGACCTACCGCCTGCACGGCGAAGCATGGCGTGAGAAGGTAACAGAACGTCCGGTGGTGCATCAGGATTTTGACGAGCAGCCGCGCGGACCTTTTATCGTCTGCGTTGATACATCAGGATCGATGGGCGGGTTTAATGAGCAGTGTGCGAAAGCCTTTTGCCTGGCGCTAATGCGCGTCGCCCTTGCCGATAACCGGCGTTGTTTCATTATGCTGTTTTCAACAGAAGTGGTGCGCTATGAGCTTTCCGGTCCGGAGGGCATCGAACAGGCGATCCGCTTTTTAAGTCAACGCTTTCGTGGTGGCACTGATATTGCCAGCTGTTTTCGCGCCATTATTGAACGCATGCAGGGTCGGGAATGGTTTGATGCCGATGCGGTGGTTATCTCAGATTTTATCGCTCAGCGATTACCCGATGAAGTCGTCAGCAAAGTGGGGGAATTACAGCGGGTGCACCAGCACCGTTTTCATGCGGTAGCGATGTCAGCACATGGCAAACCCGGCATCATGCGCATTTTCGATCATATCTGGCGCTTTGATACCGGGATGCGAAGCCGCCTGCTCAGACGCTGGCGGCGTTAATTGTTACAGCAGAGAAGCGACGCTTTCACGTACCTGGGCCGGCCATACGCCACACTGAACCTGGCCAATGTGCGGTAATTGCAGCAACAGCATGGTCAGACGCGACTGCCCAATCCCCCCACCAATCGTCTGCGGCATTTCACCACGCAGCAGCGCCTGGTGCCATTCCAGACTCAGGCGATCTTCATCACCGGTCAAAGACAGCTGGTGTTTCAGAGCGTCAGCATCCACACGGATCCCCATAGAAGACAGCTCAAACGCATCTTCCAGAACCGGGTTCCAGACCAGAATATCACCGTTCAGACCGGCATGACCCAGCTCAGACGCTGAACTCCAGTCATCATAATCCGGCGCGCGTACATCATGACGGTGACCGTCACTGAGTTTACCGCCGATCCCCACCAGGAATACCGCGCCCAGCTCTTTAGCGATCGCACGTTCACGACCTTTTGCGTCAAGATCCGGATAACGAGATAGCAGCTCCTGGCTATGAACAAAGTGGATCTGCTCTGGCAGGAACGGTGCCAGACCAAACTCTTTGCTAACCGCAGCTTCGGTGGCCTTAATTCCCGCCCAGATAGCCTCTACCGTGCTTTTCAGAGTGGAGAATTGACGCTCACCGTCGCCCATCACGCGCTCCCAGTCCCACTGGTCAACGTACACTGAGTGCAGCGGGGAGAGGCGATCTTCATCGGGACGCAGGGCTTTCATGTGCGTGTACAGCCCCTCGCCTGCGCTAAAGTCGTGTTGTCCTAACGTTTGACGCTTCCACTTCGCCAGTGAATGAACCACTTCGAATTGAGCGTCTGGCAATGCTTTAACCTTCACCTGCACCGCTTTTTCACAGCCCGACAAGTTATCCTGCGTGCCATCTCCAACGCGGCTGAGGATCGGAGCCTGAACTTCGATCAGACCTAAACGCTCTTCCAGCTGGCGAGAAAAATGAGATTTTACGAAGCTAATTTGACGTTGTTTGGCAATGTAAGCGGTTTTCATTATGTGTACTCCTGTGTCCTGTTGCCTATGATTAAGCAACAGAATGGAGGTAATATTCAATAATCAACAAACAAAAAGCCGACTTCGATTTTGATTCGTTAAAATTAACGACTAAAATAGAGGGAATCATTAATCTACATAAGAAAAACCTATGGAAAATTATCAGATCGACAATCTGGACCGCGGCATTCTTGATGCCCTGATGGAAAATGCCCGTACTGCCTACGCAGAATTAGCCAAACAGTTCGGCGTCAGCCCAGGAACAATTCACGTTCGCGTAGAAAAGATGAAGCAGGCCGGGATCATTACCGGCGCGCGGATTGATGTTAGTCCCAAACAATTGGGTTACGACGTCGGCTGCTTTATCGGCATCATTCTGAAAAGTGCGAAAGACTATCCGTCAGCACTTGCAAGACTGGAAAGCCTCGATGAAGTGACCGAAGCGTATTACACCACCGGGCACTACAGCATCTTTATTAAGGTAATGTGCAAATCGATCGACGCGTTGCAGCAGGTACTTATCAACAAGATCCAAACAATTGACGAAATTCAGTCCACTGAAACCCTGATCGTCTTGCAGAACCCGATTATGCGTACCATCAAGCCATGATCGGTTTTTTTAATCCCCTATTTTTCCACAGGTAGATCCCAGCTCGCACACAGCGTACAATACGCCCTCTTTATAAAGGTGGGCGATCATGGCAGACATCACTCTTATCAGCGGTAGTACGCTTGGCAGTGCGGAATATGTAGCAGAGCATCTGGCTGAAAAGCTGGACGACGCCGGTTTTTCCAGCGAAATACTGCATGGGCCAATGCTTGAAGAGGTTCCGACTGACGGGATCTGGCTGATTATCAGCTCCACGCACGGAGCAGGAGACATTCCTGACAACCTGCAGCCTTTATATGATGCTTTACGCGAGCAGAAACCGAACCTGTCACAAGTGCACTTTGGTGCAATCGGGATCGGCAGTCGTGAATATGACACCTTTTGCGGCGCAATCGACAAGCTGGAAGCCGAATTGAAGGCCTGTGGGGCAAAACAGATCGGCGAAACGCTCAGGATCAACGTACTGGAACATGAAATTCCGGAAGATCCGGCTGAAATTTGGCTGGGATCGTGGCATCCGTTGCTCAGAGATTTGTAAAGATCGTACTTTTTTATGTGGATAACTCTGGTTAAAAGCTTGGATCAACCGGTAGTTATCCCAAGAACAACCGTTGTTCAGTTTTTGAGTTGTGTATAACCCTTCATTCTGATCCCAGCTTATACGGACCAGGATCACCGATCATTCACAGCTAATGATCCTCAGCAACCTGTTGATCTTACTTAAAGGATCGCCCTTATCCACAGAAAGGTGCGATCCTAATAAGAGATCACAATAAAACAGATCTCTAAATAAAAAGATCTTCTTTTTAATACCCAGGATCCCAGGTCTTTCTCCATCGACTAAAGTTGAGTAGAATCCACGGCCCGGGCTTCAATCCATTTTCACACCGCGTTATGCGAGGCAATCACCATGTTTTATCAGGATCCTTTTGACGTCATCATCATTGGCGGGGGTCATGCAGGCACCGAGGCCGCAATGGCCGCGGCGCGAATGGGTCAACAGACTCTGCTTTTGACACACAATATCGACACTCTGGGGCAGATGAGCTGCAACCCGGCGATCGGCGGTATTGGGAAGGGACACCTGGTAAAAGAAGTGGATGCGCTTGGTGGGTTGATGGCAAAAGCGATCGACCATGCGGGTATCCAGTTTAGGATACTAAACGCCAGCAAAGGGCCTGCCGTTCGTGCTACTCGCGCTCAGGCCGATCGTGTGCTCTATCGCCAGGCGGTACGTACCGCACTGGAGAATCAACCCAACCTGATGATCTTCCAACAGGCGGTTGAAGATCTGATTGTTGAAAACGATCGTGTCGTGGGCGCGGTAACCCAAATGGGACTGAAGTTCCGTGCCAAAGCGGTCGTGTTAACCGTGGGGACTTTCCTCGACGGAAAAATTCATATTGGTCTGGACAACTACAGCGGTGGCCGCGCTGGCGATCCGCCGTCTATTCCGCTGTCACGTCGTCTGCGTGAACTGCCGCTGCGCGTCAGTCGCCTGAAAACCGGTACACCGCCGCGAATCGATGCGCGCACGATTGATTTCAGCGTGCTCGGCCAGCAAAACAGCGATAACCCGATGCCGGTCTTCTCATTTCTGGGCGATGCATCTCAACATCCGCGCCAGATGCCGTGTTACATCACGCATACCAATGAAAAAACCCATGATGTGATCCGTAATAACCTCGATCGTAGCCCGATGTACGCAGGCGTGATCGAAGGTATCGGCCCACGGTATTGCCCGTCGATCGAAGACAAAGTGATGCGCTTTGCCGATCGTAACCAACATCAGATCTTCCTCGAACCGGAAGGACTGACGTCTAACGAAATTTACCCGAATGGCATCTCCACCAGCCTGCCGTTCGATGTGCAGATGCAAATTGTCCGTTCCATGCAGGGGATGGAAAATGCCAGAATCGTCCGTCCTGGCTACGCGATTGAGTATGATTTCTTCGATCCGCGCGACCTGAAACCTACTCTGGAAAGCAAATTCATCCAGGGTCTGTTCTTTGCTGGTCAGATCAACGGTACGACCGGTTATGAAGAAGCTGCCGCGCAAGGGATGCTGGCTGGTCTGAACGCCGCACGCTTATCTGCTGACAAAGACGGCTGGGCGCCGCGCCGCGATCAGGCTTATCTTGGTGTGCTGGTGGACGATCTGTGTACGCTGGGCACCAAAGAACCGTACCGCATGTTCACCTCACGCGCGGAATACCGTTTGATGCTGCGTGAAGATAACGCCGACCTGCGTCTGACCGAAATTGGCCGTGAGCTGGGACTGGTGGACGATGAGCGTTGGGCTCGCTTCAACGAGAAGCTGGAGCGTATTGAACAAGAACGCCAGCGTCTCAAATCAACCTGGGTGAATCCGTTAGCGGAGTCCGCAGCAGAAGTGAATGCTCACCTGGCGACACCTCTGTCACGTGAAGCGAGCGGTGAAGATCTGCTGCGTCGCCCGGATATGACCTATGCTCAGTTGACCTCTTTATCTGCGTTTGCACCTGCGCTTGATGATGCTCAGGCCGCAGAACAGGTTGAAATTCAGGTGAAATACGAAGGATATATCGCCCGTCAGCAGGAAGAGATCGAGAGACAACAGCGTAATGAGAACACCCTGTTGCCTGCAACGCTGGATTATCGTCAGGTCTCCGGCTTGTCGAATGAGGTCATTGCCAAACTGAACGATCACAAACCGGTATCGATCGGCCAGGCATCGCGTATTTCCGGCGTAACACCTGCCGCCATCTCCATTCTGCTGGTATGGCTGAAAAAACAAGGTATGCTGCGTCGCAGCGCTTGATATCACTTTTTGGCGGGAGTGCTTCGTTTGCCCGCCCTACAAATTTGTCGGCCCGATAAGCGAGAGCGCGTCGGGCAATAGATTATTTACAGGTAATGACCGTGCTCAACAAACTCTCTCGTCTGCTGGCTGATGCCGGTATTTCTCTTACCGATCACCAGAAAAATCAGCTGATTGCGTATGTCGATATGCTGCATAAATGGAACAAAGCGTACAACCTGACGTCGGTGCGTGATCCCAACGAAATGCTGGTGCGCCATATTTTGGACAGCATTGTCGTCGCGCCGTACCTGAAGGGCGAGCGTTTTATCGATGTCGGCACTGGTCCGGGCCTACCGGGAATCCCTCTCTCCATCGTACGTCCTGAAGCGCATTTCACACTGCTGGATAGCCTGGGAAAACGCGTTCGTTTCTTGCGCCAGGTGCAGCATGAGCTTGCGCTTACTAACATCACTCCAGTGCAAAGTCGCGTTGAAGAATTCCCTTCAGAGCCGCCGTTTGATGGGGTGATTAGCCGTGCTTTCGCGTCACTCAATGATATGGTGAGCTGGTGCCATCATTTGCCTGGTCAGGAAGGGCGTTTTTATGCGCTAAAAGGGCAGTTGCCTGAAGATGAAATTGCCTCGTTGCCTGCAGAATTCAGCGTCGAGTCGGTCGAAAAATTACGCGTTCCGCAACTGGATGGTGAACGTCATCTGGTGGTTATTAAGCCAAACAAAATTTAATTTTTATCAAAAAAAATAGAAAAAAAACGGTTCTTCGGGTGTTAAAAGTCATAAGGAATAGTGTGGTTAAATGTCGTTACATTTCACTAATGCCTTACGGTTTTGCATCATAACTATAACGTACCGTTTTTTGTTAAAAGTGAAACAAGTCAGCTGTGAAAATATCAGCCTGCTAAAAATAGAATCAAAGAATCACCGCTCGTGTTAATTTTTTATTATAAATGTCAATGGGTGGTTTTTTTGTTGTTATTCGCTATTTTTAAAACAGTAACGAATTTTAGGCTTAAATATCAAAAAGTTGAAATGGCATCATTTGCCAAGTAAATAAATAGTGCCGGGGCGAATATGCTTAATATGTGATCTGGTGCACGCTTTGCAGCCAGTGTTTACGCGGCTTTTGCAGTTTTGCATGATCGTTCACAGTTTGCATAAAAGTGATAAATGTGGCGTAGCGAAAAATATTTAAACATTTATTCACTTTTTAGCTACTTATTGTTTGAAATCGAGAAGGCGCACCGTATAATTTGACCGCTTTTTGATGCTTGACTCTAAGCCATAAAGAACGTTTTATACGACACGCGGCATACCTCGAAGGGAGCAGGAGTAAAAACGTGATGTCTATGTCGCTCTTGAGTCGAAACGTTGCTCGTAAGCTTTTGCTCACACAGTTTCTGGCGGTAATAGCAAGTGGACTGCTATTTAGCCTCAAAGACCCTTTCTGGGGCATCTCCGCATTGTGCGGTGGATTGGCAGTGTTACTGCCTAATGTGTTGTTTATGATATTTGCCTGGCGTCACCAGGCACATACACCAGCTAAAGGCCGAGTAGCCTGGACGTTCGCTTTCGGCGAAGCCTTCAAGGTATTAGCTATGCTGGTGTTGTTGGTGGTGGCGTTGGCTGTTTTGAAAGCGGTATTCATGCCGCTGATCGTTACGTGGGTTTTGGTGCTGGTGGTTCAGATACTGGCGCCGGCTGTAATTAACAACAAAGGGTAAAGGCATCATGGCTTCAGAAAATATGACGCCGCAGGATTACATAGGACACCATCTGAATAACCTTCAGTTGGACCTACGTACATTCTCGCTGGTGGATCCGCACAACCCCCCAGCCACCTTCTGGACGCTCAATATTGACTCCATTTTCTTCTCGGTGGTTCTGGGTCTGTTGTTCCTGCTTATGTTCCGTAGCGTAGCCAAAAAGGCGACCAGCGGCGTACCAGGTAAATTTCAGACTGCGATTGAGCTGGTAATCGGCTTTGTGCATGGTAGCGTGAAAGACATGTACCATGGCAAAAGCAAGCTGATTGCTCCGCTGGCCCTGACGATTTTCGTCTGGGTATTCCTGATGAACTTGATGGATTTGCTGCCTATCGACCTGCTGCCGTACATCGGTGAGCATATATTTGGCCTACCGGCTCTGCGTGTGGTTCCGTCTGCTGACGTGAACATCACCCTGTCGATGGCGCTGGGCGTATTTATCCTCATTCTGTTCTACAGCATCAAAATGAAAGGCATCGGTGGCTTCGCGAAAGAGTTGACGCTGCAGCCGTTCAATCACTGGGCGTTCATCCCTGTCAACTTAATCCTTGAAGGGGTAAGCCTGCTGTCCAAACCAATCTCACTTGGTCTGCGACTGTTCGGTAACATGTACGCTGGTGAGCTGATTTTCATTCTGATTGCTGGTCTGTTGCCGTGGTGGTCACAGTGGATCCTGAATGTGCCGTGGGCCATTTTCCACATACTGATTATCACGCTGCAAGCCTTCATATTTATGGTTCTGACGATTGTCTATCTGTCGATGGCATCTGAAGAGCATTAATTTACCAACACTACTACGTTTTAACTGAAACAAACTGGAGACTGTCATGGAAAACCTGAATATGGATCTGCTGTACATTGCTGCCGCTGTGATGATGGGTCTGGCGGCAATCGGTGCTGCGATCGGTATCGGCATCCTCGGGGGTAAATTCCTGGAAGGCGCAGCGCGTCAACCGGATCTGATTCCTCTGCTGCGTACTCAGTTCTTTATCGTTATGGGTCTGGTGGATGCAATCCCAATGATCGCTGTAGGTCTGGGTCTGTACGTGATGTTTGCTGTCGCGTAGTAAGCGTTGCTTGAATTAAGAGCAATATCAGAACGTTAACTAGATAGAGGCATTGTGCTGTGAATCTTAACGCAACAATCCTCGGCCAGGCCATCGCGTTTGTCCTGTTCGTTCTGTTCTGCATGAAGTACGTATGGCCGCCTTTAATGGCTGCCATCGAAAAACGTCAAAAAGAAATTGCTGACGGCCTTGCTTCTGCAGAACGAGCACATAAGGATCTTGACCTTGCAAAGGCCAGCGCGACCGACCAGCTGAAAAAAGCGAAGGCGGAAGCTCAGGTAATCATCGAGCAGGCGAACAAACGCCGTGCTCAGATCCTGGACGAAGCTAAAACTGAAGCAGAGCAGGAACGTACTAAAATCGTGGCACAGGCGCAGGCGGAAATTGAAGCCGAGCGTAAACGTGCTCGCGAAGAGCTGCGTAAGCAAGTTGCTATCCTGGCTGTTGCTGGCGCCGAGAAGATCATCGAACGTTCCGTGGATGAAGCTGCTAATAGCGACATCGTGGACAAACTTGTCGCTGAACTGTAAGGAGGGAGGGGCTGATGTCTGAATTTGTTACGGTAGCTCGCCCCTACGCCAAAGCAGCTTTTGACTTTGCCGTTGAGCACCAAAGCGTTGACCGTTGGCAGGATATGCTGATGTTTGCCGCTGAGGTGACAAAAAACGAACAAATGGCAGAGCTTCTCTCTGGCGCGCTGGCGCCGGAAACGCTCGCTGAGTCGTTTATCGCCGTATGCGGTGAGCAACTGGACGAAAGTGGCCAAAACCTGATTCGGGTAATGGCTGAAAATAACCGTCTGAATGCGCTCCCGGATGTTCTTGAGCAGTTTATTCACCTGCGTGCAGCCAGTGAGGCTATCTCTGAGGTAGAAGTTACTTCTGCCAATGCACTGAGTGATGAACAGCTTAAGAAGATTAGCGCAGCGATGGAAAAACGTCTGTCACGCAAAGTTAAGCTGAATTGCAAAATCGATAAGTCTGTAATGGCAGGCGTAATCATCCGAGCGGGTGATATGGTCATTGATGGCAGCGTACGCGGCCGTCTTGAACGCCTTGCAGACGTCTTGCAGTCTTAAGGGGACTGGAGCATGCAACTGAATTCCACCGAAATCAGCGAACTGATCAAGCAGCGCATTGCTCAGTTCAATGTTGTGAGCGAAGCTCACAACGAAGGTACTATTGTTTCTGTAAGTGACGGTGTTATCCGCATTCACGGCCTGGCCGATTGTATGCAGGGTGAGATGATTTCCCTGCCGGGTAACCGTTACGCTATCGCACTGAACCTGGAGCGCGACTCCGTAGGTGCAGTTGTGATGGGTCCATACGCTGACCTCGCCGAAGGCATGAAGGTTAAGTGTACGGGTCGTATTCTGGAAGTTCCGGTTGGCCGTGGCCTGCTGGGTCGTGTGGTGAACACTCTGGGTTCCCCGATTGACGGTAAAGGTCCGGTTGATAACGATGGCTTCTCGCCAATCGAAGTTATCGCACCGGGCGTAATCGAACGTCAGTCCGTCGACCAGCCAGTACAGACCGGTTATAAATCTGTTGATGCCATGATCCCAATCGGTCGTGGCCAGCGTGAGCTGATCATCGGTGACCGTCAGACAGGTAAAACCGCGATGGCAATCGATGCCATCATCAACCAGCGTGATTCCGGCATCAAATGTGTGTACGTGGCTATCGGCCAGAAAGCGTCCACCATTTCTAACGTGGTTCGTAAACTGGAAGAACACGGCGCACTGTCCAACACCATCGTTGTTGTGGCGACCGCGTCTGAATCTGCTGCACTGCAATACCTGGCACCATATGCCGGTTGCGCAATGGGCGAATACTTCCGTGACCGCGGTGAAGATGCACTGATCGTTTACGATGACCTGTCTAAACAGGCTGTTGCTTACCGTCAGGTTTCCCTGCTGCTGCGTCGTCCACCAGGACGTGAAGCATTCCCGGGCGACGTATTTTACCTCCACTCCCGTCTGCTGGAACGCGCATCCCGCGTAAACGCGGAATACGTTGAGAAGTTCACCAATGGTGAAGTTAAAGGTAAAACCGGCTCCCTGACCGCTCTGCCGATTATCGAAACCCAGGCGGGTGACGTTTCTGCGTTCGTTCCGACCAACGTAATTTCTATTACCGATGGTCAGATCTTCCTGGAAACCAACCTGTTTAACTCCGGTATTCGTCCGGCAGTTAACCCGGGTATCTCCGTATCTCGTGTTGGTGGTGCAGCGCAGACCAAGATCATCAAGAAACTGTCCGGTGGTATTCGTACCGCGCTGGCGCAGTATCGTGAACTGGCAGCGTTTTCTCAGTTCGCTTCCGACCTGGATGAAGCTACTCGTAAGCAGCTGAGCCACGGTCAGAAAGTAACTGAACTGCTGAAGCAGAAACAGTATGCGCCAATGTCTGTTGCACAGCAGGGTGTGGTGCTGTTCGCGGCTGAACGCGGTTACCTCGAAGATGTGGAACTGGCGAAAATCGGTAGCTTCGAAGCCGCTCTGCTGGCTTACGTTGACCGTGACCACGCTCCGCTGATGCAAGAGATCAACCAGTCCGGTGGCTATAACGATGAAATCGAAGGCAAGCTGAAAGCTATCCTCGATTCCTTCAAGGCAACCCAGTCCTGGTAACGTCTGGCGGTCTGCTTTAGGGTGGACCGCAAGGCATTGAGGAGAAGCTCATGGCCGGCGCAAAAGAGATACGTAGTAAGATCGCAAGCGTCCAGAACACGCAGAAGATCACTAAAGCGATGGAGATGGTCGCCGCTTCCAAAATGCGTAAATCGCAGGATCGCATGGCGGCCAGCCGTCCTTATGCAGAGACCATGCGCAAAGTGATTGGTCACCTTGCGAATGGTAATCTGGAATATAAGCACCCTTACCTGGAAGAACGCGACGTTAAACGCGTGGGCTACCTGGTGGTGTCGACCGACCGTGGTCTGTGCGGTGGCTTGAACATTAACCTGTTCAAAAAGCTGCTGGCGGATATGAAAACATGGTCCGATAAAGGCGTTCAGTGCGATATCGCAATGATCGGCTCTAAGGGCGTGTCTTTCTTTAACTCCGTTGGCGGTAATGTGATTGCTCAGGTAACCGGTATGGGGGATAACCCTTCCCTGTCCGAACTGATCGGTCCGGTTAAAGTGATGCTGCAGGCCTACGATGAAGGTCGCCTGGACAGACTGTACGTTGTCAGCAACAAATTTATTAACACCATGTCTCAGACGCCAACCATCACCCAACTGCTGCCTCTGCCGGCATCAGATGATGATGAATTGAAGCGTAAATCCTGGGATTACCTGTATGAGCCAGACCCGAAAGCGCTGCTGGATACCCTGCTGCGTCGTTATGTCGAGTCTCAGGTTTATCAGGGCGTGGTAGAAAACCTGGCCAGCGAGCAGGCCGCACGTATGGTGGCGATGAAAGCCGCGACCGACAATGGCGGCAGCCTGATTAAAGAGCTGCAGTTGGTATACAACAAAGCTCGTCAGGCCAGCATTACTCAGGAACTCACCGAAATCGTCGGTGGTGCATCCGCGGTATAACCAGGTTAATTCGTAGAGGATTCAAGATGGCTACTGGAAAAATTGTCCAGGTAATCGGCGCCGTGGTTGACGTCGAATTCCCTCAGGATGCCGTACCGCGCGTGTACGATGCTCTTGAGGTTATGAATGGTAAAGAGAGCCTGGTGCTGGAAGTTCAGCAGCAGCTCGGCGGCGGTATCGTACGTACCATCGCCATGGGTTCTTCTGACGGTCTGCGTCGTGGTCTGGAAGTTAAAGACCTCGAGCACCCGATCGAAGTCCCGGTAGGTAAAGCAACGCTGGGTCGTATCATGAACGTCCTGGGTCACCCGATCGACATGAAAGGCGATATCGGTGAAGAAGAGCGTTGGGCTATCCACCGTGCAGCACCTTCCTACGAAGAGCTGTCAAGCTCTCAGGAACTGCTGGAAACCGGTATCAAAGTTATCGACCTGATGTGTCCGTTCGCTAAGGGCGGTAAAGTTGGTCTGTTCGGTGGTGCGGGTGTAGGTAAAACCGTAAACATGATGGAGCTGATCCGTAACATCGCGATCGAACACTCCGGTTACTCCGTGTTTGCGGGCGTAGGTGAACGTACTCGTGAGGGTAACGACTTCTACCACGAAATGACCGACTCCAACGTTCTGGACAAAGTATCCCTGGTATATGGCCAGATGAACGAGCCGCCGGGAAACCGTCTGCGTGTTGCGCTGACCGGTCTGACCATGGCTGAGAAGTTCCGTGACGAAGGTCGTGACGTTCTGCTGTTCGTTGATAACATCTATCGTTACACCCTGGCCGGTACAGAAGTATCTGCACTGCTGGGTCGTATGCCATCAGCGGTAGGCTACCAGCCGACCCTGGCGGAAGAGATGGGTGTTCTGCAGGAACGAATCACCTCCACCAAAACCGGTTCTATCACCTCCGTTCAGGCGGTATACGTACCTGCGGATGACTTGACTGACCCATCCCCAGCAACCACCTTTGCTCACTTGGATGCAACCGTGGTACTGAGCCGTCAGATCGCATCTCTGGGTATCTACCCGGCAGTTGACCCGCTGGACTCCACCAGCCGTCAGCTGGATCCGCTGGTTGTTGGTCAGGAACACTACGACACCGCGCGTGGCGTACAGTCCCTGCTGCAGCGTTATCAGGAACTGAAAGACATCATCGCCATCCTGGGTATGGATGAACTGTCTGAAGAAGATAAACTGGTGGTAGCACGCGCACGTAAGATTCAGCGCTTCCTGTCCCAGCCGTTCTTCGTTGCGGAAGTATTCACCGGTTCTCCGGGCAAATACGTTTCCCTGAAAGACACCATCCGTGGCTTTAAAGGCATCATGGAAGGCGAATACGACCACCTGCCAGAGCAGGCGTTCTACATGGTTGGTTCTATCGACGAAGCCGTGGAAAAAGCCAAAAAACTTTAACGCCTTAATCGGAGGGTGATATGGCAATGACTTACCACCTGGACGTCGTCAGCGCAGAGCAACAAATGTTCTCTGGTCTGGTCGAGAAAATCCAGGTAACGGGTAGTGAAGGTGAACTGGGTATTTTCCCGGGTCACGCACCGCTGCTCACCGCCATTAAGCCTGGTATGATCCGCATCGTTAAACAGTTCGGTCATGAAGAGTTTATCTACCTGTCCGGCGGCATTCTCGAAGTGCAGCCTGGCAGCGTGACCGTTCTGGCTGATACCGCGATTCGCGGACAGGATCTCGATGAAGCGAGAGCCCTGGAAGCGAAGCGTAAGGCTGAAGAGCACATCAAGAGCTCTCATGGTGACGTGGATTACGCTCAGGCATCTGCGGAACTGGCCAAAGCGATCGCGAAACTGCGCGTTATCGAGTTGACCAAAAAAGCGATGTAACACCGGCTTGAAAAGCATAAAGGCCAGTCTGGTTTCCAGGCTGGCTTTTTTTTGCTTTTGCTGCAAGAACATTTAAATTGAAAGCTGTTTTGTGATTTAGATCATAAAAATATTGATTGGCTAAAAAATGCGGCGTAGACTCTTTTTATGTGATGTGTGTCACATAATAAAATCAGATAAAAAGAGATGCCAACATGAAATTACTCAATAAAATCATCGCCATGTTCAGCAATATGAGCTTTTAGACTTTACCTGCCTGTCCTGTGGCGCGATGCTTGATATGGTTTATCAGTCAGCGCCACTTGTTGTTATAAATCCCCTCCCCTACTCTTCTCCCTCAACTTTTTATTTCGCGTACGCATTTTCGGTTTCTCACTGAATCACATAAATAAAATCGGGCTTTGCATGTGTAACTCTTTATTCATGCGGTGAAAAAATAGCAAAAACATTAACCTAAGGCTTTAATAAGAGCAGCCCCCAGGTTTTTGGCAGACAAAAGATACTGATTTAGACGAAAATAGTGAGTTATCAGATGGGGAATTACCCCTGTTGAACGTTTTATCTTCGGTCCATTTCACGCTGAAAAAAATGTAGTATTTTCAATGTGAAACGGTATAAATTCGTTCTCAAATTACAGTCAGGATGTGTATGTTGAATAATGCTATGAGCGTCGTGATCCTTGCCGCAGGCAAAGGCACGCGTATGTATTCCGATCTCCCTAAAGTGCTGCATACCCTCGCAGGAAAACCGATGGTTCAGCATGTCATTGATGCTGCTAATGAATTAGGTGCGACTCACGTACATCTGGTCTACGGGCACGGTGGTGATTTGCTCAAGCAGACGCTGAAAGATGGCAATCTGAACTGGGTTCTGCAGGCGGAACAGTTGGGTACCGGCCATGCAATGCAGCAGGCGGCGCCATTCTTTGGTGATGATGAAGACATTTTAATGCTCTATGGCGATGTGCCGCTGATCTCTACCGATACCTTACGTCGCCTGCGTGAAGCCAAACCGCAGGGCGGGATTGGCTTGCTAACGGTAAAACTTGATGACCCAACCGGTTATGGCCGAATTACCCGCGATAACGGCAATGTCACGGGTATCGTTGAGCATAAAGATGCCACCGACGAGCAGCGTCAAATCCAGGAAATAAACACTGGTATCCTGATTGCCAACGGTGCTGACATGAAGCGTTGGCTGTCTAAACTGACCAACAACAACGTGCAGGGTGAATACTACATCACCGATATCATCGCGATGGCGTATCAGGAAGGACGTGAAATTGCTGCAGTACATCCGGCACGCATTAGCGAAACTGAAGGGGTGAATAACCGTCTTCAGCTATCCCGTCTGGAACGTGTTTATCAGTCCGAGCAGGCAGAAAAACTGCTGCTGGCAGGCGTGATGCTGCGCGATCCGGCACGTTTTGATCTTCGCGGTACGCTTATTCATGGGCGCGATGTTGAAATTGATACTAACGTTATCATTGAAGGTAACGTAACCGTTGGGGATCGCGTCAAGATTGGCGCCGGCTGCATCATCAAAAACAGCGTGATTGGTGAGGGTTGCGAGCTTAGTCCATATAGTGTGGTGGAAGATGCGCATCTGGAAGCCGCTTGCACCATTGGTCCATTCGCACGTCTGCGCCCGGGTGCTGAGCTGCAGGAAGGCGCGCACGTGGGTAACTTTGTCGAAATGAAAAAAGCGCGTCTGGGTAAAGGCTCCAAAGCCGGTCATTTGACCTACCTGGGTGATGCGGAAATTGGCGATAACGTGAACATCGGCGCGGGTACGATTACCTGCAATTACGATGGCGCCAATAAGTTTAAAACCATTATTGGTGATGATGTGTTTGTGGGTTCTGATACTCAGCTGGTGGCGCCTGTCACCGTGGGTAACGGTGCGACCATCGCCGCTGGAACCACCGTAACGCGTAATGTCGCCGATAACGAACTGGTATTAAGCCGTGTACCTCAGGTCCATAAACAGGGCTGGCAGCGTCCGGTGAAGAAGAAGTAAGTGATTTTTTCCGGATGGCGGCCTACGTGCGGTGACGTTCTGTAGGCCTGATAAGCGTAAGCGCCATCAGGCAGACAAGAGATGAGGGGATAACATAATCCTCCGCTCAACAAGCAGTACCATAAAAATAACCCCACTCTCTACAAGGCTCGGGGCGCCCGGAAAGGGCAAATACAGGTCAGCGACAACGACAGGCATAATGCCTAAATTCGGAATCAAAAAATATGTGTGGAATTGTTGGCGCTATCGCGCAGCGTGATGTAGCTGAAATCCTTCTCGAAGGTTTACGTCGTCTGGAATATCGTGGTTATGACTCTGCTGGTCTGGCCGTCGTCGATGCTGAAGGTAACATGACCCGTCTGCGTCGTCTGGGTAAAGTGCAGATGCTGACTGCTGCTGCGGAAGAACATCCGTTGCATGGTGGTACAGGTATCGCTCATACCCGTTGGGCGACACACGGTGAACCTTCAGAAGCGAACGCGCATCCTCATGTTTCTGAACACATTGTTGTGGTGCATAACGGCATCATTGAAAACCATGAACCACTGCGTGAGCTGTTGAAAACGCGTGGCTATACCTTTGTTTCTGAAACCGACACCGAAGTGATTGCTCACCTGGTGCACTGGGAACTGGAACAGGGTGGAACGCTGCGTGAAGCCGTGCTGCGTACTATTCCGCAGCTGCGCGGTGCCTACGGCACGGTGATCATGGATACCCGTAATCCGGAAACCCTGCTGGCGGCCCGTTCTGGTAGCCCGCTGGTGATTGGTCTGGGTATGGGCGAAAACTTCATCGCTTCCGATCAGCTGGCGCTGCTGCCGGTAACCCGTCGCTTCATCTTCCTGGAAGAGGGTGACATCGCGGAAGTGACTCGTCGTTCTGTCTCTATTTTCGACAAGTCTGGCGCAGAAGTGAAACGTCAGGATATCGAATCGAATCTGCAGTATGACGCGGGCGAAAAAGGTATTTATCGCCACTACATGCAGAAAGAGATCTACGAACAGCCGAACGCGATTAAAAATACGCTGACCGGGCGCATTAGCCACGGTGAAGTGGATTTAAGCGAGCTGGGGTCGCGTGCCAACGAGCTGCTGTCTCAGGTTGAGCATATCCAGATTATCGCCTGCGGTACGTCGTACAACTCCGGTATGGTGTCCCGTTACTGGTTTGAATCGCTGGCGGGTATTCCTTGTGATGTCGAAATCGCTTCCGAATTCCGCTATCGCAAATCTGCCGTGCGTCGTAACAGCCTGATGATTACCCTTTCTCAGTCTGGTGAAACGGCGGATACTCTGGCGGGGCTGCGCTTATCCAAAGAGTTGGGCTATCTGGGCTCGCTGGCTATCTGTAACGTACCGGGATCTTCTCTGGTGCGCGAATCCGACCTGGCGATGATGACCAACGCCGGTACCGAAATCGGCGTGGCCTCCACGAAAGCATTTACCACTCAGCTGACCGTTCTGCTGATGCTGGTGGCGAAACTGTCCCGTCTGAAAGGCCTTGATGCGTCTATTGAGCAGGAGATCGTTCACGGTCTGCAGGCGCTGCCGAGCCGTATTGAGCAGATGCTGTCTCAGGACAAACGCATTGCCGCTCTGGCTGAAGGTTTCTCTGACAAACACCATGCGCTGTTCCTTGGCCGTGGCGATCAGTATCCGATTGCGCTGGAAGGCGCGCTGAAGCTGAAAGAGATCTCTTATATTCACGCTGAAGCTTATGCCGCAGGTGAACTGAAACACGGTCCGCTGGCCCTGATTGATGCCGATATGCCGGTTATCGTGGTTGCGCCGAACAACGAACTGTTGGAAAAACTGAAATCCAACATTGAAGAAGTTCGCGCCCGTGGCGGTCAGCTGTACGTCTTTGCTGACCAGGATGCTGGCTTTACCAGCAGCGAAAACATGCACATCATCGAGATGCCGCATGTGGAAGAGGTGATTGCACCGATCTTCTACACCGTTCCGCTGCAGCTGCTGGCGTATCATGTGGCACTGATTAAAGGCACCGACGTCGATCAGCCGCGTAACCTGGCGAAGTCAGTTACCGTAGAGTAATCCGTGCTTAACTGAACTGGAAATGCCCTGCTACAAGCGGGGCATTTTTTTAAACTTGTTCTGTTTTTAATCAATTATCCCGCCTGTTTTATGTGACAAACCGTCATCTTCAACTACTGTTTTCAGTGTCATAAAAAGAAAATTTTAACGAAATGTTATTGTCATGATGGCGACTAACTTTTTGTTTTGAATGTGTTTTTAGATAAAAAACTTCCCGTATTTTTCGTTGTCATAAAACTGTCATATTTCGTACATTTAACTGTCACCTGTTTGTCCTATTTTGCTCACAGTAGCAACTCAAACAACGATTTACAAAAACCGTGCAGGAGACATTATGAAAGTTATGCGTACCACTGTCGCAACTGTTGTCGCCGCGACCTTATCCATGAGCGCGTTCTCTGCGTTTGCAGCAGCGAGCCTGACAGGTGCAGGTGCAACCTTCCCTGCGCCAGTGTATGCCAAATGGGCAGATACCTATCAGAAAGAGACCGGTAGCAAAGTAAACTACCAGGGTATCGGCTCCTCCGGTGGTGTAAAACAAATTACGGCCAATACCGTTGATTTCGGCGCTTCTGATGCACCGCTGTCTGACGAAAAACTGGCGCAAGAAGGTCTGTTCCAGTTCCCGACCGTGATCGGTGGCGTAGTGCTGGCTGTGAATATCCCGGGCCTGAAATCCGGCGAGCTGGTGCTGGACGGTAAAACGCTGGGTGACATCTACCTCGGTAAAATTAAGAAGTGGGATGATGAAGCCATCACCAAACTGAACCCGGGTCTGAAGCTGCCTTCACAGAATATCGCCGTTGTGCGTCGCGCTGACGGTTCCGGTACTTCCTTCGTTTTCACCAGCTACCTGGCAAAAGTAAACGAAGAGTGGAAATCTAGAATTGGTTCCGGCTCTACCGTGAACTGGCCGACCGGTCTGGGCGGTAAAGGTAACGACGGTATCGCTGCGTTCGTACAGCGTCTGCCGGGTTCTATCGGTTACGTTGAGTACGCTTACGCTAAGCAGAACAACCTGGCGTACACCAAGCTGGTCTCTGCTGATGGCAAACCGGTAAGCCCGACAGAAGAGAGCTTTGCTAACGCCGCAAAAGGCGCTGACTGGAGCAAAACTTTCGCTCAGGATCTGACTAACCAGAAAGGTGACGACGCGTGGCCAATCACTTCCACCACCTTCATCCTGGTCCATAAAGAGTCGAAGAAACCAGAGCAGAGCGCAGAAGTGCTGAAGTTCTTCGACTGGGCGTACAAAAATGGCGGCAAACAGGCTAACGACCTGGATTACGCCAGCCTGCCGGACAGCGTGGTTGAGCAGGTTCGTGCTGCATGGAAGACCAACGTGAAAGACAGCAGCGGTAAAGCGCTGTACTAATAGAATATCTTTAACGAGTTGGCGGATGGCGCTACGCTTATCCGCCCTACGGTTTCGACTGTAGGCCCGCTTTGTAGGCCGGATAAGCGTAGCGCCATCCGGCATGGGCAACTTCGTAAACGCGTTTAACTTAAAGAGTGATTTATGGCTGCAACCAAGCCTGCTTTTAACCCACCGGGTAAAAAGGGTGACATGATCTTCAGCGCGCTGGTAAGACTGGCTGCGCTGATTGTGCTATTGATGTTGGGTGGCATTATTGTCTCTCTGGTTATCTCCTCCTGGCCAAGCATTCAGAAATTTGGTTTCTCCTTTCTGTGGACCAAAGACTGGGATGCGCCGAACGATATCTACGGTGCTTTAGTACCGATTTACGGTACGCTGGTTACCTCACTTATTGCACTGCTGATTGCCGTTCCGGTGAGTTTCGGCATTGCGCTGTTCCTGACTGAACTTGCACCTGGCTGGCTGCGTCGCCCGCTGGGCATCGCTATTGAACTGCTGGCGGCAATTCCGAGTATCGTGTACGGCATGTGGGGGCTGTTTATCTTTGCCCCGCTGTTTGCGACTTATTTCCAGGAGCCGGTCGGAAACATCCTTTCCAACATTCCGTTTGTTGGCGCACTGTTCTCCGGCCCGGCTTTTGGTATCGGTATTCTGGCGGCTGGCGTGATCCTCGCCATCATGATCATCCCGTACATTGCGGCGGTTATGCGTGATGTGTTCGAACAAACGCCGGTACTGATGAAAGAGTCAGCCTACGGCATCGGCTGTACCACCTGGGAAGTTATCTGGCGCATCGTCCTGCCGTTCACCAAAAATGGCGTGATCGGCGGCGTGATGTTGGGGCTGGGCCGCGCACTGGGTGAAACCATGGCGGTGACCTTTATCATCGGTAACACCTACCAGCTCGACAGTGCCTCGCTGTACATGCCGGGCAACAGTATTACCTCTGCGCTGGCGAATGAATTTGCCGAAGCGGAATCTGGGCTGCACGTTGCCGCGTTGATGGAGCTGGGTCTGATTCTGTTTGTGATCACCTTCATCGTGCTGGCTGCGTCTAAGTTCATGATCATGCGCCTTGCGAAGAACGAGGGGGCACGCTAATGGCTACGCTTGAAATGCAAAACACCGCTCAGCTTGCGGAATCCCGCCGTAAAATGCAGGCGCGTCGTCGTCTGAAAAACCGCATCGCGCTGACGCTCTCTATGGCGACCATGGCGTTCGGTCTGTTCTGGCTCATTTGGATCCTGATGTCCACGATCACCCGCGGTATTGACGGTATGTCGCTGGCGCTGTTCACCGAAATGACGCCGCCGCCGAATACGGCGGGTGGTGGTCTGGCGAATGCCCTGGCCGGTAGCGGTCTGTTGATTCTGTGGGCGACCGTGTTTGGTACCCCGCTCGGCATTATGGCGGGTATCTACCTGGCGGAGTATGGGCGTAAGTCCTGGCTGGCTGAGGTCATCCGCTTTATCAATGACATTCTGCTTTCTGCGCCATCCATCGTGGTCGGTCTGTTCGTTTACACCATCGTGGTAGCAAAAATGGAGCATTTCTCTGGCTGGGCGGGCGTGATCGCGCTGGCGCTGCTGCAGGTGCCCATTGTTATTCGTACCACAGAGAACATGCTCAAGCTGGTGCCAGATAGCCTGCGTGAAGCCGCCTATGCACTGGGTACGCCGAAATGGAAGATGATTTCTGCGATCACCCTGAAGGCATCTGTCTCGGGGATCATTACAGGTGTTCTGTTAGCAATTGCTCGTATCGCAGGTGAAACGGCTCCGCTGCTGTTTACGTCGCTCTCCAACCAGTTCTGGAGCACTGACATGATGCAGCCTATCGCCAACCTGCCGGTCACTATCTTTAAGTTTGCGATGAGCCCGTTTGCTGAGTGGCAGCAACTGGCCTGGGCCGGGGTACTGATTATTACCCTGTGCGTACTGCTGCTGAACATTCTGGCGCGAGTCATTTTCGCGAAGAAGAAACACGGTTAATTTTTACGGCGTGGCTGATGCGGCGCCGGATGAGGAAAAGATTGAAATGAGTATGGTTGATACTGCCCCAGGTAAGATTCAGGTTCGTGATTTGAACTTCTACTATGGCAAATTCCATGCCCTGAAGAACATCAACCTGGATATTGCTAAAAACCAGGTAACGGCGTTTATCGGGCCTTCTGGCTGTGGTAAATCGACGCTGCTGCGTACGTTCAACAAAATGTTTGAACTGTACCCGGAGCAACGTGCGGAAGGTGAAATTCTGCTGGATGGCGACAATATTCTCACCAATACCCAAGATATCGCTCTGCTGCGTGCCAAAGTGGGCATGGTATTCCAGAAGCCCACGCCGTTCCCGATGTCCATCTACGACAACATCGCTTTTGGCGTACGTCTGTTTGAGAAACTCTCGCGTGCGGATATGGACGAACGCGTGCAGTGGGCATTGACCAAGGCCGCATTGTGGAATGAAACCAAAGATAAATTACACCAGAGCGGGTACTCTCTCTCGGGTGGTCAGCAGCAGCGATTGTGTATTGCGCGTGGCATCGCCATTCGCCCGGAAGTGCTTCTGCTTGATGAGCCATGTTCAGCGCTCGACCCTATTTCTACCGGGCGTATCGAAGAGCTGATCACTGAGCTGAAAGAGGATTACACCGTCGTTATCGTTACCCACAACATGCAGCAGGCTGCGCGTTGTTCCGATCACACGGCATTTATGTACCTGGGCGAGTTGATTGAGTTCAGTAACACGGACGATCTGTTCACCAAGCCCGCGAAGAAACAAACTGAAGATTACATCACCGGTCGTTACGGCTGATTCAGGAGCTTGTTGTGGATAACCTTAACCTTAATAAACATATTTCCGGCCAGTTCAATGCAGAGCTGGAAAGCATCCGTACCCAGGTGATGACCATGGGCGGCATGGTCGAGCAACAGCTTTCTGATGCAATCACGGCGATGCACAACCAGGACAGCGAGCTGGCGAAGCGCGTCATTGAAGGCGATAAGAACGTCAATATGATGGAGGTGGCGATCGACGAAGCCTGCGTGCGTATCATCGCCAAGCGTCAACCGACAGCGAGCGACCTGCGTCTGGTGATGGCGATTATCAAAACCATCGCTGAGCTGGAACGTATTGGCGACGTGGCAGATAAAATTTGCCGCACCGCGCTGGAGAAGTTCTCGCAACAACACCAGCCGCTGCTGGTAAGTCTGGAGTCGCTGGGTCGTCACACCGTGCAGATGCTGCACGACGTGTTGGATGCGTTTGCGCGTATGGATCTCGACGAAGCGGTACGTATTTATCGCGAAGATAAGAAAGTCGACCAGGAGTATGAAGGCATCGTGCGTCAGCTGATGACTTATATGATGGAAGACCCACGTACCATTCCAAGCGTGCTGACCGCGCTGTTCTGCGCACGTTCCATCGAACGTATCGGTGACCGCTGCCAGAATATCTGCGAATACATCTTCTATTTCGTGAAGGGACAAGACTTCCGTCACGTGGGCGGCGATGAGCTGGATAAGCTGCTGGCGGGCAAAGATCCTAAAGAGTGATAAAAACGTAGAAAGTAGGCCGGATAAGCGTTAGCGGCATCCGGCAATTGCCCGGTGGCGCAAGCTTACCGGGCCTACAAAAAATTACCGGGTAATATCCCAACCCCGTGCCTTCCACAATTCCGGCAACTGTGTCAGATCGGTAAAGGTCGTGACTTTTGGATGATCGATCGGTTTGTTATGCGGATCGGCGCAGAAGTAGAACACTTCCATCCCCGCCGCAATCCCCGCCTGCGCGCCTGCGCTGGAATCATCAACCAGAATGCAGTTCTCAACATTAACGTCCATTGCTTTTGCCGCATGGAACATTAGGGTCGGATCGGGCTTCCAGCGTTGGATATCGTAGCCGCTGAACAGTAAATCAGGAAAATGGTGCAACATGCCCAGCTTACCCAGCGAATGCTGCATTTTGCTGACCGGACCGTTAGACACCACGCACATTGGCACAGCCATGCTGTCCAGCAGCGTGTTCGCACCAGCAATGACTTCCAGCTCGGTATCGAACAGACGTGCGACCTCAGCGCGGTAAACCGGTTCTAAATCGGCTTTTGCCAGTTCGACACCGTGCTCTTCGTTGATAATGTCGATGATCTCGTACAGCTTTACCCCCTTGAAGCGTTTGAAAATTTCTTCAAGATCGAGCGTAATGCCAAACGCCTGGAACATGCTGACATACGCGCGAGAACAAATCACTTCACTGTCGACAAGGGTACCGTCACAGTCAAAAAATACGGCTTCTATCTGGGACATGTCATTTCCGTTTTAACAAGTTTAACGTTTTCGTAATGCATTATTGGGCGACGCAATCGTTGCCGTATAAGCAAAATCAATGAAAAAAGTTGCTCATAACCCAACCCTATTGTCGCATTTTGGTATAGGATAGCGACGAATTTTCCCTCCTTGTTCGGAAATTGATAATGAGTCAACAACACACAACCCAGGCTTCTGGCCAGGGGATGCTGGAACGCGTGTTCAAACTGCGCGAACATGGCACGACGGCACGGACCGAAGTGATCGCCGGTTTAACCACCTTCCTGACGATGGTGTATATCGTTTTTGTTAACCCGCAAATTCTTGGCGTGGCTGGCATGGATACCAGCGCCGTCTTTGTTACCACCTGCCTTATTGCTGCCTTTGGTAGCATCCTGATGGGGCTATTTGCTAACCTGCCGGTCGCACTTGCGCCTGCTATGGGCCTGAATGCATTTTTCGCTTTCGTGGTCGTCGGCGCGATGGGCCTGTCATGGCAGATCGGTATGGGGGCTATCTTCTGGGGCGCGGTAGGTCTGCTGCTGCTGACCATTTTCCGCGTACGTTACTGGATGATTGCCAATATCCCGGTGAGCCTGCGAGTGGGGATCACCAGTGGTATCGGTCTGTTCATCGGCATGATGGGGCTGAAAAACGCAGGTGTTATCGTCGCCAACAAAGACACGCTGGTGTCTATCGGTAACCTGACGTCCCACAGCGTACTTCTCGGTATTCTGGGCTTCTTTATCATCGCGATTCTGGCGTCACGTAATATTCATGCTGCGGTGCTGATTTCCATCATTGTAACCACGCTGCTGGGCTGGATGCTGGGCGATGTCCATTACAACGGTATCGTTTCTGCGCCGCCGAGCGTGATGTCCGTTATCGGACATGTCGATCTGGCCGGTTCGTTTAACATTGGCCTGGCGGGTGTGATTTTCTCGTTCATGCTGGTCAACCTGTTTGACTCCTCCGGTACGCTGATTGGCGTGACGGATAAAGCCGGTCTGGCGGACGCGAAGGGCAAGTTCCCACGCATGAAGCAGGCGCTGTATGTGGATAGCGTGTCGTCGGTTACCGGGGCGTTTATCGGGACTTCTTCCGTTACCGCCTATATTGAATCCTCTTCCGGGGTGTCGGTTGGTGGCCGTACCGGCCTGACTGCAGTCGTCGTTGGCCTGCTGTTCCTGCTGGTTATCTTCCTGTCGCCGCTGGCGGGAATGGTACCGGGCTATGCAGCTGCAGGTGCGCTGATTTACGTTGGTGTCCTGATGACATCAAGCCTGTCACGCGTGAAGTGGGATGATCTGACTGAAGCGGTTCCGGCGTTTATTACCGCCGTGATGATGCCGTTTAGCTTCTCAATTACCGAAGGTATTGCGCTGGGCTTTATCTCTTACTGCGTGATGAAAATCGGTACTGGACGTTTCCGCGATCTCAGCCCGTGCGTCATCGTTGTCGCGCTGCTGTTTGTGCTGAAGATTGTGTTTATCGACGCGCATTAAAATATCGGTCTGGACAACTGCCCGCCAGGCATCGTTGCTGGCGGGCTTTTTCTTTTAGGCTTTCACGCGTTGGATGTAGTCGCCAAATGCGGTCAACTGGCCGGTCAGATGGTCCAGCGTGCTTTGGTCAATCACTTCACCCGTCTGCGGATCCACCTTGTTTTGAATGACCCCGCCCATAAATTCCGGCTTGTTCATTACCATGGCGTCGAGGAACACCAGGATTTGACGCAGATGGTACTGGCAGCGCGCGCCGCCAATGGCACCCATGGAGCTGGTCTGGATCAGCACCGGTTTGCCGGATAATGGCTGATCGGGCAGGCGAGACAGCCAGTCGATGGCGTTCTTCAGTCCGCCCGGAACAGAATAGTTATATTCAGGTGTGACGATGACGACACCGTCAGCCTTTCTGATTTGCTCAGCCAGTGCTTCTACGCTGGCCGGAAAACCTTCTTCCTGCTGGAGATCGGCATCGTACAGTGGGATATCACCAATCGACGGTAACGCGCTCACTTCCATTCCTGCGGGAGCAATCTTGGGCAGTGTACGGGCAACCATTCCATTAAACGAACCTTTGCGCAGACTTCCCAGTAACGTAACAACATTCAATGTTTCAGACATGGTGACTCCTGTTTCATCATAAAGGTTAAATCAAAGCGTATGGCTTTTCGCTGCGCATAATTGAGAGAACCGGATCAGACGACCCGTTGGCTCATTGGCGCGAGTCTGGATATCAGGCAAACTTTTCCAGTCCTGCTGACCATCAAACTCCCAAACCTTGAGTTTTTCAATGGCTGGCGAAACCGCAACCGACCACACCAGCACATCTTCCGCATCGCAAATGGCTTCAATCTGCGCAACATGGGCACATTTCAGGCGTCCTGCGCCGGGTAAAAGCTGGAGTTCGCGCGGATCGTCATTGCATACATCGCCAGTGAGTTTGAGTACGCTCTGGCGCAATGTAATGAGCTGCGCGCGTGCTTCATTGGGGTCGTTTTGATTATTGATCCACAGGTTTTCGTTACTGGAGAAGCGCCACGTTTCCGCTGAATTTGGATTGTTAAACCCGCGGGTTGCCCGCTGAAGTTCCATATCCAGGCCGCACGTTCCTTCAGTCGTTAGCACAACGCCGACGATATTCCCGGCATAAGAGATCGAAAATCCCGGTAGATTCTTATCGCGAAAAACGGGCTTACCTTTCGCCTCAGTAACAATCTCAGGCAACGTGCTGGTGCCGTAAAGCATGAACATCAGTTCGGCGAGAAGACTTCGGGAGGCCAGGAAGCGTGTTCGGCGATGAGCGGGCAGATCTCTTGCTTCGATATGGCATGGAGAAGGGAGGCGAGCTGATACCAGGTGTCCCTCCGTAAGAATCCCTCTGGCAAAATGTGTCGCCATTTTTCGCTCCGTGATTAATGGTCCGTGATTATCACCAGAGTAACATTTACACGGCTTCCGGGCAGGCTTTGCTGCCCAAAAAGTAAGCGGAAATGGGATACATTACGCGATATTTACATTTCTGTTGCCAGAATGGTCGATTTTGAAACACCAAAATGACGGATCGTCAGGATATATCGCGATAAAGCGCCTTGATCGTGTCTTTTAGCCAGACGATCTTAGGATTGTGGCTGTTGCGTTTATGCCAAAGAAGAGTAAACGGTACGCGCATTTTTTCCAGTTGCGCCGTATCAAATGGCATCGGCCGCGCAACGAGTGGAAGCTGGTGGAGTTGGTTATAACGCTGGCAATAAACCGGTGCGGTGGCAATCAGCGCGTGATCCGGCTGCGCTGCCATAAACAGCGATTGCTCAAAACCAGGCAGACATAACGCGATATTGCGTGCGCGCCCCATTTCTTGCAGGACTTCATCCAGCGCCCAGGTATCGCTTTGCTCCCAGCTAATGCTGATGTGCGGATAGCGCAGAAAGGTGTCCAGATTCCACTCTTCCTGCAGTGCGGGATGATCTTCACGTAGCCAGACGCAGGGCAGATCGGAAAACAGCACTTCATGGTCGATCGACAATGGCAACAAACTCAGCAGTTCTCGCGAACGCGGATGACTTTCGCGTCCGGTAAAGCCAATATCCACTTCACCGCGAATAATGGCATCCAGCGAATCATAGTCCCAGTTGCGTATTTTGATCGTCGCCTGAGGATAGCGCTGGTAAATCTGCCGGGAGAGCGCGTTGAACATGATCATCACCAGCGGCGTTTCGGCCACCAGATCAAACTTCAGCCCGCGCGGCGATTCATGGTGCGGCTTATCGAGCAGCTGATTGCCCATCTGCATCCATTCAGCCAGGCTCTGCTCCATGCTGACCATCAGCGGCGTCGGCGATAGCCCCAGCGGGGTGTTCACAAACAAGGGATCGTCAAACCAGGCCCGCAGCTTCGACAGCGACTTACTGACCGCCGACGGAGTGACGTTCATCCGTTTAGCGGTTTTAGTGACGCTGCGTTCCTGCATCAACAACTGCAGGCAGAGCAATAAATTAAGATCGAGACTGCTGAGGGATTTCTTCATGAGTTGGCGCGGACCGGTTAGGTGCAACAGTGATAATCAGCATGATACTCACTATGCTACAGCCAATCAGAATCCCGATCAGCATATTCAGCGCATCAAGGCCAAGAACAGCCGCCAGCCAAATCCACAGCGAGGAACCGCAAACCTGTGCAATACCTAATGCCGAGCTGGCGACGCCCGCGCGCAGCGAGAACGGTCCCAGCGCCTGGCTCATCGCAACACCGAAACCGACCGAGAATCCGGCGCAGATTAAGGTTAACCCGAACAACGTTACCGCGTGTGAAGTAGCAAGGGTTAACACCACGCCAGCACACAGAAACAGCACCTGCGAGGTTAGCATCATAACGCGAGGCTTAAACACGCTCAGGGCGAATGGCGTAGAGAAAGAGACCGCCATACTGATGCCAGCGGTCATGGCCATGGTAGTGGCGTACTCGCCGCGGTCGAAGCCCATCACTTCCATCAGCAGCACCGGAGACGTATTCACGAAGGTCAGGATCACCGACACGCTAAGGGTAGTAATGGCCAGACGGCTTAAGAAAAAGCGGTTTACCAGTGATTCGGTAGTGTGGTTCTTTTCCATCGTCGCCATAAACGTTGCTGGGCGCGATTCTCGCAGGACAAATACCGACAGCAGGCAAACAGCCACACCCATTCCCATCATCGTGTAGAACAGGCTCTGCCACGGGTATTTGAGCATGATCAGATGCCCCATCACCGGAGCCAGCACCGGCACGATACAGGTAATACCGTTCAACAACGACAGTACCTTCGCCCGGCGACGATCGTCGAGCGTATCGCGCAGAATAGCGAAAGCCACCACATAGCAGCAGCCGGCGCCCACACCCTGAATAAAGCGGCCAACCAGGAACGGCGTACCGCTCTCGGCAAATGAACACAGCGCAGAGGCGAAAATAAAGATGAGTGCACCGACAATAGCGACTGGTTTACGTCCTGACTGGTCGGCAACTTTTCCGGCGAAAAGCATCGCCGTCGCCATTCCCGCCAGATAAACTGAAAACGCGATATGCAGTTGCGCCTCGCTGGCCTGTAGATCGGCCGCAATACGGGGCAGCCCCACCAGATACATATCAATACCGGCAGGATAAAGAAGAACCAGGGCGAAACTGCAGATTAGAAAGCGTGTCATAGCGACCTCATGAGAAATGTGGCGCTAAGCATACGGTCAGAGAGTCAACTGCACGAGTTGCCATTTGGACAACAGTGATTTCCGCATGGGAAATTGTTGTTGCCGGATGGCGGTGTAAACGCCTTATCCGGCCTACAGGGCCTGTAGGCCCGGCAAGCATCGCGCCACCGGGCAACACAACGTTACTTACCAATACAGAAACTGGAGAAAATTCGTCCCAGCAGATCGTCGGAGGTAAATTCCCCGGTGATCTCACTGAGGTTCTGCTGCGCCAGACGTAGCTCCTCTGCCAGCAATTCTCCGGCCCATGCGCCGAGAAGTTGGGCTTTACCCTGCTCAAGATGCTCCGCCGCTTCTGCCAGTGCCTGCAGGTGACGACGACGCGCCAGGAAGCCACCTTCCATATTGGTTTCAAAGCCCATGCTCTGTTTGAGATGGTTACGCAGTACGTCAACACCTTCACCGGTACGTGCGGAGAGACGAACCAGTGAGTGGCCATTTACTTCGCTAAGGCCCAGCGTCTCACCGGTAATATCCGCTTTGTTACGCACCACGGTAATCGGCAGTTTGGCTGGCAGACGGGCAATAAAGTCTGGCCAGATGTCAGCCGGGTCCACGGCGTCGGTGGTGGTGCCATCCACCATAAACAGCACACGGTCGGCTTGTTCGATTTCCTGCCAGGCACGTTCGATACCGATGCGTTCAACTTCATCACTGGCATCGCGCAAACCGGCAGTATCGATGATGTGCAGCGGCATACCGTCGATATGAATATGCTCACGCAGTACGTCGCGAGTCGTCCCCGCAATGTCGGTCACAATAGCCGCCTCACGGCCTGCCAGCGCGTTCAGCAGGCTTGATTTCCCGGCGTTAGGGCGACCGGCAATGACTACCTTCATCCCTTCGCGCAGCAGGCTACCCTGACGCGCTTCGGCACGTACGGCATCAAGATCGCTGATAACGTTATTGAGCTGCGCTTCAATCTTGCCGTCAGACAGGAAGTCGATTTCTTCATCCGGGAAGTCGATCGCCGCTTCCACATAGATGCGTAGGTGAGTGAGCGCTTCCACAAGATGATTTACCCGTGCGGAAAATGCACCCTGCAACGAGTTCAGCGCCGAGCGAGCGGCTTGCTCCGAGCTGGCATCGATCAGGTCGGCAATCGCCTCTGCCTGGGCTAAATCGAGCTTATCATTGAGAAACGCGCGCTCGGAGAATTCACCCGGTCTGGCAATGCGCAGCCCGGGAATGGTCAGAATACGTTTGAGCAGCAGGTCAAGAATCACCGGACCTCCGTGACCCTGAAGCTCTAAAACGTCTTCGCCGGTAAAGGAGTTCGGGCCGGGGAACCACAGGGCAATCCCCTGATCCAGCGTGCTGCCATCCGCGTCTTTAAACGGCAGATAATCGGCATAACGCGGTTTGGGTAGTTTCCCCAGTACGGTTTCTGCGACCTCACGCGCCTTCAGGCCGGAGATACGCAGGATACCCACGCCACCACGTCCCGGTGGGGTGGCCTGAGCGACGATGGTGTCGTTATGGCTCATGGTTTGTCTCTTCTTAATGCAATAAAAAAGGCGGTCTAATGACCGCCCTTTACTTTATGTTCCGTTTGCCGGATGGCGGCTTCGCCTAATCCGGCCTACACCGAATCAGGAGTTTTTCTTCTCGCGGCTATGCAGGCCACGCTTCTCCAGACCACGGTAAATCAGCTGCTGCTGAATAATGGTTACCAGGTTGCTGACGATATAGTACAGCACCAGACCTGACGGGAACCACAGGAAGAACACGGTGAAGATGACCGGCATAAAGGTCATGATCTTCTGCTGCATCGGGTCGGTTACAGTGGTCGGAGACATCTTCTGAATGAAGAACATCGTCACGCCCATCAGAATCGGCAGAATGTAGTACGGGTCCTGTGCAGACAGGTCATGGATCCACAGAGCGAACGGCGCATGACGCAGTTCAATGGAGCCCATCAGCATGTAGTACAACGCCAGGAAGATTGGCATCTGGATGATCAGCGGGAAGCAGCCGCCCAGCGGGTTAACCTTCTCAGCTTTGTACAGGGCCATCATTTCCTGACTCTGACGCTGTTTGTCATCGCCCAGACGCTCACGCATTGCCTGAATCTTCGGCTGCAGCATACGCATCTTCGCCATGGAGGTGTACTGCGCTTTGGTCAGCGGGTACATGATGCCACGAACGATAAAGGTGATAACGATGATGGAGAAGCCCCAGTTACCCAGGAAGCTATGGATCCACTTCAGCAGTTTAAACAGCGGCTGAGAAATGAACCACAACCAGCCGTAATCCACGGTCAGATCCAGGTGCGGTGCAACGGCCGCCATTTTATCCTGAATTTCCGGGCCGACCCACAGGGTACTGGTCATCGCGCCAGTCTGGCCAGGCTGTACCAGTACCGGCTGTGACTTATAGCCGATAGCGGCAATGCCGTTACCCAGGTTAGCGGTATAGAAGTTGTTGGTGCCGTCGTTACGCGGAACCCATGCCGTTGCGAAATACTGTTGCAGCATTGCGACCCAGCCGTCTTTAGCATTGACGTTCAGGTTTTCGTTTTCAGCAATGGTGTCGAATTTGTATTTCTCATACTTCTCATCCGGCGTGGAGTACGCCGCGCCGCGGAAGGTGTGCAGCGCAAAGTTGCTGCTTCCGGTATCGCGATGAGATGGCAGATTGATGGATTGCTTCAGCTGACCAAAGGTGGAGACTTCCAGCGGTTTTTCGCCGGCGTTCTGCACGCTGTAGTTAACGTTGACAGCATATTCACCACGCTTGAGTACAAACGTTTTAGTGAATGTGTTACCCGCTGCGTCAGTATAGGTCATCGGGATCTGCAGTTCGTTCTGACCGTCAGCCAGTACAAACGCGTCTTTCTCGACGTTGTACAGCGGACGCGGGCCGTTAGCCGGGTTATCCGGGCCGTCACGACCTGTCAGGCCACTCTGAGCCTGGTAGATGAACTGTGGCGTGGTTTCCAGTAACTGGAACGGTTCGGTAGAACCGAGTTCTTTCGGGTAAGCTGGCAGTGAAGCCTGTTCCACATCACCACCACGGGTGTTGATGGTCAGATCAAGCACGTCAGTTTTAACCGTAATCAGTTTCCCCTGGCCACTGGCCGGTACGCCCTGGTCTGCGGCGCTACCCGCTGCGGTGGTCGTTGTCTGCGTGGTCTGTTGGGCCTGAGGTTGCGGGTTTTTATCCTGCTCCCAGGCTTGCCAGATCATGAAAGACACGAACAGCAAAGCGATGACTAAAAGATTGCGTTGCGAATCCATCGTTAGTGTTCTCTGGTATCAAATGGTCCGGGCGGGACGGGATCGTCACCACCAGGGTGTAAAGGGTGGCATTTTAATACGCGTTTCACCGTCAACCAACTGCCTTTTATCACTCCAAACCTGCGCAATGCCTCAATTCCGTAGCTCGAACAGGTTGGAGTGAAACGGCAATGCGGCCCAAGCAGCGGACTGATCAGGCGTTGATAGACCCGAATGAGGGCTATCAGGACCCGCGAGCCAGGCGACAATGGCGACGCCATAATTTTTCCAACGCTTCCGAGAGAGCACGGTTATCGAGGTCAGCAACCCCTTTTTTCGCCACCACCACGAAATCCATTGCTGGAAGCTCGTGCTGACGTAAACGGAAGCTTTCACGCGTCAGACGTTTAATCCGATTGCGTTCATGCGCACGTTTAACATTTTTCTTGGCGACTGTAAGACCGATACGGGGATGCCCCAGCGAATTCAGGCGGCCGAGGATGGTGATTTGCGGCGTGCCAGCCCGTTGTGGCTGCTGGAAGACGAATGTGAAATGAGTGGGAGTTAACAAACGTAACTCCCTGGGAAATGCGAGCTTAACCACTCAGGGGCTAGCTTTTATTACTTAGAAACGGTCAGACGAGAACGGCCTTTAGCACGACGACGTGCCAGAACCTGACGACCATTTTTATTAGCCATACGAGCACGGAAGCCGTGAGAACGGTTGCGCTTCAGTACAGACGGTTGAAAAGTGCGTTTCATGGCGATTTCTACCTAAACTTGAATAAATTCACTGACTTTTGCGTATACCCGAACGAATTTCGAACGACTTACGCCACAGTGTGGGTGATTAAAGAGGCCGGATTGTAATAATTGTACACTCCGGAGTCAATTCTCTTTCCTTATTTCCCGCTTTTTTCCGCATGGTTTCGCGTAAAAAACAGGCAGCGTTGACGCCGTAAGGCGACCGTTACTCGCTGGGGGTAAGAATTATACGGGCTGGTGGATAAAGCGCAAGGATCGCTCGGGATCTTTATTAGATCGTTTAAGCAGTAAAGCATCTTTACTCATTAATTTTTTCAATATGCGCGCTAAAACCTGCAGCACTTCTCCAGGATCGTTTACACTTAGCCGATTCTGGATCATCCTGTGGATAAATCGGGAAGAATCTGTGAGAAACAGAAGATCTCTTTCTCAGTTTACGCTATGATCCGCGGTCCTGATCGTTTCAATGGATCCTGATCGGGTAAAAATTGCAGATAGCAATTCGCACGTCACCCTTTGCATAGGGTCTTGTCGGTGTGCGTCAACAATCATGAATGTTTCAGCCTTTGTCATTTATCGACTTTTGTTCGAGTGGAGTCCGCCGTGTCACTTTCGCTTTGGCAGCAGTGTCTTGCCCGATTGCAGGATGAGTTACCAGCCACAGAGTTCAGTATGTGGATACGCCCGTTGCAGGCGGAACTGAGCGATAACACGCTGGCTTTGTACGCGCCAAACCGTTTCGTGCTCGATTGGGTAAGGGATAAATACCTTAATAATATTAATGGATTACTCAATAATTTCTGTGGAGCGGATGCCCCGCAGCTGCGCTTTGAAGTCGGTACTAAACCCGTCACGCAAACGCTGAAAACGCCGGTCAACAACGTTGTTGCGCCCGCCCACGTGACTCAGCAAGTGCAACCACAACGTGCTGCTCCGGCGGCGCGTCCAGGCTGGGATAACGTCCCGGCTCCGGTAGAACCTACCTATCGTTCTAACGTCAACGTCAAACACACGTTTGATAACTTCGTTGAAGGTAAATCTAACCAACTGGCGCGCGCGGCGGCACGTCAGGTGGCGGACAATCCTGGCGGCGCCTACAATCCGTTATTCCTTTATGGCGGTACGGGTCTGGGTAAAACCCACCTGCTGCACGCTGTCGGTAACGGTATTATGGCGCGTAAGCCAAACGCCAAAGTGGTGTATATGCACTCCGAGCGTTTTGTGCAGGACATGGTCAAAGCCCTGCAAAACAACGCGATCGAAGAGTTTAAACGTTACTACCGTTCCGTTGACGCGCTGCTGATTGACGATATCCAATTCTTCGCGAATAAAGAGCGATCGCAGGAAGAGTTTTTCCACACCTTTAACGCCCTGCTGGAAGGCAATCAGCAGATCATCCTGACCTCGGATCGCTATCCGAAGGAGATCAACGGCGTTGAAGATCGTCTGAAATCCCGTTTTGGCTGGGGACTGACTGTCGCGATCGAACCGCCTGAACTGGAAACGCGTGTTGCGATCCTGATGAAAAAAGCCGACGAAAACGACATTCGTCTGCCGGGTGAAGTAGCGTTCTTTATTGCCAAGCGTCTACGCTCTAACGTACGTGAGCTGGAAGGCGCACTGAACCGCGTGATCGCCAACGCCAATTTTACCGGCCGGGCGATTACTATCGATTTCGTGCGTGAAGCGCTGCGCGATCTGCTGGCTTTGCAGGAAAAGCTGGTCACCATCGACAATATCCAGAAGACGGTGGCGGAGTATTACAAAATCAAAATTGCGGATCTGCTTTCTAAGCGTCGATCTCGCTCGGTAGCTCGTCCGCGCCAGATGGCGATGGCGCTGGCAAAAGAGCTCACTAACCACAGTCTGCCGGAAATTGGCGACGCGTTTGGTGGGCGTGACCATACTACCGTGCTTCATGCCTGCCGCAAGATTGAGCAGTTGCGTGAAGAAAGCCATGATATTAAAGAAGATTTCTCCAATTTAATCAGAACATTATCTTCGTGACGCTATGAAATTTACCGTTGAACGTGAACATTTATTAAAACCGCTTCAGCAGGTCAGCGGCCCGCTGGGTGGACGTCCTACACTGCCGATCCTCGGAAACCTGCTGCTGCAGGTTGCTGACGGCACCCTTTCGCTTACCGGTACCGATCTCGAAATGGAGATGGTGGCGCGCGTGGCGCTGATCCAGCCTCATGAACCTGGTGCGACCACCGTTCCGGCGCGTAAATTCTTCGATATTTGCCGTGGATTACCAGAAGGGGCGGAAATTGCCGTTCAACTGGAAGGCGACCGTATGCTGGTGCGTTCTGGCCGCAGCCGTTTCTCGCTGTCTACGCTGCCTGCCGCCGACTTCCCGAATCTGGACGACTGGCAGAGCGAAGTCGAATTCACCCTGCCACAGGCGACAATGAAGCGCCTGATTGAAGCCACGCAGTTTTCGATGGCGCATCAGGACGTGCGTTACTACTTAAACGGCATGCTGTTTGAAACCGAAGGGGAAGAGTTGCGTACCGTGGCGACCGACGGTCACCGCCTGGCGGTCTGTTCAATGCCTGTCGGTCAGCCGTTGCCTAGCCATTCGGTGATCGTACCGCGTAAAGGTGTGATTGAACTGATGCGTATGCTCGACGGCGGCGATAACCCGCTGCGCGTGCAGATTGGCAGCAACAATATTCGTGCGCACGTTGGTGACTTCATCTTTACTTCCAAGCTGGTTGACGGTCGTTTCCCGGATTATCGCCGCGTATTACCGAAGAATCCGGACAAACATCTGGAAGCCGGTTGCGATATCCTCAAACAGGCGTTTGCGCGTGCGGCGATTCTCTCCAACGAGAAATTCCGTGGCGTGCGTCTGTATGTCAGCGAAAACCAGCTCAAAATCACTGCCAACAACCCGGAGCAGGAAGAAGCAGAAGAAATTCTGGATGTTTCCTATCCTGGTACTGAATTGGAAATCGGCTTTAACGTTAGCTACGTGCTTGACGTTCTTAACGCGCTGAAGTGCGAGAACGTACGTATTCTGCTGACCGATTCCGTATCGAGCGTACAGATTGAAGATGCAGCGTCACAATCTGCAGCCTATGTCGTCATGCCTATGCGCTTGTAAAGAATATCGGGCTATCTTACTTGTTATTCTGGCTCCGGGCAGTGCTCGCAATCCTCACGTACTTCAGTACGCTCCGGTTGCTGTGCGCTGGCCGTAACCAGACTAACTGCGACGATAACGCCCTGGTTATGAGTTGATATGTCGCTATCCCGACTCCTGATTAAAGATTTCCGCAATATTGAAAATGCGGATCTCGCTTTATCTCCCGGCTTTAACTTTCTGGTTGGCGCTAACGGCAGCGGTAAAACCAGCGTGCTGGAAGCCATCTATACGCTCGGCCATGGTCGGGCGTTTCGCAGTTTGCAGATTGGCCGCGTGATTCGCCACGAGCAGGAGTCGTTTGTTTTACACGGGCGTTTGCAGGGTGAAGAACGTGAGACGTCGATTGGCCTGACGAAAGACAAACTGGGTGACAGCAAAGTGCGCATTGACGGCACTGACGGGCACAAGGTCGCGGAACTGGCGCACCTGATGCCGATGCAGTTGATCACGCCTGAGGGGTTTACTTTACTCAATGGCGGCCCCAAATACAGAAGAGCATTCCTTGACTGGGGATGCTTTCACAATGAAGCCGGATTTTTCACCGCCTGGAGCAACCTGAAGCGACTGCTCAAGCAGCGCAATGCAGCGCTGCGCCAGGTGAGTCGTTATGAGCAACTGCGCCCGTGGGATAAAGAACTGATCCCACTGGCGGAACAAATCAGCACCTGGCGCGCGGAGTACAGCGCTGGTATCGCGCAGGATATGGCGGATACCTGCCAGCAGTTTCTTCCCGAGTTTTCTCTCTCCTTCTCTTTCCAGCGCGGCTGGGAGAAAGAGACAGATTACGCCGAAGTGCTGGAACGTAGTTTTGAACGCGATCGAATGTTGACCTACACCGCGCACGGTCCGCATAAGGCGGATTTCCGCATTCGCGCCAACGGTGCGCCGGTGGAAGATACGTTGTCGCGTGGGCAGCTAAAGCTGCTGATGTGCGCCTTACGTCTGGCGCAAGGGGAGTTCCTTACCCGTGAAAGCGGGCGGCGCTGCCTGTACCTGATAGATGATTTTGCCTCTGAACTGGATGACGCGCGTCGCGGACTGCTGGCCAGCCGCTTAAAAGCCACGCAATCTCAGGTCTTTGTCAGCGCAATCAGCGCTGAACACGTTATAGACATGTCCGATGAAAATTCGAAGATGTTTACCGTGGAAAAGGGTAAAATAACGGATTAACCCAAGATAAAATGAGCGAGAAACGTTGATGTCGAATTCTTATGACTCCTCCAGTATCAAAGTCCTGAAAGGACTGGATGCGGTGCGTAAGCGCCCGGGTATGTATATCGGCGACACGGATGACGGCACCGGTCTGCACCACATGGTATTCGAGGTGGTAGATAACGCTATCGACGAAGCGCTCGCGGGTCACTGTAAAGATATCGTGGTAACGATTCACGCTGACAACTCCGTGTCCGTTACCGATGATGGCCGTGGTATCCCAACCGGTATTCACCCGGAAGAGGGCGTTTCGGCAGCGGAAGTTATCATGACCGTTTTGCACGCAGGCGGTAAATTCGATGATAACTCCTATAAAGTTTCCGGTGGTCTGCACGGTGTGGGTGTTTCCGTCGTTAACGCCCTGTCACAGAAGCTGGAACTGGTGATTCGTCGTGAAGGCAAAGTGCATCAGCAAACTTACGTGCACGGTGTGCCGCAGGCGCCGCTGGCAGTAACTGGCGAAACAGAAATGACGGGGACTCAGGTCCGTTTCTGGCCAAGCCACGAAACCTTTACCAACGTCGTTGAGTTCGAATACGACATTCTGGCGAAGCGTCTGCGTGAGCTGTCATTCCTGAACTCCGGCGTCTCTATTCGTCTGCGCGACAAGCGCGACGGCAAAGAAGACCATTTCCACTACGAAGGTGGCATCAAGGCGTTTGTTGAATACCTCAACAAAAACAAAACGCCGATCCACCCGAATATCTTCTACTTCTCCACCGAAAAAGACGGTATCGGCGTTGAAGTTGCGCTGCAGTGGAACGATGGTTTCCAGGAAAACATCTACTGCTTCACCAACAACATTCCGCAGCGTGACGGCGGTACTCACCTTGCAGGCTTCCGTGCGGCGATGACCCGTACCCTGAACGCCTACATGGACAAAGAAGGCTACAGCAAAAAAGCCAAAGTCAGTGCCACCGGTGACGATGCCCGTGAAGGCCTGATTGCCGTGGTTTCCGTGAAAGTGCCGGACCCGAAATTCTCCTCCCAGACCAAAGACAAGCTGGTCTCTTCTGAGGTGAAATCGGCGGTAGAACAGCAGATGAACGAACTGCTGAGCGAATACCTGCTGGAAAACCCGTCTGACGCGAAAATCGTCGTCGGCAAAATCATTGATGCTGCGCGTGCTCGTGAAGCTGCACGTCGCGCGCGTGAAATGACCCGTCGTAAAGGCGCGCTGGACTTAGCGGGTCTGCCGGGCAAACTGGCGGACTGTCAGGAACGCGACCCGGCTCACTCTGAACTGTACCTGGTGGAAGGGGACTCAGCGGGCGGCTCTGCGAAGCAGGGACGTAACCGTAAGAACCAGGCGATTCTGCCGCTCAAGGGTAAAATTCTTAACGTTGAGAAGGCGCGTTTCGACAAGATGCTCTCTTCTCAGGAAGTGGCGACGCTGATCACCGCGCTGGGCTGCGGCATCGGTCGCGACGAGTACAACCCGGACAAACTGCGTTATCACAGCATCATCATCATGACCGATGCGGACGTCGACGGCTCGCACATCCGTACGCTGCTGTTGACCTTCTTCTATCGTCAGATGCCGGAAATCGTTGAGCGCGGCCACGTTTACATTGCACAGCCGCCGCTGTACAAAGTGAAGAAAGGCAAGCAGGAACAGTACATCAAAGACGATGAAGCGATGGATCAGTACCAGATCTCTATCGCCCTTGATGGCGCCACGCTGCACACCAACGCCAGCGCACCAGCTCTGGCGGGTGAAGCGTTAGAAAAACTGGTTTCTGAATACAACGCGACGCAGAAAATGATTGGCCGTATGGAACGTCGTTTCCCGAAAGCGCTGCTGAAAGAACTGGTTTATCAGCCGACGCTGGCTGAAGCCGATCTGGCTGATGAAGCGAAAGTCACTGCCTGGGTGTCCCAGCTGGTTAACGTGCTGAATGAAAACGAAGTTCACGGCAGCACCTGGAACAGCTTTGTGCGTAAAGACGCTGAACTGAACCTGTTCGAGCCGGTGATCCGCGTGCGTACCCACGGCGTCGATACCGATTATCCGCTGGAGCATGAATTTGTGACCGGTGGCGAATATCGTCGTATTTGTACGCTCGGCGAGAAGCTGCGTGGACTGATCGAGGACGATGCGTTTATCGAACGTGGCGAGCGTCGCCAGCCGGTTGCCAGCTTCGAGCAGGCGCTGGAATGGCTGCAGAAAGAGTCACGTCGCGGCCTCGCTATCCAGCGTTATAAAGGTCTGGGCGAGATGAACCCGGAACAGCTGTGGGAAACCACCATGGATCCGGAAAGCCGTCGTATGCTGCGCGTTACCGTGAAGGATGCGATTGCTGCCGACCAGCTGTTCACCACGCTGATGGGTGATGCCGTTGAACCGCGTCGCGCATTTATCGAAGAGAATGCCCTGAAAGCGGCGAACATCGATATCTAACATGTACCTCAGGCCTGCTCCTGTAGGCCTGATAAGCGAAGCGCCATCAGTCAGTTCGTCTACGTTTGCCGGCTCAGGCCTTATCCGGCCTACCATCGATTGTCAAAAGGGGAATCTCGATTCCCCTTTCTATCCCCCTTTTCGTAGCTGTTTTTTGAGCGGAATCGCGTTAGCATGAGGACGGACTCATTTAATCCGGGGAACTCATGGCTATCAAACTTATTGCTATCGACATGGATGGCACACTTCTGCTGCCCGATCACACCATTTCACCTGCGGTCAAAACGGCGATTGCCGCAGCGCGCGCGCGTGGCGTGAATGTGGTGCTGACCACGGGACGCCCGTATGCCGGCGTTCACAGCTATCTGAAAGAACTACATATGGAACAGCCCGGTGACTACTGCATTACCTACAACGGTGCGCTGGTGCAGAAAGCAGGCGATGGCAGTACCGTTGCGCAAACCGCGCTGAGCTATGATGATTATCGCTACCTGGAGCAGCTCTCCCGGGAAGTTGGCTCGCATTTCCACGCGCTCGATCGCAACACGCTGTATACCGCGAACCGTGATATCAGCTACTACACGGTGCACGAATCGTTTGTCGCGACCATCCCGCTGGTGTTCTGTGAAGCCGAGAAAATGGATCCAGAAACCCAGTTCCTGAAAGTGATGATGATTGATGAACCGGAGATCCTCGATAAAGCCATCTCGCGCATCCCAGCAGAAGTAAAAGAGAAGTACACCGTATTGAAAAGTGCGCCGTATTTCCTCGAAATCCTCGATAAACGCGTCAATAAAGGGACGGGCGTAAAATCGCTGGCCGATGCGTTAGGTATTAAAGCCGAAGAGGTGATGGCGATAGGCGATCAGGAAAACGACATCGCGATGATTGAATACGCAGGCGTGGGTGTTGCCATGGACAACGCTATTCCATCAGTCAAAGAAATCGCCAACTTCGTGACCAAATCCAACCTCGAAGATGGCGTCGCGTATGCCATTGAGAAGTTTGCGCTGAATTAAGAAATTATGGGCAAGTGCCTTGTTTCATTTGCCCTGTTTCAGCCATGATTTGTGGTGCTGAATGGTCTCCCTGGGGAATATGCGCCACGCCGCTGCGCATTATCCATTTCCGCGAAAATGCTGATGTGAGTGCCCGGCTTTTCAGGATTTTGCCATACAGTTTGAGACGTATTTTACGGGTAGCTTTACGGTAAGCGTGATTCATATCTGGCGTATCCCGCAGCAGTACCGATTTGAGGATCTCCGCGCTGTCCAGCGCATAGCTAATCCCTTCCAGCGAGCTGGCGCTGATAAAACCGGCCGCTTCACCAATCAAAAATGCGTTGTCCTCTCCGCAGACAAAGTCTTTCCAGCGTGAGGGGAACAGAACCGTACATTTTTCACTTTTCACCGGTTTGCCGAACTGGAAATGGAACGCTTTCAGCTTCTCCTTCAGCGCGTCAAAGCGTGCCTGTCCGTCCTTCATGGGGTAGGCGCCACCAAAGATAAAATAGCCATCTTTGCTGATACTCCATGAATAACAATCAGTTGCATCGTTATCAAAAATACAGGAATAGAACGGCACAGGATGTTTCTCCGCAAACCATTGTTGAATAGCGACATATTTACGGATTTGGTGCTGGGGATAGAGATGACGGCGCACCAGTGAATTCGCACCGTCTGCCCCCACCAGATAACGCGCGGTGATCTGCTGCTCCCAACCGTCGGCGCGGAAGATAACATGCCATTTATCGCCCTCGCGCCAGATTTTCCGACACAGGCTGTCGTGATACACCTGTACATCGTCAGGGATGAGAGATTTAAGCCATAAATCAAAAGCATGGCGGTTGATATTAATGTAGCTGCGCTGGTAGTTACGCGTCAAAGAAGCGGCAACATCAACCGTTTTAACGCTAAAAATCTGCGGGTTGGCGATGACATCAACGGGTAAGGTTATACCATCGCGGATAAACGAACGCTGGGCGTCCGGGGCCAGCAGACCGCCGCAGGGTTTAGTGAAACCTTCGTTGCCGCATTGGCGTTTTTTATCCAACGCAATCACGCGCATTTTTCCGCTCAACTGCCGCGCCAGCGCTGCGCCTGCCGGACCTAATCCGATAATCGCCACGTCAAAATGTTCCATCTTTCTGTCCGCAAAAATGAAGATGGCGATACGCTAAAGCCTGAAAGTGAAGTGCTTGTGAAGTATGATTGCTTTAATCGTCTTGTATCAGGGCATCCCATGAAGCAAATCACCTTTACGCCGCGTAATCATCAGCTTACCAATATTAACACCTGGACACCGGACAGCCAGTGGCTGGTCTTTGATGTGCGTCCTTCTGGCGCCTCCTTTACCGGTGAAACAATTGAGCGCGTCAATATCCATACTGGCGAACTGGAGGTGATTTACCGGGTTACTCAGGGAGCGCACGTTGGCGTGGTGACCGTTCATCCAAAGTCGGAAAAATATGTATTCATTCATGGGCCTGAAAATCCTGATGAAACATGGCATTACGACTTCCATCATCGTCGTGGGATGATTGTTACGCAGGCTGGGGTGGAGAATCTGGATGCGATGGATATTACCGCGCCGTACACGCCAGGCGCGCTGCGTGGCGGGAGTCATGTGCATGTCTTTAGCCCAAACGGTGAGTTTGTCAGTTTCACCTATAACGACCATGTTTTGCATGAGCGCTCGGCGGCGCTGGATTTACGCAACGTCGGCGTGGCTGCACCGTATGGGCCGGTGAAAGTCTCCGCGCAGCATCTGCGTGAATACAGTGGCAGCCATTGGTGCGTGCTGGTGAGCCAGACGACACCAACGCCAAAACCGGGTAGCGATGAGATTAACCGTGCCTATGAAGAGGGCTGGGTAGGAGAAAACAGGCTGGCGTTTATCGGCGATACGTTGTCAGTGAATGGCGAAAAAGTACCGGAATTGTTTATTGTCGATTTGCCACTGGATGAAAGTGGCTGGAAACAGCCGGGGGACGCGCCTCTGGAGGGGACTGACATGACCATGCCTGCGCCGCCATCCGGTATTTGCCAACGTCGCCTGACGTTTACCCATGAGCGCGCCTTCCCGGGGCTGGTGAATCAACCTCGCCATTGGGTACGCAGTAATCCAAAGGCGTCTGAGATTGCGTTTTTAATGCGTGATGACAGCGGTATTGTGCAGCTATGGCTGATTTCCCCACAGGGGGGTGCACCGCGTCAGCTTACCCAATGCTCTACGAATATTCAGTCAGCCTTTAACTGGCACCCATCGGGGAAATGGCTGGGATTTGTACTGGAGAACAGAATTGCTTGTTGTGATGTTCAAACGGGCAAGATTGATTTTTTAACGGAACGTCATGGTAACCCGCCGTCGGCCGATGCGATCGTCTTCTCCCCTGATGGTCGACAGGTTGCGTGGATGGAAGACGTCGAGGGTTTCCGCCAGCTGTGGGTGACTGAAACCGGGCGTTAACTTATGGAGCGGACATTTCTGCCGGGGGAATAACGGCGTTCGTGGCCTGGGTTCTCTCCTCGCTCTTTTCTACGCGGGATCTCACCGAGTTGTCTTTGCGAAAGAGATCCCACGGTAGCAATACCGTATCGAGCACCGCGGTGAAAGGCATATCCAGAATTGCCAGCGACTTGGTTCCCCAGTTCGTATCACTTTCGCTAATCATTGTGGCACTGGCTCGCGTGCCAGGATATGTCCCTTCTTTGCCACCGGTATGCGACATGATGCTAGAACAGCCGCTTACAAACGCTATCCCACTACACATCGTCAGTGTTACCAACATTTTTTTAATCATCATTTATTCATCTGTATTTATCGTGTTTGCATGGTGAGTTAAAGCGATCCGTTGCGAAAATAACATCACCATTTCGTCGCACTGTGGCGGCCATCGCGATTTAACGAGAACAACTGCTCCCCCCAGTGTATGCAATAGACAACAAACTGCAAAAAAAGTCAGATGAATACGCTTGAAAAGTTTGTATTAAGACCCATTTTTAGAGTGTAGACAAATGAAGGGCATGCCTGATGGGTGTCCTGGCTACCTGACCTGTCCATGATGGAAGGTCAATTATTCTCGCTGATTTCAGGAGCTATTAATTATGCGTAACTTTGATTTATCCCCGCTGTACCGTTCTGCTATTGGTTTTGACCGTCTGTTTAACCTGCTGGAAAACAATCAGGGCCAAAGCAATGGCGGCTACCCTCCGTACAACGTTGAGCTGGTAGACGAAAACCATTACCGCATTGCAATTGCCGTTGCCGGTTTTGCTGAAAGCGAACTGGAAATTACTGCCCAGGATAATCTGCTGGTGGTGAAAGGCGCCCATGCGGACGATCAAAAAGAACGTACTTACCTGTATCAGGGTATTGCCGAGCGCAACTTCGAACGTAAGTTCCAGTTAGCGGAGAACATTCATGTTCGCGGCGCAAACCTGGTAAATGGTCTGCTGTATATCGATCTTGAGCGCGTGATTCCTGAAGCGAATAAGCCGCGCCGCATCGAAATCAACTAATTCTATAGGCCGCTTCAGGCGGCCTTGCTAAGTCATCGGCTTGCCGTCAGGGAGCCGAAAGGTACCTACTCGCTTCTTAGAAGGAGATTATTATGCGTAACTACGATTTATCCCCACTGCTGCGTCAATGGATCGGTTTTGACAAACTGGCCAATGCTTTGCAAAACACCGGTGAAAGCCAGAGCTTCCCGCCTTATAACATCGAAAAGAGCGATGATAACCACTACCGCATTACCCTTGCGTTAGCCGGTTTCCGCCAGGAAGATTTGGATATTCAACTGGAAGGTACGCGCCTGACCGTGAAAGGTACGCCGCAGCAGCCGGAAAAAGAGACCAAATGGTTGCACCAGGGGCTGGTCATTCAGCCGTTCAGCCTGAGCTTTACGCTGGCTGAAAATATGGAGGTCTCCGGCGCAAGCTTCACTAACGGCTTGCTGCATATCGATTTGACCCGGAATGAACCTGAAGCCATTGCTCCACAACGTATCGCTATCAGCGAACGTCCCGCATTAAATAGTTAAATAGCTCCATGCCTTTGCCCCGCCAGAAATGACGGGGCTTTTTTGTGCTTTACCACCCATACATTGCGACTGTACTCTGCGAGAATCCATTTACTTAATGATGTTATTCACAGGGAACAAGATAATGAGTGATATAGCATTGACGGTCAGCGTTCTGGCATTAGTGGCGGTTGTCGGATTATGGATCGGCAACGTAAAAATACGTGGTGTGGGTTTTGGCATCGGAGGTGTACTGTTCGGCGGTATTATTGTCGGGCATTTTGTCGATCAGGCAGGGATGACCCTGAGCGGCGATATGCTGCATTTTATTCAGGAATTTGGCCTGATCCTGTTCGTCTACACCATCGGTATCCAGGTCGGACCGGGCTTTTTTGCGTCATTGCGCGTTTCGGGCCTGCGGCTGAATCTGTTTGCCGTGCTGATTGTCATCATGGGTGGCCTGGTCACCGCGATTCTGCATAAGCTTTTTGCCATTCCTCTTCCTGTGGTACTGGGTATATTCTCCGGGGCGGTCACCAATACCCCGGCGTTGGGTGCCGGGCAGCAAATTCTGCGCGATCTGGGTACCCCTGGCGATGTGGTAGACCAGATGGGGATGAGCTATGCCATGGCTTATCCTTTCGGCATTTGCGGAATTTTACTCACCATGTGGCTGATGCGCCTTATTTTCCGCGTTAACGTCGATGCTGAAGCCCAGCAGCATGAATCCACGCTAACCAACGGGCACGCACTGATTCAGACGATGAACATCCGTGTGGAAAACCCAAACATCAACAATATGGCAATTCAGGATGTTCCGATCCTGAACAGCGACAAAATCATCTGCTCGCGTCTGAAACGTGACGAGACATTGATGGTGCCATCGCCGGGAACGGTTATCCAGATGGGCGACCTGTTACACCTGGTCGGGCAGCCAGCCGATCTGCACAACGCGCAGGTGGTGATTGGTCAGGAGGTGGACACATCGTTGTCGACACGCGGGACTGATTTACGCGTTGAGCGCGTGGTGGTGACCAACGAACAAGTGCTGGGTAAACGTATCCGCGATCTGCACTTTAAAGAACGTTACGACGTGGTGATCTCCCGCCTGAACCGTGCGGGGGTTGAGCTGGTAGCCAGCAGCGACGCCAGCCTGCAATTCGGGGACATCCTCAATCTGGTTGGGCGCCCTTCGTCGATTGACGCCGTTGCCAATGTTGTTGGTAACGCGCAGCAAAAACTGCAGCAGGTGCAGATGCTGCCGGTATTTATCGGTATCGGACTGGGTGTTCTGCTGGGGTCAATCCCGCTGTTTATCCCGGGTTTCCCGGTGGCGTTGAAGCTGGGGCTGGCTGGTGGGCCGCTGATTATGGCTTTGATTCTTGGACGTATTGGCAGCATCGGTAAGCTGTACTGGTTTATGCCTCCCAGCGCTAACCTGGCGCTGCGAGAGTTGGGTATCGTACTGTTTCTCGCGGTGGTTGGTCTGAAGTCAGGCGGTGATTTTGTTCATACCCTGACGCAGGGCGATGGTCTGAGCTGGGTGGGCTACGGTATTTTCATTACCGCGATTCCGCTCATTACCGTGGGCTTGCTGGCGCGGATATTCGCCAAAATGAACTATCTGACGCTGTGCGGCATGCTGGCCGGCTCAATGACCGATCCTCCTGCGCTGGCGTTTGCTAACAACCTGCATGCCACCAGCGGGGCGGCAGCGCTCTCCTACGCCACCGTTTATCCGCTGGTTATGTTCCTGAGGATTATCACCCCGCAACTGTTGGCGGTGATCTTCTGGGGAATGGGTTAAAGCGTTAAACCCAGTCTAATAAATTGCTCTGCTGGAGCGTCGCTCTCTTTTAGTAGACGTACCAACAGGGCAATCATCCGCTCCTCCACCTCTTTATCATCGATTGGCGTAAGCTGTTGCGGGTCGGTGTGCAAATCGAACAACAAATGGCCCGTGCGATTGATTCCTGGGTATTTCTCTCGGGACGGAATACGCAACGTTTTAACCCCTTTGGTAAAGCTAAATGGAGGGGACAGTGTTAACGACTGTAATTCCGCCACATCAAAGCGAGTATTCATCTTGATTGGCATCAGGGTGTAGTTCGCAATGTCATTCTCACGTCCGGGTAGCGCCGCGCGCATATAGACATAGCGGCCATCGGTGACATTGACATGCCCACTGAAAACGCCAAACAGGGCCGCATCACGGACTGGAGTGTCATCCGCAAGGATTTTCGCCAGTGGATGACCCTGCACATCAGCAGGGATTGGTTGGTTAAAGAACTCCAATAGTGTCGGCGCCCAGTCAATCATCTGAACCAGAGCGTTACGTTGAACACCCCGCTGACCACCACGTGGGTCCCAGATAAATAAAGGATTGTTTGCCACTTCGTTGTAGTACGGCATCTGATTTTTTGCCCACCACCCATGCTCTCCAAGTAGGAAACCATGGTCGGTACCGACAATGAGCATCGTGTCGTTCCACATGTCAAAACGGTCCATCAGGTCGAGAATACGTCCCAGATTGCGATCGCACATTGACACAAGGGCCCGATATCGGCAGCGAATATGCTCTACCGCCTCTGCGCTTTCTTCAACCTTGCCCCTGGGCCAGTCGTAATGTGGGCCATCCCAGGGATCCTGATACAAGGAGAGATACTCTTCGGTTGTATAAAAAGGTTCATGCGGATCGAAGGTTTCGACCTGCAACAACCAGTTGTCCTGTTTAGCGTTTTTTTCGAGGAATTCACATCCCGCGGTAAAGACGCAGGTTTGCGGGAAGTCTGCTTCCTGCTGTATGTAATTTCGGTTTACCCAGTCATGTCGCCATAACCCTGAAACACCTCCACCGGTCTGTTTCTGGGGCACGCGTAACACCTCAGGAATAGCGGGATCTGCAACACTGGCTTTCCAGTGATCGCCTTCCTGACCACGAATGATTTCCCAAGAGTTGTAGCGGTTATGATAGTTACCACCGCCGTCCTCCCAATAATGCAGATGGTCACTGATTAGATGTGTGTAGACCCCCGCTTTTTTCAGTAACTCTGGCATTGAGTCGTCAAATGGCTCCAGTGGTCCCCACTCCCTGTGCAAAAAGTTATGTCGACCTGTGTGCAATTCTCGACGGGCTGGCATACAGGGCATGCTGCCAACATAACTGTTGTTGAACGTCGTACAGTGTGCGGCCAGGCGTTGGAAGTTGGGAGCCTGGGTGATCATATCGCCATAAGGTGGCAGATAATGTTTATTCAGGCTGTCGAATAGCAGGATAATCGCTTTCATCACTGCTCCTTACCGGGCAGATAACAAGTGTGGGAAATGCGCCTCAATCACCGCGTAAATCTGCTTACCAATGGTTTCTCCGTCCATAATATTTTCGATGGGTATAAGGTATTGACCATGGCGCGGATCCAGACTGACGACATCAATCAGTTTTTTTGAAATGGCATAGATATCAGCCCATTCAGTAAATCCACCTACTTCGCCTGCTGCTGTATGTTCCATCGCAAATTCGAGCTGGAAATCATATTTAGCCAACGCTTTTTTGACGACCGTCTGTAACATTACGCTACTCCCGACACCATAGCCGCAAACAAACAGAAGGTTAATTTTGTCTTTCATGACGATATCCTTTTTATGCAAAGTTAGTTAGCCCGCGTAAGGGCCCAGATTGAATACAGTGGCGATCAGTTTTAGTAATTCGCAAATGGCAGGCCATAATGTCGCCCAGTCAAATATTCCGGTCCAGCCAACCCCTTCTGCTGCCAGACCTGTTAAGGGAATTGCCCATACTGTGCCGAAGGTTTGAATTATCCCCAGCAGGAATGTACAAATGATAACGGAGCGATAACCTCCCATCCGGTTGGCTAAAACACCAATAGGACCGCCAGAGAAGAAAAGGGGCACAAAACCAGGTAATACCATAATAGGGCTTTTGGTAATCAGCAGGATGCCCATCGAAAATATGGTGCCGAAGGTGCAGAAGATGAATCCAAGCGTGGCTGCATTTGGTGAAAAAGGTAATAAAGCGGCAACATCTACTGCCGGAATTGCATCGGGAATTAAACGATCTTGCCAGCCTTTAAAGGAGGCATTTATTTCCCCAACCATCATTCTCACACCCTGCAGGAGAATGACCATATACATGGAAAACTGCAGTCCGAGGTTGATAATATAGATATACCAGGGTTTACCTTTTGCCATCAATTGAACATTTTCAATACCGGTCGACAGCAGAAATCCGCCGACGAACAGGGTCATCACAATCGCAATGGCGGTAACGTTATGGTTAAAAATTGCCAGCCAACCTGGCAGCTTCATGTTTTCTGCATCCTGTTTTTCGGCATCGCCAAACAGGTGGGCAAATTTTGAAAAAAACCAGATCCCGAGCATCTGATTATGGGCGATAGTAAAACCGGCATTATTGGTGATTTTCGCAACGGGTTTAGCGATTAACGTTGTGGCAAAGGCCCAGAAAATACCCGTTAAAACACCAGCAATGATGATTGACTGTACCCAACCAAAACCTAACCAGAATACGATCAACCAGAGTACGGCCTGCGAGTGGGAAACTCCGGTGTTACCGGTTAAGAAGATCCCTTTTACACGTGTATAGCGGCCAAATAATACCAGCAAAAGGTTTGTGAAAAAGGCCAACACGAAAACGTAGCCCACATAACCAAAGTTATCCCCGAGAGCAATTTGGGTGGCGGCTTTCATGGCATACGAATCCATTAAATAACCATGAATACCGTAAGATTTACTGACTGCATCAGCGACAGGCTTAAAGGTGGCTGAAAATTGGAAGCCGCCAAATAACACCATCATCAACCCAACCATCGCGCTGACCATACCAGTAATAATTTTAATTAGCGGTTTTTTATCAAGGGCATACCCCAAACCGACTAACAATCCTATTAGAATGGCGGGTTCTGTTAGAAAAGATTGTATTACATCGATAAATTCAGAAAACATAGTTCAGTCAACCTCCATGATATTCGCTTCCAGATCAAAGTTGGTGATACTCATTCAGTAACGGACGACTATTTGTTTCTGTGACATATTTTTATGAATCTAAAATCACTCTAATAATCAAAATTGCTCATTAAAAGATTGTTTGTGATTTTTTGTGATTTAATTTGCAAAAATACCATGATCATAACCATCATTTATTTAATTGTTTTAAATATATTTAATTTGTATTTATGTTTTACTTTTAAATAAAACTTGCGTAGTCATGTATTTTATTTATATTTCATAATTGAATATTTATGCTTTAATTATTTGTGGCATTTATTTTTATTGAATTAATAGTGTGGTTTTATATTGGTTGTTTCATTTTGTGCACTTATCCACATAAAAAAACCAACATGAGATGTAGGTTTGTTTTTGCGAAAGTCATTACATTCTGTTTTTTTATAAAAAGGAATAGAAAATGAGAGCAACGTATACAGTGAAAATAAATCCTTACAATCAAAACAAACTTTGTGCATTAATTTCATTGGAAAATATAGAAGCGGTAAGGTTTGATTATACTGTTCATGGTAAAACATCAAATACAGACTTCTATTACAGTACTGACGAATATACTTCTCACACACAGGTCATCGTTGTTGGCTTGTATGCTGACTATTTGAATACTGTCGAGATCAATACTTACACGGCGGACAATGAAACCACCACCTTCACGGTAACAATTTCAACAGAGGGTCAGGACTACGGTGATGTGCCTCTGGCGCTGACAATCAATATTGACGACAGCGAGATGGCGGAAAGCACCTTGGGACAGGGCTGGTTTGTCACCAGTGCCTGGAATGGTTATGACATTAATGGCGATCTGCGCATTACCGGTCTCTTCCCCTGGATGTACGGTAACCTGAAGATTATAGACAATGCGTTGTGGTCAGCGTTGGCCAGTGAAACGTATGATCCTGATAAGCATGCATTTGCCCCCACTTTGTATCGTTTTAACCTGGCGGGTAACGTCTCGCAAACCTATACCGCACCTACTGGCTATGGTTTTCATCACGACATCACTACGGATGAGAAAGGTAATCTTTGGTTGTTGGGTTCGTTGCTGGATAACTGGAATGATGAGCAAAAACTGGAGTGTGTAATTTATAAATATGACATCGCCAGTGGGGGGTTACTCTGGCAGCGCGATTACTCTCAGGAGTTTTTGGGAGCCACGGTACTGGATAATACTGATACCAACGATGTACATTTTAATAGCCTCGAATATGTAAAAGAAACCAATCAGTTAATCGTCAACTCACGTTCAAGCTGCACTATTATTGGCCTGAACATTGACTCAGGCGATCCTGAGTGGATTATTGATAATCCGGATTTTCCGGTGTTGAATAGCCCACTCAATTTGAGTGTGGTGAATATCGACGATTTTAACTATCCCAACGGAGAGCATGCGGTTTTTATTACTCAAAACAGCAAGTATCAAGCCTGGCGGGGTGAAAATAAGTTTGTCCTTTCTCTCTTTAACAATAATTCCTGTGCGGATGAGAGTGGGAATGAGTTGGTTCGCATCATTGAATCTGATCCCGTCTCTTATACTTCAGCCGCGCTTGATTCCCTACCTACCATTCTTGCTGTCGATTTAACCGCTGCAACGGTAGAGCAATTGGATCAGTTTAGTTTTCCAGGGCAACGTAGTGAGCTTACATCGTCGGTCTTTGATGTAGGTAATGACTATTACAATGTCTATTTTGGCGCAGAACAATCCTTCTTCGTCTTTGATACAAATAACAATATTGGCCTCTCTATTTACAATATTGATACGGGATTAGGCTATCGCGGCCGCATCTTTTCGTATGAGGAATTACGCTCACTGATCTAACGATTTCATCTTTTCCTACATTATTCTGCACCTTTCAGGTGGATGTACCAAAAAAGGTTGTCCACCTTACATCTATGGGGTTGTCATTTCACTTTGCATGTTTCAGCACAGCCGACGGCGCATAGCCAAATTTGTGTTTAAAAGCTTTGCTGAAATGAAACGAGTCAAAAAAGTTAAGCATATCTGCCACCTGTCCGACCGTATTTCCCTCCTGTTTTAGCAGTGACAGCGCCAGTTCCAGCCGGGCATCGAGATAGTATTCTTTTGGCGTTTTTCCGGTATAACGTAAAAACAGACGGCGTAGCCAGGCTTCGCTACAGGGAATGGTGGCTGCCATATCCGCTACGCTCCAGCGTTTTTGCAGGCTGGCATGCAGAGTGGCAATCAGTTTTTCAATTTGCATCCGTTGTGGGTCTTTTTTACCTTCAGCGTAAATAAGACAAATCCATTGATAAATTATTTTTGTGAGAAAGGCGACGGCCAAATTATTTATCATTGAGTCTGAGGAAGTAATTAATCGTGAAACTTCAGCCAGCTCCTGATTATAAATATCACCATTATAAATAATGCTTTGTTGGCGTAGCGGAATATCCATTACGCTGGTTGGCGTGAACTCCATCCAGTATTGTTCCCATACCAACCCTTCGCAATGATAAGACTGTATATCGGTTGGTTTTAAAAAGATTATACAGTTTCCGGTGAGAGTAATGTGTTCGCCACCTTTTAGCAGGATTTTTCCACAACCCTGGACGGTATAGACAGCAACCCATGAATTAGCTATCAGTGGCTTTTTCTTATCGCGCGGCCAAATAACCCGGTAATGTTCGTCGGCATAGGTATGCCACAGCGAGATCAATGAAATTCCGCTTGAGATCACATTTTCGTTAATCAACAGGGGAATATTGTACGTAGTTTCGTTTTTTACATGCGAACTTTGCATCTTTCCATTCATTTTAATTTCCCGCCGGAGAATTATGCCCACAACCTGAACTTAACAGAAAAAATCCGTTCAGGGATATGACGTTTTTATTTTAAGAAATCTGACTGCCTGACCCGGTGCGCAATACCTCCTGTTACACCCTACAGCTACCGGGACATAATGAAAAAAAAGGGCTATGAGATGAATACGCTACAAATTTTAAGCTTTGTGGGCTTTACGCTGCTGGTGGCGGTAATCACCTGGTGGAAGTTACGCAAAGCGGATACCGGTTCGCAGCAGGGATATTTTCTGGCGGGACGTTCGTTAAAAGCGCCGGTGATTGCCGCATCGCTGATGCTAACCAATCTCTCCACGGAACAACTGGTAGGACTTACCGGCCAGGCTTACCGCAGCGGAATGTCGGTAATGGCCTGGGAAGTGATTTCAGCGATCCCACTTATTTTTCTGGCGCTGATTTTTTTACCGCGTTATCTGCAACGCGGCATCGCTACCATCCCGGATTTTATTGAAGAGCGCTATGACAAAACCACCCGCATCATCATCGACTGCTGTTTTTTGATCGCCACAGGGATTTGTTTCCTGCCGATCATTTTGTACTCCGGTGCACTCGCCTTTAACAGTATGTTTCATGTCACTGAAACTTTTGGTATTTCCCAGCATACGGCAATTTGGCTGATGGCGGTGGTTCTGGGGATAAGTGGCATTTTGTACGCCGTGGTCGGCGGAATGCGGGCGATTGCCATTGCGGATGTCATCAACGGTATTGGTTTGGTGATTGGCGGTCTGATGGTACCGCTGTTCGGTTTAATGGCAATGGGTAAAGGCAGTCTGAGCGAAGGCATTACGCGTTTAACCCAAGATCACAGCCAGATGCTGAACTCGATTGGCGGAAGTCACGACCCGGTACCTATCGGCGCGGCGCTGACCGGGCTTATTCTGGTGAATACTTTCTACTGGTGTACCAATCAGGGGATTGTTCAACGTACTTTGGCGTCAAAAAGTCTGTCGGAAGGACAAAAAGGAGCATTATTAACGGCAGTGCTGAAGATGCTGGATCCGTTGATTCTGGTATTGCCGGGCGTTATCGCCTTTCACCTTTTCCAGGATCTGCCAAAAGCAGATATGGCTTACCCAGCGCTGGTAAACAAAGTGATGCCGTTGCCGCTGATCGGTTTTTTCAGCGCGGTGCTGTTCGGTGCGATCATCAGCGCATTTTGCGGTTTCCTCAACAGCGCTTCGACGCTGTTCAGTCTCGGCATTTATCGTCGGTTGATTAACGAGCAGGCCAGTCCCGACAAGTTGGTCAGCATTGGCCGCCGCTTTGGGTTTATCGTCGCGGTGATCTCTGTGCTGGTCGCGCCGTGGATTGCTTATGCGCCGCAGGGGCTTTACAGCTGGATGAAGCAGCTCAACGGGATCTACAACGTTCCGCTGGTAACCATCGTGATCATGGGATTTTTCTTTCCGCGCATTCCCGCGCTGGCTGCGAAGGTGGCGATGGGGCTGGGTATCGTCAGCTATATCACCATCAACTATTTGGTGAAATTCGACTTTCACTTCCTCTACGTACTGGCCTGCACTTTCTGCATCAATGTGGCGGTCATGCTGGTTATCGGTGCCATCAAGCCGCGTGCCACGCCGTTTAAATTCCATGACGCCTTCGCGGTAGACATGAAACCGTGGAAAAACGTGAAAATCGCCTCTGTTGGCGTCCTGTTTGCGATGATTGGCGTTTATTCCGGTCTGGCGCAGTTTGGTGGCTACAACTCTCGCTGGCTGACGATCCTCAGCTACGCCATTACGGTGGCAGTCGCAATTTATTTGATTTACAGCAGTTGGCAGACGCGGCGTAACGTGACTGCACAATGTGTCCATGACGCTAAGGATGAAGCATGACCCGGCCCAATTTTCTGTTCATTATGACCGATACCCAGGCGACCAATATGGTCGGCTGCTACAGCGGTAAACCGCTGAACACCAATAATATTGATAGTCTGGCAGCGGAAGGTATTCGCTTTAACTCGGCCTATACCTGTTCACCGGTGTGTACGCCGGCCCGCGCGGGGCTGTTTACCGGGATTTATGCCAACCAGTCCGGGCCGTGGACCAATAATGTCGCGCCGGGGAAAAATATCTCCACCATGGGGCGCTATTTTAAAGATGCGGGCTATCACACGTGCTACATCGGCAAGTGGCATCTCGACGGACATGACTACTTTGGGACCGGCGAATGTCCGCCCGAGTGGGATGTTGATTACTGGTATGACGGAGCCAATTACCTCGCGGAACTGACTGACGCAGAGATCGGTTTGTGGCGTAACGGCCTCAATAGCGTGGAGGATCTGTTGGTCAATAATATCGATGAAACCTTTACCTGGGCGCACCGAATCAGTAACCGGGCGGTCGATTTTCTCCATCAGCCTGCGCGTGCCGAGGAACCGTTTCTGATGGTGGTTTCCTATGACGAGCCGCACCATCCGTTTACCTGTCCGGTCGAGTATCTGCAGAAATATCAGGACTTTTATTACGATCTCGGTGCGAAAGCGCATGACTCTTTGCTCGATAAGCCCGAGCACCATCGTCTGTGGTCGCAAGCCATGCCATCCCCGGTTAGCGATGACGGGCGCTACCACCATCCGCTCTATTTTGCCTGCAACGACTTTGTTGATGATCAGATAGGTAGGGTGATCAATGCCTTAACGCCGCAACAGCGAGAGAATACCTGGGTCATTTATACCTCCGATCATGGTGAGATGATGGGGGCGCATAAGCTCATCAGTAAAGGGGCCGCGATGTATGACGATATCACACGAATTCCACTGATTATGCGCCCGCCGCAGGGAGAGTCTATGCAGGTAGACACGCCGGTCAGCCATATCGATCTGCTGCCGACGATGATGGCGCTGGCGGGTATTGAGAAGCCGCAAATCCTGCCGGGTGAAAACATTCTTGCCGTTGAAAAGCCGCGCGGTGTGATGGTGGAGTTCAACCGTTATGAGATTGAACATGACAGTTTTGGCGGATTTATTCCGGTACGCTGCTGGGTGACGGACGACTGGAAACTGGTATTAAATCTGTTTACCAGCGATGAGCTTTACGACAGGCGTAACGATCCTGATGAGCTACACAATCTGATTGATTCGCCACAATTGGCCGACGTTCGTTGCCAGATGCACGACGCGCTGCTGGACTACATGGATAAAATCCGCGATCCGTTCCGCACTTATCAATGGAGTTTGCGTCCGTGGCGACCTGATGCCGCACCGCGCTGGATGGGCGCTTTTCGCCCGCGCCCTGAAGACGGCTATTCTCCGGTAGTACGCGATTACGACACCGGTTTACCGACCCGGGGCGTAAAAGTGGAAGAGAAAAAGCAGAAGTTCTGACTACAATGCCAGTTGGCGCAAATATCCTTATTTGCACTTACTTGTAGGCCGGATAAGGCGCGAGCCACCATCCGGCAATGACAACCAGAGGAGTTTGGATGAAGATTTCCCGCCTTGGTGAAGCGCCGGATTACCGCTTCTCGTTGGCAAATGAACGTACTTTTCTGGCGTGGATCCGCACCTCGCTGGGGTTTCTGGCGGCGGGTGTGGGTCTTGACCAACTGGCCCCGGATTTTGCCACGCCGGTAATTCGTGAACTGCTGGCGCTGTTGTTGTGCCTGTTTGCCGGTGGCCTGGCGATTTATGGTTACCTGCGCTGGCTGCGCAATGAAAAGGCAATGCGTCTGAAAGAGGACTTGCCGTACACCCATAGCCTGTTAATCATCAGCCTGATTTTGATGATCGTCGCGGTGATTGTCATGGGACTGGTACTGTATGCCGGATAGCCGTAAATCGCGACGGATCGCCGATCCAGGGTTACAACCGGAACGTACCTCGCTGGCCTGGTTTCGCACGTTGTTGGGCTATGGCGCGTTAATGGCGCTGGCGCTAAAGCACAACTGGCATCAGACGGGGTTCCTGTTTTGGGTTTCAATTGTAGTGCTGGCGCTGGTGGCAATCGTTCTCTGGCGTTATACCCGTAGCCGCAACCTGATGGATGTCAGTCATAGCGATTTTTCTGAATCTCATGCGGTGCGTGACAAATTTATGATCTCCCTCGCGGTGTTATCCCTCGCAATACTGTTTGCTGTAGCGCATGTCCGCCAACTTATGGCATTTATCGGGAATTTAGCATGACAGGATGTCAGGTCATGGCCAAGCCGGCCAGCTCTCGTTGTAACCTCGATTGTCGCTACTGTTTTTACATTGAGAAACCCACTCAACCCACAATGGATGACGCTACCTTAGAGACGTTTATTCGCCAGCATATCGCCGCGCAGCCGGGGTCCGAAGTGATGTTCGCTTGGCAGGGCGGTGAGCCGACTCTTTGTGGGATCGACTTTTTTCGCCGCGTGGTGGCGTTGCAAAAACAGTACGGGGAAGGGAAGCAAATCCATAACGCTTTCCAGACCAACGGAATTTTGCTCAATGACGAATGGTGTCAGTTTTTACGCGATAACGGCTGGCTGGTTGGGATTTCCCTGGATGGCCCGGCCGAGTTGCATGATGCTTATCGCGTTAACCGCAGCGGAAAACCGACGCACCATAAGGTGGTGGAGGCCATTGCCAGACTTCGTGAGTATCAGGTGGAGTTCAATCTGTTGGTAGTGATTAACCGCCTGAACAGCCAGCAGCCCGGACAAATGTATCGTTACCTTCGCCAGTGCGGCACGCCGTTTTTGCAGTTCATTCCGCTGGTTGAATATGATGAAAAAGGCGAGCTTACCGCCGACTCGGTCCCGCCGCAGGCATGGGGAACCTTTCTGAATTCCGTCTTTGATATCTGGGTCAGAGAAGATATTGGCCGTGTATTCGTCCAGTTATTCGATTCAACCCTCGGGGTATGGTGCGGGCATCCGGCGCAGATGTGTTCGCTAAGCTCTACCTGTGGGCATGCTTTTGCCCTGGAAGCGAATGGCGATTTGTATCAGTGCGATCACTATGTTTACCCTGATTATCGCTTGGGTAATATTCATCACACATCGCTGGGTGAGCTCAATGCCAGCCCTCGGGCAGGGGAATTTGGTCAGTCCAAGAGAACCACGCTGAGCGCGGAATGTCAGGCGTGTTCACTGCTGCGTTTTTGCCACGGCGACTGTCCTAAGCACCGTGGCAGAAATGGAAAGAGTGCGATTTGCGGTGGATACAGCGCTTTTTTCAATCATACCGCGCCGCATATGCGAGTTATGCGCGATCTCATTAAGCAGCACCGCTCACCGATGGAGCTGATGGCGATGCTGCGCTGAGATTAGCGCCCTTTCGCCAGGTATTGCGCCATCTCGGTTTCCGGAACCATGCCGCCGCCGGTTGCCCACACCAGATGGGTGGCGTTATTGAGCTGATCCGCGCTGAAGCCATGCATCTGCTGGTAATCCGTAGAGGCGCAAACGTGCTGAGGGCCAGCCATGCCCGCCAGCGCCGATGGTTCAAGACGAATCCCTTCTTCCTGCGCCAGCCAGCCCAGCATGTCGTACAGGGTTTGATCGTCCAGGGTGTACAGACCGTCGAGCAGACGTTCCATCGCCCGGCCAACAAAGCCCGATGCGCGACCCACCGCCAGCCCATCCGCCGCCGTCAGGTTATCGATGCCGATATCCTGTACGGAAATGGTATCGTGCAGCCCGGTGTAAATCCCCAGCAGCATACACGGTGAATGAGTCGGTTCAGCGAAGAAGCAGTGCACGTTATCGCCGAATGCCAGCTTCAGGCCAAACGCCACGCCGCCAGGGCCGCCACCGACGCCGCACGGTAGGTAGACAAACAGAGGATGATCGGCATCCACCACGCGCCCCTGCTGGGCAAACTGCGCTTTCAGACGCTGACCGGCGACCGCATAGCCTAAGAACAGCGTGCGGGAATTTTCATCATCGATAAAGAAGCAGTTCGGATCGGACTCTGCCGCCTTACGACCTTGTTCAACCGCCACGCCATAATCTTCTTCGTACTCCACCACCGTCACGCCGTGGCTGCGCAGCTTGGCTTTTTTCCACGCGCGGGCGTCGGCAGACATATGCACCGTAACGTTAAAGCCGATGCGGGCACTCATGATACCAATCGACATGCCGAGGTTGCCGGTGGAGCCAACCGCGATGCTGTACTGGCTGAAGAACTGTTTAAATTCAGGCGAAAGCAGAACGCGGTAATCGTCTTTGGTGCTTAGCAGACCGGCTTCCAGCGCCAGTTTTTCCGCATGGGTCAGTACTTCATAAATGCCACCGCGGGCTTTAATCGAGCCTGAAATAGGCAAGTGACTGTCTTTCTTCAGCAGGAGTTCGCCGTTAATGTGCTGCCCGAACTCTTTTTCCAACCGTTTTTGCATGGCAGGGATTGCGGCCAGCTCAGATTCGATAATGCCCCCGGTGGCGGCGGTTTCCGGGAAGGCCTGCGCCAGATACGGTGCGAAGCGCGTCAGACGCGCGTGGGCGTCCTCAACGTCGTGTGCTGTCAGGCCAACATACGGTAAACCTTCCGCAAGAGAGGTGGTGCCAGGGTTAAACCAGGTTGTCTCTTTCAGAGCCACCAGATCTTCCACTAAAGGATGCTGGGCGATAAGTGTTTGAATGTTTTCCATAGTCAGTCTCTTCGCGCTTAGATAATAAAGGAAAGCAGGAATGTGCAAGCCAGTGCAATAACGGACGCGATAAATGTCGCGGTCGTATAGTATTTGAACGTTTCATTCAGGGTGGCGCCGCAATACTGCTTCACCAGCCAGAACAGGGAATCGGTGACGATCGTGCAGCCAATAGCGCCGGAACCGATGGCAATGGCGATAATTTCCGGGCTAACGTTGGGGTACAGCGGTAGCATCGGGGCAACGATTGCCGTCGCGCCCATCATAGCCACCGTGGCAGAACCTACCGCCGCATGAAGAATCAGTGCGACTAGCCACGCCAGCAGAATCGGGTGCATATGCATGTTTGAGAGGATCAGCGCCAGAGTATCCGCCAGCCCGCTGCTCTTGAGAATAGCGTTGAATGCGCCGCCTGCGCCGATAATCAGCAAAATGTTAGCAATCGAGCCAAAACCGTTTTCGGTGTGGGTCAGCAGCGCACCCATACCGATGTGCTGACGCAGGCCGAGAATGTAATAGGCTACGAAAACGGCGATAAACATCGCGGTGATCGGGTTACCAATAAACTCCAACAGCGTATACAGCGTACTGCCTTTCGCCATGTTCAGCTCAGCGACGGTTTTGACCAGCATCAGGCCAATCGGCAGCAGTACGGTAAACAGCGTCGCGCCCAGCGATGGCAGCGTGCTTTCGTCGCGCACTTTCAGGTCGGAAAACTCAGCCGGTACCGGTTTAAATGGCAGACGGTTACCGAGGAATTTCAGGTACAGCGGCCCACCGACAAGCGAGGCCATTAAACCCACCAGTAAGCCGTAGACAATCACGGTGCCAATGTCCGCGCCCAGCTTATTCGCCACGAACAGGGCGGCCGGATGCGGAGGTACGACGCAGTGTACCGCCATCAGCGCCGTACACAGCGGAATCGCCAGCTTCAGTAATGAGGTATTGGTTTTTTTAGCAATCGAAAAGGCCAGTGGAATCAACAGCACCACGCCGACCTCAACGAACAGCGTGATCCCGCAAATCAGCCCGACCAGCACCATAATGACATCCGCTGAAAGCCAGCGGCAGCGCTGCAGCGTCAGACCGATGCGTTCGGCCGCGCCGGACACTTCCATCATTTTGCCCAGAATGGTCCCAAGGCCGATAACCGCCGCGAGGAAGCCCAGCGTACCGCCGATGCCGCTCTCAATGGCATTGACCATATCCAGCGGCCCCATCCCCATCATCGTACCCACGAAGAAACTGGCTAACAGCAGCGCCAGAAACGGGTGGAATTTGAACTTCACGATGGTCAAAACGATTAACACGATGCTTATCAGCAGCGTGCTCACAACCCAGATTTGAGAGTGCATAGCTCACCTTGCCCTGTGATTAATATAAGGTTATTGGACAAAAATAAGGCACCGTCTGACAAACGATATAAATCTCCTTTCACATGAGCCAGATTGCATCAAGTGAGTGATTTACGTCTAATTACGCTATGTTTATGCGATATGGTTCACCTTGATTCATCTTTATGCTGATTTTTGCAGCGAAGTTTTTTACACTCCGGCGAATGAATCAGGAGGACAGGAGGTGAGTTTGGATCCCCTACGCGAGGTCAGAAACCGGCTGCTCAATGGCTGGCAGCTGTCAAAGCTGTATACTTTTGAAGTGGCGGCCCGGCATCAATCGTTTGCGTTGGCGGCAGATGAGTTATCGTTAAGCCCCAGCGCCGTTAGCCATCGCATTAATCAGTTGGAAGAGGAACTGGGCATTCAGTTGTTTGTCCGTTCGCACCGTAAAGTGGAACTCACCCACGAGGGTAAGCGGGTGTTCTGGGCGCTGAAATCGTCGCTGGATACGCTGAATCAGGAAATCCTCGATATTAAAAATCAGGAGTTGTCCGGGACGCTCACCGTCTACTCTCGACCTTCTATCGCCCAGTGCTGGCTGGTTCCGGCGCTCGGTGACTTTACCCGTCGCTACCCGTCAATTTCACTGACCATCCTGACCGGCAACGACAACGTCAATCTGCAGCGTGCCGGGGTCGATCTGGCTATCTATTTTGACGATGCGCCCTCCGCGCAGCTTACGCACCACTTCCTGATGGATGAAGAGATCCTGCCGGTATGCAGCCCGGACTACGCTCGCCGCCATGACCTTACCGGTTCGTTAGTGAATTTGCCGCACTGCACCTTGCTGCACGACAGACAGGCATGGAGTAACGACTCAGGAACCGATGAATGGCACAGCTGGGCGCAGCATTTTACGGCGAATTTGCCGACATCATCGGGGATTGGTTTCGATCGTTCTGATTTAGCGGTAATTGCCGCCATGAACCATATCGGCGTGGCGATGGGCCGAAAGCGTCTGGTGCAAAAACGTCTCGACAGCGGAGAACTGGTCGCGCCTTTTGGCGATATGGCGCTGAAATGCCATCAGCATTACTACATCACCACGCTGCCCGGCAGGCAGTGGCCGAAAATCGAGGCGTTTATTAGCTGGCTTCAGGAGCAGGTAAAATAAGCGGACCGCGAATATTTTTTACGCTTTCTCTCTACACGGAAAGTGAAAAAGCGTGCTAAATACGTGATATCACTCCTGATGATTTGCGTAAGGACGACCGTGTTAAAGCCGATTGTTTCCCTCTTACTGTTGGCCAGCGCCACCGTGTGTGCCGCGCAACCTGCGCTGACGGCGGCGCAGTATGCGCAGCAGCTTGGCGTTGGGATGGACGTAGATTGGGCGCGCACCGATCGGGGTATCCGTGAATTCGATCCGCTGGTAGTGCGGGACTACAAGGCGAAAGGGTTGGCCCACGTACGCATTCGCGTAGCGGGAGAGCCTACGGAGGCGCGGCTGATTCATCTGCGCAAGCTGGTGGAAGCCTGCGAGCAGTATGGCGTGATCCCGATCATTGCCTATCAGGCAGACGAATATAAAAAAGACCCCAGCGCCGGGAACGAAAAAGAGGTGGTTAACTGGTGGGTGGCGGTGGCGCATTACTTTGGTCAACGCTCGCCGTTGCTGGGGTTCGACCTGATCTACGACCCCTCTGATAAGCTCAACCATAATCAGGCGTCGCTCAATCGCGTGTATGACAAAACCATTCGAACCATCCATGCCATCGATCCACAGCGAATGATTTTTATCGCGCCGAAACTGCATGCCGCTCCGGAAGATTTGGCCAACCTAAAGCTGCCGCCACAAAGTCAGAATACGGTGCTGGCCCAATGGCATATTTTTCCGTGGGGACCGCTGAAAAATAACGGCAAATATCCGTGGACCTCAGGGACTGCGGCAGAAAAGGCCGCCATTCGCGCCCGTATCAATACCGCCATTCATTGGCAGCAGAAAACCGGGCATGTCAGTTGGGTAGGGGGCTGGTCGCCGGGAGAAACCATCAGAAACGCGCCTTCTGCCTCGCAAATGGCGTTTGCCCGCTTTATGGCGTGCGAGCTGAAAAAAGCGAAAATTCCCTATGCTATCAATGCGGATACGCAGTTCTATGATGGTGAGGAGGGGGCCTGGCGTCCGGCGCTGGAACCGTTACTGACGACGATTATCGCGCCAGAATGCGAAAAGCCCGGCGATAAGCCGGGCCATCATACGCTTAAACCGCCTGTCCCTGATGCGACACGCGTGATGCCAGCGGAAGCCAGCAAACAAAAATCAACAGCCCCATAAGGGTCATCAGCAGGCCCAGACTGGCTTGCCCGGTCTGCGGCAGCATGGCAGAGAACCACGCCAGCACGCCGGAACCAATGTTCTGTAATCCCCCAACCAGCGCGCCGGCCGTGCCTGCCAGGAACGGGAAAGGCTCCATTGCACCGCTGGTTGCCAGCGGAAACAACATTCCGGCGCCGAAGAAAAACAGTGCGGCAGGAACCAGCAGCGTCCAGACGTTCATCACGTCAAACAGCCCTGGGATCCACATCATTAAACCCGCTACCAGACAGCAGGTCACCGACTGCCACATTAGCGTCGAGAAACGTTTATTCGGGCGACCGGCGAACCATGCGCCGAAAAACGCCGCCGGGATGGGCAGGATAAACAGGATACTGACCACCATGCTGCTTAGACCGAGACGTGCGCCCAATAATACTCCGGAGCAGGCCTCAAAGACCGCAACACCCGCCAGACCACCGATCAACATCAGTACGTAACAGGTGAAAGCGCTATTACCAAACAGGGTTTTGTAGCTGGCGATCAGCCGTGGACGCGGCGCACCTGCAGGGCGCGTTTCCGGCATCCAGCGTGCCATGCTAAACGTCACGCCCGCACACAGAATCAACAGAAAAATATAGCAGGCGCGCCAGTTCCACACTGTATCCAGCACACCGCCAATCAGCGGAGCTAACAGCGGACTGACCAGAATCCCCATATTTAACAGACTATTGGCGTGGCGTAGTTGCGTGCCTTCGTACAGATCGCGCGGTAACGTTCGCGCCATCACACCGCCGACGCCCGTTCCCATCCCCTGGATGGCACTGGCGATAATCAGTACCGTCAGACTATGCGTGGTAATCGCGACCAGCGTGGCCAGCATAAAAATAGACATCCCGGCGAGGATAACCGGGCGGCGGCCAACGCGGTCTGAAAGGGGACCATAAACCAGTTGTGATAGACCATAGGTCAACAGATAGGCGGCCATTACGCTTTGCACCGCCCCTTCGCGAACGTTCAGTTCACGCGCCATATCAGCAATCGCGGGGATATAAATGGTTTGCGCCATCTGACCTACCGCCACCAGTAATACCAACATCAACAACAAATTGACGCTTCTATGCCTTTTCATTTCGCTGATTACTTTTAAAAAAGAGAAAAAAGAAGAATAAGGTGCTGCACTTTCCCGTAAATGCGCGTGGAATCTACCACAACAGAAAAAGAAGGCCAGATAGTGGGCTGGAATGTTTATGTGATGGACGGCAGGAAATGTAAACAAAAAGCGGCAACAAATGTTGCCGGATTGCATCGGGTTTACAACGCGATCATGATAAGCGTAGTAAAACTGCGCCTACGGCAATACCTGCAGCCGCGACAAGACGTATTCCGGCAACCTTCTCTTTCAGTAGCAGCCACGCGAGCAGCGCGCCAAACAGGATAGAGGTTTCACGCAGTGCCGCGACTACCGCCAACGGAGCCTGGGTCATGGCCCACAGCGCCAGGCCGTAAGAACCCATTGTGCCAATGCCGCCAAGAATACCTTTCTTCCACTGCTGTACCAGATAGCGCGACGCTTCCCGCCGTCTGGCGATCATCGCCCAGCCCAGCAGGCAGGAGCCGTTCAGAAAGAAGGTCCACAGCGTGTAGCCCAGCGTGGTTTCTGATAAACGTACGCCGGTGCCATCAACCAGCGTATAACCGGCGATAAAGCAGGCGTTAATGAGCGCCAGGATAATCCCGCGTTGCGAACCGCTGCGTCCGTTAAATGCCATCCCGAGAATAGCCAGACAGATGGTGGCAATCCCCACCCAGGCGAGTAGCGAAAGGCTATCGCCAAGAAACAGGACGCTGATAATCGCGACCAGCAGTGGCGCTGTGCCGCGCATCAGAGGATAGGTCTGGCTCATATCCGAAACCTGATAGGTTTTAGCGACCAGGACGGTATAGACCACCTGTAATGCGGTTGAGACAGCCAAAAACGGCAGGCTGGCGGCAGAGGGTTGCGGCGCAAAGGGTAAACAAATCAGCGCCATAATCGCAGCGGTTCCGCTGACGCTGATCGCCGAGTACAGCTTGTCGTTTCCCGCTTTTACGATGGCATTCCAGCTGGCATGCAGCAGTGCGGCGAACAGCAAAATGCAGAAAACAGAAAGCGTCATGGCGGAATTCTTCCCTGAGGATGTCATAAAAACGTAACATATTGACGCGATACAAGCACCAGGGAGAAGGTGAAAGGGGAGCGGAGTGTTATCCGCCCCCCTTAGGTGCGACTTGAATCTGAATTACTTAATGTATTTCAGAACGGCATCAAGGAGTTGCAGTGCTGCAACAATGAGTTTGAGGATAAGAATAGCGATATCCACGAGGCTCATACGCTCTCCTTTTGGTACAAGGAGCACGGTGCTGACGTACCTCGCCGCTGCCTGTTGCCAGCACCTTTGTTGACATAACACAGTGTGCTCACGCGGGGGTTAAGGCGCTGACGGCACCACCCGTTTCAGCCAGGACTTTGATGCGCCGGTTTACGATGCGGCCCCCGCATAACACATTGCGTACCGAGACATTATAGATAAATACTGTATAAATTAACAGTATTTTATGGACGTTACGCTATTCATGTTCCATACTCAAAAACATCAAAATTCGTGCCGAAATTGCGTGTTCTTCGTAGAACGCGTATACTTTTTTCGTTGACATAACACAGTGTGTTCGGCGGCTACCAACCGCACAACGCTGAAAAAACCTCGCTCCGGCGGGGTTTTTTGTTTTTGCACGACATACAATTAAATGTGATCGTTGAAGCATTTTTGTGCAGATGAAAATTTTTCCATTGTCACGCTGAAAAACCTGTGTTTGTATAAATCCAGTTAATCAACAAACAGACAGGTCCCTAATGAACCCTTTCATGCTGACTGCGACCCTACTAAAAACTGCGCCATCTCGCGCAGCGGTCGTCGTGCGTGTGGTGGTGGTCGTCGGCAATGCGCCGTAGGGTCCGAATCAACACACGATTCCAAAACCCCGCCGGCGCAAACCGGGCGGGGTTTTTCGTTTCAGAGACCTGCCCGGAGCAAAGGCCCAGAATAAAAGGACTGGAGCATGGCAAGTTCGGGCATAACATCCAAGCGTACGCGTTTTACGGGCGCAGAATTTATCGTTCATTTCCTGGAACGTCAGGGTATTCAGGTCGTCACCGGTATTCCAGGCGGCTCGATTCTTCCCGTCTATGACGCCTTAAGCCAAAGCACACAAATCCGTCATATCCTGGCGCGCCACGAGCAGGGCGCGGGGTTTATCGCGCAGGGAATGGCGAGAACCGATGGCAAACCCGCTGTCTGTATGGCCTGTAGCGGACCGGGCGCAACCAACCTGGTAACCGCCATTGCCGATGCGCGTCTGGATTCCATCCCGCTGGTGTGTATCACCGGGCAGGTTCCGGCCTCAATGATCGGCACCGACGCTTTCCAGGAAGTCGACACCTACGGCATCTCTATCCCCATCACTAAGCACAACTATCTGGTCCGCCATATCAGTGAATTACCGCAGGTCATGAGCGATGCGTTCCGCATTGCGCAGTCCGGACGTCCAGGCCCGGTGTGGATAGACATTCCTAAGGATATTCAAACCGCCGTTTTTGAAATTGAAGAGATGCCGGAACCCGCGCAGAAAATGGCGGCACCAGCGTTCAGCCAGGACAGCATTCGCGATGCTGCAGCTATGATTAACGCCGCCAAACGCCCGGTGCTTTACCTCGGCGGCGGCGTAATTAACGCGCCGGAACGTGTTCGTGAGCTGGCCGAAAAAGCAAAACTGCCTACCACCATGACGTTGATGGCGCTCGGTATGCTGCCAAAAGCGCATCCGCTGTCGTTAGGCATGCTGGGCATGCATGGCGCACGCAGCACCAACTTTATTCTGCAAGAAGCGGATTTACTGATTGTTCTGGGCGCACGTTTTGATGACCGGGCGATTGGTAAAACCGAACAGTTCTGCCCGAATGCCAAAATCATCCACGTGGATATTGACCGCGCGGAGCTGGGTAAAATCAAACAGCCGCATGTGGCGATCCAGGCAGATGTCGATGAGGTTCTGGCACAATTGCTCCCGCAGATTGAAGCGCAGCCGCGTGAAGAGTGGCATCAACTGGTGTCTGACCTGCAGCAAGAATTTCCGTGCACGATCCCCCAGGAAAAAAATCCGCTCAGCCACTATGGATTGATCAACGCCGTGGCTGCCTGCGTAGACGACAGCGCCATTATCACCACCGACGTAGGCCAGCATCAGATGTGGGCGGCACAGGCTTACCCGCTGAATCGTCCACGCCAGTGGCTGACCTCCGGCGGTCTGGGAACCATGGGCTTTGGCCTGCCTGCGGCGATTGGTGCGGCCCTGGCTAACCCAGACAAAAAAGTGCTGTGCTTCTCCGGCGATGGCAGCCTGATGATGAATATTCAGGAAATGGCGACCGCCAGCGAAAATCAGCTGGATATTAAAATCATTCTGATGAATAACGAAGCGTTAGGTCTTGTATATCAACAGCAGAGTCTGTTCTATAAGCAGGGTGTTTTTGCCGCGACCTATCCGGGGATGATTAACTTTATGCAGATAGCTGCCGGGTTTGGTCTCGAAACCTGCGATCTGAATAACGAAGCGGACCCACAGGCAGCGTTGCAGGAGATTATTAATCGCCCTGGACCTGCGCTGATCCACGTGCGCATCGATGCCGAAGAAAAAGTGTACCCGATGGTGCCGCCGGGTGCGGCAAACACAGAAATGGTGGGGGAATAAGCCATGCAACAGCAGACTCATGACAACGTAATCCTGGAACTCACCGTACGTAACCATCCGGGCGTAATGACTCACGTTTGCGGCCTGTTCGCCCGTCGTGCGTTCAACGTAGAAGGCATCCTCTGTCTACCGATTCAGGACAGCGATAAGAGCCGCATCTGGCTACTGGTCAACGACGATCAACGTCTTGAGCAGATGATAAGCCAGATCGACAAGCTTGAAGATGTGGTGAAAGTGGCCCGCAATCAGTCCGATCCGTCGATGTTTAACAAAATCACCGTGTTCTTTGAGTGAGTTAGTCGCCGTCTGAATCCGGGGTGATCACTTTGACAGAGCCGTTCCGGCAGTGGGTTGCGTAATCTGCCGGTAACGGACGGTCGCTTATCAGTACGTCAAAGGTGGAGAGTGGACCAATGCTGGCGGGGGCGACCTCATCGAACAGGGCGCGGCGCGTCAGCAGAATTTTGCGTAATCCGCGTTCCATTGCTTTGCGTTTTGTGGCTAGATCGTCCGGATTGAACCAGCTAACGCCGAAATGCTCATGGACGCCGCTGGCGGAGATGAATACTTTTCGTGGGTTGAGCGCATCCAGCGGAGAGGGGGTGCTGGTATCGTAAAAGGCGTCACTTTTCGCCCGATAGGTGCCTCCGCAAAGAATCACCGTGGCGTTGGGTTTTTCATTTAGCGCCACGAATACCCGGTGCGAGTAGCAAATTCCGGTAAAGGAAATATCATCCGGGATCATGCTGACCACCAACGGCATTTCCGCACCATTATCAAAAAAGACCAGATCATTTTCACTTACCAGTCCCGCGGCCAGAATGGCAACCGGTAAATCGTCGCGGTGATACTGTTTTTGCGCAGGCACTGGGGCATTAACGATGGCGGCGGGCTTGTTCACCATCACAATGTAACCACCGAGCAGCGTAAGCGGTAACGGCTCGTCATCCTGACTGAGATCCCGACGAATAGTCATCACGGAAACTTCCAGCATTCGTGCCGCCTCTTTCAGATGGATTCGGTCGGTCTTCTTCAACAATTCCATCAGACGTCGAATACGTTCTTTTTGCTTAGTTTCCATGTGCTTCTCCACGAATCATGTTCCCATGTTCCTTCAGTAACATTTTTGTGTTTCTGAGAACATGGCATTGCCGCATTACTATACGTCTGACTATTCGGAAATAAAAGCGTGTTTTTTCACGTTTTATTGATTATATCCAGTTAACTTTCAGTCAATTGTAAGCAACTTCATTATTTGTAGTGTGATGGGGTCGCAACATTTAGCGTAATAAATAAACAATAAAATGATCTTCCAATCGCGATCCTAGTCACAAATGATACGAAAGTAACATGATAATGTTATTTTAATATCATTGTGGTGTGATTGTTTCTGAGAGGTAGTAAAATGGATATCGCGGTTATTGGCTCCAACATGGTGGATCTCATCACCTACATCAACCAGATGCCCAAAGAAGGGGAAACGCTGGAAGCGCCGGCGTTCAAAATTGGTTGTGGCGGTAAAGGGGCAAATCAGGCCGTTGCAGCCGCTAAGCTCAATTCCAAAGTACTGATGCTGACAAAAGTCGGTGATGATATTTTTGCGGATAACACTATTCGCAATCTCGAATCCTGGGGGATTAATACCACCTATGTCGAAAAGGTACCCTGCACCAGCAGCGGTGTCGCACCGATCTTTGTTAATGCGAACTCCAGCAACAGTATTCTGATTATTAAAGGAGCGAACAAATTTCTCTCCCCGGAAGATATCGATCGTGCGGCGGAAGATCTGAAAAAATGTCAGCTTATTGTCCTGCAACTGGAAGTGCAGCTGGAAACTGTTTATCACGCGATTGAATTTGGCAAAAAACACGGTATTGAAGTGTTACTAAATCCCGCTCCTGCATTACGGGAATTAGATATGTCTTATGCCTGTAAATGTGATTTTTTTGTGCCGAATGAAACCGAGCTGGAAATATTAACCGGTATGCCAGTGGATACTTATGACCATATTCGCGCAGCGGCACGTTCTCTGGTTGATAAAGGTTTGAACAATATTATCGTCACCATGGGTGAGAAAGGTGCGTTGTGGATGACGCGTGACCAGGAAGTCCATGTTCCGGCGTTTAAAGTGAACGCTGTCGATACCAGTGGCGCAGGCGACGCTTTCATCGGTTGTTTTGCCCATTATTACGTTCAAAGCGGTGATGTCGAAGCCGCCATGAAAAAAGCCGTTCTCTTCGCTGCATTTAGCGTTACCGGGAAAGGCACTCAATCATCTTATCCAAGCATCGAACAATTTAATGAGTTTCTTACCTTAAACGAATAATACTCCTGCATTGTAAAAGGTAGCACTATGAACGATAAAAACATCATTCAGATGCCCGACGGCTATCTGAATAAGACGCCTCTGTTCCAGTTTATTTTGTTATCCTGTTTATTCCCATTATGGGGATGCGCAGCCGCATTAAATGATATTCTGATTACGCAATTCAAAAGCGTATTTTCACTCAGCAACTTTGCCTCGGCATTAGTGCAGAGTGCCTTTTATGGCGGATATTTTTTAATTGCGATTCCTGCATCTTTGGTGATTAAAAAGACCAGCTATAAAATTGCCATCTTAATGGGGCTGACGCTATATATTGTTGGCTGTACGCTCTTTTTCCCGGCATCGCACATGGCCACCTACACCATGTTCCTCGCGGCAATTTTTGCGATTGCGATTGGCCTGAGCTTCCTGGAAACGGCAGCTAATACCTACAGCTCCATGATCGGCCCAAAAGCGTATGCCACTTTACGCCTGAACATCAGCCAGACCTTTTACCCCATTGGCGCCGCCGCCGGTATTCTGCTGGGCAAATATCTGGTCTTCTCTGAAGGTGAGAGTCTGGAAAAACAGATGGCTGGGATGAACGCGGAACAGATCCACAACTTTAAAGTGTTGATGCTGGAAAATACCCTTGAGCCTTACAAGTACATGATTATGGTACTGGTTGTGGTGATGGTGTTGTTCCTGCTGACCCGCTTCCCGACCTGCAAAGTCGCGCAAACGGCGAGTCATAAGCGTCCGTCAGCGATGGATACGCTGCGTTATCTGGCCAGCAATGCCCGTTTCCGCCGTGGGATTGTTGCGCAGTTCCTGTATGTGGGGATGCAGGTTGCGGTGTGGTCATTCACTATCCGTCTGGCACTGGAATTGGGTGATATCAACGAGCGTGATGCCTCAACCTTCATGGTCTATAGCTTTGCCTGCTTCTTTATCGGGAAGTTTATCGCCAACATATTGATGACGCGCTTCAATCCGGAAAAAGTGCTGATCCTATACTCCATCATTGGCGCGCTGTTCCTCGTCTATGTTGCGCTGGCGCCAAGCTTCAGCGCCGTGTACGTCGCCGTGCTGGTGAGCGTCCTGTTTGGACCCTGCTGGGCGACAATCTACGCCGGTACGCTGGATACCGTGGATAACGAGCATACTGAAATGGCGGGAGCTGTCATTGTCATGGCGATTGTCGGTGCGGCGGTGGTTCCGGCAATTCAGGGCTATGTGGCTGATATGTTCCACTCGCTGCAACTTTCGTTCCTGGTTTCTATGTTGTGCTTCGTGTACGTCGGAATCTACTTCTGGCGTGAGAGCAAAGTACGCAACAATCTGGCTGAAGCGACGGTTTCCTGAGGAGAACGATCATGACAACACGTATCACGCTGTGGCGGGAACTCTTTGCAGAGCATCCGCGAATCTTACTGAAAAATAGCGATTTCACGGTTACCGCGTTTCGTTACGCCAGCGGAGTGGAAGGGCTGAAGATAGAAAACAGTCGTGGACATCTGGTTATTCTGCCCTGGATGGGGCAGATGATCTGGGATGCGCAGTTTGACGGACATGATCTGACCATGCGCAACATGTTCAGTCAGCCAAAACCGGCTGCAGAAGTGGTCGCGACCTACGGCTGCTTTGCTTTCCACTCGGGGCTATTGGCTAATGGCTGCCCGTCGCCGGAAGACTCTCACCCGCTGCATGGTGAAATGGCCTGTGCTGCGATGGATGAGGCCTGGCTGGAGCTGGAAGGCGAGAATTTGCGCGTGAGCGGACGCTACGAGTATGTGATGGGGTTCGGTCATCATTATCAGGCGTATCCTGCGGTGGTCATGCGCAAGGCGAGCGCGCTGTTTGATATTCAGATGTCGGTCACTAACCTCGCTTCAGTGGTAATGCCTTTGCAGTACATGTGCCATATGAACTATGCCTACGTCCCGGAAGCGACCTTCAGCCAGAATATCCCGGATGAAGCCATAACGCTGCGTGAATCGGTACCCGCACATGTTAAGCCTACCGAGCAGTGGCTGGCGTTTAATCAGCGGATTATTCAGGGTGAGGCTTCGCTGATGCGCCTTAATGAACCCGATTTTTACGATCCGGAAATCGTTTTCTTCGCTGACCAACTGGATAGATACACAGATAAGCCTGAATTTAGCATGATCGCACCTGATGGCACCACGTTCGTGACGCGTTTCTCCAGCGCGGAGCTGAATTATGTCACCCGTTGGATCCTCTATAACGGCGATCAGCAGGTGGCAGCCTTCGCCCTACCCGCGACTTGTCGCCCTGAAGGCTTCCTGGCAGCGGAGCGAAACGGGACGTTGATTCAGATAGAACCGAAACACACCCGCACATTTACCGTCACAACGGGCATAGCATGATCGCTCAAGGCTTGAACAGCAACGCGCTTATCGTTAAGGTAAGCGCTTTTGCTGGATGACGGTATTAATGCCTTATCCGGCCTACAACGGCACCCGCCCGTAGGCCTGATAAGCGCAGCGCCATCAGGCATGTCTTAGCGCCAGGATGAACCCATGATTACCGTTGCCCTTATTGACGACCACCTTATCGTCCGCTCCGGCTTTGCCCAACTGCTGGGGCTGGAACCTGATTTGCAGGTGGTGGCTGAGTTTGGCTCAGGCAGTGAGGCGCTGGCGGGATTACCGGGGCGCGGCGTGCAGGTCTGTATCTGTGATATCTCAATGCCAGATATCTCCGGTCTTGAACTGTTAAGCCAGTTGCCAAAAGGAATGGCGATTATCATGCTCTCCGTCCACGACAGCCCGGCGCTGGTGGAGCAGGCGCTCAACGCGGGCGCGCGTGGTTTCCTTTCTAAACGCTGTAGCCCGGATGAGCTGATCGCAGCGGTGCATACCGTTGCGACCGGCGGCTGTTACCTGACGCCGGACATCGCCGTCAAACTGGCGGCTGGTCGTCAGGATCCGCTCACCAAACGCGAACGTCAGGTAGCGGAAAAACTGGCACAAGGTATGGCGGTCAAAGAGATTGCTGCTGAACTGGGTCTGTCGCCGAAAACGGTGCACGTGCATCGCGCCAACCTGATGGAAAAGCTGGGCGTCAGCAACGACGTCGAACTGGCCCGCCGGATGTTTGACGGCTGGCAATGAACACGCTCTGTTCCCGGTTAATCACCGTTGTTGCCTGCTTCTTTATCTTCTCTGCCGCGTGGTTTTGCCTGTGGAGCATCAGCCTGCATCTGGTTGAGCGCCCGGAGCTGGCGGTACTGTTGTTTCCGTTTGGCCTGCGTCTGGGGCTGATGCTGCAATGTCCACGTGACTACTGGCCGGTGCTGTTGGGCGCGGAATGGCTGCTTCTTTTCTGGTTGGCACAGGAAGTGGTGCTGGCCCATTTGCCACTTTTGATGATCGGCAGCTTCCTCACGTTACTCCCGGTGATGCTGATATCGCGATACCGCCATCAGCGTGACTGGCGTACGCTGCTGTTGCAGGGCGCGGCGCTTACGGCGGCGGCATTGCTGCAATCGCTGCCCTGGCTTGGGCAGGGTGAAGAGGCATGGAACGCGCTGCTGCTGACGCTCACCGGCGGATTAACGCTGGCGCCGATCTGCCTGGTGTTCTGGCACTATCTGACCAGCACCACCTGGCTGCCGCTGGGCCCTGCGGTGGTGTCGCAGCCGGTGAACTGGCGCGGGCGGCATCTGGTCTGGTACCTGCTGCTGTTTAGCGTCAGCCTGTGGCTACAGCTCGGTTTACCCGCCGAGCTTTCGCGCTTCACGCCGTTTTGCCTCGCGTTGCCGATCATTGCGCTGGCCTGGCACTACGGCTGGCAGGGGGCGCTGATTGCGACGCTGATGAACGCCATCGCGCTGATTGCCAGCCAGACCTGGCACGATCATCCCGTCGACCTGTTGCTCTCGCTGCTGGTGCAAAGCCTGACCGGGCTGCTGCTCGGCGCGGGCATTCAGCGTCTGCGTGAGCTTAACCAGTCGCTGCAAAACGAATTAGCGCGCAACCATCGTCTGGCTGAACGCCTGCTGGAGACCGAAGAGAGCGTGCGTCGGGACGTGGCGCGCGAACTGCATGATGATATCGGCCAAACCATCACCGCCATTCGTACCCAGGCGGGTATTGTCCAGCGCCTGGCGCCGGAAAACGCAGGGGTGAAGCTTAGCGGGGCACACATCGAACAACTTTCTCTCGGCGTGTACGATTCGGTGCGTCGCCTGTTAGGCCGCCTACGACCACGCCAGTTGGACGATCTCACGCTGGAGCAGGCCATCCGCTCATTGATGCGCGAAATGGAGCTGGAAAGCCGCGGCATCGTCAGCCATCTCGACTGGCGAATTGACGAATCTGCACTCAGCGAAAGCCAGCGGGTGACGTTGTTTCGCGTCTGTCAGGAAGGACTGAACAACATCGTTAAGCACGCCGACGCCAGCGCGGTGACGCTTCAGGGCTGGCAACAGGATGAACGGCTGATGCTGGTGATTGAGGACGACGGCAGCGGCCTGCCGCCGGGGTCGAGTCAGCATGGATTTGGCCTCACCGGGATGCGTGAACGGATTAGCGCCCTCGGAGGATCGCTGTCGATTTCCTGTACGCACGGCACGCGGGTCAGCGTGTCACTGCCTCAACGTTATGTGTAAGGAGCGGCCATGTTTGCGTTTTTAAAAGCCCCGGCCAATGCGCCGCTCATCACCGACAAGCAGGAAGTGGATGCCCGCTATCGCTATTGGCGGCGGCATATTCTGACCACTATCTGGCTCGGCTACGCACTGTTCTATTTCACACGCAAAAGCTTCAATGCCGCCGTACCGGATATCCTCACCAGCGGCGTGCTGACCCGCAGCGATATTGGGCTACTGGCGACGCTGTTTTACATCACCTACGGCCTGTCGAAGTTTGTTTCCGGTATCGTCAGCGACCGCTCCAACGCCCGCTATTTTATGGGAATCGGGCTGATCGCCACCGGCGTGGTGAACATTCTGTTTGGATTCTCTACCTCACTGTGGGCCTTTGCGGTGCTGTGGGCGCTGAACGCCTTTTTCCAGGGCTGGGGGTCGCCGGTCTGCGCGCGTTTATTGACCGCGTGGTATTCGCGTACCGAGCGAGGCGGCTGGTGGGCGCTGTGGAATACCGCGCACAACGTCGGCGGGGCGCTGATCCCTATCGTGATGGCGGCGACAGCGCTGCACTACGGCTGGCGCGCCGGGATGATGATCGCTGGGCTGCTGGCTATTGTGGTGGGGGTTTTCCTCTGCTGGCGGCTGCGCGACAGACCGCAGGCGATTGGTCTGCCGCCGATTGGCGACTGGCGACATGATGAGCTGGAAATTGCTCAGCAGCAGGAAGGTGCAGGGCTGAGCCGCAAAGAGATCCTCACCCGCTATGTGCTGCTGAATCCTTATATCTGGCTGCTGTCATTGTGTTATGTGCTGGTGTACGTGGTCCGTGCAGCGATTAATGACTGGGGCAATCTGTACATGTCTGAGACGCTCGGCGTGGATCTGGTGACTGCCAATACCGCCGTGACCATGTTCGAACTGGGTGGATTTGTCGGTGCGCTGGTGGCGGGGTGGGGCTCGGACAAGCTGTTTAACGGCAACCGCGGTCCAATGAACCTGATTTTTGCCGCCGGAATTTTGCTCTCCGTTGGTTCGCTGTGGCTGATGCCGTTCGCCAGCTACGTGATGCAGGCAGCGTGCTTCTTCACGACCGGATTCTTCGTCTTCGGCCCGCAGATGCTGATCGGCATGGCGGCAGCGGAGTGTTCGCACAAAGAGGCGGCAGGTGCAGCAACCGGTTTTGTTGGTCTGTTTGCCTATCTGGGGGCATCGCTCTCCGGCTGGCCGCTGGCGAAGGTGATGGAGGTCTGGCACTGGACCGGGTTTTTTGTGGTGATCGCCATTGCGGCGGGGATTTCCGCGCTGCTGCTGCTGCCGTTTTTAAACGCCCAGGCTCCGCGCGATCTCAACGAAGCGTGATGCACCTCACCTTTTTGCCCTGAGTGGGGCAAAACTAAGAAATTTTCCCGGTTTCACCTGGACGCTGTCTCAGGCACGTCTCCCGGCTGATTTTTACAATGCCTGCTATTCGCAGGTATAAAAATTAGCTCGGGAGTGTCAAATGCTGGCCTTTCTCAACCAGGTGCGCAAGCCGACCCTGGATCTGCCGCTCGATGTGCGGCGCAAAATGTGGTTCAAACCGTTCATGCAGTCCTATCTGGTGGTCTTTATCGGCTACCTGACCATGTACCTGATCCGCAAAAACTTCAACATCGCGCAGAACGACATGATCTCCACCTACGGGCTGAGCATGACGCAACTGGGGATGATTGGCCTGGGCTTCTCCATCACCTACGGCGTGGGAAAAACGCTGGTTTCCTACTACGCGGACGGCAAAAACACCAAGCAGTTCCTGCCGTTTATGCTGATCCTCTCTGCCATCTGTATGCTCGGCTTCAGCGCCAGCATGGGCGCGGGTTCAACCAGCCTGTTCCTGATGATTGCCTTCTATGCGCTGAGTGGTTTCTTCCAGAGTACCGGCGGCTCGTGTAGCTATTCCACCATCACCAAATGGACGCCGCGTCGCAAGCGGGGTTCTTACCTCGGTATGTGGAACATCTCCCACAACCTCGGCGGTGCGGGTGCGGCAGGCGTGGCGCTGTTTGGCGCTAACTATCTGTTCGACGGTCACGTCATCGGGATGTTTATCTTCCCGTCGATTATCGCGCTGATTGTTGGTTTTATCGGCCTGCGCTACGGCAGTGACTCCCCGGAATCTTATGGTCTTGGTAAAGCTGAAGAGTTGTTTGGCGAGGAGATCAGCGAAGAAGACAAAGAGACCGAAGAAAACGAGATGACGAAATGGCAGATCTTTGTTGAGTACGTGCTGAAAAACAAAGTGATCTGGTTGTTATGTTTCTCGAACATCTTCCTGTACGTAGTGCGTATCGGTATTGACCAGTGGTCCACCGTCTACGCTTTCCAGGAGCTAAAGCTCTCCAAAGAAGTGGCGATTCAGGGCTTTACCCTGTTTGAAGTGGGCGCGCTGGTCGGCACGCTGCTGTGGGGCTGGCTCTCTGACCTGGCGAATGGCCGCCGTGCGCTGGTGGCCTGCGTGGCGCTGGCGTTGATTATCGCCACCCTGGGCGTTTATCAGCACGCCAGCAACCAGTACGTTTATCTGGCTTCGCTGTTTGCGCTGGGCTTCCTGGTGTTTGGTCCGCAGCTGTTAATCGGCGTTGCGGCAGTCGGATTTGTACCGAAAAAAGCGATCGGCGCAGCCGATGGGATTAAAGGCACCTTTGCTTATCTGATTGGTGACAGCTTCGCCAAGCTTGGTCTGGGGATGATTGCCGACGGCACGCCGATTTTCGGCCTCACCGGCTGGGCAGGAACCTTCGCCGCGCTGGACACCGCCGCCATCGGTTGTATCTGTCTGATGGCCATCGTGGCCGTGTTTGAAGAACGTAAAATTCGCCGCGAGAAAAAGATTCAACAATTGAAAGTCGCTTAAGTTAAGTGTGCATTGGTAACTTTTGCCCGCCTTAATGGCGGGCTTTTTTATGCCGTGGCGTTCATCCATCGACAGCGATAAATTTGCCGCTATGATGGGCATCCTGTCTGGTAATGGATGTGCGCATGATTTGGATAATGTTGGCCACCCTGGTGGTTGTTTTTGTGGTGGGATTTCGGGTGCTGACGTCCGGTTCACGGCGGGCAATTCGCCGTCTGAGCGAGCGACTGAACATTGATGTCGTGCCAGTAGAATCGATGATCGATCAGATGGGAAAAGTACAGGGTGAGGCTTTTTTACAGTACCTCCACCGCCCTGATGAATCACATCTGCAAAATGCGGCCCAGGTGCTGTTGATCTGGCAAATCGTGATTGTCGACGGCAGTGAGCCGAATCTGCTGCAGTGGCACCGTTGGCTGCAAAAAGCTCGGCTGGCCGCGCCGATTACCGACGCGCAGGTGCGTCTGGCGCTCGGTTTTTTGCGCGAAATGGAGCCGGACATGCAGGAGCTTAATGCGTTTCAAATGCGCTATAACGCCTTTTTCCAGCCCGAAGATGGTGTGCATTGGTTGCATTGATAGTCATGCCTGATGGCGTTACGGTTCTCAGGTCGACAAAACGTGTCGCTATCTGGCTGTGGCTAATTACATCAGAACGTCCAGGCCATGTTTTTGCACGATGCTGAGTAGTTTTAATGACATCCCACCAGGTCGTTTAGCTCCGCTCTCCCATTTTTGCACTGTCGATACGCTGGTGTTCAGATAACGGGCAAAAACGGGTTGGCTTACATTTAGCTTTTCACGCAATGCTTTAATCTCAGTCGGTTGAAGATCTTCCACGTGACTAAGACTGGCTTTGTCAAAATCGCGCATCGTTTCCTGTGGAATTGCACCAACGCTAAATAATCCAGAAGCTGCGCTATGGATGGCTTCAAAGGCAGGGCTTTTGAATTTATTCTTTGCTGTCATGACAGACCTCTACCAGTTCTTTACTCTGAATCAGTGCTGCTATTTTCATATCACCGAGGCTTGCATAATGCTTCGCCAATTCACGAAAGCCGCTTAACTCGCTACTGTTAATATTTGCTATGTTCTGCTTGGCGTACAAGAACGTATAAAACCAATGCTCTCCGCCTTTCGCAAGGATGATGGCGCGATCGCGGTTTTGATTAAGCCGCTTTTTATAAACTCCTCCGCCGAGATTGTCTGCTCTTCCCTGAAGAGTGGCGGCTATTGCTTCACATAATTCATTGTCATTAATCGCATGAGATTTCGCTTCCCTGGTAAACCATTTGGTTTTGAACACTCGCATCGGGTTGACATCCTGTAACCATAAATATAGCACCTGGTGATATACTATGCATTTAGTTAGCTGTAAAAAGGGGAAAAATCAGCCACGTTCGGAATGTGCGAGCCTCTACGCAAGTGACAATGCAAAACGGTAGAGTTGCTGAAACGTTAAATACGTCACAAATTTAATGTTACACTGCGTAACTTTTCTACAATAACCCCACGCAGGTAACAAAATGAGTGAAGCTGTTGAACAAAAATCCCGCGCTGAGGCAAATTCCCGACCTAACTGGTCGGCGGTATTTGCCGTGGCGTTCTGTGTTGCCTGCCTGATAACCGTTGAGTTTCTGCCCGTTAGCCTGTTAACGCCGATGGCGCAGGATCTGGGGATTTCTGAAGGTGTGGCGGGGCAATCGGTGACCGTGACGGCATTTGTCGCCATGTTCGCCAGCCTGTTTGTGACGCAAATTATTCAGGCGACCGATCGTCGCTATGTGGTGATCCTGTTTTCGGTGCTGCTAACGCTCTCCTGTCTGCTGGTTTCCTTTGCCAATTCTTTTTCGCTGCTGCTCGTTGGCCGCGCCTGCCTCGGTCTGGCACTTGGCGGTTTCTGGGCGATGTCGGCGTCGCTGACCATGCGTCTGGTTCCCGCACGTACGGTACCGAAAGCGCTGTCGGTTATTTTTGGCGCAGTCTCCATCGCGCTGGTGATTGCCGCGCCGTTGGGGAGCTTTTTAGGCGGCATTATCGGCTGGCGTAATGTGTTTAATGCGGCGGCGGTGATGGGCGTGCTGTGCACAATTTGGGTGGTGAGAGCGTTGCCTTCGCTGCCTGGCGAGCCTTCGCATCAGAAACAAAACATGTTCAGCCTGTTGCAGAGACCGGGGGTGATGGCCGGGATGATTGCCATCTTCATGTCCTTTGCCGGGCAGTTCGCCTTCTTTACCTATATTCGCCCGATCTATATGAATCTGGCGGGCTTTGACGTTGATGGCCTGACGCTGGTGCTGCTGAGCTTCGGTATTGCCAGCTTTGTTGGTACGTCGCTTTCGTCGATGATTTTGAAGCGTTCGGTCAAACTGGCGTTAGCCGGTGCGCCACTGGTGCTGGCGCTCAGTGCACTGGTCCTGATTCTGTGGGGCAGTGACAAAGTGGTGGCGGCGGGTATTGCGATTATCTGGGGACTGTTGTTTGCGCTGGTACCGGTCGGCTGGTCGACGTGGATCACGCGCTCGCTTGCCGATCAGGCAGAAAAAGCCGGATCGGTGCAGGTCGCCGTGATCCAGCTTGCCAATACCTGTGGGGCTGCGGTGGGAGGCTATGCGCTCGATACTCTCGGACTGCTGTCGCCCCTGATGCTTTCCGGCAGCCTGATGCTGCTGACGGCGCTTCTGGTGGCAGCAAAAGTTCGCATAAAGGGTATGCAATAAACTAAAGCTCGGTATGCCGGATCGCTATCCGGCATCCTGGTTATTTTTTTTAATTAAAACCATTGTTTTCGGCAGTATGGGCAAACCATTCGCCGCTCTTTTTCACCGTACGTTTTTGCGTTTCTAAATCTAACTGGACAAAACCGTAGCGGTTTTTATATCCGTTGAGCCAGGACCAGTTATCAATAAAAGTCCACATATGGTAGCCAAGACAATTACAACCTTCGCTGATGCCTTTATGTAGCCATTTAAGATGCTCAGAAACAAATTCAATGCGGTAGCTGTCGTTGATCTGGTCATGCTCAACGAAACGCTGCTCATTTTCCACACCCATACCGTTTTCAGAAATAAAGCAGCGTGGGTTGCCGTAATTATCACGAAGATTAGTAATAATATCGTAAATACCAGGCTCATAAATTTCCCAGCCACGGTAAGGGTTCATTTTACGCCCCGGCATTTCGTAATAATCAAACAGCCACTCCGGCATAAACGGCGCGTTTGGATTGACCGCAGTATCACGACATTTCACGCGACGCGGCTGATAATAATTGATACCGAGCAGGTCGATTTTCCCCTCGACGATGAGCTGACTGTCGCCTGGCTGACAGGTTGGTAGCTGATCGTACTCTTTCAGCAATTCGACCAGATCCGCCGGATATTCCCCTTTTAGTACCGGGTCAAGGAAGCTGCGGTTAAACAGCAGGTCCGCATGGTGCGCGGCTTTCACATCCGCCGGGTGCTGAGAGCGTGGATAAGAGGGTGTCAGATTTAGGATCACACCGATCTCACCGCCGTAGTTTCCGGCGCGATACGCCCGCACCGCCGTGGAATGCGCCAGTACAGTGTGATATGCCACGGTGGCCGCGCGTTTGAAATCCACCACGTTTGGGTAATGGAAGTCATACAGATAGCCGCCTTCCACCGGGACAATAGGCTCGTTAAAGGTGAACCAGTGCTTCACCCGGTTGCCGAACAATGTAAAACACGTCTGCGCGTAGCGGCCAAACGCCTCAACCACCTCACGGTTTTCCCAGCCGCCTTTCTCCTGCATCACCATTGGCATGTCAAAGTGGAACAGGGTGATAAATGGCGTAATGCCTTGCGCCAGCAGCTCGTCGATGACGTTGTTATAGAATTCGACGGCTTCCGGATTAACATCGCCGGTACCGTCCGGGATCAGGCGTGACCAGCTCAGCGACGTACGGAAGCTGTTGTGCTTCAGCTGTTTGAGCAGTGCAATATCCTGTTTCCAGTGCTGATAAAACGTTGAGGTGTCCGCCGGACCAACCCCCTGATGGAAACGACCTGGCTGGCGGTCGAACCACTCGTCCCACGTGGTCTGGCTTTTGCCGCCGTTCAGGCTATCCCCTTCGGTTTGCAGTGCCGAGCAGGCACTGCCCCACCAGAAGTTTTCTGGAAAACGGTATCGCATTGTTATTGCTCCATTGCTATTTATACGTTCTGGCAACAATACGTTTTTTTGCGACACAGAAACCGGTTACAGTGCTCATTTTACAACAAGATGTTTATAAATCCGGGCATTCAACTTTGCCAAGTGCTTCCCAGTAGTTGTTCTGGTTATTTCTTTGTATTGCCAGAATAGCCTCGCGGATATGCTGCTGATTACGTGTATCAGACATAATCGTTTTTTCCCACACGTCATCGGATGGCGACCCCTGTGGGGTGCAAATCTTACGTAAGTCCTTCAATACAGTATTTTTTTCATGAACGGACTGTAGAGAGCCGTAAGCCGAATCGGCCTGCGCTAAACCCGACAGCGTGAAAAGAATGGCAATAAGCGGTAAAGCGGCTCGTTTCATGATAATAATCCTTGTTGTCGATGCGCATCATCTCAAGAGTAAGTGTAGACGGCATGCGCCTCACTCATCAGCCTGTGTTAATTTCTAAACAAATAATCAGCCAGAAGTTGTAGTTTTTCAGGAGGATAGGATGCAAATACAGATTACAGATACCATTACTGAAGATGATCAAAATGCCCTGCTTGCCGGGTTGCGCGCCTACAACCGCCAGTTCCTGAGAACCACCAATTTTGGCGACCTGGCGGTGTACTGGCGCGATGAAAGCAATGAAATTCTGGGCGGGCTGATTGGCAAAATCAAAGGCGAATGGCTGTGTATTGATTTTCTGTGGATGCATGATTCGCTGCGCAAAGGCGGTTACGGCACAAAATTGATGCAGGCTGCCGAACAGACAGCGCGTGAGAGAGGATGCCTGCATGCGCTGGTGGATACCATGAGTTTCCAGGCGCTGCCGTTTTATCAGAAAAACGGCTATCAGCTGCAAATGACCCTCGATAACTTTCCGGAAACCGGCTCCGCGCGGCATTATTTGTCGAAAACGTTTTGATGACCGGAAGCTCTGGACGCCGCCTCACTTTCTTGCGCAGCAGAATAGTGTATGTTCTGAACAATCATTTATTTCTTAAGCGGTAAAGAGATGAGACGGATTGAGATAATACTGGGGGAGCTGGAACGGCTGACGCGAGGACTGAATCTTGCCCATCTGGCGCAGGAAACAGCGTTCACAGCGGAAGCTATCGGCTTTAACCTCGGACTGGCGCGCAACTCGGTCAGTAAAGATCTCAATCAGCTCTGGAACGACGGCCTGGCGATTAAAAGCCGCGGACGCCCTGTATTCTTTCTGCATCGTCAGGCGATTGAAACGCTGCTGGGGCGCAAACTGGATGAGTCCGAGCGTGAAGTGCAAACCGTTGCCGACCTGTTGCCTGTTCAGGAAAACCAGGCGACAGACGATCCCTTTTCTGGCCTGATTGGTTACGATCGCAGCCTGCGCGACGCGGTGGAAAAAGGCCGCGCGGCGGTGCTGTATCCCCACGGGCTGCACGTTCTGCTGACCGGTCCCTCCGGCGTCGGCAAAACCTTTTTTGCCGAATTGATGCACCGTTTCGCCTGCGAACGTGCAGCGGGAACGCCCCCGCCGCTGGTCTATTTCAACTGCGCGGAATACGCCCATAACCCGGAGCTGCTTTCTTCGCACCTGTTTGGTCATCGACAGGGAGCGTTTACCGGTGCAAACGAAAATAAACCGGGTCTGGTCGAGCAGGCCGACGGCGGCTATCTGCTGCTCGATGAAGTGCATCGCCTGCCGTATGAAGGGCAGGAAAAGCTGTTCTCAATTCTTGATAAGGGCGAATATCGGCCGCTGGGTTCAAGCGCCGTGGCGCGTTCAATCTCGGTTCGCCTGATTTGTGCGACCACCGAACCGGTGAGTTCGGCATTGCTGCGTACCTTCCAGCGACGTATTCAGGTGTGTATCGATTTGCCCGGCATCCGCCAGCGTTCGGTGGAAGAGCAGGTTGAACTGATCGTTGGCTTCTTACAGCGTGAGAGCCGCAAAATCGAGCGTACGATAAGCATCGACCGTACCCTGCTGCTCTGGCTGCTGAACAAGCCGCTGGAAGGCAACATTGGTCAGCTTAAGAGCGACATTCAGTTTCTCTGCGCCCAGGCCTGGGCCTCGGGGATGACCGAGCACAGCGACACGCTACAACTGGATAAACGTCTGACCGAGATCCCCTTTAACGCCACGCCGGAACAACGTCTGTTGGTTGGAGCGCTGTTCGAAGGCAAAGAACACCTGAGCATCGATGCCCGCACGCTGCCCGCGCTGAAAAATTCGCTGGCCACCGGAGCCGAAATTGAAGAGAGCGATCTTTTCTACAGCTTCCTGACCCGCGAATATATCAACCTGCGTAACAGCAACGTGCCGCCAGCCGAAACGCTGGCAATCCTCAAAAACAAGCTCAGTTCGATATTTGAATATGGTCTCTACAGCCGCGACAGCGTGGCGCATCCTCCGCGCTATGGCGATCAGATTGAAGAGCGAGTCACGCTGTTGATCGGCTGTGTTGAGCAGGTGCTAGGTTTTACGCTGCCGGAAAATCTGGTTAACCCGCTGCGCAAACACTTCCTGGCGCTGATTGGCTATGTGCAGCGCGGCCTTATTCCGCAACTTTATTCTTCCAGCCTGATCCTCGATCGCTGCAAAGATGAATACGAAAACGCTACGCTGTTATGCCGAAAAATCAATGAACTGCTGCATATTCAGTGTCCGGCGACGGAGGTGGTCTGGCTGTGCCTGTTCCTCAAAGAGTGTCGCCATTACCGCCAACGGATTGACGCCAGTCCTGACTGCGGGGTGATTTTGATTGCCCACGGTGCGACGACCGCCACAAGTCAGGCGCAGTACGTGAATCGCGTGCTGGAGCGCGAGGTGTTCAGCGCTATCGATATGCCTTTCGAGCAGTCGGTGCATGACACGCTGGAAGCCCTTACGCAGATGATCCAGACCCGGCAATATCGCCGATTGATCCTGATGGTGGATATTGGTTCACTGGTCCATTTTGGCAGCACGATCAGTAAGTTATTCCAGATAGACGTACTGCTAATGCCCAATATCACGCTCACCAGCCTGCTGGAGATTGGGCTGGATTTAAGCTACGAAACCAGCGACTTGCTGCAGCTGGCGGCGTTGATGCAGAGCAAAAATATTCCCTGTCAGCTCTGTACTCCGCAGCAGGAAAACAGCGGTAAAGTGCTGGTTATCTCCTGCATCACCGGGATGGGAACGGCAGAGAAAATCAAAAAGGTGCTGGAGGAGAGCTTCGGTGAGTTGATGTCGCAGGATACGCGGATGGTTATCCTCGATTACAACGAAGTTCGCAGCCTGGAGCGTGTTCAGCAGGCGATTAACGCCAGTGAACGCCTGGCGGGAATAGTGGGCACTTTCCAGCCAGGACTGCCGGATATTCCGTTTATCTCGCTCGAGGAGCTGTTCTCTGAGCAAGGCCCCGAGCTGGTACTCAGCCTGCTGACGCCAGATCTCTCCAGCAGCGAACGCCGTCTGGAGATGGAGCGCAGCGCGATGCGCTTTATCAGCGCGTTGACTATGGAGAGCATCATTAACCATATTTCGGTGCTCAACCCGCAGCGTATTCTCAAAGAGATGGAAGGCGTGCTGAATCATCTGACCACCGCGCTTTCGCTCAAACCGAGCCGTCAGGTGACACTGCGCTTCCTGATCCACTGCTGCTGTATGGTCGAGCGTATCGTGATTAACCGCAAACCGTTACAGATGGCGCTGGAGAACAAGCCGGATCTGGATAATCGCGCGTTTAGTGTCATTAAATCCGCTTTCCTGCCGATCGAAGAGGCCTATGCCATTCGCTTATCGGACGCGGAATATTTTTATATCTACGAACTGCTGTATAGCTAATCCCTTTACTGGCGCGGCTTTCTGCCTCGCCAGCGCTCCTCACCTCCCCGCGTGACACAAATTCTGGCACAGCCTTTGCTCTGTTTACCTATGTCTATGTAATCGAGCCAGGAGGCCATTTTGACTACCACTGAATCCTTGCCCCAGATCCTGCTGCTGACCCATGGCGGCTGGGGGCAACAGCTTTGCAACAGCCTGCGCATGGTGATGGGTGAAATCAAAGGCGTGACGGAAATTGCGCTGATGCCCGTTGATACGCTCGGCGAGTTTTATCAGCGCGTCGAAGCCGTAGTGAAAACCATGCCGGAAGGCTCACTGATCCTGACCGATTTTATTGGCGGCACCACCTCCAACGTGGCGGCGCGGCTGAGCGCCGATTACCCGGTGGCTGTTATTTCCGGGCTCAACGCCTCTTTGCTGCTGGAGGCGCTCGACAAACGCGAGCATGGCCAGTTGACCACCTGCGTGGCTGAACTGGTCGACGCCGGGCGTAGCAGTTGCCTGGACGTTGTCGCCCACGTGCGTCAATTACAACAATCACAATAAGGAAAAAACATCATGGCAAACATCGTCTTATGTCGTATCGATAGCCGTCTGATTCATGGACAAGTGGTGACCAAGTGGGTTGGGCAATCTCAGGCCAACCGGATTGCGGTGGTTAGCGATGAGCTGGATGCCGATCCGTTTATGAAAAACATCTACCTGATGGCCGCGCCGCCAAACATCAAAGTGGATTGCTTTGGTAACCAAAGTTTTGCGGCCGCCTGGAAAGAAAACCAGCTTGGTGACGGCAAAGTGCTGGTGCTGTTCCCTTCTCTGGCGGCGGTTCAGGAAGCGGTCCAGTTGGGGTTTGACGTCACTACCATTCAGGTCGGTGGGCTGGGCGGTGGGCCAAACCGCAAAGCGGTATTCCAGAACATTACGCTGGATGAAAAAGACGTCGGCATTCTGAGCGACCTGAAAAATCGTGGGATTCAGGTGTTCTTCCAGACTATCCCGGAAGATAAGCCTCAGTCGCTGGACGATATCCTGAAAAAATTCTAATTCTTTGATAACAGGGTACTTAACTATGGATACTTTAGTCTTTGCAAGCCTGATGGGGTTGTATTACTGGTTTGCCCGATTACGCCTTGGCTACACCTTCTCCGCTATGCTGCTGCAACCGGTCGTGATTGCCGTATTCGTTGGCTTGCTGTTAGGCAACATGGAAACGGCGATGATCATCGGTGCCGGTATGCAGCTGGTTTATCTCGGCGTGACCTCTACGCCAGGCGGTAACGTCCCGTCGGATCCTGCGCTGGCCGCCTGTATTTCAATTCCTATCGCTGTGAAGGCCGGAATGGACCCGAACCTGGCTATCGCGCTGGCGATCCCGTTTGGCGTCATCGGCGTGTTCCTCGACCAGTTGCGCCGCACGTTAAACGCAGCGTGGGTGCATATGGCCGACAAGCATGCGGAAACGGCCAATATGGCGGGCATTATGCGCTGTGCATTCCTCTACCCGGCGTTGCTTGGCCTTGTACTGCGTTTCCCGGTGGTTTTCGCCGCCAACTATTTTGGTCAGGACGTGGTGGAAAGCTTCCTCAAGCTGATGCCGCACTGGCTGACGCACTCCTTTGAAATTATGGGCGGCATTCTGCCAGCGTTGGGCTTCGCCATTACCATTATGGTGATCGGTAAAAAGAGCCTTCTGCCGTGGTTTATCGGCGGTTTCTTTGCGGTGCTGTACCTGAAGGTAGACATCATGGCGATGGCAATCTTTGGTACCTGCGTGGCTTTCCTGATTAAAGGTCTGGCGAAAAATGAAGGAGCAGCATGATGAGCAGCGACGTAATGCAACATGAACTGGTGGAGCGTGCGCGTGAAAGCGGCACGCTGACCAAAGCCGATATCACCAAAGCCTGGTTTATCTACTGGCTGGGTGCAGAAGTTTCCAGCTCCTATGAGCGTTTGCAGAGCCTGATTTTCTGCGCCTCGATGACGCCGATCATCAAAAAGCTCTACCCGCAAAAAGAGGAACAGGTAGAAGCGCTGAAACGCCATCTGAACTTCTTCAACTCAGAGCAGACGTTCGGGGCGGTGATTCAGGGGATCTCCATTGCAATGGAGGAACAGAAAACCCGCGGCGAGCCGATCAGCGATGCTTCAATTACCGGGATTAAAACCGGGCTAATGGGACCGCTGGCCGGGATGGGGGACTCGATCATCTGGGCCGCCGTGATGCCGCTGTTAATTGCTATTTTTATCCCATTCGCCGCCAATGGCAGCGCGATGGGCGGAATTGTACCGTTAATCCTCTACCCGGCCGTTACGTTGGCAATCAGCTACGGTATGGTGCACAAAGGCTATACGCTGGGACGTGACTCGATAATTGGTCTGCTGCAGGGAGGGCGAATAAAGGAACTGATCTACGGCGCGAACGTGCTGGGCCTGATCATGATGGGTGCGCTTTCTGCGAGCTACGTCAAGATCACCACGCCGTTAAAACTCAGCGCCCTGAAAGGCTCTGAAGTGGTGGTTCAGCAAATCCTCGACTCTATTGCTCCCGGTCTGTTGCCGCTGGCGGCGGTGTTCGCCATTTATTTCTATCTGGTGAAGAAAGGGCCGCGTTACACCACGATTTTGCTGTCGATTGTTGCGCTCAGCGTGGTCTGCTCGCTACTGGGAGTGCTGTAAGCCATGACACAGAATATCTACCAACAATTGGGGCTAAAACAGGTGATTAACGCCTGCGGCAAGATGACGATTCTGGGCGTTTCCAGCGTTGCGCCGGAAGTGATGCAAGCCACCGCGCGGGCAGCTTCGGCCTTTGTTGAAATTGACCGGCTGGTGGACCGTACCGGTCAATTGGTTTCCCGCTACACCGGCGCGGAGGACAGCTATGTTACTTCGTGCGCCTCGGCGGGTATTGCGATTGCCGTTGCCGCCGCCATTACCCGCGGTGACCAGGCTAGTGTCACGCTGATGCCGGACAGCGCGGGTATGGCCAATGAAGTGGTCATGCTGCGCGGGCATAACGTTGACTACGGTGCGCCCATCACCAGCGCGATCCGCTTAGGCGGCGGACGGGTGGTGGAGGTTGGCTCAAGTAATCTGGCGGCCCGCTGGCAGCTGGAGAGCGCGATTACCGATAACACCGCCGCGCTGCTGTACGTGAAATCGCACCACTGCGTGCAGAAAGGCATGTTGAGCATTGCAGACTTCGTACGGGTTGCGCAGGTTCATAACCTGCCGCTGATTGTCGATGCCGCCGCCGAGGAAGACTTACACGCCTGGGTGGCGAGCGGGGCGGATATGGTGGTCTACAGCGGGGCAAAAGCCTTTAACGCGCCGACCTCCGGGTTTATCACCGGAAAGAAAAAGTGGATTGCCGCGTGTAAAGCGCAGCACCACGGAATTGCCCGGGCGATGAAGATCGGCAAAGAGAATATGGTCGGGCTGGTGTATGCCCTGGAAAACTATCATCAGGGGCAAACCGTGGTCACCGCCGAAGAGCTTCGCCCCGTGGCGCAGGCGATTTCAGCGATTCGCGGACTGGATGCGGATATTGAGCAGGACGAAGCCGGGCGCGCCATCTGGCGGATTCGTATTCGGGTGAATGCACAAGAGCTGGGGATGGATGCTTACGCCGTAGAAGCGCAGCTGCGAGAGGGTGATATCGCGATTTACGCTCGCCGTTACAACCTTCATCAGGGCGTCTTTAGTCTTGACCCGCGTACGGTTGCAGAAGGGGAAATGGCACTGATCGTGGCCCGACTAAAGGAGATTGCAGACCATGCAGCACATTAATTTTTATCGCAATAAAGTGGCTATTAACGTGCTGGCGAAGGATATCGCCAACGCCCGGGAAATCTATGACGCTGCCGAAGGTCACGCGGTGATCGGCATTCTTTCGGCGCAGTTCTCCTCGGTTGAGGAAGGGGTTAAGGAAGTGAAACGCTGGATGGTCGACGTGCCGTCGATTTCCGTGGGGCTGGGGGCGGGCGACCCGGCGCAGTATTACAAAGCGGCGATGATTGCCTCACAGGTCCATCCGGCACACGTCAACCAGACCTTTACCGGTTGTGGTTTTGCGGCAGGCGCGCTGGCGGCAACGGGCGGTGAACAGACCCATATCAACGCGTTAGTCAGTCCCACGGGCATGCCGGGGGAAGTGTTGATCTCCACTGGTGTCAGCAGCAGCCAGGGCACGCCAGCCCGCGTTTCCTGTGATGCAGCGGTACGTATGATGCTGGACTCTGGCGCGCATGCGGCGAAGTTCTTCCCGATGGGCGGTGAGCAGTCCCTGCCTGAGTTGTACGCACTGGCGACGACAGCGGTGCGCAACGGCATGACGTTGATTGAGCCGACCGGCGGTATCGATCTCGATAACTTCGGCATTATCCTGCAATCCTGTCTGGAAGCAGGAGTACCGCGCGTCATGCCGCATGTTTACAGCTCGATTATCGACCCACAGACCGGTAATACCCGGCCTGCAGATATCATCAGGTTGATGGAGATAGTCAAAGCCCTGGTGTGATGTTGCTATCGCCGGATGGCACACAAAAAATGCCCGGTAAGCGTTAGGTGCCACCGGGCATTTTTGCGAACCCCCTTCCCTGAAAATGAATATATTGCACCAGCATGTATTTATCCTCGAAAGTGCCTCGCAGAGAGATAATTTCCCTGATGTCGTCTGTAGCATTGGCGAGTAATGTCCCGTCATCTTGTTCTTCCGGTGACGGACCGCCGTGCAAAAACCAACAACATCTACACCGCATGATGCGGTGTTTAAAAAATTCTTAGGTCATCCAGATACGGCGCGGGATTTTCTTGATACCTATCTTCCTGCGTCATTACATGAGCTTTGCGATCTGGATACACTGAAACTGGAACCCGGGAGTTTTATTGAGGAGGATCTGCGTGCCAGTTATTCCGATGTTCTGTGGTCGCTAAAAACTAGAACCGGTAAAGGCTATATCTACGCGTTGATTGAACACCAAAGCTCGCCAGATGCTCATATGGCATTCAGGATGATGCGTTATGCCATTGCTACGATGCAAAAGCATCTTGATGCAGGACACAAAACGCTGCCGCTGGTGGTGCCGATACTTTTTTATCATGGCGTTGACAGCCCGTATCCATACTCGCTGTGTTGGCTGGATGAATTTGACGATCCACAAACTGCGCGGCAGCTTTATGGCTCTGACTTCCCGCTGGTAGACATCACGGCGGTGTCTGATGATGAGATTATGCAGCATCGGCGGATGGCGCTACTTGAGCTTGTCCAGAAGCATATACGTGAACGTGACCTGATGGTGCTGGTGGATAACCTGGTTGCTCTGCTGGTTAAGGGATACGCTAATGACAGCCAGGTAGAAACGCTATTTAATTATCTGATGCAGTCTGGCAGCGCACCGCGTTTCGAGGCGTTTATTCGCGAGGTGGCTTTACGCGTTCCCCAACACAAGGAGAGATTAATGACTATTGCAGAATGCTTACGCGAGTCGGGGCGAAGAAGGGGTTTATTAGAGGGTAAACTCGAAGGTAAACAAGACGAAGCGTTGCGGATAGCCCATGCCATGCTGGAGAAGGGTATTGATCGTGAACTGGTGCTGATTATTACCGGACTTTCGTTGGACGAACTGGCGGCACATTCAGACTAATCCTTCTCTTTCCCTGTTATGCCTTTTTCTTCTTGCTGATGCTTTTTCGTTTTTTAAACCGCAGCGACCTTGCCGCTATAGTCATTTCATTACTCATCAGGCGGTTATTGCAAAAGGATAGAACGTGAAGCTGAAGATACCTTTTTTTGGGGCCGGGGCGGCGGTATTACTGGCGGGGTTATTGCTGGCAGGATGCGATCAACAGAGCAGTGATGCAAAGCATATCAAAGTGGGTGTGATTAACGGTGCCGAGCAGGATGTGGCGGAGGTCGCGAAGAAAGTCGCTAAAGAAAAATATGGCCTTGAGGTGGAGCTGGTGGGTTTTAGCGGTTCTCTGCTGCCCAACGATGCCACTAATCATGGTGAGCTGGATGCCAACGTCTTCCAGCATCGTCCGTTCCTCGAACAAGATAATAAAGCACACGACTATAAGCTGGTTGCGGTGGGCAATACCTTTGTGTTCCCGATGGCAGGGTATTCGAAGAAAATCAAAACCGTCGCTGAACTAAAAGACGGTGCAACGATTGCGATACCTAACGATCCAACCAACCTCGGGCGGGCGCTGTTGCTGCTGCAAAAAGAGAAGTTAATTACGCTGAAAGCGGATACCGGCCTGCTGCCAACAGCGTTGGATATCACTGATAACCCGCGGCATCTGAAAATTATGGAACTGGAAGGCGCGCAGTTGCCGCGCGTATTGGACGATCAGAAAGTGGATGTAGCGATTATCAGTACCACCTACATCCAGCAAACCGGGCTTTCCCCGGTACATGACAGCGTATTTATCGAAGACAAAAACTCACCGTACGTGAACATCCTGGTGGCGCGAGAAGACAACAAAGATGCCGAGAATGTGAAAGAATTCCTGCAATCTTATCAGTCACCGGAAGTGGCAAAGGCGGCAGAAACTATCTTTAACGGCGGCGCGGTTCCGGGTTGGTAATCATGACCCGTTGCCGCGCCGGTTGGGGTTAAACCGCTCTGGCGCGGCGACGTGAGTCCATTGAGATCAGCACTACCGATGAGAGGATTAAAAGCGTGCCCAGCCAGTCTGGCAGGGTAAAGGTAATACCTAACAACAGTAGTGACAGCAACGCGCTGCTCAACGGTTCTGCGCAGCTTAAAATGCTCGCTTTCGGTCCGCCAATCATCTGCGCGCCTTTCAGGTACAGGCTAAACGTCAGCGACGTGCCGATGACCACCAGATAGAAAAACGCCAGAATCAAACTGCCATTCACCACGAAATTAGTGCCCTGTCCGGCATAAAACGGCAGCAGGATCATGCCGCCGATTAACATACTCCAGCCGACAACCGGCAGCGTGCCGTAGCGCGCGATAAGCGTTGAGGGGTAGGTGGTGTAGAACGCGGCGGCAAACGCCGAGGCAATTCCCCAGAACAGCGCGGCAGGTGATATAGACAGCGACGTTGGGTTACCGTGGGTGACCAGTAAGAAGGTGCCGATAAGCGAGGTGAAGATTGCGGTCAGCACTAAAATCCCCGGTCGAGCTTTGCGCACCACGGAAAACCACGCCACGATAATGGTCGGTGACAAAAATTGCAGCACCGTCGCGGTAGCGGCGTTGGATTTTTCAATGGTCAGCAGAAAGGTGAGCTGTACGGTGAGCGCTCCAACTACGGAAAAAATCAGCAGGCTGATGGCGTCTTTGCGGTTTTTGATAATGGAGAACACTTTGTCGCCGTGAACGAAAGAGAGCATCAGCAGAATCAGCCCGGCGAAAATCAGACGTGTCATGGTCAGAAACTGCGACGACATCTGACTTTGCTCCATGATGTACTGCGCGCAAACGCCTGAACTTCCCCACAATACGGCGGCAATCAGGACGTTCATCATCCCTCTTCTGGTGGAACTCATCTTTCCCTCGGCATGTTGTTTTGTTTTATTTGTGTGCAGGCATCATAGCAGAGATAGCGAAGCGAGTGAGACATGACTGGTGTAGCCCCCCGCGCGGCAGGGGGCTTCGGCAGTTATTTTATGGCGCAATCGGCGTCAGATAATCCAGCCGTAGCGGTTCGGCTAGCAGATCGTTCATTTGTAGAATGAACGTCTGGAAATGTGGCAGAGCGATATGCTCGTCCAGACCGGCCTGACCGTGCCAGGATTCGCGCACGTAAAACACATCCGGCGTGTCGCGTAACTGGAACAGGGCATATTCAATATTGCCCGGCTCCCGGCGAGTAGGCAGTAACAGAGCCTGCAGTGCCTGTTTCAGTGCATCGATTTTCCCTGGTTTGGCTTTCAGTACCGCAATAATTGAAATCACTTCTGAATCTGACATGTTAAAACCCCTCCAGCACAATCTTGCCGACCGAACGACCGGTTTCAATTTGCGCGTGGGCTTTTTGCAGATTTGCCGCGGTGATCGCGCCAAAATGTTCGCCCAGCGTGGTGCGGATGGTGTTGCTGTCGATCAGCTGTGCCACGCGGGTCAGTAACTGATGCTGCGCAATGATGTCGTGGGTGGTAAACATCGAACGGGTAAACATAAACTCCCAGTGCAGCGAAATGCTTTTGGCCTTCAGCGGACGCGCATCGAGAGTGTGCGGATCGTCAATCAACGCCAGTTTGCCCTGCGGTGCCAGGGCGGCAATAATTTGCGAATAGTGCTGCTCGGTATTGTTCAGGCTGGCAACGTGCGTCACCTTTTTAATGCCTATCCGTGCCAGCTCTTCCGTCAACGGCTTGCTGTGGTCAATCACATGATGAGCGCCCGCTTCACGAACCCATTTCTGGCTCTGCGGACGTGATGCCGTACCGATGACGGTCATTTTGGTCAGCTTACTGGCCAGTTGCGTCAGAATAGAACCGACGCCGCCAGCCGCGCCAACGATCAATAACACATCATCTTCATTGCTATTTTCCTCAACGCCCAGACGGTCGAACAGCATTTCCCAGGCGGTGATGGCGGTCAGCGGCAGCGCCGCAGCAGAAGCATTATCCAGTGTTTTTGGCTTCAGCGCGGTAATACGTTCATCAACCAGCTGAAATTCACTGTTACTGCCAGTGCGGCCCAGCGCTCCGGCATACCAGACTTCATCGCCAGGTGTGAACAGGGTGACGGCTTCACCCACGGACTTCACCACGCCAACGGCGTCCCAGCCCAGAACGCGCGGCACATCGGCGTTAAAACCTTCGCGAACCTTGGTATCAACGGGATTGACGGAAATGGCTTTCACTTCAACCAGCAGATCGTGCCCGGTAGCGACTGGCATGGGCAGGTCAATCTCTTGTAAAAATTCAATGTTATTGCCGTCGGTCGCGGCGCGGGTAATAGCGATGGCTTTCATGGTCTCTCCGGTCACAGGAATCAGTTGAATAATTCGATGGTAAACCGGTAGCAGAACGGGAAAAATAGCCCTACGGCGACAGGACTTATACTCGGGGAGTGAAAATGTTCCGGCTTGAAGATCTCACGTTGTTTGTCCGCGCCGCGGCGCTGAATAGTTTTAGCGATGCTGCGCGCGAAGTCGGCGTTCAGCCTGCTCAGGTCAGTTCAGCTATCAAACGCTTGGAGTCTACGTTGGCTATCCGCTTGTTCGCCCGCTCCACGCGCAGCCTACGCCTGACGCCGGAGGGCGAGGTCTGGCTACCCTATGCCCGCCAGATGCTGGACGTGATGCATGCCGGGCTGCAAAAAATTCAGACCCCAGAAGATGAAGTTTCTGGCACGCTGCAAATCGCCGTGCCTTCCGATCTTGGCCGTAACCTGCTGCTGCCGGTTTTTCAGTCGTTTCGACGCCGTTATCCTGCGTTGCGCCTGCGGATCTTTTTCTCCGATCAGGTGACCGATGTCTTTAAAGACCCCGTCGATGTTGCGTTTCGCTATGGCAATACCGAAGACGCGTCTTACATTGCGCTGCCCGTTGCACCGAGTAACCGACGTGTGCTGGTGGCATCACCGGAATGGGTTACACAAAACGGCGCGCCGCAAACCCCGGATGATTTAACACAGCTCAACGCCATGACCTTCGTTTTACGCGGCCGTCTGCACGATCGCTGGACGTTTACGCGCAACGGCGAGGTCAGTAGTGTGCAGGTTAACGGCACCATTATGAGCGACGATGCGGAAGTGATCCGACGGCTGGCAATTGCCGGGGAAGGTGTGGCGTACAAGTCGTGGCTGGATGTCAGCGAAGATGTGCGTGACGGTCGATTACAACTGCTGATGCCGGATTATCAGGGGGAGAAAGTCCCGCTGAATATGATTTGTCCCCATCGGAAGCAGCTTTCAAGAGCAGTCCGTCTGCTGCACGACGCAGTGAAGGCGCTGTGTGAAATGCTGGCGCAAAGCTAGTAAGCGCTTTACGCCAGAATACTATCGCGTCGTTACTCAGTCTTTTTTCGCAGCGTTTGCAAAGAAGATATCAGACTGAATGTCTTTGGTGCGGATGGTAAATAGCTGATTAGTCAGATCTTCCGTCAGCTTCTCGGCGTCGGCCATGATGCGCAGGTTGAAGTCATTCAGCATCTTATCGGCGGCTGGTTTATCAGTTTTCGCCATCTTCAGATACTCTGCTTCAACCTCTTTTTGCTCCTTGGCCACTTTGTCTTCCCACGCTTTGTAGGCTTTTTTGACGATTGGCGCGAGCTTCGGATAATCGGTCATCGTCAGCGTTTGTAATTTACGATATTTCCAGTAGATAGACTGATCGTCCGCTTTATCGGTACCCATCGTATAGTTAGCCGGATACGCTTTCAGGCCGCTGTAGTACGGAACAAAGGCGGTGAGATCAGCCATGCCCAAACCAATGTAGGTCGTTTCACCGATCTCTTTTGGCAACCACGGACGGACCTGCATAACATGCGCTTCATAGGTGCGGAAGACGCTGACCGGACGCCATGGCTCTTTGCCGTTCAGACCGTTGGTGTAGGGGTCATGGCTGGTGCCTTCATAATGGTTACGCAGTACGGCCTTCACATCGTCCAGTGTCATTTTCTTCTCTGGCGTCATGAAGACCGGGAATTCACGTCCTTTGGCCATATCCTGGTTTACGGAAGGATTGAACTCTTTCTGGATGGTCCAAACGCGAGGGTCGTTATACGTGCGGTCACGCTCATCATCACGGGTATAGGCTTTGGAGAAGTTGAATTTGCCATCTTTTGCCGGTTCGTACAGACCCTTTTCGGTCGCAAATTGAATCAGGTTTTTTGACGCCATCATGTCCGGGTTTTTCGGATCGTAATCCTGTAAGCGGCCCTGGTTACCGGTGGCAAAATACTGGTTATTTGGCAGACGCTGCGCCATCCACTGATGGCCGCTGCCGGTTTCCAGATACCAGATCTCGTTATCGTCGACGACGGCAACGCCAAAGCCTTCGCCTGCGCCGACGGTCTCAACGATATGGCCCAGTAGCGCCACGGCTTCACGCGCGGTTTTACTCTGCGACAGCAGAATATCCGGAATATCGTCTTCGGTGATCCCTTTATCCTCAACGTACGGGTCGGCGGCCAGCGCTTTTGGTGAGGCAAAAATAGATTCTGTGCCGCTCACGCCAACGCCCAGCTCGTTAAATCCGGTCGCGCCGTGCAGTTGGGTTTTCCAGTTTGGAACAGTGGTATAACGCAGCGAGTTTTTGGGTAGCGGCCAGGTAAAGTCATTCGCACCGTTATGTGCTTTGGTGCTGTATACCCCGGTCTGATTCTTTTTTGCCGGGTGAATGACAAAATGTTGCGCTTTCAGGGCATCGCTGTCAGCGCTACGGGCAACCAGCATCGAGCCGTCCGCTGATGCTTCGTTACCGACCAGCAGGGTCGTACAAGCAAAACCTGATGAAACAACGGCCAAATTTATAGAAAGTGCAATCAGGCACTTTTTAAAAGTAAACATTACGTATCCCTCATATGTACGCCAAAAATACACCGGAAACATACCGTTTCCTGAAATGCGATAACGCCTGAACCTTCAGACATTGCTCGCGAGAGAGATAAACGCCCCTGCCCACGCCTTCTCCAAATATCCATCCGTAGATTGAAGTCTTCTGGACAAAATAAAACGCCCATTTCGCTTAATTATTACGCAATGGATATCGTGATATTCAGGATGTTTCCTGATTCGGGATGAAGAATAGCAATGGGTTATTAGAGGATTCAGTGACCCATGTCGCGTAAGTCGATGATGACAAATATGAATTCCATTGAGGGGGCGCGATTTTTGTTTCCGGATATGACGTTACCTCTTGCGGCAATACAGCGAGGGTACATTGGAGCTGGCAAAGATCCATGTGCCCTTATACTCTTCCATGACCAGACTGAGGGTTCGTCCGCTTTGGCGGTAAAAACCGGGTAAGGTATTGTTAATATCCGTTTCATCGGCGCTGTCTGCGAAGGTTTTGACCACCTGCATCGCCTGTAGCACCCGGGCTTCGTGCTGTCTGGTGTAGTTGAAATAAATGTTCCTGCTGATGTCTGAGGTATTACGTCCGTACAGTTTTCCGGTAATGGTGGCCAAACCTGCATTATCGTACATCCGAAACGCTAACGTACCGGCAAAGCGATTGCTGCCAATATTCCATTCCACGTTGCCGATGCAACTCAGCGGCTTTTCGGCAAAGCGTGAATACCATAGCCACCCGCCTGAACCGAGCAACGTCGCCAGACCGATTACCAGCAGAATAAGGTGATGTATTTTTTTCATTACCCGCGCATCCAGTAATAGTGGGTAGTACAAAACGCGTTAGCATCTATCCGCGCATCTTTATCACAGACAAACGCCACGATCCTCTCCGCTTTGCGGTAGCCGGAAAGGAAGACGTGCTTGTTGTTTTCGCAGAGATAGGGATGCAGTTGCATCAGATTGAAATAATTCTCCTGGTCGTGCTCATTTGGTGAGTAATAAATTTTACAGTTTTGCCGAGAGGGAACTTGCATAGAAACAGACACGAATTTACTAAACGGCATAACAGGACGCGTCTGATACCACACCAGCCAGATAATCAGGGTGGCAATAACGATGCCCGTGCTAAATATAATGTACCACCAGGGTCCCCGCGTCGTTTGTTGAGGCGCGGGAGCAATTATCTTTGGGGGCGCGTAATCCTCTATAACCGGTGGCTGGTAAACTTCACTTTGAGGATGTGTTATCGCCTCAACCTGCGTATTTTCATTTAATGCAAGCCCGCGCCGGGAAATTGTTTTTACCGTATCTCTCGGCAGACCCACATCCGCCAGAGCATTACGTAGCGTCAGAATAGCCTGGTAAAATGTGTTGGTGGTGGTCACATTATTTCTCTCACCCCAGCCCACTTTAATCAACGTGTTCTGAGAAACAATGTCACTTGCGTGAGTAATTAAATAGAGAAAACAGAGCGAGGCTGGTATCTGTAGTTGAATTGCTCGCCCTGTCTGTCGATTGACCAGGCTTTTGTTATCAGGATTAAATTCGACCAACTGATTGATAAGGTACAATTGCCCAGCCCTCAGTAACCTAAACGTATCACCGCATGTGCCAACACTTACCTTAAATTTTACATCCAAATCGATAATATGCCTCACTCTTTGTACGTGATCGCAGATAAGAATTTCACTTAAGATTTAAATGTTCTTTACATACAACGTGTTAGCTGATCAAGTTCTTAGGTAAAATTAACTAATGTTAAATAATGAGAATTCATTACAGGTTTATCTGAATTATCATTATATTTATCCACAGCACTTCAAGGGTGATTGAGTTATCAGTATTGTGTAATTAATGAGCATTGTTTACATCGGTTGTTTTTTTAGCAAATAGTGCTTTTTTAAGATTTATCCTAGGATTTTAATTTATGCATAAAATTCCTAATGCCCAGACTGTTATTCTGAGATAAGGCATAAAAAAGCTTAGCGCAATCGTATTAATCACAGTCCATGCTTATTAGCACATCAGGAGTTTATTACATTTTATTAGCGCCACTGTTATTAGCTGACAAGGAATGTCGTACGTGTCGGATTGACACATTTATTTACCAATGAAATATTTATGGAAAAATAACAGGAGTCATTTTTGATGAAGAGATCACCATCACAGAGTGTTCGTTGCATAAGCTGTGAATTATCCTGTCAATTATTTCCGGATGCTGCGGTTCGCGCCAGTTACTGTCACCGTGCCGCTTTTGCTATCTGGCCTGAGGGAAATGGCTTTCTGCAAAAAGGAATTATTGAAAAACTTCTGCTTAATAATCAAAACCATTTGTCGCGCGGGTTTATTTTTGTGGACTTCTCTTTCCCGAACCTGCGCCTGTTTGCCGACCCGCAATGGGTTGATCGTCTGGCTTATAGCGGCATGCATATTGTTTTGATAGCGGACCGGAACCTGGCGCCGTTAGCCAACTACTGGCTGTCGAAAAGCAATAAAATACAAGGGATTATATATTCTGATGATGATGATGACGTACAGCATCAGAAAATGAGACGATTATTTACCGGTCATCTCGCTAACAGTAAACGTGGGCGCACACTCAACTATACAGAAATGATATTACTGAAGCGATTTGTCTCAGGAAAAAGTATTCAGCAAATTACCCAAATAGATAATATTGATATTAAGAAAATATATGTCTATAAGCTCCGGCTTGAAGATAAGTTGGGCCATAGTATTCATAAAATACTATCGAATATTTTATAACGCATTTCTGATTTTTATTATTTCACATCCTTGCGATGTGGTGGACGCTCTACGCCTAATAGCAGGAGGCTAATATGCCAAATCCCAAATCTTACTCTCGTATTGCCATCGCGGTTTCAGCCGCATTAACTTCTATGGTATTTTCGGCCCATGCAGCCTGGATTGATGTTGATAGTCTTCCTTCCAGCGGTCTGGTTAGTAGTCTGCCCCCGGAGTTGCAGGCTTTATTTCCTGCACAGGCGAATGCCAGTTTCGCTAAAACCAGCGCTACGCCGAATTATGTTTATCAATGGAGTGCTGGCACCATTCCTGTTTTTGGCAATGGGTTAACGCTCAATGGGCCAGGAGCAGAAGCCTTCGAGCACTCCATTACCGTTATTCAGAATAGCGCGACGGGTAGCCCAGGCGTTATTTTCGGTGACGACCTGACGATTCGCACACAGTCGAAGAATGCCGCTAATAATGGTAAAGATGTTGACGGTATTCGTACGCACGGGGCCAATACGCCGGATAACCCGGTTTTTATCATCACCGGAGATCGCACCAGCATTTATGTGGACGGTCAGGATGGTGACGGTATTAACGCCGGTTACAACTCCTATAGCCAGGGTTGGAAAGGCTCAGCCAGCATTTACGTCGGCGACGATCTGTATATTCAAACCACCGGTTATCAGGGGCGTGGTATCACTGCAAACGCAATGAAAGACGCCACGCAGGCTAAAAATACGATTGTCGTCGGCGACCGGGCACACATTGTGACGATCGGCGACGGCTCAGAAGGTCTTCGCACCGGGCAGAGTGGTTCCTCGATCCGCCTTGGTGATGACGCCACTATCGAGACGTCGGGTGCTTCCTCGACAGGGATCTATGCCGCCTCATCTTCCAAAACGGAACTGGGCAATAACGCCACCATTTCGGTGAGCGGTGCAAGCGCCCATGCGGTTTATTCCACCAATGCAACCGTGAATCTCGGCGAAAACGCGACGATCAACGTAAACAATTCGGCGAAAGCGGCGTCTTACAGCAAAGCGCCACGCGGTCTGTATGCGGCTTCACGCGGTGCGATAAACCTGGCAGGCGGCGCCGCCATTACCATGGCGGGCAATCACAGCAATGAAAGTTATGCCATCAGCACCGAAACGGGCGGCTCCGTAGACGGCTCCGCTGGCGGGCGCTTCCTTATCGACGGCGATCTTCACGCCGCTGGCGCGACAGCCGCGACCAGCAGCCTGCCGCAGCAAAACAGTACCATTACGCTCAACATGACCGACAACTCGTTGTGGAGTGGGGCGTCATACATCACCAGCGTCACGGCCGGAACGGGTGTTATCTCGCTGCAAATGAGCGATGCGACCTGGAACATGACCAAAAGCTCAACGCTCACCGACCTGACGCTGAACGGCGGGTCAGTGGTAAACTTTGGGCATACTGACGGCGAACCGTGGCAGACGCTTACCATTAATGAAGATTTCACCGGCAACGGCGGCAAACTGGTTTTCAATACCGTCCTGAATGACGACACCTCCGAAACCGACAAGCTGAAAGTGCTCGGCAATACCGCGGGTAATGCGTTTGTGGCGGTGAACAACATTGGCGGAACCGGGGCGCAGACCGTTGAAGGTATTGAGATCATCGAAGTAGCCGGTAATTCTGACGGTACTTTTGAGAAAGCAGGCCGTATTGTTGCCGGTGCGTACGACTATAACGTGGTGCAAAAGGGCAGCAACTGGTATCTGACCAGCTTTATTCCTGCTCCGCCGGATCCGGAAGAACCGGACCCGGTAGATCCGGACCCGGTAGATCCCATCGACCCAGACCCCGTTGACCCGGATCCGGTTGACCCTATTGACCCAGGTCCTGTCGATCCAGACCCGGTCGATCCGATAATCCCTGAGCCGGAAATACCTGTCGCACCTCCGGTCACCGAGCAGCAATACCGCCCGGAAGCAGGCAGTTATCTGGCGAACAACTACGCCGCTAACACGCTGTTTATGACCCGACTGCACGATCGTCTGGGCGAAACGCAGTACATCGACATGCTGACGGGCGAGAAAAAAGTCACCAGTATGTGGATGCGTAACGTCGGGGCGCATACCCGCTTTAAAGACGGTAGCGGGCAGTTGAAAACCCAAAGCAACAGCTATGTGTTGCAGCTGGGCGGTGATCTGGCGCAGTGGAGTAGCGACGGCCTCGACCGTTGGCACATCGGCGCAATGGCTGGTTACGCCAACAGCCAGAACCGCACGCAGTCCAGCCTGACCGGCTACCATTCACGTGGTCAGGTTACCGGTTACAGCGTAGGGCTGTACGGCACATGGTATGCCAATGACGCAGACAAAACCGGCACCTACGTGGACACCTGGATGCTGTACAACTGGTTTGATAACAAGGTGATGGGCCAGGAGCAGGCGACAGAGAAATACAAATCCAGCGGGATCACTGCTTCGGTAGAAGTCGGTTACAGCTTCAAACTGGGTGAAAACGAGCGCAACAGCTACTGGCTGCAACCGAAAGCGCAGGTGGTATGGATGGACGTGCAGGCCGACAGCCACCGCGAAGCGAACGGTACCCGCGTGAAAGACAATACCGATGGCAACCTGATGACCCGCCTGGGCGTGAAGGCCTTTATCAACGGTCACAATGCCATCGACGACGGTAAATCACGCGAGTTCCAGCCGTTTGTCGAAGCCAACTGGATCCACAACACGCAGACGACCAGCGTGAAGATGGATGATGTGAGCAACGACATGCGCGGCACGAAGAACATCGGCGAGCTGAAAGTCGGCGTAGAAGGGCAAATCACCCCGCGTCTCAACGTGTGGAGCAACGTGGCCCAACAGATAGGCGACAAAGGCTACAGCGATACCCGCGGTATGCTCGGCGTGAAATATAACTTCTGATGTAGTTGCTGGTAATGGAAAAGCCGCTGATTAACCGATCGGCGGCTTTTTTACGTATTAAATAGGATGGTTATGGCAGTTGTTCGGTAAAACCGAACAACTGAAAATGAATGGCCGCAACGTTATTTTTTGCTGTGTGCAGTTCGTAGGCCGGATAAGCGCAAGCGCCATCCGGCACCAAGTGAACCTGTAAGTAACGCTTACAGGTTCAGCCGTACTTCACTGGAGAGTCGCCAGCGTGCTCTCAATTCTGTTCAGCTTCTGATTTGCCTCTTGCAGCTCATCCTGCAATCGTTGTTCCTGCTCGCCGTAGACCATCAGGACGATACAGCCGTTCATCACTTTTACGGTAATCTGTTGCCCGGTATCAAACCCTGCCGCACGGAGCCATTTGCCGGAAAGAATAATTTTGGGTGTAGATTTGTCGAAAACATTCGGGCGATATCCCACAATTACCGAACGCTCGGTTCCGGATTGGTCGCTGTCTGGGGTAGAATGCGAATCAGCCATAATCAACTCCTTGATAGTGGTGAGGTTAGACGCTCCGGCTGTGTTCCCGCACAACGGGGCGTTGCTAGTGTAGAAGGCTTTTAGGTGGCCTCCTATATAGTGAGAGTAATTGGATAGGTGGCCCCATGTCAATCATATCGCGCGAAAAAAAACCAAAAGGCGGCGGTCAGTCACCGCAGTTCAAAATGCGTATTGATCCGGCATTGAAGGAGCAGTTGGATGCAGTAGCTGCTGAAGAAGGGGTAAGTCTCGCCAGTTGGTTGAAGGAACTGGCGAGGGAGGCGTTGCGGAGGAAAGGTATTAAACCCAATGGGTAAGTTCATAGGCATTATTATTTGAGAGGGAATTTGAAATGGCTAGAACAGCTAACCAATTGAAGTTATTGGATGTGCTAAGAAGATTTGAAAAGTCTAGAAAGTTATTCACGATTACTGAGTTAGCTACTGAAACTGGTTATACTGAAAACAGTATAAGAAAATATATAAATGAGAAGTTGAATGGAATATATTTAAATAGTTTGAATGGTAAGCTATGGAAGTGTGAAGGAATACAGACGATATCAAATGACGATTTTATTTGTTTGATGTCTCAATCTTTAAGAGCAAAAAATCTTACACCAGAAACAAAAATTTATAAATCTCTCCTGAAAAGAAGTTTGGATGCATTTGTTTTGTCATTGGAGGTATATAATAGGCCAACACTAGATAATAGAGTTGAAGCATTTTGTATACTATCAGTCAATGCTTGGGAGCTATTGTTAAAAGCAGAATTACTTAAGTATTTAGGCATGGATGCAGTTTTTAAGAAAAATGGATATTCTGTAAGTATAACTGATGCAATTAATAAAAGGTTGCAGCAAAATGATCCTGTTAAGAAAAATCTAGATACTTTAATTGAACTTAGAGATGGGGCTATACATTTATTATTACCTGAGTTACAACCGGAGCTTTCTCGTCTTTTTCAGGCTAATGTTTTAAATTATCAACAACGTTATTTGAAAGAAACAGGTATGTCACCATTAGCTGGACAGAGCGTTGGAATGTTAAGCTTAGTTGTAGATGGCCCTAAAAGTGATATATCCACTATTAAAGAAAACTATGGTGAGATGACTGCAAATGTTGCACGTGAGTTTCTGACAAGATTTCATAAAGCTTCTAAAGAACAAAACTCAAATGAATTTAGTATATCAATTGACTATAAGCTTACACTTACTAAATGTGAGAAAGATAGTGATTTATCATTGGGTTTAGGAAACCAAGGTAGTAATGCAATAATTATTCGAGAAACTAGAGATCCTGATATAACTCATCCTTATTATCAAGGTTCAGCAATTGAGAAAATAAATAGCCAACAGAAGAATGTTGTACTCACGAAATTTTCTTTCACCGCAATAATTAAGAAGCATAATATACAGAAAGCAAAACGATCTGATATGCATTATACCATTGATAATAGACATCGTTATTCTGAGAAATTCATACAATGGGTTATTAAAAACTTAGAACAACCTGGATGGCTAGAAGAGTCAACAACCCATTACAAAAAAATCATCAAAAAATAGGAATTTTGGCGGAAGATCACAGGAGTCGAACCTGCCCGGGAACGCTGGCGCCCCCAACTGGATTTGAAGTCCAGCCACCTCACCGGAGATGACGATCTTCCGCGCCTCGATTGCTACATGGAGGCGGGGCGCATTATAGCTACTTCCTACGGTTTCCACACCCCCTCACTCACTTTTTTAACTTCCCTTTTGTCTTGCCATGATCGGTTTCATATAAATCCTCAATAAATCCGGTAGTTACATTTCATCACATTTTTCGACGCAACTCTGATCACAGAAAACAAGAATCGTAATTTGATAACGAGATATCGGAATACCCGCGCTCACAGGGATGGTTTACAAGAACTGTAACCGGTATCAGTGCGTGTGAAAGTGCTAACAAGGATGCGTAATGAAAAGTGAGATTTTGTCCGTTAAAGAGAAGATTGGCTACGGAATGGGCGATGCGGCGAGCCACATTATCTTCGATAACGTCATGTTATATATGATGTTCTTCTATACCGATATTTTTGGTATTCCGGCCGGATTTGTCGGCACCATGTTCCTGCTGGCCCGCGCGCTGGATGCTATCTCAGACCCTTGCATGGGACTGCTCGCCGACCGCACCCGGTCGCGATGGGGGAAATTTCGCCCGTGGGTACTGTTTGGCGCACTGCCGTTTGGTCTGGTCTGTGTGCTCGCCTACAGCACACCGGATCTCAGCCTGCATGGCAAAATGATTTATGCCGCAATCACCTACACGCTGCTGACCCTGCTTTATACCGTGGTGAATATTCCCTATTGTGCGCTGGGCGGCGTGATCACCAATGACCCCACGCAGCGCATCTCCCTGCAGTCATGGCGCTTTGTGCTGGCGACGGCGGGCGGCATGCTCTCCACCGTGCTGATGATGCCGCTGGTAAATCTGATTGGCGGCGAGGATAAAGCGTTCGGCTTTCAGGGCGGGATTGCCGTGCTCTCGGTTGTGGCGTTCCTGATGCTGGCATTTTGCTTTTTCACCACCAAAGAACGCGTGGAAGCGCCGCCGAGCAGCAACTCAATGCGTGAAGACCTGCGCGACATCTGGCAGAACGATCAATGGCGCATCGTCGGCCTGCTGACCATCCTCAACATCCTTGCTGTCTGCGTACGCGGCGGGGCGATGATGTATTACGTCACCTGGATTCTGGGCACGCCAGAAGTGTTTGTCGCCTTCCTCACCACCTATTGCGTCGGCAACCTGATCGGCTCTGCGCTGGCAAAACCGCTGACTGACTGGAAATGCAAAGTCAGCGTCTTCTGGTGGACCAACGCCGCGCTGGCGGTCGTCAGTCTGGCGATGTTCTTCGTACCGATGCACGCCAACATCACTATGTTCGTCTTCATCTTCGTGATTGGCGTACTGCATCAGCTCGTGACGCCAATTCAGTGGGTAATGATGTCCGACACCGTGGATTACGGCGAGTGGTGTAACGGAAAACGTCTGACGGGGATCAGCTTTGCGGGCACGCTGTTCGTGCTCAAGCTGGGCCTGGCGCTCGGTGGGGCGCTGATCGGCTGGATGCTGGCAGGTGGGGGCTACGACGCTGCAGCGAAAACCCAGAACGGCGCCACCATTAGCATCATCATCGCGCTGTTCACCATAGTCCCGGCTATTTGCTACCTGCTGAGTGCCGTGATCGCCAAACGCTTCTATACCCTGAAAACGCCGTATCTGACTGAAATCATGAATCAATTGGCTCAGGGGGCGCGCCGCAATCAGCAGGATTTTACGACGAAAGAATTACAGAACTAAGGAACCGACAATGAAAATTAGCGATGGAAACTGGCTGATTCAGCCCGGTCTGAACGTGATTAACCCGATTCAGGTGTTCGAGGTTGAACAGCAGGGCAATGAGATGATTGTCTACGTTGCGCCGCGCGACGTGCGTGAACGTACCTGGCAACTGGATACCCCATTGTTTACCCTGCGCTTCTTCTCGCCGCAGGAAGGCGTGGTGGGTGTGCGTATGGAGCACTTCCAGGGGGCGTTGGATACCGGTCCGCATTACCCGCTAAATGTGCTGCAGGATGTGAAGGTCGAGATGCACAACACCGCCGAATTTGCTGAGCTGAAGAGCGGTAACTTGAGCGTGCGCGTGACTAAAGGTGAGTTCTGGTCGCTGGATTTCCTGCGTAATGGCGAACGTATTACCGGCAGTCAGCTAAAAAATAACGGCTACGTGCAGGATACCCACAGCGGGCGCAACTATATGTTTGAGCGCCTGGATCTGGGTGTTGGGGAAACGGTATACGGACTGGGCGAACGCTTCACCGCGCTGGTGCGTAACGGGCAAACGGTAGAAACCTGGAACCGTGACGGCGGCACCAGCACCGAGCAATCTTACAAGAACATCCCGTTCTATATCACCAACCGCGGTTACGGTGTGCTGGTGAATCATCCGCAGTGCGTGTCGTTTGAAATCGGCTCTGAGAAAGTGTCGAAAGTGCAGTTCAGCGTGGAAAGTGAGTATCTGGAATATTTCGTCATCGACGGCCCAACGCCGAAGGACGTGTTGAACCGTTATACCCAGTTCACTGGCCGTCCCGCGCTGCCGCCCGCCTGGTCGTTCGGCCTGTGGCTGACCACGTCGTTCACCACCAATTATGACGAAGCGACGGTCAACAGCTTTATCGACGGCATGGGCGAGCGCAATCTGCCGCTACACGTTTTTCACTTTGACTGCTTCTGGATGAAAGCCTTCCAGTGGTGCGACTTTGAGTGGGATCCGCTGACCTTCCCGGATCCGGAAGGCATGATCCGCCGCCTCAAAGAAAAAGGGCTGAAGGTCTGCGTGTGGATTAACCCGTATATTGGCCAGAAATCACCGATTTTCAACGAGCTGAAAGAGAAAGGCTATCTGCTCAAGCGGCCGGATGGTTCCCTGTGGCAATGGGATAAATGGCAGCCGGGCCTGGCGATTTATGACTTCACTAATCCGCAGGCCTGTGAGTGGTATGCCAATAAGCTGAAAGGTCTGGTGGATATTGGCGTTGACTGCTTCAAAACCGACTTTGGCGAACGTATACCCACGGATGTGCAGTGGTTCGACGGTTCTGATCCACAGAAAATGCATAACCATTATGCGTACATCTACAACGAACTGGTGTGGAACGTGCTGAAAGAGACTGTCGGTGAAGAAGAGGCGGTGCTGTTTGCCCGTTCAGCTTCGGTCGGCGCGCAGCAGTTTCCGGTGCATTGGGGCGGCGATTGCTATGCCAACTATGAATCGATGGCCGAAAGCCTGCGCGGCGGGTTGTCCATTGGTCTGTCCGGCTTTGGCTTCTGGAGTCACGATATTGGCGGCTTTGAGAATACTGCCCCGGCGCACGTCTACAAGCGCTGGTGTGCGTTCGGGCTGCTCTCCAGCCACAGCCGTCTGCACGGTAGCAAATCCTACCGTGTACCGTGGGCGTACGATGACGAATCCTGCGATGTGGTGCGCTACTTCACCGAGCAGAAATGCCGCATGATGCCGTATCTGTATCGCGAAGCGGCGCGCGCCAATGAGCTAGGAACGCCGATGATGCGCGCAATGATGCTGGAGTTCCCGGACGATCCGGCATGTGATTATCTCGACCGCCAGTACATGTTGGGCGATAGCGTGATGGTTGCGCCGGTGTTTAGCGAGGCGGGCGATGTGCAGTTTTACCTGCCGGAAGGACGCTGGACGCATCTGTGGCGTAACGACGAGGTGTCTGGCAGTCGCTGGCATAAACAGCAGCATGGCTTCCTGAGTCTGCCAGTCTACGTGCGCGAGAACACTCTGCTGGCGCTGGGCAGCAATAACCAGAAGCCGGACTACGCCTGGCATGAAGGAACCGCGTTCCAGCTGTTCCATCTGCAGGAGGGCCGGGAAGCGGTGTGTGAAGTGCCTGCGATGGACGGCTCGGTTATCTTCACGCTGAAGGCGACGCGTGTAGGTAATACCATCACTGTGAAAGGGAACGGTGAGGCACGTAACTGGACGCTGTGCCTGCGAAATATTCAGGAAATTGGCGGCATTAAATGCGGGTCGCATATGGGCAGCGAGCTGGGTGTAGTTATTACTCCACAGGGCAGTGAGCTGACGATTACCTTGTAAGTATGTGTCGACGTGGTGCCGGATGCGTTTTATCCGGCCCACGCTGCGAGCAGCATTCCAGATCTGAAAATCCAAAACATCCTGAATTAAATTTTTATCTCTGCATATTTGCGAGCGGTATCACTCTGATTCCCGCGAAAAATGTGATCTGCGCCGTAAATATCTCACTATTTCCTCTTTTTGTCTTATTTCTGTCCGGATTACTGGACACGATTTAGTATTGTTGACGCATCGTAGTCCTCTTATATTTATCATCACGGATTACACGTGGAGCATAAGCGCTTCTTTAGCTATTTAATCTGGTGTGTGATAAGGGTAAATAATGCAAATGATTACCTCGCGACAAAACAGATTATTAAAGTTTCTTCTGTCTAAGAAGGAATATGTCACGCTGCTGAAAATTGCCGAGTATTTATCTGTTTCAGAGAAAACTGTGCAGCGCGATCTGCGCTTACTGGAACCATGGTTATCAGAATGGAAAATAACCATCGATAAACGTGCTGGTGCTGGGGTGATATTAAGTTCCGATAATATTACCGACCTTTTATATATGGATCAGTTATTAGGATCGGAAGGTGATGATACTGACGGCATGATGAATAATTCACGGCGAGTCAAGATAGCCTCACAGTTATTAAGCGAAACGCCGCATGAAACGTCGATCAGTAAATTATCCGAACGTTATTTCATTAGTAGCGCATCGATTGTTAACGATCTGAAAGTAATTGAATCCTGGATTACCCCACTGGGCCTGTCGTTGATTCGCAGTCAGAGCGGCACGCATATCGAAGGCAGCGAGAGCGGTGTACGCCAGGCGATGGCGTCGCTGATTAACGGCGTGATTAACCATAATGAACCTGGTAACGTGGTTTATTCACGCCTTGACCCGGGCAGTTATAAAGCCTTAGTGCATTACTTTGGCGAAGAAGATGTTTTATTTGTCCAGACGTTATTGCAGGAAATGGAGAACGACCTGTGCTGGTCTCTGGGCGAGCCTTATTACGTCAATATCTTTACCCATATTTTGATCATGATGTACCGCATCACGCGGGGCAATGCGCTGCCGAGAAAAGATGAAAATATCACCTCATGTGACGAGAATATTTTTTCCATTGCCAGCCGGATGATTCAACATATTGAAAAACGCATTGCCCACCCGCTACCGGAAGATGAAGTCTGGTTTATTTATCAATACATTATCTCTTCCGGCGTGGTAATTGAAGAGCATAACGACGTGAGCGTGATTGGCCATATGCACTCTAGCGACGAAGCGCGTTTGATTACCCATCGGTTGATTGCCTCCTTTGCCGAGATGGTCGACAGCGATCTTAGCCAGGACACGGCGCTGTATGACGGATTGCTGATCCACATTAAGCCGCTGATTAACCGCCTGAACTACCAGATCCGCATTCGTAATCCGCTGCTGGAGGATATTAAAGGCGAGTTGCAGGACGTGTGGCGTCTGACCCAGTGCGCGGTGAATCGGGTGTTTAGCGGTTGGGGCGAGCGGGCCGTGTCGGAAGATGAGGTGGGATATTTAACCGTGCATTTTCAAGCCGCAATGGAGCGGCAGATAGCGCGTAAGCGTGTGCTGCTGGTCTGCTCAACCGGTATTGGCACCTCTCACTTACTCAAAAGCCGTATTCTGCGCGCCTTTCCGGACTGGACTATCGTCGGCGTGGTATCGGCAGGCAGCCTGCCCTCCGTACTGACGGACGATATTGAACTGGTGGTATCGACGATAAATTTACCTGCCGTTGCTATGCCGGTCGTGTATGTCACCGCCTTTTTCAATGATGCAGATATTAAGCGGGTAACAGAAACGGTTATTACGGAAAAATTACATCGGGCGACGTCGCTGGTCGTCGAAAATTAATGTCTGAACTCCATGAGGTATGATTGATGGACATCACGAAAATACTCAATACAAATCGCGTTATTTTGGATATGAAGGCCACAAACAAAACGGAGGTTATTGAGGAACTGACGGATATTCTGCAGAAAGATGGGGCAATTAGCTGTCGGGAAACGTTTATTCAGGATGTCTGGCAGCGTGAATCAGAAGGCTCGACCGGCTTCGAAAATCATATTGCGATCCCGCACGGGAAATCCTCGGCAGTGGTCAATACCACGCTGGCAATTGGGCGTACCCGCCAGGATATTCCCTGGGAAACCCTGGATGGCAGCAACGTGCGCTGCATCATTCTGTTTGCCGTACGCCTTGAGGATCAAAATACTACACATATTCGTCTGCTTTCGCAGGTTGCCGGCGCGTTGGCGGATGACGACATTATTGAACAACTGTTAGTCGAAAGCAGTCCACAGAAAATTATTGAGCTTTTTAGCCAATATGCTGAATCCAACGTCTGCTAAATAAAAAGTGGAGCATGTTATGAATATTGTTTGTGTTGCCGCCTGTACGGCGGGTATTGCGCACACCTATATTGCCCGTGAGAAGCTAATTAAAGGTGCTAAAGCGCTTGGTCATAATATAAGAGTTGAAACCCAGGGAACTATCGGCACGGAGAACGAACTGCTGACAGAGGATATTTCTGCAGCTGATGTCGTAATTCTTGCTGTCGATGTCAAAATAAAAGGGGAGGAACGATTTTCAAATAAACGCATTGTGCGAGTGAAAACCGAAATCGTCATAAAATCGCCCATTCAGTTTCTTGAAAAGGTCGAAAAATCATTAGTTAATAATAACCAGTAGCGATCCTCATTCTGGAGGGATTTCACATGAGTGAAAATAAAATTCCGCTATCTCAGGAAATAAAAAGACATTTATTAACGGGGATTTCGTGGATGATCCCGTTAATTGTCGCCGCCGGGATCTGTATTGCTCTCGGGCAAATACTTGGCGGCACTAACGTGGGTGAAAAAACAGGAACCATACCCTGGATGCTCAACCAGATTGGCGGCTGGGGGATGGGGTTAATCGTACCGCTGATTAGTGCGGCGATTGCGTACTCCATTGCCGATCGTCCCGGATTTGCGCCGGGCCTGATTGTCGGCTTTGTTTGCGGCGAAATTCATACCGGTTTTATCGGCGGGATGCTGGGCGGGTTCCTGGTCGGTTATACCGTACTGCTACTTAAGCGCTATATCCGTTTGCCACAGTCGATGCAGGGGCTGATGCCCATCATGGTGTTGCCGGTACTGAGTACCGTCATTGGCGGCCTGTTGATGATGACGCTGATTGGCAAGCCGATAGCCTGGCTGCAGGACGCGTTGATTCATCTGCTGGAGTCCATGCAGGGCGGATCCCGCTTTCTGATGGGCGCTATCCTCGGTGCGATGGCGACATTCGACTTCGGCGGACCGGTGAATAAAACCATGTCGCTGTTTGCTGACGGCATGCTGGTCAGCGGTGTGTACGGTCCGGAAGCGGTGAAGTTTGTTGGTTCGATGATCCCTCCGTTCGGCATTACGCTCTCTTTCCTGCTGACGCGTCACAAATACACCCGTGCGGAGCGCGAGGCGCTGAAAGCGGCATTCCCGATGGGGATCTGCATGATTACCGAAGGGGTCATTCCGATTGCAGCGCGTGACCTGTTGCGTGTGGTGGGCTCCTGCGTGGTGGCCTCGGCGATTGCGGGCGGCCTGATTATGGTGTGGGGTGTCGAAAGCCCGGTACCGCACGGCGGCATGTTTGTGGTCCCGCTCTTTACGCATCCGCTGCTGTTTTGCCTGGCGCTGGGGATCGGCACGGTGATTTGCGGTGTCATGTTGTCGCTGTGGAAGAAACCGGTGACTGAGCGTGACGAAGAGTTTGATGAACTCAGCGATCAAAAATTGAAAGACGAAGAGATCACCTTCACCCTGGAATAACCGGAGGCCGTATGTTTGCCGATATGAAAAGCATGGTGACGAAAGCCTGGCGTGAGCAGTACGCGCTGCTGGCTATTAACTGCATGAACCTGGAAAGCGCCCGCGCGGCGGTTCGGGTGGCAGAGAAACACCGTGCGCCCATCATTCTGAATCTGTATCAGGGGCATCTGGACCATTTTCCTGCGCCGCTAGCAGTAGCGATCGTCAAAACGTTGGCGGAAGAAGCCTCAGTACCGGTCGCGTTGGCGCTGGATCATGGAAAGGATCCTGTACGCATTCGTCAGGCTTTTCGCGCCGGATTCAGCGGGTTAATGATCGATGCCTCCGCCTTTGCGCTGGAGGAGAACATTCGCCAGACCCGGGCAGTGGTCGAGCTCGCAGCCAGCGTTTCTCTGTGCGTGGAAGGTGAGCTGGGTCATCTGGCCGATGCTCCGCGCTATGACCATGTGACTAACGTGGATTTGATGACTCAGGCCGCCGACGTGGAACCCTTTATCCAACAGACCGGGATCGATTTGCTGGCGGTGTCGGTGGGTACGGCACACGGCATGTACGCGCCGGGTATCACACCTGCTATTGATTTCCTGCGGCTGGAGGAAATAGCCCGGTTATCAACGGTACCTCTGGCACTGCATGGCGGCAGCGGGACGCCGTTTGATCAGCTACAGCGTTGCCCGACGTTTGGTGTCGCCAAGATAAACGTTGGTGCGGCGGTTTTCGAAGCCGGAAAGGCTGCGCTACTGCATACCCTGTGTCGTGACACATCCGGTGAACTCGTTAATGCCCTGGCCCTGATGGAACAGGCCTGCGAGGAAGCCATTATTCCGTACCTGCAGGCCAGCGGCGCTATCGGCAAAGCCTGATTCATTTTCTGTAACGCCTTCTATGCCTCTGCGATGACGCACTGGCAGGGCTTTCTACACCCTGAAACTGGAGAATTAACATGTTAGTTTCGATGAAAGAATTACTACAACCTACTCGTCAGCACGGTTTTGCTATCGGCGCATTCAACGTGGCGGACAGCTGCTTTGTACGTGCAGTAGTGGAGGAAGCGGAAGCGACCAATACCCCGGCGATTATCTCTATTCACCCCAGTGAACATAATTTTGTCGGCGATGCGTTTTTTAGCTATGTCCGCGATATCACTCTGCGCAGCCCGGTTCCCTTTACTCTGCATCTGGACCATGGCGCTTCAGTTGAGCATGTGCTGCGGGCGATTCAGTGTGGGTTTACCTCGGTGATGATTGATGGCTCGCTGCTGCCGTATGAAGAGAACGTGGCGCTGACCCGCGAAGTGGTCAAGCTGGCGCATGCGGTAGGTGTTTCTGTGGAAGGGGAGTTGGGTACGATTGGTCAGACCGGGACGTCAGTGGAAGGCGGCGTGTCGAAGGTTACTTATACCGATCCTGCTCAGGCAGAGGATTTTATCGCCCGAACCGGTGCAGACACGCTGGCGGTGGCGATTGGAACCGCGCACGGGATCTACCCGAAAGGGATGCAGCCAGAGCTGCAAATGAACATCCTGCGCGACATCGCCGGGCGTGTGGATATTCCGCTGGTGCTGCACGGTGGTTCCGCGAACCCGGATGCGGAAATTGCCGAATCCGTCACGCTGGGTGTTGGCAAAATCAACATTTCCAGCGATATGAAATATGCCTATTTCCAGAAAGTCCGCGAAATCCTGGCAAAAGAAACCTGGTGGGACCCGAACGTAATCTACCCAGAAGCCATTAGCGCCGCGCGGGACGTGATCCGCCACAAAATGAAATTGTTCGGTTCAACCGGCAAAGCATCACTTTACTAACGGCATGCAGGCGGGGCGACCCGCCTCTTTCGCAATAAGGAAAAGTGGAATGAAGCGTTCACATATTAATTATGCCGTCGATAAAGCGCATGCCATCGCCGAGACTTTTCGGGTCTGTCTGCCTGATTTTGCGTATTTTACGATCGATGCCTGGCGGCAACAGGATCAATCTCTGTGGCGTGAAGTGCGCGATCTCCAGCTGGGCTGGGATATTACCGACTTTGGGCGTGGAGATTTTGCGCAAACGGGACTGACGTTACTGACGTTGCGCAATGGTCAGCCAGGGTCAGCTAATTACCCCAAACCGTATGCTGAAAAGATGCTGCAAATTCAGCAGGATCAGCAAACGCCATGGCATTTTCATCGCCATAAAATGGAAGATATCGTGAATCGCGGCGGCGGTGACTTATGTATGCAGCTGGCATGGGCCACGCCTGATGATGGGTATGACGCACGGCGTATTGTTGAAGTTAGCGTCGATGGTCAGCGGCGTACCGTTGACGCTGGCGAGACGCTGGTATTGAAACCGGGACAGGGGGTGTGCCTGCCGCCGCGCTTGTATCATCGCTTTTGGGCGGAGAAGGCGTTCGTGCTGGGCTGGGAAATCTCGATGGTCAATGACGACCAGCATGACAACCACTTTCTGGAACCTGGCTGTCGCTTCCCGGCGATTGAAGAGGATGAGCCGGTGAAGTGGCTGTTGTGCAGTGAATATATTCGTTTATGAGCGTGAGTAGGCCCGGTAAGCGAAGCGCCACCGGGCAATAAATTATTGCGCAGGTGGTGGTGCTGTGACTTCACTCCCTGAAACCACTCCCGCCTGCATAGTCTGCGTGACCTGCTGTTTCTCCACGTTCACCGCATGTAGTTGCCCGTTGACCGTTGGCTTGAACGGCGTATCGGCCTGAATATTGCCGCTGGCGGTAAGCTGAATATTACCATCGCCGGAAAGCGGCAGTGCGGGCCAGCCCCACTGCTGCAGGATCGTCATTGGCACGCCGCGTCCGTTCAGGCTGATCTGAGCCTGGCGCTGAGGCAACTGAGAAATGCTGGCGGTGGCCTCCAGCAGCCCTTTTTCCGTATAGGCGCTCAGTTCGCTGATATTGATGGTGCTGTTGTTCGCCGTCAGCGCCAGCGAAGGACGACGTACATCCGTGCGGTTAAAGGTAGCAGCAGCGGCGTTGAGGGTGGCGCTCCCGCTCCAGATCCCCCACTGATTGTTCTGTACCAGCCCGAGGTTAGCGCCGTAACCGTCAAGCGCGGTGAGCTGCCACGGGAAACTCGGGTCGATATCAATTACCAGATTGCGGCTGGCGCTGAATTTCTTCAGCGTCAGGCTGTTTAGCCATGTTGGCAGAGATTTCATCCACTGCTGCTTCCAGTTTTCCGGCAGCGTGTATTCCAGACCGGCAATCGCGGCATCATCGAGGACCAGCGCTTTGTTGCTGCGTAGCCAGTTTCCGGATGTTCTGACCATACCGCCTTCCCAGCGGGTGGTGAACTGGCGCAGCGCAATGCCCTGTGGTGAGAACTCGGCGTTCAGAATCGGATCGAAGAAGTGCAGAGAGCCGTAGATAAACTCGCTGGCGTTCATCGACAATTTTCCTTCCTGAGTTTGCCAGTCGTCCTTGCTGAAGGTCATGTTGCGCAAGCTCAGATCGAGATCCGTCACCGCCCAGTCAGGGCCTTGCAGACGGGCATCCGTTACCTCCAGACGACCAATTTGCAGGGAAGGAATGGTGCTTAACGGGGCAAAAAAGTCGGCCAGCGATTTGTCGCTTTGCAGCCGGATATCATTCAGGCGCAGATTCTCCACTACCCAGCTCCCGTCGGCATTGCGTTGCGCTACGCCGGTTAATGCTCCACGCGCCACGTCTGCGCCAATATTGCTAAGCGTCACCCGGTCATGGTCAATGCTGCCTTCAATCAAGACGTTGGTGGTCGGGACATCGTTGAGCGTCAACGAACTGGCGCTGAGCTGAATTTGCGCTTTGCTGCCGAGAATTTTACCTGCCTCAGGGCTCCAGGGGATGACACCTCCGTTAACGCGCTGGGCGCTGAGGTTCCACTCGCTACCGGGGCTGTTAAGCGCCATATCCTGCAATTGCAGGCGATCGGCCTGAAACGGCAACGGCGCGGTTTGCTGGGAAAGATTCAGTGTGCCGTTTTGCAACAAAATGGTGTCTACGTGCAGCGGGTCGGTGATTTGGCGGCTACTGAGTCCAATATCGACCGTTTTGGCGACCAGCGTGGCGGGCTGACCATCCCGGCCAAAGGTGACGTTTTCCAGCAGAATATGGGAAGGGGAAGAAAACCGGTGATCGATGGCATCAAAGGCCAGATGGTAGCTGCTGTTCTGTGAAACCCAGGCGCTGACGTGCTCTGCGCCCCAGCGGGTTTGCAGTAGAAAATAAAGGCCGAGGATCGCCACTGCAAGGGCGATCAGCACGTAAAGAAGCAGCTTTCCAATAAATTTCATGGTCTTCCATCCCGCGAAGTGCACATAGTCAAGTTATGCACGATTTAGACGCAATGCTCAAGGCGGGAATGGTGAAAGAGCGTTACAGCGGCGTTGATTCAGAATCAACGCCGCTGTTTGCTTATTGCTTTTCTGGTGGGAACACCAGGTTCAGAACGATAGCGGTAATACCGCCTGCGGCAATGCCGGAAGAGAGTAGGTTTTTCACCCAGTCCGGGGCGAACTGCAGGATCAGCGGTTGCTGGGAGACGCCGAGACCAACAGCCAGCGACAGCGCGATAATCAGAATTGCGCGACGGTTCAGCGGCTCGCGGGACACGATACGCACGCCGGATGCGGCAATAGTACCGAACATTACCAGCGTTGCACCGCCCAGTACTGGCTCAGGAATATGTTGTACAAAACCGCTGACCGCCGGGAACAGGCCCAGCGCGATTAACATCAGCGCCACCACAAAACCGACGTAGCGGCTGGCAACGCCCGTTAACTGAATAACCCCGTTGTTCTGACCAAAACAGGAGTTCGGGAAGGTGTTGAACACAGCGGAAACAAACGAGTTCAGACCGTTCGCCAGCACGCCGCCTTTCAGGCGTTTCATATACAGCGGACCAGAAACCGGCTGCTCGGAGACATCAGAGGTGGCCGTAATATCGCCGATGGTTTCCAGCGAGGTGATCATAAAGACCAGCATCAGCGGCAGCAGTAAACTCCAGTCGATACCCAGGCCATAATAGAGCGGCGTCGGCACCATCAGCAGATCCTGACTAACCGGCGCGGTATTTTGCGGCAGCATGTCCATAAACCAGGCCAGCAGATAACCCGCCGCCATTGCAATCACCAGTGACGCAACGCGCAGGTACGGGTTGCGCTGGCGGTTAAGCAGGATAATCAGCGCCAGCACGACACCAGCCAGCATCAAATTCTTCGGCGCGCCAAAGGTGTTGTCGCTCATTGCCGCGTAACCGCCGCCAATCGACGTCAGGCCCACCTGAATCAGTGACAGGCCGATGATCATCACCACCACGCCTGAAACCAGTGGGGTGATAATACGGCGCGCCAGATGCAGTACGCGTGAGATAACCATCTCGGTGCAGCTTGCCAGCATCAGTGTACCGAACAGTGCCGCCATCATGGTTGGGACATCTGCGCCGCCGGTTTTTAGCGCCGTACCGCCCATAATCAGCGGTGCAACAAAGTTAAAGCTGGTGCCCTGAATGGATAACAGCCCTGAGCCTACCGGCCCCCAGGCTTTGATCTGAATGATAGAAGCCACGCCGGATGCGAACAGCGACATACTGATAATGTGTTGAGTATCCTGAGCCGGTAAACCGAGCGCCTGGCAGATAAGCAGGGCAGGCGTGATCACCGCGACGAACATGGCCAGCAGGTGCTGGCAGGCGGCAAACAGAGTCTGGGCTAGCGGGGGGCGATCTTCAAGACGGTAAATCAGTTCACTGTTGTGAGTCTGCGCAACCGGTTGCGCATTTGTTGACTCTACGGCGTTAACGGACATCAGAGGCAATCCCATGGTGGAAAAGCGGTGATTTTATCTGACCAGGGCAGAAAAGCAAACGTTTGCTAGCAGGTATTCTTAATATTTAAAACGGATAAACAAACATTTTTATATAACTTTTCATCATTTTCTGCTTAAAATCCACCCCGAAAACTCAATAAGAGCTAAAAATCGGTCTGGAATGCATCGTGCGTGATTGTGCTAAACGCACTAATGGAGCTGTAAATGTTTTATCTCGATACGTTATCAACACTGGTTGCGGCAACCCTGGTGTTGCTGCTGGGACGTAAGCTCGTCCAGTCTGTTTCCTTCCTGAAAAAATACACCATTCCCGAACCCGTAGCGGGCGGCCTGCTGGTGGCGATTGCGCTGCTGGTGCTGAAAAAAAGCATGGGCTGGGAAGTGAACTTCGACATGACACTGCGCGATCCGTTGATGCTGGCCTTCTTCGCCACTATCGGTCTGAACGCCAATATCGCCAGCTTGCGTGCTGGCGGCCGCGTGGTGGGTATTTTTCTGATTGTGGTTGTTGGCCTGTTGCTGATGCAAAACGCCATCGGTATTGGTATGGCGACCCTGCTGGGTCTGGACCCGCTGATGGGTCTGATCGCTGGCTCGATCACCCTCTCTGGTGGACACGGAACCGGGGCCGCATGGAGCAAGCTGTTTATTGAACGTTATGGCTTCACCAATGCGACTGAAGTGGCGATGGCTTGCGCAACGTTTGGTCTGGTATTGGGTGGGCTGATTGGTGGCCCGGTGGCACGCTATCTGGTCAAACACTCCACCACGCCAGACGGTATGCCGGACGATCAGGCTGTGCCGACCGCATTTGAAAAACCGGACGTCGGACGTATGATCACCTCACTGGTGCTGATTGAAACCATCGCGCTGATCGCTATCTGTCTGACGGTGGGTAAAATCGTTGCGCAAATGCTGGTTGGAACGGTACTGGAACTGCCGACCTTCGTTTGCGTGCTGTTTGTTGGGGTGATCCTCAGCAATGGTCTGGCGCTACTGGGCTTTTACCGGGTGTTCGAACGTGCGGTTTCTGTGCTGGGTAACGTTAGTCTGTCACTGTTCCTGGCGATGGCGCTGATGAGCCTGAAGCTATGGGAACTGGCTTCTCTGGCCTTGCCGATGCTGGCAATTCTGGTTGTGCAGACCATTTTCATGGCGCTGTATGCGATATTCGTTACCTGGCGCATGATGGGTAAGAACTACGATGCCGCTGTGCTGGCTGCTGGTCACTGCGGTTTTGGCCTCGGCGCGACGCCGACGGCGATTGCCAACATGCAGGCGATTACCGAACGCTTTGGGCCATCCCATATGGCGTTTCTGGTGGTGCCGATGGTGGGGGCATTCTTTATCGATATCGTCAACGCGCTGGTGATTAAGCTGTATCTGCTGTTACCGATTTTTGCGCAATAACGGCTGTGCGGCGGGGTAACATCCGCCGCCGCTATGAATCGACTATGCGTTGGAGTAGCGTTCGGTTTCCGGCATCCAGCGCTCTATTAGCGCCACGGCCTGTTGCGGATAGCGTTCGTGAATATGGCGAGCAATGCGCTGAACTTCCGGGATAATCGCCTGATCACGCAGTAAATCTGCGACCTTGAATTCTGCCGTTCCGGTCTGCCGAGTACCTAACAGCTCGCCGGGGCCGCGGATCTCTAAATCTTTTTGCGCAATCACGAACCCGTCGTTGCTGTCGCGCAGAACCTGCAGGCGTTTTTGCGCAGTTTTTGACAGCGGTGATTTGTAGAGCAGGACGCAGTGGGAGGCCACCGCGCCACGACCTACGCGGCCACGTAGCTGATGCAGCTGGGCCAGGCCCAGGCGCTCCGGGTTTTCAATAATCATCAGGCTGGCGTTTGGCACGTCCACGCCCACTTCAATCACCGTGGTGGCAACCAACAGATGCAGTTCACCCTGCTTAAAGGCCGCCATTACTGACTGCTTCTCGGCGGGCTTCATACGGCCGTGTACCAGGCCAATATTGAGTTCTGGCAGCGCAATTTTAAGCTCTTCCCACGTCGCTTCTGCTGCCTGAGCTTCTAACAGATCAGACTCTTCAATCAGCGTACAGACCCAGTATGCCTGACGCCCCTCGTGGGTACAGGCGTTGCGCACGCGATCAATGATGTCGCTGCGGCGGGTATCCGGAATCGCCACCGTGGTGACCGGGGTGCGTCCCGGTGGGAGTTCATCGATTACTGAGGTGTCGAGATCGGCATAGGCGGTCATCGCCAGGGTGCGCGGAATCGGCGTGGCGGTCATGATGAGCTGGTGCGGGTGGAAACCCTGCTGCTGACCTTTTTCCCACAGCGCCAGACGCTGATGCACGCCAAAACGATGCTGTTCGTCGATGATAACCAGTGCCAGACCGTTGAACTGAACCTGTTCCTGGAAAATTGCATGAGTACCGACAATCATCTGCACCTGACCGCTGGCAATGGCTTCCTGTTGCGCCTGGCGCGCTTTGCCTTTCTGTTTACCTGCCAGCCAGCCTACTTCAACGCCCAGCGGCGCGAACCAGCTGCGGAAGTTATTCGCATGTTGTTCAGCCAATAATTCGGTGGGGGCCATCAGCGCAACCTGCTTACCATGTGCGATAGCGCGCAGGGCGGCTAACGCCGCAACCAGCGTTTTACCGGAGCCGACATCACCCTGTACCAGGCGCATCATTGGGACATCCAGTGCCATATCACGTTCGATCTCAGCGGTAACGCGGGCCTGTGCACCGGTCGGTTTAAATGGTAGCGCCGCCAACAGCTTATCTTTCAGCGCATTGTTTGCGCTCAGCGGCTGGGCATGAAAACGCTGCGCCCCGGCGCGTAATGCCAGCATGCTGAGATTATGCGCCAGCAGTTCTTCGAGAATCAGACGTCGCTGCGCCGGATGTTGTCCTGTTTCCAGATCGCTGAGTTGCAGCGACGGTGGGGGGCGGTGCAACGTGCGCAGTGCTTCGGGCAGGCTCATCATGCCCTGTAACAGCTCTGGTGGCAGCAGTTCGGCAATGGCGCAGGTATCGAGCAGATCCAGTGCCTGATCGGTCAGCTTGCGCAGCGTGGCCTGCTTCACGCCTTCGGTAGTCGGATAAACAGGAGTAAGCGTTTCCTGTAATTCCGGCGTGCTGAGATCGCCCTGCACACGGTATTCCGGGTGGATCATCTCTGCGCCGTATTTCCCGCGTTTGGCTTCACCGTAGGCCAGCACCCGGCGACCGGTGGCGAGGCTGTTTTTCATTGCTGCGCTGAAGTTGAAAAAGCGCATGGTGAGAATGCCGGAGCCATCGCTGATCTGACAGGTCATCATCCGGCGGCCACCGAAGGTGATATTGCAGTTCAGCACTTCGCCTTCAACGGTGGCATAGACGCCCGGCAGCAGTTCGCCAATTGGGTACAGATGGGTACGGTCTTCGTAACGCAGGGGGAGGTGTAGAAGGAGGTCCTGTACGGTGTGCAGGCCAATTTTCGCCAGTTTACTGCTTTGTGCTGCGCCAACGCCGGTCAGAGAGTTGAGTGGGATGGCATCCAGTAAACGGCCTTTCATCGCGTTTATCTCGCAGACTGCATAGTGGCCCACCACGTTGCATCGGCTTCGATTTCGCCCTGCGTGTTTACGTGAGGGTAGGGAAGGCCTTTGCGCTTAGCGACATTCGCCAGCACAGGATAACCGCCTTCAAACAGTAAGCGCTGTTGCTCGTCTTGTGGCAGCATGCTGTTTTCTCGTCGGTACATCCCAGCGTTTTGCCGCTGGCGTTGTGCTTCGTACAGAATCAGCGCGGAGGCGACCGAAACGTTCAACGACTGCACCATGCCAGTCATAGGAATGATGATATCCTGATCCGCCAGATCCAACGCTTCCTGAGTGATGCCGGTTTTCTCCTGGCCCATCAGGATGCAGGTGGGGCGTGTGTAATCAATCTCGCGAAAATCCACGGCTTTATCTGACAGATGAGTTGCCAGAACCTGCATGCCGCGGTTTTTTAAATGTGTGACCGCATCGCCAATAGTAAGGTGAGTTTTCACCTGCACCCAACTGTTGCTGCCTGCGGCAGAAGAGGCCATGGTGCGCATACGGCTACCCGGCCAGACGGCGTGGACTTCATGCACGCCGACCGCATCTGCAGTACGAATGATAGCGGAAACGTTATGAGGTTTGTGGACCTCTTCCATGCAGACGGTCAGATCTGGCTGACGACGTGTGAGCATTTCGCGGATACGTGCATAGCGCTGTTCATTCATAAAACGTGTTCTAGTTACGGTTACGGGTGACTTTTATCACGTCCGGCATGACGCGAATTTTGCGCATGATATTCGCCAGGTGCACGCGATCGCGAGCGGTCAAGCGAATAAAGGCGCTATAGACGCGACCATCTTTCTCTTCCGTATTCAGGCTTTGAATATTGGAGGTGGTCGTGTTGATTGCCGCCGTCAGGTTCGCCAAAGCACCCTGGTGGTTAAACATATCCACCTTAATCTCGGTGATGAATTCCTGCTCTGTTTCTTTATCCCATTCCACTGCCATAAACTTCTCTGGCTCTTTCTGGTAGCCACGAATATTACGGCAGGACTCATGGTGAATCACCAGACCTTTACCCGGACTGACGTGGGCAATGATAGGATCGCCTGGAATTGGACGGCAGCATTTCGCGAAGGTGATTAGCACGCCGTCAGCGCCTTTGATCGGCAAATGACCATGGCCAGATTGTGCTGGTACGTTCGCTGTTGCTTCGCCCTGCTGGAGGTTTTTCGCTACCACCACGCTCATGGCGTTACCCAGACCGATTTCTGCGAGCAGATCGTCAAGAGTGGCGAGCTTCATGCGCTCAAGCTCGCGCTGGATGCTCTCTGGCGGGATCTCAGCCAGTTTACGGCTACCGCCCAGGGCATGGTTGAGCAGTCGACGGCCCAGACTGACGGAATCATCGCGCTTGAGGTTTTTCAGCAGTTGGCGAATCTTGGCGCGCGCTTTCGAACTGACGACGAAGTTGAGCCATGCGGCATTCGGACGTGCGCCCGGCGCGGTAATAATCTCAACGGTCTGACCGCTAAAGAGCGGTTGTGAAAGCGGGTAAGGCTGTCTGTCGACGCGCGCGCCGACGCAGGCGTGACCGATATCGGTATGCACGGCGTAGGCGAAGTCGACAGGCGTTGCACCGGCAGGCAGTTCAACAATGCGCCCTTCCGGTGTGAAAACATAAATCTCATCCGGGAAGAGATCAGATTTGACGCTTTCAATAAATTCAAATGAGCTACCGGCGCTCTGCTGCAGTTCCAGCAGGCTTTGCATCCAGCGCTGAGCGCGGATTTGTGCGGTGGTGCTGCTTTCGCCGCCGTGTTCTTTGTAAGCCCAGTGCGCTGCGACACCCATCTCTGCCATCTGGTCCATGTCTTCAGTACGAATCTGTACTTCAACCGGGACGCCATGAGGGCCGATCATTGAGGTGTGCAAAGACTGATATCCGTTCGCTTTTGGGATGGCAATATAGTCTTTCACGCGGCCAGGACGTGGTTTGTACAGGCTGTGCATCTGGCCGAGTACGCGATAGCAGGTATCGGAATCATGAACGATGACGCGAAATGCGTAGATATCCATGATGGAGTGAAAACGCTGCTCTTTGAGCACCATTTTGCAGTAAATAGAGTACAGGTGCTTCTCACGCCCGCTTACGCGACACGGAATACCTGCCTCCTGCAAACGCCCTTCGATTTCCGAGAGGATTTTTTGGATCATCTCTTTGCGGTTGCCGCGAGCGGCTTTAACCACTTCTTTAATCACGCGATAGCGGTTCGGGTACAGCGCTTCAAAACCCAGCTCTTCCAGCTCGGTTTTAATGTGATGAATACCTAAACGGTGTGCCAGCGGACTATAGATTTCGAGGGTTTCACGGGCGATTCGGCGACGCTTGTCCGGGCGTAATGAGCCCAGCGTGCGCATATTGTGAGTACGGTCGGCAAGTTTGATGAGAATGACGCGGATATCCTGCACCATCGCCATAATCATCTTGCGAAAGTTTTCGGCTTGCGCCTCTTTCTTATCGCGAAACTTAAGCTTATCAAGCTTCGATACCCCTTCTACCAGCTCTGCAACGCTTTTACCAAAAAGCTGTTCCATGTCCTGATAGGTGGCTGGGGTATCTTCAATCACGTCATGCAGCAGCGCAGCCATCAGCGTTTCGTAGTCGAGTTTCATCTCGGCCAGAATACAGGCTACCGCTACCGGGTGCGTGATATAGGGTTCACCGCTTGAACGTGTCTGGCCCTCGTGAGCGTCACGTGCAACGAGATACGCCTGCCGAAGACGCTTAATCTGGTCTTCCGGCAGGTAGTTTTGAATCAGTTGATTCAGGCTTTCAAACAGATACAAGGGCGACCCGCTTTGTGATTAACGACGACCTTCAGCAATAGCGGTAACGGCTTGTAATTCAGCGGCTTCCTGCTCTTGCTGTTCCTGGCGCTCACGCACGTCGAGGATCTGGTTGTTGATCAGACCTTCTTCGATTTCGCGCAGCGCGATAACGGTAGTTTTATCGTTTTCTTCCGGTACGAGCGGATCCTTTCCGCCTACCTGCATCTGACGAGCGCGACGCGCGGCGACCAGTACCAGGTCAAAACGGTTACCAATTTTCTCTACAGCGTCCTGAACAGTTACGCGTGCCATACTTAAAATGCTCCACAGGTGAAGAAATGACTGGGCATGATACTGAATGTGGGTTCAGTCTGCCAACAGTTTGCTGATTAAAGCGTCATGACGCTGCTTTTGGCGGCTCATGCGCAGACGTTCGGCGCGAATGATGGTTTTCAAATCGCCCAGGGCGGTATCGAAATCATCGTTCACAATAAGATAATCATATTCGGCGTAATGGCTCATTTCTGCAACAGCTTGCGCCATACGTTTTGCGATCACGTCTTCGCTATCCTGACCGCGGCCACGCAGACGGCGATCCAACTCAATCTTAGATGGCGGCAAAATAAAAATACTGCGCGCATGCGGCATTTTTTCACGAATTTGCTGCGCACCTTGCCAGTCGATATCTAAAAAGACGTCTACGCCGGATGCTAATACTTGCTCAATGGTTTCACGTGAGGTGCCGTAGTAATTACCGAAAACCTCCGCGTGTTCCAGGAACGCGTCTCTGCCAATCATGGTTCTGAATTCATCATGGTTCACAAAGAAATAATGTTCACCGTGCACTTCCCCCGGGCGCGGTGCGCGCGTGGTGTGCGAAACAGAAACCTGGGTGTCATACAACGGTTGGGTCTTTAATAAAGCCTGAATCAGGCTGGATTTACCCGCGCCACTGGGGGCAGAAACAATATAAAGCGTGCCTTGAGCCATGAGTATCTTAATGTATGTGATTGTCGAAAGAGAGCCTACATACGGGCTTATTATACACGTAGCCGCTATGTGACGTAGCCCTTGTCACACTTTTTGCGCATGTTTATTGCGTTTTGCGTACCAGTTTCCTGTTTTATCCGCGATTTGCAGCAATACGTGCAAATGTCAGGAATGCTGCCTGCAGAGTGAATATTTGCCGCTCTGCTTCCCTTTCACTTCGCGCTATATCTGCCGGGAAATGCAGTGTTCAGCGGAGGTAGCATGGGATCATGGAAATGCATAGGGCTGGTTTTGCTGGTCTGGAATTTACCTGTATGGGCGGTTTGCCCCGTCTGGTCGCCTGCCCGGGCAAATGAGGAAATTTCACGACTACAGCAGCAGATAACACAGTGGAATGACAGTTACTGGAAACAGGGTGAAAGTGCCGTAGACGACGGCGTTTATGACCAGCTCAATGCGCAACTCATCCAATGGCAACGTTGTTTTGGCGATGAAGCCAAAACAGATCTGTCTGCGCCCCCAATAAGTGGCACCGTCTCGCACCCTGTTCCCCATACGGGAGTTCGAAAACTTGCCGATAAGCAAGCGCTACAGCAATGGATGAAAGCCCGCAGCGATCTCTGGGTACAGCCGAAGGTGGATGGCGTGGCGGTGACGCTGGTTTATCGCAATGGCAATTTGGTCCGGGCGATTAGCCGTGGTAACGGCCTGAAAGGTGAAGACTGGACGCAAAAGGTTCTTCAGATCCCTTCCGTACCCCATATCACCAAGGGACAGCTCGCTAACAGTACTCTGCAGGGTGAGATATTTTTGCAGCAGGAAGGGCATATCCAACAGCAGAGAGGGGGAATGAACGCCCGTTCAAAGGTTGCTGGAATGATGATACGCCAGAGCAATCCGGAAATGTTACGCTCGCTGGCTATTTTTATCTGGGCGTGGCCCGATGGACCGGCTGCCATGTCGGAAAGACTGGAACAACTCACTGCTGCCGGTTTCAGTTTTACGCAACATTTTACCAGGGCCGTGAAGAGTGCAGATGATGTCGAGCAAGCACGCGCCAGTTGGTGGAGTTCAGCATTACCTTTTGTGACGGATGGCGTAGTTGTGCGAACGGGAAAAGAGCCGCAGGCGCGATACTGGCTACCCGGACAGGGAGACTGGCTGGCAGCGTGGAAATATCCTCCCGTGGCCAGGGTGTCTGAGGTGACGGGTATTCAGTTCTCTGTTGGCAAAAGCGGAAAAATTGCGGTGGTTGCATTGCTGACTCCCGTCATGCTGGATGATAAACGCGTACAGCGCGTCAATATTGGTTCCGTTCGACGCTGGAATGAATGGGATATCGCGCCTGGCGATCAGATTCTGGTGAGCCTGGCCGGACAAGGGATCCCCCGTATAGATGAAGTGGTCTGGCGCAGTACCCAGCGTATTAAGCCAGTGCCACCTGAGGGGCGCTTCAATTCATTAACCTGTTTTTATGCCACAGCGGAGTGCCAGGAACAGTTTGTTGCCAGACTGGTCTGGCTGGGGGCCAAAGAGGTGCTGGGGCTGGAGGGCATCGGCGAGGCGGGATGGCGGGAGCTCCACCAGGCGTATCGCTTTGAGCATATCTTTTCCTGGCTCGGGCTAACTCAGGAACAACTACAGTCCACATTTGGTGTAAGCAAAGGGGAGAAGTTATGGCATCAATTCAACCTGTCACGCGATCTTCCGTTCACGCGCTGGGTGATTGCCATGGGAATACCGTTAACACAGGCAACGCTGAATGCCAGCAGGGATGGTTCGTGGCAGCAATTGCAAGAACGCGATGAACAAAGCTGGCGGCAGCTTCCTTTCATGGGGGAGCAGCGGGCACGGCAGGTTATTCAGTGGCTGGAGGATCGAGAGGTCACAGCGCTGAGCAACTGGTTAGCTGCTCAGCGGATCGCGGGATTTATGCCTTAATGGCCTTCATGGCGATAGTAAAATACTGGCAGACCTAACTTCAGGCGCAGCGCCAGTAGTCGGGCGGTAAAGCCGAAGAGCAGGGTAGAGATAACCACCACATCATGACTGGAGACATAATGCTGCAGCACGATGTACAGCACGGCAGCGGCAAATGATACGCCGGCATACAGTTCTTTCTGGAACACCAGCGGGATGCGTTTGCAGAACATATCGCGTAATACGCCGCCGAAAACCCCGGTAGTGACCGCAGCGACCACGGCGATAATCGGTCCATGGCCCATATCCAGTGCCACCTGAGCCCCGATAATAGAAAAGACCACCAGGCCCAGCGCATCCAGTACGAGGAATATTTTGCGCAGATAGGGCATCACGGGAGCAATAATAGTGGTCAGTACCGCGGCAGTGGCTACGATAATAACGTATTCAGGGTGCTTTACCCAGCCGAGCGGATAATGGCCGAGAAGAATATCGCGTACTGAACCACCGCCAATGGCTGTCGCGGTGGCAATGATAATGACGCCAAACGTATCCATACGACGACGCCCAGCCGCAAGCGCACCGGTCATGGCTTCGGCAGTAATACCAATTAAGTATAAAACGTGTAACAGCATGTATTCCCCCTGATTTGCTGGGGGCTAAGGTTAACGATTTGTGCGCACTGTCACGATTGAGATTTTCTAAGGTGAAGTGATTTTAATTACTACAGCTAATGCGAAATTGTTGTAAACACGTTATGGCATGCGCTTTGTGATATGAATGGTGACAATAAATGATGAGAAAATATAATTCTTGTCGCATAGATGAGAACTGATAGCGTCGGGAAAAGCACGTAGCGCCGCCGTTTATTGACGGGCTACGTGAGATGGTGACTTACTCGATATTCTGAATTTGCTCGCGCATTTGCTCGATCAATACCTTCAGTTCAATTGCGGAGTTAGTCACTTCGGCATTGATAGACTTCGATGCCAGAGTATTCGACTCACGGTTGAATTCCTGCATCATGAAGTCCAGACGACGGCCAACCGCCTCTTTTTTCTTCAGAATGTTGTAGGTTTCTTTGACGTGAGCTTCCAGGCGATCCAGTTCTTCAGCCACGTCGATACGCTGTGCCATCAGCACCAGTTCTTGCTCAAGGCGGTTATTTTCCAGCTGCACCTGAGCATCTTCCAGTTTGGCTACCAGACGCTCGCGCTGCCATTGCAGGATTTCCGGCATATGTGCGCGCACTTTTGTGACTTCAGCGCTGACGCCTTCCAGACGCTGCTCGATCAACGCCTTCAGTGCCTGACCTTCGGTTTCACGCGCAACGATAAAGTCATCCAGCGTACCGTCAAGCGCGGCGAGGATTTCGGCGGCAATGGCGTCCAGATCTTGCTCCTGGGCTGCCATTACGCCTGGCCAACGCAGGATATCAACCGGGTTAATTTCACCTTCATCACTCTGCATTTTGACCCAGTTAGCAGCGCTAACGAGCTGTTTAGCGAGTTTTTCATTCAGGATCAGCTCGCCTTGTGCACTGGCATCAGGCTCAAAACGCAGCGTACATTCGACTTTACCGCGCGTCAGACGCGTGCGGATACGTTCGCGAACTACGGGTTCGAGACTACGGAACTGCTCCGGCAGGCGAAAATAAGTTTCCAGATAACGCTGGTTTACCGAGCGCATTTCCCAGGTAGCGCTACCCCATTCACCCTTGATTTCACGCCGGGCGTAGGCGGTCATGCTGCGGATCATAGACGTTCCTGTTTTTAAAGATGAGATGGGAGGATTATAGCCATCCACGTCTTGTCAGGATAGGAATAACAGTCGGAAGTCCGTATAATGCGCAGCCACATTCGTTTCAAGCCGGAGATTTTATCATGCGTCCAGCAGGTCGTAGTGCCAATCAGGTGCGTCCCGTCACCCTGACCCGTAATTATACAAAACACGCTGAAGGCTCCGTGCTGGTCGAATTTGGTGATACCAAAGTGCTATGTACCGCTTCTATTGATGAAGGCGTACCGCGTTTTCTGAAAGGTCAGGGCCAGGGTTGGATCACCGCAGAATACGGCATGCTGCCACGCGCCACACACACCCGTAACGCCCGTGAAGCGGCGAAAGGTAAGCAGGGCGGTCGTACCATGGAAATCCAGCGTCTGATCGCTCGCGCGTTGCGCGCTGCCGTTGACCTGAAGACGCTCGGTGAGTTCACCATTACCCTGGACTGCGATGTTATCCAGGCAGATGGCGGTACGCGCACCGCATCAATTACCGGTGCATGTGTTGCGTTAGCTGATGCGCTGAACAAGCTGGTCGCGAGCGGTAAACTGAAAACTAACCCGATGAAAGGGATGGTCGCCGCGGTTTCCGTGGGCATTGTTAACGGTGAAGCGCTCTGTGATCTCGAGTACGTTGAAGACTCTGCTGCAGAAACCGATATGAACGTAGTGATGACTGAAGACGGTCGCATTATAGAGGTTCAGGGCACGGCGGAAGGTGAGCCATTCAGCCATGAAGAACTTCTCACCCTACTGGCGTTGGCCCGAGGGGGAATCGAATCCATTGTAGCGACGCAGAAGGCGGCGTTAGAAAATTGATTTTAAAGGCGACTGATGAGTCGCCTTTTTTTTGTCTGTAATAAAGTGAGATGAGGAGCGAATCCATGAAACCGTATCAGCGCCAGTTTATTGAGTTTGCGCTTAGCAAGCAGGTACTAAAGTTTGGCGAGTTTACGCTGAAATCCGGGCGTAAAAGCCCCTATTTCTTCAACGCCGGACTGTTTAATACCGGGCGCGACCTGGCTCTGTTAGGCCGTTTTTACGCCGAAGCGCTGGTGGATTCCGGTATTGAGTTCGATTTGCTGTTTGGCCCAGCGTACAAAGGTATTCCGATTGCGACTACAACGGCCGTTGCGCTGGCTGAACACCACGATAAAGATTTGCCGTACTGCTTTAACCGTAAAGAGGCGAAGACCCACGGTGAAGGTGGCAATCTGGTCGGTAGCGCACTTGAGGGGCGCGTGATGCTGGTGGATGATGTTATCACCGCAGGTACGGCGATTCGTGAGTCGATGGAAATTATCCAGGCGAATGGCGCCACTCTGGCGGGGGTACTGATTTCTCTCGATCGTCAGGAACGCGGTCGCGGCGAGATTTCCGCTATTCAGGAAGTGGAACGTGATTACGGTTGCAAAGTGATCTCTATTATCACCCTGAAAGACCTGATTGCGTATCTGGAAGAGAAACCGGAGATGGCGGAGCACCTGGCGGCAGTACGAGCCTATCGCGAAGCATACGGTGTATAAGGACAGCCGGATAGCGCTGCGCTGATCCGGCCTACGCACTTACCGGGCCTACGGTTTACGTAGGCCGGACAAGACGAAATCGCTACTGCAATTGAGCGGCAACCAACGGCCAGCGGGTGTCAAAATCATCCGTTGGGCGGTATTTAAATTCGCTACGTACAAACCGGGATAGCATACCTTCGCAGAAAGCCAGTAACTGGCTGGCCAGAAGCGTTTCATCCACGGTGTAGCCTTCACCTTCACGCATTCTTTTTTCTCGCAGAACCTGGCGCAACTGCGCTTCAATGCGCTCAAAAAGTTGGTTAATGCGACCTTGCAGACGGTCTTGCTCGAACATCAACGCGTGTCCGGTCAGAATTCGCGTCAGGCCCGGATTACGCTCACCAAACCCTAAAATCAGCAGAACGATCAGACGCAGACGCGCGCTGGTGTCCTTTTCATCTTTCAAAATCAGATTGATACGCGTAATCAGACTATCTTCGATAAACTCAATCAGGCTATCGAACATACGGGTCTTGCTGGGGAAATGGCGATACAATGCCGCTTCGGATACGCCAACTGAGGCTGCCAGCTTTGCTGTGGTGATGCGTTGGCTACCATCGCTGGACTCAAGCATCAGTGCCAGAGACTGAAGTATTTCTTCGCGACGATTCCTTTTCGCAGTTTGCTTTTCTACCATGTTACAAAATACCCCTGAAAATAAGCTCTTGCCAGGCAGGCATCCACACAGCGACCGCAAACTGTTGTTTGCGGTGTGTTATTGCGTTATTACGCTATGGGATACTTTTCTGCGGGTTACTTGCGCCCGGAATGGCCGAAGCCACCTTCGCCACGATCGGTGGCTTCAAACTCTTCCACCAGATTAAATTCAGCCTGCACGACCGGTACAAATACCATCTGCGCGATACGTTCGCCCGGCTCAATAGTGAAGCTGTCCTGACCACGGTTCCAGATGGACACCATCAGTTGGCCCTGGTAGTCGGAATCAATCAAACCAACCAGATTGCCCAGCACGATACCGTGCTTATGGCCCAATCCGGAGCGCGGGAGCATCACCGCTGCCAGAGAAGGATCGGCAATGTGGATAGCTAACCCGGTTGGCACCAGCGTTGTTGCGCCCGGAGCCAGTTCTACGGCGTCATCAAGACAAGCACGCAGGTCAAGTCCGGCAGAACCAGAAGTGGCGTACGTCGGGAGCGGAAATTGTTGCCCAACGCGCGGGTCCAGAATCTTAACGTCGATTTTTTTCATCATAACGGGTCACGATCTCGTCGAGTAATAATTGGCCCAGGAGTTCTTTACGCTCAAGCGGTAAGACTTTGTCTCCATCCTGCCAAAAAAGGTGTAATGCGTTGCTATCGCTGTTAAACCCTTGAGTTGACAGCGAAACGTCGTTCGCACAGATCACATCAAGGTTTTTGCGGATGCGTTTTTGCCGGGCATATTCTTCCACATTATTTGTTTCGGCGGCAAACCCAACGACAAAAGGACGGTTAGCATCCAGTGCGGCAACACCGGCGATAATGTCCGGGTTTTTGACCATTTTTACTGTTAATTCATCACCCTGCGTCGCTTGTTTTTTTATTTTTTCGTGGGCGACAGTTTCAGCGCGATAATCAGCGACTGCAGCGCAGCCGATAAAAATATGCTGTTGTTGCACTGCAGACTGCACAGCGGCTTCCATTTCCAACGCGGTCATCACATCAACCCGCTGAACAAATGGTGGTGTGGATAACGAAACCGGACCCGACACCAGTGTGACGTTTGCCCCGCGCTTTGCTGCAGCGGCCGCGATAGCAAATCCCATCTTCCCGGAGCTATGGTTGGAAATATAACGCACGGGATCAAGCGGTTCACGCGTTGGACCCGCCGTAATCATGATGTTGAGATGTTGCAGATCGTTGACAGGCGAAAAATGTTCTGCCGCCATATCCACAATCGTTAACGGATCCAGCATACGTCCAGGACCGACATCGCCACATGCCTGGCTACCGCTGTCCGGGCCCCAAATGAGCAAACCGCGTGAGGCAAGAATACCCAGATTGTGCTGGGTCGCGGCTGCGCGATACATCTGCTGGTTCATGGCTGGCAGTACAGCAACAGAAGCAGGCGTTGCCAGACAAATCGTTGACACCAGGTCGTTGGCCATACCTGCGGCGACACGAGCAATCAGGTCTGCTGTAGCGGGCGCCAGGATGACCAAATCGGCCCATTTTCCAAGCTCAATGTGGCCCATCGCAGCTTCGGCTGCGGGATCAAGCAGGCTGTCGGAAACGGGATAACCTGAAACTGCCTGTAAACTCAGGGGAGTAATAAATGCTTTTGCCGCTTCGGTCATCGCCACGCGGACGTCAGCGCCGCGTTCCCGTAAACGACGCACCAGCTCAGGGGTTTTGTACGCAGCAATACCGCCACTGACGCCAAGTACGATTTTTTTACCGGCCAGGCTCATCATGATCTTTCCTGTTGGGTTTCACCAGAAGGCTGATATTTTATCACAATCCGCAATTTGTCGTGCTTTTGACCGTCTTCTACTTTGCGAGGCACTACGAAGAAGTGAAAACAGCGCGTCGATTCACCGTCGGTGTTATGCCACTATGCGGACGCGAAAGGAGGGAAAAGTATGGACAATACAGGAAGTATGATGCCCAGGGAAAAGCTGTTGGCACAGGGGGCCAGTTCGCTGACCGATGTTGAGTTACTGGCGCTTTTTTTACGTACCGGCATTCAGGGTAAAGATGTGCTTACGCTAGCGAAAGAGATGCTTCAGCATTTTGAGTCGTTGTATGGCTTGTTGTCTGCTGATTACATGGATTTTAGCTATGTTCCGGGAATCGGTATCGCGAAGTATGCACAGTTGAAGGGTATTGCGGAGCTGGCAAGACGCTACTACAACGTGCGAGTGATAGAGGAGCGTGCTTTACTTAGCCCGGAAATGGCGCGTGAATTTCTGCAAAGCCAGCTCTCGCAAGAGGAACGCGAGATCTTTCTGGTGATCTTTATGGATTCTCAACATCAAGTGATTAAACACAGCAAACTTTTTTCCGGGACACTAAGCCACGTCGAGGTACATCCGCGAGAAATTGTCCGCGAAGCGATAAAAATGAATGCTTCCGCCGTGATCCTTGCGCATAATCACCCTTCGGGGTGTGCAGAGCCGAGTAAAGCAGATAAACTCATCACCGAGCGTGTTGTGAAATGCTGTCAGTTCATGGATATCCGGGTGCTTGATCATCTGGTCATTGGGCGCGGAGAGTACGTTTCTTTTGCGGAACGCGGTTGGATTTAACGCACTTTACGCGATCCATAGGGATCTTTGTCTGTTCGGGACTTGAGCATAACGCCGGGTCAGCGTATACTACGCCACCTTTGAGAATCTCGGGTTTGGCATTTGGGCCTGGCAATCGAGAGTTCACTTAGAACTATGCGATGACCGGGCTGTAAAGCCTGACGAGGCGCCGATACCCCATACGAAGCTCGAGCTAATTTGATTTTTGGAGAATAGACATGTCCCGAGTCTGCCAAGTTACTGGCAAGCGTCCGGTGACCGGTAACAACCGTTCCCACGCACTGAACGCGACTAAACGCCGTTTCCTGCCGAACCTGCACTCTCACCGTTTTTGGGTTGAGAGCGAGAAGCGTTTTGTCACCCTGCGTGTATCTGCTAAAGGTATGCGTGTAATTGATAAGAAAGGCATCGAAACAGTTCTGTCTGAACTGCGTGCCCGTGGCGAAAAGTACTAAGTACTAAGAGGAAATAAATCATGGCTAAAGGTATTCGTGAGAAAATCAAGCTGGTTTCTTCTGCTGGTACTGGTCATTTCTATACCACTACGAAGAACAAACGTACTAAGCCGGAAAAACTGGAACTGAAAAAATTCGATCCAGTTGTACGCCAGCACGTACTGTACAAAGAAGCTAAAATCAAATAATTTTAGTTTCGATGTAGCAAAAAACCTCGCCTCGGCGGGGTTTTTTGTTTTCTGGCCGTCCCCATATTAATGAGACCTGATACACCGCCGGAGATACTATGCCTGAATTACCTGAAGTCGAAACCAGTCGCCGTGGGATTGAGCCGCATCTGGTGGGGGCAACGATTATGCACGCGACTGTGCGTAACGGTCGTTTGCGTTGGCCGGTATCAGAGGAAATCTATCGCCTGAGCGATAAACCTGTCCTGAGCGTACAGCGGCGCGCAAAATACCTGCTTCTGGAGCTGCCGGATGGCTGGGTAATCATTCATCTGGGGATGTCGGGTAGTTTGCGTATCCTTCCTGAAGAGCTTCCGGCAGATAAGCACGACCACGTTGACTTAGTGATGAGCAATGGCAAAGTTCTGCGTTATACCGATCCCCGTCGCTTTGGTGCCTGGCTGTGGACTAAAGAGCTGGATGGACATAATGTCCTCGCCCATCTTGGCCCTGAGCCGCTGAGTGACGATTTCAACGCCGGTTATCTACAGCAGAAATGTGCAAAGAAGAAAACGGCGATTAAACCCTGGCTGATGGATAACAAGCTGGTGGTGGGGGTGGGAAACATCTATGCCAGCGAGTCGCTGTTTGCGGCTGGTATCCATCCTGACCGTCTGGCATCATCGCTGTCGAAAGATGAGTGTGAACTGCTGGTACGCGTTATCAAGGCGGTTTTGTTGCGTTCTATCGAGCAGGGCGGGACGACGCTGAAGGACTTTCTGCAAAGTGACGGTAAGCCGGGCTATTTTGCCCAGGAGCTGCAGGTCTATGGGAGAGAAGGTGAACCTTGCCGCGCATGTGGCGCACCGATTGTTGCGACAAAACACGCCCAGCGTACAACGTTCTATTGCCGTCGCTGTCAGAAATAGTGTCATTGCTGGCCGGATGCAGCATCCGGCCAGGCACATTTCTTCAACTTACTCATTAACGCCTGATGGACGTTTTCCGGCAGAAAGTGCGTCACATCACCCTGATGGCGGGCGACTTCTTTCACCAGTGACGATGAGATAAATGACCACTCTTTAGACGGCATCAGAAAGACGCTTTCCAGTTGCGGCATTAGGTGGCGGTTCATGTGCGCCAGCTGCATTTCATACTCAAAATCTGCTACCGCGCGTAGGCCTCGGATCAGAATGTTAGCCTGATTATCACGGGCAAAATTTGCCATTAAGTCGCTGAATCCCAGAACTTCCACATTGCCGAGATGCGCCGTTGCCTGTTGCGCCAGCTCGACGCGCTCTTCAAGGGTAAACATCGGTTTTTTACTGGGACTTGCAGCAATCGCCAGGATCACGTGATCGAACATGCTGGTCGCACGCGTCACAATATCAAGATGGCCGTTAGTTATGGGATCAAAGGTTCCTGGATAAATCGCCCGTTTTTGCATGGCTTGCCTCAATGCGTTTTGGGTGGCAGATAAGGTTCCAGCAGCTGCAGCAGACGCTGTAACGCGCCCTGATTTTGATACAGAACTTCAACTGCGTGACGGCCATAAAAATTACGATAATCTGCATCGGTCAGTAAAGAAGATACTTCTTTTACCAGCGTAGGTGCGTCGGTGACGGTGATCAATCCGCTTGCCTGTTCGAGGCGGGCGCAAATATCTTTAAAATTAAACGTATGTGGTCCCATCAGCACTGGAATAGCATGTGCCGCGGCTTCCAGTGGATTGTGCCCACCACGTTCAACCAGTGAACCGCCGACAAAAGCAAGGTCGGCAATGCCATACAGCAACATCAGCTCACCCATGGTATCGCCGATCACAACCTGAGTGCCTGAGGACGGAACTTCACCCGAAGAACGAGTGGTATAACTTAGCCCAGCCTGGCGTACGAGGTTAATTGCATCCGGGAACCGTTCAGGATGTCTGGGAACCAGAATTAGTAAAAGATTCGGGAACTGATTTAATAACGCCTGATGGGCGGCAATGATGATGCTTTCTTCGCCGTCGTGGGTGCTGGTTGCAATCCATACCGGACGGTGAGGAGCCCATTGACGACGTAATGTCACCGCTTTTGCGGCCAGTTGTGGCGTGACGGATATATCAAACTTCAGGCTGCCAGTAACGGTGACCTGATTGCTTCTGGCACCAAGTGTAATAAAACGTGCGCCATCTTCTTCGTTTTGTGCGGCAATTAACGTAATTCGACGCAGTAGTCTGCCAACAAATTTACCTAATTTCGCATAGCCAGCTGCTGAACGAGCAGAAAGACGTGCGTTGGCAATAACCAGAGGAATGTGACGCTTATGGAGTGCCGCGATCAGATTTGGCCACAGCTCGGTTTCCATAATTAACACCAGTTTGGGGTCAACTTTATTCAGAAAACGGTTCAGGGCATCCGGTAAATCGTAAGGCAGATAAATATGCTGAACGTCAGTGCCAAAAGCAGATTGTACGCGTTCGGAACCGGTTGGCGTCATAGTGGTGACCGTGATCGGCAAGTCGGGATAACGGTGACGCAGAGCGCGAACTAATGGGATTGCAGCCAGTGTTTCGCCCACAGAAACCGAATGAAGCATGATCCCGCCGGGTTTTAGCGGGCGGCGATAAAAGCCGTAGCGTTCGCCCCAGCGTTTACGGTAGGCCGGAGCCTTACGTCCGCGCACCCAAAGCCGTATCCAGATCAAAGGCTGAATAAGGTAGAAAAGGGCGGTGTAAAGCAATTCGAGCATAATGGTAGCTGACTTATGAATGTGCTGGGGATTCTATGTATTTAACTATGGCTTTACCATCATTTTTATCCAGGTTGTATCAAAACGATGGAATTGGTGGGGAACTGATTTCGCTGATGGCTATTTCAAAAATGCACATGGCCGCATTTATATGTCTTAACCTCTTGTGCGGTGTGCGTTTCCTGATGAACTGGTGTCTAATTTATCTGTATGTTTCTAATGGTTTATTTTGTTTTTTGTTTAAAAAATATTCATTTCGGAATGCTTGATAATAAATGATATACTACTGCGCAATTTCAGGTAGCTAGCGGGCAGAAACGTTTCGAAAGCACAGAAAGTCATCTTTGGATGCTTTAGGCAAGGATTACACGATTCTGATGCTTCAAACCTGATATGCCTGGCGACGCGATGCGGATATTAATGCATGAATATTGCTTTTTGTTTGTACAAGTATTTTCCCTATGGTGGGTTACAGCGTGATTTCTTGCGGGTAGCGCTGACGGTTGCTTCTCGTGGTCATCATGTTCAGGTATTTACCCAGTCATGGCAGGGCGAGCGTCCGGAAGGGCTGGAGATTATACTCGTCCCCGTTACATCCAGAACGAATCATGGGAAAAACGAGCAATATTATCAGTGGGTTCAGAATTATTTAACTCAACATCCCGTCGATCGTGTCGTTGGTTTTAATAAAATGCCTGGCCTGGATGTGTATTACGCTGCGGACGTTTGTTATGCGGAAAAGGTTGCCCGCGAGAAAGGCTTTTTCTACAAATTGACGCGCAGGTACCGACACTACTCTGCATTTGAAAAAGCCGTATTTCAGCAGGGTGTCGGCACTACGCTTTTGATGTTAACCGATAAACAAATTGGTGACTTCAAGCATCATTACCAAACTGAGAGCCAGCGCTTTCGTATTCTGCCTCCAGGAATCTACCCTGACAGAAAGTACAGCCAGCAACCTGAAAACAGCCGGCTGATTGTTAGAGAAAAAAATGGTATTGGTCTCGATCAGTTCTTGCTCTTACAGGTAGGTTCCGATTTCAAACGCAAAGGCGTGCCAAGAACATTACAGGCGTTGGCTTCTTTGCCTGATGTCATTCGCCACCGCACGCGATTGATGGTTGTTGGTCAGGATAAGGCCGATCGCTATCGCGCTCAGGCTCGTCAATTGGGGGTTGAAGAACAAGTGCAGTTCTTCTCGGGGCGGGACGATGTCGCAGAATTGATGTCTGCTGCTGATTTATTACTTCACCCAGCTGTACAGGAAGCCGCCGGTATTGTCTTGCTAGAAGCTGTAGTTGCCGGGCTGCCGGTATTAACTACCGAAGTTTGCGGCTATGCAGGTTATATTGATGCCGCCCAGTGCGGGGTAGTGATCCCTGAACCTTTTGAGCAGGAAAATCTGAATACAGCACTTTTCGATGCGCTGCAAAATAATGAGCAGAGAAGTCGTTGGGCCGGGAACGCACGGCATTTTGCTGATACAAAAGATCTCTACAGCCTGGCAGATAAAGCTGCAGATATCATTTTAGGTCCTAAGAATGATTGAATTAAAAGAACCATTTGCCACGCAGTGGCAAGGAAAAGACCCGTTTACTGAAGTCGCTAAGCTGAACGGTGAGGTTTTTCGCGCCCTGGAAACACGACGTACCCTACGTTTTGAGATGATGGGGAAGGGTTATTTTCTTAAATATCATCATGGAACCACGCTTAAAGAAGTGGTGAAGAATCTTATATCTTTACGTATGCCTGTACTGGGCGCAGACCGGGAGTGGCTGGCAATTCATCGCTTACAGGAACTGAGTGTTGACACCATGACCGGCGTGGCATTTGGGCAGAAAGGACTGAATCCGTTAGAGCGCACCTCATTTATCATCACTGAAGATCTCTCTCCTGCTATCAGCCTTGAAGATTTTTGTGCAAGGTGGAAAGTTGAGCCCCCTGATTTTGTATTAAAACGGACAATTATTACCCGGGTGGCAGAAATGGTGGGTAAAATGCATCGGGGCGGGGTAAATCACCGGGATTGCTATATATGCCATTTCCTGCTCCAGCAGCCGATGCCGGAAGACGTTGCGAATATCAAACTTTCCGTAATTGATTTGCATCGTGCACAAATACGCCAGCATGTGCCACGCCGCTGGCGGGATAAGGATCTGATTGGACTCTATTTCTCTTCACTTGAGATCGGGTTGACGTCCAGAGATATCTACCGTTTTTTACGTGTCTATTTTTCGAAGCCACTACGTGAAATCTTTCGTCAGGAAGTCAGGTTGTTTGAACAGGCTGTCACAAAAGCGCAAAAAATAAGACAAAGAACAATAAGAAAAGCGCTATAAATCACAGATAAAGTTTGAGGCCATTTTACTATGAACATTGATTTCCAAAAGCTAGTTATCCAAAAACACGTCATAGACAGCTCTACGCATGAGAAGAGTAAAAAATTAAGTGTTGCGTATGGTGTCGACCGTAATTTTTTATTTGGCTCTGGTATTTCAATGACCTCAGTATTAGTGAATAACCCTGATATTGATATTCACTTTTATATAGTAACAGACTATATAGATGACGATTATCTGAAGAGTGTAAAACGCCTGACCCAAATGTATAGTACGACTGTGACGGTTCTTGTGTTCGATAACGCGGCGTTTCGTGAACTGCCGAGTACAAAAGCATGGACTTATGCAATGTACTATCGTTATTTCGCATTTGAATATTTAAGCACAGAGTTAAGCTCCGTACTGTATCTTGATGCAGATGTTATTTGCAAAGGCTCTCTTCGCGAGCTTACCGAGATTAATTTCTGTGGAGAATATGCCGCTGTTATCAATGATATTGATGAAGTACGTACTAAGTCCGGCAATAGGCTCGGTATTCCTGAACTGAGTAATGGGTACTTTAACTCCGGAGTGGTGTTTGCGAATCTGGAAGTTTGGCGTGAGCAGCAGTTATTGACGAAGGCTTTTTCTATCTTAGATAAACGCCAAAAGGAACTTTTGTATTTTGACCAGGATGTCCTAAATATATTGTTCGTTGGTAATGTGATTTTCCTGAGACGAGATTTTAACTGCATTTATGGTGTAGATCAGGAACTAAAAAATAAAAACGATAAAATATACCAGGATTATATTACTGAGGATACTGTTTTAATACATTACGTCGGTGTCACTAAACCATGGCATACATGGGCTAAATATCCGGTAGCTAAATACTTCATCGAAGCATATAAAAAATCCGCATGGGCGGAACAAGCCTTGTTAAATGCAAATACGGCAAAGTTGTATAAACGTAAGTCACGGCATGAAAGAGTGCAGCGTAAATATATTCGCTCGGTACTTAGTCATGTAATGTATATAAAAAATAAGTTACACAATTCAAAAGCATATTGAATATAGAAACAGTAACTTATTGATAATCGATTAAATAGGTGTAGCGAATGAACTTTGATTGTCATCAGTCTATAAAAAAGATACTTGAGTTTAATCAAGCGCCGACCGAACAGAAAATACAACTTAACATCGCCTGGGGTGTTGACAGGAATTTTATGTTTGGTGCTGCAATTTCGATGACATCGGTACTATTGAATAATAAAGATTTAAATATCCATTTTCATCTTTTTACTGACTACATTGATGCTGATTACCAGCAGCGGATAGCTAAATTAGCAGAGCAATTTTCCACAAACATCTCAATTTATGTTATGGATGCTAATGGGTTAAAAGTTTTGCCAAGTGGTCACGCCTGGTCACACGCAATGTACTTCAGGTTTATTGCCTTTGAATATCTTGGTGAGAAAATTGATTCACTTTTATACATTGATGCGGATGTAATGTGTAAAGGTTCACTTTTTGAACTCACGCAGATTGATCTTGGAGAATATGTTGCAGCGGTAATTACCGATGTGGATGATAGCCCTGCCAGAGATATTGAGATAAATAAAGACTATTTCAATTCAGGTGTCATATTTGCAAACCTAAAAAAGTGGAAAGAGCAGAATTTTATCAATGCAGCTTTTGATATCTTATTAGACAAAAATAATAAACTTTCATTCCCGGATCAGGATGTCTTGAATATTCTTTTCTTTAAAAAAGTACTTTTTCTGGAGCGAAGGTTCAATGCTATCTATGGAATTAAGCAAGAATTAAAAAGCAGAGATCTTGCGAAATATAAAGAATATATTACACCTGATACTGTTCTAATTCACTATGTTGGCGTGACTAAGCCGTGGAACTCTTGGGCAAACTATCCTTCGGCACAGTACTTTGTTGAGGCCTGGAAGGCTTCACCTTGGGCGGATGTTCCATTGCTACCAGCCAGAACGCCAAAACAATATAAAAAGAAATCAAGGCATGAAAGATTACAAGGGAAGTATTTCGCCTCGGTAATAAGCTATATTGGTTATTTGCGGGAAAAATTAAAAAGTAAGTAAAAAAACTCCCGTAAGGGAGTTTTTTATTAACGTAATTTAGTCTTAAGGTATTTCAAATACCATTTGATCGAGGCGCAATAATTCCCTTTTTTAGCTTCCTGGCGTGAATAGACCCGATAATCAGTAGGTCTCATGCGTGGAGCATAAGAACGCATTTCTGTGTTTCGCCATGGTGTGAAATGATGGTAGAAAAGATAAAGTTGCTGTGAAAGCCCAGTATGTTCTTTATACCAGGGCTTCCTTCCACCAGTGAAGTGGATAATTCTTGGCAGAATATCTTTTTGGTAGAAGAATATCTCTTTTTGTTGATCGGTAAACCAGTTGAACAAAAAATTCCATCTGTTATCAATAAACTTAACGTTACCGTCCATTGCGATATTCAATGCATCCTGGTCAAAGTAAGGTAAGGATTTACCTTGTTCAAATAACACCGTGTTTGCTTTATTTTCAATATCATACTTGACCCAGTTTTCAATATTGATATACAAAAAACCGGCGTTGAAATAATTACCAGTACTCAGGCCCAGACGCTTGGCATTTTTTGTATCGTGAATATCGAGAGAGTCGTGACTGACAGCAGAAATGACGTTGCTAATATCAATGCTACCAATATCATTGAGCTTATCAAAACATAGTGTATCAGCATCTAAATAGATAAAATGTTCAACCTTATCTTTTAGTAAGCGCGGTACGGCCAGACGCATATAGGTAGAACGGTTCAGGTGTTTGATTGCAAAGTCATTGTTATACTTTTCAATCTCTTCTTTATCTATATTGATAACCTGAATTTTATCACTGGTTGAGCGCAGTTTCTTGATTTCTTCGTCAGTAACGTCATAGACAAAAACGAAAAATGACAGGTTTTGCCCCGGGTTGTTCATTATGACAGACATAATGGACACTGCTACATACTCCAGATAATTGGCATCTGTACAGTAAGCAATGTTAATAACGTTTTTTTTGCTGTCCATTTATGTTTTCTCATTACCTTTTATATTGTCACTATCATGAAGTACCGTATCGATAGCGTCAATCACGGCTTGCTCCGGTATCCATGTGAGATATTTTTTTGATCTGTCGAGTTCATCCCGAGAAGGCATCGGATGATAATCGCCAGCCCAAATCAATAAGGCTTTATCCGACCATGGCTTCCACTGTTGATAATTGGTGGCGCCAAACAGGCAGACCTGCGGTGTCCTTAGCGCCGCTGCCATATGCATAGGAGCAGAATCGACGCCAATGTACAGAACTGCATGATCGATCAATGCAGCCAACTGCAAAAAGGTGGTTTTACCTGCCAGCGTCAGGTCAGGGGAAGATTGACACAGTTCAGCAATGCGCTGAACCTGCTGCTGCTCACCTAGCGCTGGCCCACAGGTAAGATAGACGTGCAGACCGCGTTGATGCAGGTGGTCTATAACATGCGCGAATTTATCATCATCCCAGCATTTAAACTCTTGTCTGGCAGTGGGTTGAATAACGACATATTTTTGTGACGGCAATGCCGGGAGTTGGGTAACTATATGTTGATAGTCGTCAGGGCGATAACAAAGAGACATCTCTTTCTTTAGTTCTGTTTCGCTAAACCCGATACCTTTTAGAATAGATAAATTTTGTTCAACAATATGCGTTCCAATGAATGGCGTTACTCGCGTAAAAAGTCGATTCCACAGATCTTTTTCGCGCTCAAAAGCAATTGAAGGGCAACGTAAAGAGGCTATAAGAGCGCCGATCGGCCATTGTTCGGTGAGGTTAACGATCAGGTCGTAGTGATTTTTCTTCAGTTGTTTACGCACTGAAAGGTAATTTTTCACTGTTGACAGCAGGCCTTGCTTTTTCTCAATCAGATAAAAATTATTAATATCTTTATGGGCGGCTAAGATTGCTTTGGTATCTTTATAGAGTAGCAGATCGATCTTAGCTTGCGGATAACGAGCCCGAATGCTGGCAATAACAGGTGTAGTTAGCAGAACATCCCCATAAAACTTCAGCTTGCAAATAAGAACCCGGTCAACTTTTTCAAACATGTTAAAATCCCTTTCGCAAGAATAAGCTTTTACAAGCAGATAGTATCTTATATCTTGTTTCAGAAATAGAACGATCGATATGGGGATATTTCATCTTCAGAATTATTTTCTTCTTAACGATTTTCGTATCGCAGCATGCAAGTGCATTCTGAATGTCATTTAGCATACTTTCGCTATAACGATAATAGCCCTTTTTCTTGCGTAAAATTTTACGTCCTTCGAGAAAACAATTGATAATCATAAATGTCGCAACAGTACGCTTAGATCTATTTTCATTAATATATTTATACATTTTTCGCATAGCAAAGAAGATGCTGTCAGCGTCACTATCAATAATGTTCTCGGTAATGCTTTTATCATTTACTCGGTAGTAATATAGCTTATTCTCGATTTTTAGAATCTTAATACTGGAATGGGCAAAAAATCACGTCTTCGTAGCGATGATGTTCCTCGAACTTATCGCTACCAATGATATTGCGGTGAAAGATTTTTGTCATCAGATGCCATTGCCCAGCCTTGAATGTTGGTAACAGAGGGGCGTAATTATCATCTGATAATATTATTTCGCGCTGGGCAATGTTGTTTTCCATTTCCGGCGCGTTTTTATACAAATTGTTTATATCTCGAGTTAAGTTAAATTCGATAATGTCATATTTTTCGTCTCTTAACTTAGGCAGGAGAATTGTAAAATAATTCTGGCAGACAATATCATCACTGTCTACAAAGCCAATATATTTCCCTGTCGCATGGGCAAGCCCAACGTTACGAGTGATTGCAACGCCCTGATTTTTTTGGCTTATATATTTAACATTATGGCAATCTTTTTCGCGGTAAAACGCATTTATACGCTCTTCGGTTAAATCCGTAGAGCCATCATTAACAATTATTACCTCTACATCATCGGTGATGCTCTGATGTATAGACGCCAATGTCGCTGTGATGAGTTCAGCGTTGTTGTATGTAGGTATAATAATGCTCAGTAAATAACCGGAAGTGTTAACCATGGCATCGATCTCTTGTTGGATTCGAGCTCAGTACTGCTGCTACACATAACGCCAGTACGCTGCTCAGGGCTTCACCTTTGGCATACAATAATAAATCACTCAAGCCATAGACAGCGATAGCGCCTGAGACGACGAACAACAGAGGACTACGTTGCCAGTAAGCTATTAAAAACATGGCAGTATAGAGCAAGAGTAGCACAACAACACCAGGGATGCCTTTCAGCGAGAAGGTATCAATGACTTCGTTATGCAGGTGGACGTCCACATAGGCGAGAGCCCCTTGCATTGTGACATTTTGTAATGCGAACGCTTTGATTTCTGCATCTCGTTGTTCAAGCGATTGTCCCCAGAGGTGTGCGTTTCCTGCTTCAATACCGACCTGTTGCATCGCAAATCGCGCACCAATTGATGTATTACTGTTATTCTGGCTGTAAGAATGCAAGTCGGCCATCAGATTCTGGTAACGCACCTCAATAACCGATTTTAACGGAATAGTTGCCAAACCGCCGAGTATTACGAAGGCAAGCAATGCTCTTAATAACATTCTGCGATTATGTCGGTAGTGGATGAAAAACAACCCAATACTCAGGATTGGATAGATCAGAATGGCCGCTCGGGTCTGTGTCGTAACCATGACGGCAAGGGAGAGCAAAAAATGCAAAAGATAGAGTGAAACAGTGTGTTTTAGTCGCAGATTAAGGATGGCCTGTGATGCTAACAAAGCGATAAATGTCAGGCCGTAAGCCGCTCCGGTTGGATGTTCAAAGCCCAGCGCAACACGGTAGGTCATAATATCTGGTGCTCCGGCAGCCTCGTAGCCTGCGAAAAGATACAAGCCTATTGCGGTAAGAATCGTCCAGAGACTGGTAATGCGTGTTTTGTTGGCACACGGCTCTCGCGTGGTCAGAGCTGTCATAACCAGTGCGGCAAAAATCATCACTTTGCCACCGTTCTGGTATGAACGATAGGCACCGGTAAAGGCTGACCCAGATTGTTTAAATACTTCTACCCAAATAATCTGGAGTAAACCAAAGAGCAGCAACATAACAGGCAAAACCAGATTTTGTTTGTTACTGCACACATGCTTTATATTTTTTCCTATAAGCGGCAGAGACAGAGCCGTGGAGAAAATAAATACCTTCAGCGCTTCATCTGGATTGACCAGGACCATCGCAAGAGTTGCCAGGATCCCAGCATAAAATAAGACGTATATAAAATCGAATGGATTATTTTTTATACTACAAACAAAACGAGAAAACATGTGTTGGCGAAGCATGGTTCGTCTCTTAAAGTTAAAGCAAATTATTATCAATTAGCGATACGTTGACTAAGCTTGCGTCCAGATCCTGCAATTTTCCGGAATGGCTCTGCTGTGTGTATTGATTCTTCCCATATCCACCAATCAATCCCGGGTCTGTCGGGCCATACAACGTAATATTGGGGCGATCCAAGGCGGCGGTTAAATGGCTGAGACCTGTATCAACCGACACCACAAACTTTGCCCCCGCCAGAATGCGAGCAACCTCTTCCAGACTCATTCGCGGCAGGACATCAACGTAGGGAAAACCTTCCGCCAGCCTTTTGGCGCGCTCTTCTTCATGAGGGGCGCCCCAGGGGAGTTTAATACGGATGCCCGTATTATTTAACAGCTCAATCAGCTCCCGCCAGTTGGCTTCTGGCCAGTGCTTATCATCACGTGTTGTGGCATGCAGAAATACGGCATATTGGCCTGTATCAGCATTACATTCATTCACAAAATGCTGAGCGATAGCGTAATCACCCTGCGACTGCGGTTTGGCATATCCCAGACTTTTGGCGAACAATTCACGCGTACGTTCTACCGCGTGCTGCTGTTTGGCAATGTGATGTTTGCGATTATAAAACAGGCTAGCCAGCGGCTCGCGGGCCGTACTCCAGTCCATACCATGCTTGACGCCACGTGCCAGACGCGTCACCAACGCCGCACTTTTAACCAGACCCTGCGCATCAATTATCGCGTCATACTGCTGCAAACGTACCGCATCGCGAAACACTTTACGCTCGGCTTTAATCGGCGCTGAAAACCAGGCTTTACGCCAGCGGCGAATCGCCACTGGGATGACCCGGTCAACGGCTGCATGCCAGGAAGGGATCTGCGCGAATCCTTCTTCCACCACCCAATCAAATTGAATACCCGGAATAGCCTGCTGCGCATCGGTTAATGCGGGCAACGTATGCAGTACATCGCCCATAGACGACGTTTTAACGATCAGAACCCGCATCCGTCAGGCTTCCTCTTGTAACAACAGGTCGTTGAGTTCTTCCAGTACACGCTGGGGTGTGATGTCAATCAGGCTTTGGTGATAGCCTTCTGCCGCATCGCCCTTGCGCACTTTGTGATAGCCCGTAATCAGACGAATGACCCGCGCTTTGTGCGACAACGGCGGGGTAAAGTCCGGACTACTTGGGCCATACAACGCTACCAGAGGTCGATTCAACGCTGCGGCAACGTGCATTAATCCAGAGTCGTTGGTGACGACCGCTTTGCAGGCGGCAAGCAGAATAACGGCCTGCTCCAGCTGCGTTTCGCCCGCCAGATTACGACACCAGGCCTGCTGCTCAACGCTTAACGTTGCCAGGATTTCATTTCCGGCTTCATGATCTTTTGCCGAGCCAAACAGCACAATCTGATGACCTTCGTCGATCAGCTGTTTTGCCAGTTCAGCATAATGGTAGTGTGGCCAGCGTTTCGCCGGACCAAATTCCGCACCTGGGCAAAAACCGATGATGGGGCGTTCGGCAGAAAGGGAGAACTGGCTACAGGTCAGAGACTTTTCACCTTCGCTGACCTGCAACTGTGGCCACAGCAGGGGTTGCGGCAAATCTTTAGCCGACAGCATCACGCCTTTATCGTAGGCCAGGGCCACATAGCGTTCGACCATCAGCGGCCATGCGTCTTTATCCAGCACGCGCGCATCGTTGAGCAGGCCGTAGCGCATTTCACCACGCCAACCGGTACGATGCGGAATACCTGCAAAAAAGGGCACCAGCGCGGATTTAAACGAGTTGGGCAGCACATAAGCGCGGTCATAGCGCTTCTCACGCAGGCTATGACCGAGCTTACGCCGTTCACCAATTTCCAGAGCGCCATGCCCAAGCGGCATCGCGATCGCTTCATTGACTTCCGGCATCCGCGATAACAGCGGACGGCACCATGCAGGTGCCATCACGTCGATTATCGCCTGGGGATAGCGCGCCTTGAGCGTGCGATAGAGACTTTGCGACATCATCATGTCGCCCACCCAAGACGGGCCAACCACCAGAATCCTCATAGATTGCCTGCCTTATGCGTCGCGGTTCAGCCAGGCCATATATTCCGTTACGCCTTCAGCAACGGTCTTAAATGGCTTGTCATAGCCCGCTGCGCGCAGGTTGGTCAGGTCTGCCTGAGTAAACGCCTGGTAGCGGCCTTTCAGTTTTTCCGGGAATGGAATGTACTCAATGCTGCCTTTTTTGTGGTACGCCAGCGTTGCGTCAGCAACGGCCTGGAAAGATTCCGCACGACCGGTACCGAGGTTAAAGATGCCTGATACTCCGTTTTCCAGGAACCACAGGTTTACCGCAGCCACATCGCCAACGTAAACGAAATCACGTTTGAAGTTTTCGCTGCCTTCGAACAGTTTTGGTGTTTCGCCATTGTTAAGCTGGGTATTGAGGTGGAAAGCAACGCTTGCCATGCTGCCTTTGTGGCCTTCACGCGGTCCGTAGACGTTGAAATAGCGGAAGCCAACAATCTGAGAGTTGGCTTCTGGCAGGATCTGACGAACGTACTCGTCGAACAGGAATTTTGAGTAGCCATAGACGTTCAGCGGTTTCTCATATTCACGGGATTCGATGAAATCAGAAGTGCGACCGCCATAGGTGGCGGCAGAGGACGCGTACAGGAACGGGATTTCACGCTCCAGGCAGTAGTGCAGCAGCTCTTTAGAGTATTGATAGTTGTTGTCCATCATATACTTGCCGTCCCACTCGGTGGTGGAAGAGCATGCGCCTTCGTGGAAAATCGCTTCGATATCGCCGAAATCTTCCCCGGCCATAATCTGGATCAGGAAGTCTTCCTTGTCCATGTAGTCAGCAATATTCAGATCCACCAGGTTAACAAACTTGGTGCCGTCTTTCAGGTTGTCCACCACCAGGATGTCGGTGATGCCTTTATCATTCAGGGACTTAACGATGTTGCTGCCGATAAAGCCCGCGCCGCCGGTAACGATGATCATAAATGTAACCTTCGAATTATGGAGTCAGAGACAATCTCAGACACGAATACTTTCTATCATATCACTACATGGCTCAGGCTTCAGCCATTCACCGATAAGCCGTGCGGGTACACGTGATTTATGCTTCATTTTGAAGAAGTGATGATGCGTCATCTCGTATCAACGTATAGCTTTGGGTAATATGTGCTGAAATTTGCCCAGTCTGGAGAATTGAAATGCGTGGGGATTTTTACAAACAGTTAACCAACGATCTCGACACCGCACGTGCGGAAGGATTGTTTAAAGAAGAGCGCATTATTACATCTGCCCAGCAGGCGGATATCACCGTGGCGGACGGAAGCCACGTTATTAACTTTTGTGCGAACAACTATCTGGGACTGGCTAACCACCCGGAGCTGATTGCAGCGGCAAAAGCGGGTATGGATTCTCACGGATTTGGTATGGCTTCGGTTCGCTTTATTTGCGGTACCCAGGATAGCCATAAGCAACTGGAGCAAAAACTGGCGGCATTCCTCGGTATGGAAGATGCCATCCTTTACTCTTCCTGCTTCGACGCCAATGGCGGCCTGTTTGAAACGCTGCTGGGCGCAGAAGACGCAATTATTTCCGATGCCCTGAACCACGCTTCTATCATAGATGGCGTTCGTCTGTGTAAAGCAAAACGTTTCCGTTACGCCAACAACGATATGGTGGAACTGGAAGCTCGCCTGAAAGAAGCACGTGAAGCGGGCGCTCGTCATATCCTGATCGCCACTGATGGCGTGTTCTCTATGGATGGTGTGATCGCTAACCTGAAAGGCGTTTGCGATCTGGCGGATAAATACGACGCGCTGGTCATGGTTGATGATTCCCATGCCGTCGGTTTTGTCGGCGAAAATGGTCGTGGCTCCCATGAATACTGTGACGTGATGGGTCGCGTGGACATCATCACCGGTACGCTGGGTAAAGCACTCGGCGGCGCATCCGGTGGTTACACCGCAGCGCGCAAAGAAGTTGTTGAGTGGCTGCGTCAGCGTTCCCGTCCTTATTTGTTCTCCAACTCACTGGCGCCAGCGATTGTTGCGGCCTCCATTAAAGTGCTGGAAATGGTTGAAGCAGGCAGCGACCTGCGCGACCGCCTGTGGGCGAACGCACGTCAGTTCCGTGAGCAAATGTCTGCCGCTGGCTTTACTCTGGCCGGTGCCGATCACGCGATTATCCCGGTGATGTTGGGTGATGCAGTGATCGCGCAGGACTTTGCTCGTGAACTGCAAAAAGAGGGGATTTACGTTACCGGATTCTTCTATCCGGTGGTTCCAAAAGGCCAGGCGCGTATCCGTACCCAGATGTCTGCGGCGCATACCCCTGAGCAGATTACGCGTGCTGTTGAGGCGTTCACACGCATTGGTAAACAACTGGGCGTTATTGCCTGAGGATGTGAAATGAAAGCGTTATCCAAACTGAAAGCGGAAGAGGGCATTTGGATGACTGACGTTCCTGAACCGGAAGTCGGTCATAACGATTTGCTGATTAAAATCCGTAAAACAGCCATCTGCGGGACTGACGTTCACATTTATAACTGGGATGAATGGTCGCAAAAAACCATCCCAGTACCGATGGTCGTTGGGCATGAATATGTCGGCGAAGTTGTTGGCATCGGTCAGGAAGTTAAAGGCTTTAAAATCGGCGATCGCGTTTCAGGCGAAGGTCATATCACCTGCGGACATTGCCGTAACTGCCGCGGTGGACGTACTCACCTGTGCCGCAATACGACCGGTGTCGGTGTAAACCGTCCGGGCTGCTTTGCGGAGTACCTGGTGATCCCGGCATTTAACGCATTTAAAATCCCGGACAATATCTCCGACGACCTGGCGTCTATCTTCGATCCGTTCGGTAATGCAGTGCACACGGCGCTGTCGTTCGATCTGGTTGGGGAAGATGTACTGGTGTCCGGTGCGGGTCCAATCGGTATTATGGCGGCGGCAGTCGCGAAGCACGTTGGCGCACGCCACGTGGTGATCACCGACGTTAATGAGTATCGCCTTGAGCTGGCGCGCAAAATGGGTATCACCCGCGCGGTCAACGTGTCGAAAGAGAATCTGACCGACGTGATGGCTGAACTGGGTATGACCGAAGGGTTTGATGTGGGCCTGGAGATGTCCGGGGCGCCGCCAGCGTTTCGCGCTATGCTGGACACCATGAATCACGGTGGCCGTATTGCTATGCTGGGTATTCCGCCATCTGATATGTCCATCGACTGGACGAAAGTTATCTTTAAAGGACTGTTTATTAAAGGTATCTACGGTCGTGAGATGTTTGAGACATGGTACAAAATGGCTGCACTGATCCAGTCTGGTCTGGATTTGTCGCCGATCATCACCCATCGATTCTCCATCGATGAATTCCAGCAGGGCTTTGACGCGATGCGTTCAGGCCAGTCAGGGAAAGTGATCCTGAGCTGGGATTAACCGTATCCACCCTGTGGATTCTGTGTGTTGTCCCCGGATGTTGATTATCATTAATCATCCGGGGCGTTTTTTGCCTGCACAATCTCCCCCGCCCGGCGCATTTTCCGCTAAAGAATTAATAATTTTTTCTGAAAATCTACCGCTTAATATGCTAAAAAGTGCCGATTACTCTATTGCCTGGCTGGATTTGATATGACCTATATCCCTGGTCTCCTGAGCGTCATTATGCCGCTTTACAACACGGGTGAACCGTTCATTGCGTGTATGGATTCGCTGATTGCGCAAACCTGGAAGAACCTGGAGATCATCATTGTTAATGATGGCTCTACGGATAACTCTGCGGAGCTTGCTCAGTCTTATGCGGATCGTTATCCACACGTTCATCTGCTGCACCAGCGCAATGGGGGCGTTTCGGCGGCGCGCAATACCGGGATGAAAGTCGCCAGGGGGGAGTACATCGCGTACGTAGACGGCGATGATATTGCCTATCCGGAAATGTATGAAACGCTGATGACTATGGCGCTGAAAGACAACCTGGATGTTGCGCAGTGCAACGCTGATTGGTGTATTGCGGAAACCGGCCACACCTGGGCATCCATTCCTACCGATCGTATTCGTTCTACCGGCGTGATGACCGGGCCAGACTGGTTACGCAAAGCGTTAGCCAGCCGCCGTTGGCGACACGTTGTCTGGATGGGCGTTTATCGTCATCAGACTATCCGCGACGCGGGGCTGACCTTCCTGTCTGGCCTGCATCACCAGGATATTATCTGGACGACGGAGTTTATGTTTAATGCGAAGCGCGCGCGTTACACGGAAATCCCTCTGTATAAATACTTCCTGCACGGCGCATCTGTTAGCCGTCTGCCGCGCACCGGGCTGAAAAATCTCGCTTACCAGCGCCACTACATCAAAATTACCCGTCTGCTGGATAAGATGAATCATGATTACGCCGGGCGCATTCCCATTTACCCGGAGTTCAAACAGCAGGTGATTTACGAAGCGCTACGCGTTTGTCATTGCATCCGTAAAGAACCGGACGAGAAAATCCGCCAGCGCATGATTGCTGAAGTATTCGTGTCGGGTATGTTCAAGCGTATGGTAAGCAATATTTGCAGCGTTAAGCTGGGTTATCAGGTGCTGTTGTGGGCCATCCGCTTTAGCCAGTGGCGCGATAAAGCACTGACGCCGCGCCGCCTGGCTCATTTAACGCTGGATAGCAAAGACTGATTATTGCCAGCCCTGCCACTGCAGGCGCATATACTGCACCAGCGTGCTTTGGCTAATGCTTTCGCCGAGCACGCTGAAGAAGCGGCTGGCGTACACCGGCTCTAACGGCTGCTTCGGTTTGCATAATTTCACCCCGCGGAAAGGATTACGCGGCGCATCAGGTATACCGTTCTTCGGTGGCGTGAGGTTTGGTCTGGAGGTATCCACCTGCGGTTCATTGAGCAGGCTGCTTGGGCGAACCAACGTGATGTCGGCTGGCAGGCTATACAGCATCTGCTGCAGGACACGAACCGTAGACGGGTGAGGATGGCCAATGGCGATTGCGGAACCGTTGCGGCGCGCCAGCTCGACGGCATGATTAAACTGACGGCGAATATCGGCTTCGTTTTGCGTGTCATCCAGGAAGACTTTGCGTTTGATGACTTTCACACCGGTCCCTGACGCTGCGCGCATTGCCTGGCTGTTACCAATGGTCATGCTGTCCAGGAAGTAGAGATCGTATCGCTCCAGCGCCTGCATCACCTTCTGCATGCCAAACAGGCTGGAGGTCATCGCGCTGCCCATATGGTTGTTCAGACCGACCGCATTCGGTACTTTGCTTACCGCGTCGCGAATAATTCGCTCAATCTCTTCGCTGCTCATTTCAGGGCGTAATGTATCTTTCTCTAACGGCTGCTTGCTCAGCGGCGCCATTGGCAGATGGATTAATACTTCATGCCCGCTGTTATGTGCTTTGATTGCCATTTCTCGTGCATGTGGGGCGTTAGGCAGAACGGCAACGGAGATGGTAGAAGGCATCGCCAGTACCTGGTTTTCAGTGTGTGGGCGATAGCCGAAATCATCAATGACGATGGCGAGTTTGCCAGCAAAAACAGGTGTTGCGAAGGCCAGCAGGCTGGCGAGAGAGAGTAGTAGACGACGAAATTGTTGTGGCAAAACTTATCTTCCCAACCACGGCTGTGGATTGACCGCCTGACCCTGGCGACGAATTTCGAAATAGAGTGCCGGCCTGCCCTGACCGCCGCTGCTACCCACTAGTGCTATAGGCTGCCCGGCGCGAACCTGCGTACCGACGCTGACCAGTGCGCTCTGGTTATAACCGTACAGGCTCATATCGCCTTTACCGTGCTCAACGACGACCACCAGGCCATAGCCCTGCAACCAGTCCGCCAGAATGACGCGACCATCGGCAATGGCTTTAACTTCGGTGCCTTCGGATGCGCCAATAACCATCCCCTTCCAACGTAGCTCACCCTGCAGTTGTTCGCCATAACGATGTAAGGTTGGACCCCGAACGGGCCAGAATGCCTGGCCGCGTGGCGAACCCAAACCGCCGGTACGTGACATCAGAGATTTTTCACTTTCGGTCGGTTTGTAGGTTGAGCCTTTCCGTGATGCATCCTGTTGCTTATCGCGTACGGCTTGCGCCTCGCGGGCTTCACGTTCCGCGCGTGCTTTGGCTGCGGCTTCGGCGCGAGCAATGCTGTTGCGCAGGCGCGATTCGTTGGCGCGCATTTCGCCCAGTTGCTGTTGACCCTGTTGAATCGATGATTCCAGACTCGAAAGCGTTTTCTGGCGTTCGTTACGTGCCTGTTCCAGCTTAGCCTGCTGAGCGCGCTGTTCGTACAGCAGGGTCTGCTGTTCGCTCTGCTTATCTTCCAGCTCGGCTTTTTGCGAGTCGACTTCTTCGCGGGTTTGTTTCAGCTGCGCGATAGTTTCTTGCCTCGCCTGGTTCAGGTAGCCGAAATAGGCTTGCAGGCGCTGTCCGCGCTGGCTTTCTTCGCCGCTAAGGATGAGCTGAATACCGGTGTGTTCACCCTGGCGAAACGCGGCGTCTAACTGGGCTGCCAGACTGCGCTCTTGCGCTGCTCGTTGCTTTTCCAGCTTCGCGAGTGCTGCGTTCATCTCTGCAATTTGCGCGTTCAGTTGTGCCAGTGAGTTCTGCGTTTCGCGTAACTGCCTTGCGGCAACGGCGATGGCTTGTTCCTGAGCTTTAAGCTGAGCGAGGAGAGTGGAACGTTGTTGTTGCTGTTGGCGTACCGCGCGTTCTTTTGCCGCGATATCGGCCTGAATAGATTTGAGCTGGTCGCGTTCGTCCGCGTGGGCGGAAAAGGCGCACAGCAATACGCCAGCGCTAAGCGCGCTGGCGTAGAACAAGGGCCTGACTGAAAACTTACGCGGTTTCACGGCCCGAGTGATGGTATTAATCGCCTTTCCCCTCATGGGGAGGGATTATTCCACGATGAACAGCGGCTTACCAGTCATCTCTTGCGGGATTTCCATACCCATCAGCGTCAGCATCGTTGGGGCGATATCAGAAAGTTTGCCGCCTTCGACTGCTTTGACGTTCTTACCACCGACATAAATCAGCGGAACGGGCAGGTTGGTATGTGCAGTATGTGCCTGACCGGTGGACGGATCACGCATCTGCTCTGCGTTACCGTGGTCTGCGGTGATCAGCAACTGGCCGCCAACGGACTCAACCGCTTTAGTCACCTGCTCAACGCAGTGATCCAGCGCTTCAACCGCTTTAACCGCTGCTTCCATCACCCCGGTGTGACCAACCATGTCGCCGTTCGGGTAGTTACAAATGATGGTGTCGTATTTACCGCTCTCAATCGCTGCAACCAGCTTCTCGGTCAGTTCAGCAGAGCTCATTTCCGGCTGCAGATCGTAGGTCGCAACTTTCGGAGAGTTGATCAGGATGCGGTCTTCGCCTTTGAACGGCTCTTCTACGCCGCCGTTGAAGAAGAAGGTCACGTGCGCATATTTTTCAGTTTCGGAAATACGCAGCTGCGTTTTTTCGTTCTTCGCCATCCACTCACCAAAGGTGTTGGCCAGAGAGGCTGGTGGGTAAGCAACCGCAGTTTTGATGTCTGCCGCGTATTCGGTCAGCATCACAAAGTTGAGGTTAACGACTTTCTTACGGGCGAAGCCGTCGAAATCAGCGTTAACAAACGCACGGGTGATTTCACGCGCACGGTCAGCACGGAAGTTCATGAAAATCAGCGTATCGCCATCTTCCATAGCAGCATCTGCCTGACCTTCGGCACGGATCACGGTCGCTTTGACGAATTCGTCGTTTTCGTCGCGGGCATAAGCAGCCTGCAGACCTTCAACCGCCGTAGCGAACTGGAACTCGCCCTTCGCCAGCGTCATCAGATCGTAAGCCTGTTCTACGCGATCCCAACGGTTGTCGCGGTCCATAGCGTAGTAACGACCGATGATGGACGCTACGCGGCCTTTGCCCAGCGCGGCAAATTTCTCTTCGAATTTCTGCAGTGAATGTTCAGCGCTGCGCGGCGGGGTATCACGACCATCAAGGAAAGCGTGCAGATAGATTTTTTCAGCGCCGCGTTCAGCGGCCATTTCTACCATCGCCATGATGTGATCTTCGTGGCTGTGAACGCCGCCAGCAGAGAGCAGACCCATGATGTGTACCGCTTTCCCGGCATTTTTTGCCTGGTCGACCGCATCGGTCAGCACCGGGTTAGCGAAGAAAGTACGTTCTTTGATTTCAACGTCCAGACGGGTAAGGTCCTGATACACGATACGGCCCGCGCCCAGGTTGACGTGACCCACTTCGGAGTTGCCCATCTGGCGATCGGGCAGGCCGACTTCCAGACCGGACGCATCAATCAGGGTATGCGGACGTTTTGCCCACAGCGCATCCATTACCGGGGTTTTAGCACTAAAAATGGCGTTATCCTGGCTGTCTTCGCGATAGCCGTAGCCATCCAGAATTACCAGTACCATAGGTTTTTTAGAAACCGACATTGCGACAACCTCACACTCAAGAGATAAAAAATAATTGCGTAATTTTACTACAGCTGAATCGATAAAGTAGCCCCCGAAGATCAAATAATGGGGGATCGCGTGCCAGGGGGAACACCGATTTACATTTTTTTTTCCGTAGCGCCCCGCAAAAATGCAATCCAATGCACGCTCTGGCTGTATTTGCGCCAACGCGCAGGTATACTCCTTTCCTGGTTTTTTTAATCACTGAGTCGGGAGTTGTTACCCCCCATGCAAGAAATTATGCAATTTGTTAGTCGCCACCCTGTCTTGAGTATCGCCTGGATTGCGTTACTGGCGGCTGTATTATTTACCACGTTTAAGAGCCTGACCTCAAAAGTGAAGGTGATTACTCGCGGCGAAGCTACACGTCTCATCAACAAAGAAGACGCCGTTGTTGTGGATTTACGCCAGCGCGACGACTTCCGCAAAGGCCATATCGCAGGCTCCACTAACCTGCTGCCGAGCGAAATCAAAGCCAACAATTTTGGCGAACTTGAAAAACACAAAAACAAACCTGTGATTGTGGTTGATGGTTCAGGCATGCAGTGCCAGGATTCAGCAACTGCGCTGATTAAAGCCGGTTTTGAGCAAGTATCCGTACTGAAAGACGGCGTAGCGGGCTGGAGTGGTGAGAATCTGCCACTGGTTCGCGGCAAGTAATTTACCCATCTTCTTTCATGCCGCAGGGTAAAAAGAACACTGGAGATAAGTCATGGCCAATATTGAGATCTACACCAAAGCAACCTGCCCGTTTTGCCATCGCGCAAAAGCGCTGTTGAACAGCAAGGGTGTGAGTTTCCAGGAGCTTCCGATTGACGGCGATGCCGTAAAGCGTGAAGAGATGATCAAGCGCAGTGGCCGTACGACGGTTCCGCAGATTTTTATTGATGCACAGCACATTGGCGGTTGTGACGACTTGTATGCGTTGGATGCGCGTGGTGGACTGGATCCCCTGCTGCAATAAGGCGTACTGAAAGTATTTAAAGGACAACACTAAGGGTTTTCTAAACATGTCAGAACAAAATAACACTGAAATGGCTTTCCAGATCCAACGTATCTATACCAAGGATGTGTCTTTCGAAGCGCCAAATGCACCGCATGTTTTCCAGAAAGATTGGCAGCCAGAGGTTAAACTTGATCTTGATACCGCATCTACCCAACTGGCAGATGACGTGTATGAAGTAGTGCTGCGTGTCACCGTAACGGCTTCCCTGGGTGAAGAAACTGCGTTCCTGTGCGAAGTTCAGCAGGGCGGTATTTTCTCCATCAGCGGTATCGAAGGGACTCAGATGGCGCATTGCCTGGGCGCATACTGCCCGAACATTCTGTTCCCGTATGCCCGTGAATGCATCACCAGCCTGGTATCACGCGGTACGTTCCCGCAACTGAACCTTGCGCCGGTCAACTTTGATGCGCTGTTCATGAACTATTTACAGCAGCAGGCTGGCGAAGGTACTGAAGAACATCAGGATGCCTGATGAACCAAAGTAATGCTTCAATGACTGTGATTGGTGCCGGCTCGTACGGCACCGCTCTTGCCATCACCCTGGCAAGAAATGGCCATCAAGTTGTCCTGTGGGGCCATGATCCGAAACATATCGCGACCCTTGAGCACGATCGCTGCAACGTCGCGTTCCTCCCTGATGTGCCTTTTCCCGAAACGCTGCGCCTGGAAAGTGATTTAGCCACTGCGCTGGCCGCCAGTCGTAATATCCTGGTGGTGGTGCCGAGCCACGTCTTTGGCGAAGTGCTGCGTAACATCAAACCGCTGATGCGTCCTGACGCACGACTGGTCTGGGCGACAAAAGGTCTGGAGGCGGAAACGGGGCGTCTGCTGCAGGACGTCGCGCGTGAAGCGCTGGGGGACTCAATTCCACTGGCGGTTATTTCCGGCCCGACGTTCGCCAAAGAGCTAGCTGCGGGCATGCCGACGGCGATTTCTCTGGCCTCGACGGACGACGCCTTTGCTGACGATCTCCAGCAGTTGCTGCACTGCGGCAAAAGCTTTCGCGTTTACAGCAACCCGGATTTCATTGGCGTGCAGCTTGGCGGCGCGGTGAAAAACGTCATTGCGATTGGTGCGGGGATGTCTGACGGCATCGGTTTTGGCGCGAATGCGCGTACCGCATTGATCACCCGTGGACTGACCGAAATGTCTCGCCTTGGCGCGGCGCTGGGTGCCGATCCTGCCACCTTTATGGGGATGGCGGGTTTAGGCGATCTGGTGCTGACCTGTACCGACAACCAGTCGCGTAACCGTCGTTTTGGCATGATGCTCGGCCAGGGTATGGACGTGCAGGGCGCGCAGGACAAGATTGGTCAGGTGGTTGAAGGCTACCGCAATACGAAAGAAGTTCGTGAATTGGCGCACCGTTTTGGTGTCGAGATGCCAATAACCGAGGAAATTTATCAAGTATTGTATTGCGGAAAAAACGCGCGCGAGGCAGCATTGACGTTATTAGGTCGTGCGCGCAAGGACGAGCGAAGCAGCCACTAGCCCTAGGGAACCGTTTCAATCTAACGACCCGACCCGCGAAGAACGGGTCGGTCGTTTTGCTACCTTCTGGAGTACGCAATGCCGTGTGAAGAACTGGATATCGTCTGGAAAAACATTAAAGCGGAAGCCCGGGCACTGGCGGAATGTGAGCCAATGTTGGCCAGTTTTTACCACGCAACGCTGCTCAAGCATGAAAATCTCGGCAGTGCGCTAAGCTATATGCTGGCGAATAAACTCGCTTCTCCAATCATGCCCGCCATTGCGATTCGCGAAGTCGTGGAAGAGGCCTATGCCGCCGATCCTGAAATGATTGCCTCAGCGGCCTGTGATATTCAGGCGGTACGTACGCGTGACCCGGCTGTCGATAAATATTCCACCCCACTTCTGTACCTGAAGGGTTTTCATGCGCTTCAGGCCTACCGTATCGGTCACTGGCTGTGGCATCAGGGGCGTCAGGCGCTGGCGATCTTCCTGCAAAATCAGGTGTCCGTTACCTTCCAGGTAGACATTCATCCGGCGGCAAAAATTGGCCGTGGGATTATGCTCGATCACGCAACCGGCATTGTGGTCGGTGAAACGGCAGTGATTGAAAATGATGTCTCTATTCTGCAATCCGTCACGCTAGGCGGGACCGGTAAAGCCGGCGGCGATCGTCATCCGAAAATTCGTGAAGGTGTAATGATTGGCGCGGGAGCAAAAATTCTCGGCAACATTGAAGTCGGGCGCGGCGCGAAGATTGGCGCAGGTTCCGTGGTTTTACAACCGGTACCCCCGCATACCACTGCGGCAGGCGTACCTGCACGCATTGTCGGTAAGCCTGACAGCGATAAACCGTCTATGGATATGGATCAGCATTTCAACGGGATTCATCATACTTTCGAATACGGTGATGGCATCTGATTTCGAGCTATGCCCGGCGGCGCAGTGCTTACCGGGCCTACAAATCTCGTAGGTCGGATAAGGCGTCAGCCGCCATCCGACAAAAATCAACTACGCAATACCGCGCCGGGATAACCTAACTGGCGCCAGGCCTCATACACCACCACCGACACCGCATTTGACAGGTTCATGCTGCGACTGTCTGGCATCATCGGAATTCGAATTTTTTGTTCGGCTGGCAGCGCGTCGAGGATGCTGGGTGGCAGACCGCGAGTTTCCGGGCCAAACATCAGATAATCCCCATCCTGATAGCTTACTGCGCTATGCGCTGGCGTACCTTTGGTGGTCAGGGCAAACAGACGTTGCGGATTTTCTGCGGCGACGAAGCTGGCGTAATCAGGGTGGCGCAGCACGGCGGTAAACTCATGGTAATCCAGCCCCGCGCGACGCAGGCGCTTGTCGTCCCAGGTAAAGCCCATTGGCTCAATAATATGCAGACGAAAGCCGGTGTTGGCGCAAAGACGGATAATATTGCCGGTATTTGGCGGGATTTCTGGTTCGAATAAAACGATGTTAAGCATACTGCCCCCTTGATAACGGGGGGCAGAATAGCAGAAAGAGCGGGTACTATGCGACGGTCAGCGCGTGCGGTTTATAGCGTTGCAGTTTGTAAATCGTTGCGGCAGCCGCAACCAGCGCCGGAAGGCTGAGGAACATTAATATACTGTCTGCCTGCCATTGCAGGGAAAGCAACTGGGCGCTCATCATCGTTCCGGCTACGCCACCGAAGCGGCCCACGCCCTGCATCCAGGCAATGCCCGTCGCGCGACAGTGGGTCGGATAAAACGTGGCGGCCAGCGTCTGCAGCCCGGACTGCGCGCCGTTCATGGTAATCCCCATCAGGAAGATCAGTGCGCCGAACAAGATGATATGGTTATGTTCAAACCCGAGAGCGAGGGCAAACAGCATCGTCAGAATAAAGCCGAGTGACACCACTTTATGTGCTTCCCAGCGATCCATTAACCAACCGGCCAGCAGGATCCCCGCAGTACCGCCGAAGGTAAATAGCGATGTCAGCCAGGCGGATTCAGCCAGCGGATAGCCCATTCCCAGCATCAGCGTTGGCATCCAGCTCAACAGCACGTAATAGATAACCAATCCCATAAAGTAGGTCATCCAGAGCATCAGCGTGCCCGGCAGCCAGGGCATACTGAATAGCTGTGCCACGCTGCCTTTTTTGACCGTGACGCGGTCTTCATCCAGATAAAACTGGGTAACCTGTTCCAGACTTCCCGACATAAAGCGTTGAGCAATGCGTTTAACCTGTGCAACCCCTTTACCGCGGTGAACCAGATACTTCACCGACTCCGGCAGGAACAGCACCAACAATACGGTGAGGACCAGCGGGGCGATCGCACCGGCAAGCAGGACGCTGTGCCAGCCGTAGTTAGGGATAAGCCAGGAGGAGATCACCCCGCCGCCTGCAGCCCCTAACGGAAAGCCGCAGTACATGGTGTTAATCGCCATTGAACGACAGCGTTTTGGTGCAAATTCTGACACCAGAGTGATGGCATTGGGCATTGCCGCGCCCAGACCCAGCCCGGTGAGAAAGCGCCAAAATGTGAGCATATTCAGCGTCTGGGCATAGGCAGTTCCCAGACTGGCGAGGCCAAAAAACAGACAGGAAAAGACCAGAACACGCTTACGGCCCATACGATCGGAAATCGGCCCGGCCAGCAGTGCACCAAATGACAGGCCCAATAGCGCGGCGCTTAACACCGGTCCGAGATCCTGTTTCTTGATGCCCCAGTCGGCTGAGAGCGTGGGCGCAATATAGCCCATCGCCGCTGTATCGAAGCCGTCGATGGCCAGGACCAGAAAACCCAGGACAATAATGACCCAGTGGAAGCGCGAAAAAGGACTGTCATCTATCGCCTGCTGGATATTCACTTTTCCGGAATAAGCCATGTTACCCTCGCCCGTTATGATGGTTGTTATCTGTATATTTCGCCCTTGTATTAGCTTGTATATACATCTGACAGGTGGATAAAAAGTTGTCAAATATATTGGTTATAAATGTTAACTAGTCGTTATTTTTGGATAAAAAATGGTCGGGCTGAGAACAGGCCGACCATGCAGAAAGTGGGTTTTATGGGGATATTGTTACGCCGCGCTACCCTGAACCAGAGGTGCCAGCGCAGCAGGCAGGCTTTTTCCCAGTTCTTGTACCAGCGAATCATGACTGATTTCGCTAATCGATTTTGCACCGGTCAGGGTCATTGCCACCTTCATCTCTTTCTCGATCAGATTCAGCAGATTCGCTACCCCGGCCTGACCGTGGGTTGCCAGCGAGTACAGATAAGCACGTCCCAACAGAACACTATCCGCACCCAGCGCAATCATGCGTACGACGTCCAGACCGTTGCGGATCCCGCTGTCTGCCAGAATGGTGATATCGCCTTTTACCGCATCGGCAATAGCGGGTAACGCGCGAGCTGAAGACAGCACGCCATCTAACTGGCGACCACCGTGGTTAGAGACAACGATGCCATCAGCGCCAAAGCGTACGGCGTCGCGAGCATCTTCAGGATCGAGGATCCCTTTGATCACCATCGGACCATCCCAAAATTCGCGGATCCACTCGAGGTCTTTCCAGGAAATTGACGGATCGAAGTTATTCGCCAGCCAACCGATGTAGTCTTCAAGGCCGGTGGGTTTGCCAAGATAGGTCGAGATGTTGCCTAAATCATGCGGGCGACCGTTCAGGCCAACGTCCCATGCCCACTGTGGATGGGTGACAGCCTGCCAGTAGCGGCGCAGTGCGGCATTTGGGCCGCTCATCCCGGAATGGGCATCACGGTAGCGTGCGCCAGGTGTTGGCATATCGACGGTAAAGACCAGCGTGGAGCAACCTGCCGCTTTAGCTCGTTCCAGGGCGTTACGCATAAAGCCGCGATCGCGCAGAACATACAGCTGAAACCACATCGGACGCTTGATAGTCGGGGCGACTTCTTCAATCGGGCATACGGATACTGTGGAAAGCGTAAACGGAATGCCTTTGGCATCAGCGGCGGCGGCGGCCTGAACTTCGCCCCGACGCGCATACATGCCGCACAGACCGACAGGTGCAAGGGCCACCGGCATGGAGAGCGTTTCGTTGAACAGTTTTGTCTCCAGGCTCAGGTCGGACATATTCTTCAGCACGCGCTGGCGAAGGGCCACCTCCGACAGGTCTGCCACGTTACGGCGCAAAGTGTGCTCTGCATACGCCCCACCGTCAATATAGTGGAACAAGAAGGGGGGTAGGATGCGCTGGGCTGCGGCGCGATAGTCGCTGGCTGCTGAAATAATCATGTGTTGTTCTCCCTGCTATTCTCACCAGGGTCACCGGGCAGGCGGGTGATTCGCGCCTGGCGGGCCTGATCTTCATCAAATCGTTTAATCGTGGTGTGGACAAAACTGAGGTGCGCCATCATCGCTTTACGCGCGCCGTCGGCATCTCCGGTAACAATCGCATCCAGTACGGCCTGATGCTGTGCCGTTAGCTGTGAAAATACGGGCGGCACGAGGTACATTCGCTGGCGGCTCTGTTTCACCGAAGACTGCAATACGTCGAAGAAACCGCGCATGGTCTGTAACAGCACCACGTTGTGTGAGGCCTCCGCAATGGCGAGATGAAAGCGAACGTCTGCCTGCGAGGCGAGATCTGGATCTTCGCTTTGTGTGGCCTCGAAACAGAGCCTGATCTTCTCTTTGTCGGCAGCAGTGGCACGCATAGCTGCGTGCCAGGCGGTGCTGGCTTCGATGGCGTGGCGGGCTTCCAGAATATCGAAACTGTAATCAGGATCGTCCGCCAGCAGGGTTTTCAGCGGCTGAACGATGTTTTGTTCAGACCATGCCTCATGCTGCCAGCGGACAAACGTCCCACCGCCACGACGGCTAATCAGTACGCCTTCACTCACCAGCTTTGCTAACGCCTCGCGCAGCGAGTTGCGCGATACGCCGAGCTGTACGGCCAGCTGGCGCTCAGCGGGCAACTTCATGCCCGCTTCCAGCTGTTGTTCTTCAATCAGCGCCCGCACACGAGATGCGACTTCGTCTGACAAGCGTCTGGGCATTACTATCATGGAATCATCCAGGTTAAGACATAGGCCTGCAGTGTGGTAATCACACCCACCATGCAGGTGAAAATCAGACTGTGCTTCACGGTAAAGCGGAACAGGTCAGACTCTTTTCCCACTAATCCCACTGCCGCACAGGCGATAGCGATAGATTGCGGAGAGATCATCTTTCCGGTCACGCCGCCGGTGGTATTTGCAGCCACCATCAATACATCCGAAACACCGATTTGCTGAGCGGCCGTAGCCTGTAGGGCGGCAAACAGTGCGTTTGATGAGGTGTCGGATCCAGTCAGGAATACCCCCAGCCAGCCAAGGAACGGCGAGAAGAAGGTAAATGCGCTGCCGGTGTGCGCCAGGGCCAATGCCAGGGTGGATGAAAGCCCGGAGTAGTTAGAGATAAAGGCGAATGCCAGCACCATCCCGATGGAGTAGATAGGTAGCGCCAGATCTTTCAGCGTGCTACCAAAGGTCTGAAGCGCAGCAGACGGCTTCATCTTCAGCCAGACGATGGACAGCAGGGCGGCAAACAGTATTGCGGTACCGGTCGCGGAGAACCAGTCAAATTTGTACACCGCCGCGTAGGCTGTGGCTTCGTGTACGACCGGCGGCATACGGGCAACCAGCTTGTCGAGGAACGGAACCGGAATATTGACCACCCAGTGGTACATCGCGCCGCCTGGTGCAAACAGCGCTTTAAACGGCGGTATGCTCCACAGCGTGACGGTAGCTGTCAGGAACAGGAACGGCGACCAGGCGCGGATGATTTGCCCGGCGGTGTAGCGGGTGCGCGACAGATCCATATCGACCTGCGAAGCGCCCATATCACCAAAGCGGAAGATGCGTACCGGCTGCCAGCGCTTCAGGAACAGCGTCAGACAGACCAGGGAAACCAGAGAAGAGATGATGTCCGGCAGTTCCGGTCCGATAAAGTTAGAGCTGAGATACTGCGCGATAGCAAACGAGCCGCCAGCGACCATCACCGCAGGCCAGGTTTCTTTCACGCCACGCCAGCCATCCATAATCGCCATAATCCAGAACAGCACGATAATGGTCAGGAACGGCAGTTGACGGCCCACCATCTGGCCAATCTCGAAGCTGTCCAGCCCGGTAACCTGACCGGCAACCAGAATCGGAATGCCCATTGCCCCAAAAGCGACTGGAGCGGTGTTTACGATCAAGCACAAACCTGCCGCATACAGCGGGTTAAAGCCAAGGCCAACCAGCAGTGCGGCGGTAATCGCTACCGGAGCACCGAAGCCTGCCGCCCCTTCGAGGAATGCCCCAAAGGAGAAACCGACAATCAGCATTTGCAGACGCTGGTCTGGGGTAATCGAGAGTATCGAGGAGCGGATAATGTCGAACTGCCCGGTTTTTACCGAGATTTTATAGACGAATACCGCGGCGATAATGATCCAGGCAATTGGCCACAGACCGTAGAAGAAACCGTACACTACGGATGCCAGAGCGTGATCGACCGGCATTTTGTAAAACAGCAGGGCGACCGACAAAGCGATCACCACCGTCCATGACGCCGCAACGTAGCCTTTCAGCTTGAGCTTAATCAGGGCGAAGAAAAAGAACAGGATGGGGAGCGATGCGATCAGACTGGAAAGCCAGATGTTACCGGCCGGGTCGTAGTTCTGTTGCCAGAGATTCATTGCAGGTCTCCTGGGGGCCGCCGACATAATGGAATGAGTCTTTGCTCAAATCTTCGTCACATTATGTGTAAAAGTGGCCCTGCCAATATTGTTGTGTAGGGGTAATGACAATGAATGGTTAATCAAATGTTATTTATTGGCAACGGTATTGTACGCACATTTTAATGAAATGTGAGGTGCTGGTATGATCTGGCTAAAATTGGTAGGGCCAATTGCGAGGGGAAGTGAAGGACCGGGCAAGCGGATGTTGCCCGGTGGGAGATCAGAACTCGCTCTTCGCGAAGCCCGTCATCTCTTTCAGGCCCATTTCACGGCCAAGCTCGGTCATCGGGTGAACGACAATCAGGCCGCGCACGCTCTTCTTCAGCTTGCCCATGTCGGCCTGTTCTTTTTTGGTGATGGTACGACGGAAAGGGAGTTTCGTCAGCTTTTGCGCTTCTTTGCTCAGCTTCTGACCATGGACTTCACGCAGACGTGCAATCTCGTTTTCCAGAGTTTCTTTCTCTTGCTCTAGCTCGGCATATTTGTCGGCGGCTTCAACCAGAGACAGGTCAGCCTGCTGGTGGCGGATAGCGTCCAGACGATCGCTCAGGCGTTTAATTTCGTTTTTTTCGACTTCTTTCATAGGATAGCTTCTGATAAAAATAGGATGAATATCCTATAGTATGCGCGCAGAGCGGGATTATTCACAACTAATCGAAGATAAATAATCAAATGTTGCAAGTATTATTCAGCTAATGAAAATATTACTATTTTGATTAATAAGGAATTTTAAGCGATAAGATCGACCATGGCGCATTTTGTTGGCGGGTTCATAGTGAAGCACGTTTTCCTTAATGTAATTGCCAAACCGATCCTAAACTTAAATGATCAACCGCGCAGGCTGAGCGCGGTTAATACATGGAGGAGGGAAGATTATGGCGAAAATAGGTGAGAACGTTTCGGCTCTAATTGATAAGACGGTCGATTTTATGGCTTCAAGCCAGGCTTTTCGCGAGTATCTGAATAAAACACCGCCACGCAACGTTGTCCCTTCTGAAATACCGCAGGAGAATGCGCAGTTGTATCTGCAACGTCTGGCGTACTATCGGCAGCTTTATCGACCGCAGCAGGAAGAGAAATAAGCAAGCATCGTCTTATTTTTGAAAGGCTTTTTTTAAGCTGATTTTAGAAATCAGCTCGGTCAGGGAAAGTACCATCGTGGAGCGCACCATCTGCTGGTAGCGCTGGATCTGCATCGCGTGCAGACCTGAGTCTGAGGTATCAAACTGCGGTGGCGGCGGGAGTGCCGTCACGCAGTGGAGTTCGCCAAACGGACCAAGAATTTCATCGTCGGTGAACGCATATTCATTGCCGTCATGGTTTAACTCTTCCCGCAGCGCCATCAGAAGCTCGGCGTCTTCATACTCCGGCCGGCTGAGTACGCCCAGACCGTAGATGAGCTTCAGGCGAACGGAAAGATCGCCCAGCGGACCGTCGCCGTCAAGCAGTGGTTCTACAGCATATTTCACCGCATAGTCGTCTTTGCGAAATACCTGAAGCACAAGAATATTCACCGCCTCGGTGAGCAGTTCTACGGCGGTGATGAGGAAGCTGCGTACGGTTTTGCCAGCATTCAGACGCTCAAGCACACGATTTTCAAAGGCCTGCGTTTGTTCCATTATTGCCTGCATATCTGACAATCTATTATTCAGGCGCAGGATATCCTGCGCCAGGTCCTGCATCATTTCTTTGCGTTATACGCGTTAACAGCCTCAAGCACGACATCGCTGTTGGCATCCAGCCCGGAAACTTGCGCCAGCGCGGCCTGCGGACCTTTTTCGTCAATCAGCGCGGCCAGTTCCTGTGCCTGCGGATCTTCTTCGCTGCGATAGTGCATCGCTGCCGCAATACCGATAACCAGATTCGCATGCGGCAAACCATACTCCAGCGTACCCAGCAGCGGTTTAATCAGACGATCTCCCGCGCTCAGCTTACGCAGCGGCTGACGACCCACGCGCTCAACGTCATCTTTCAGATACGGGTTTTCAAAGCGACCGAGGATTTTCTGAATGTATGCCGCATGTTTTGCTGCATCAAAACCATAGCGTTTGATCAGTACCGCGCCGCTCTCTTCCATCGCACCTTTTACCACTGCGCGGATTTTCTCGTCGAGAATCGCGTCACGGATGGTCTGATGACCGGTCAATTTTCCGAGGTACGCGGTTATAGCATGCCCGGTGTTCAGCGTGAAGAGTTTACGTTCGACAAATGCCATTAGGTTATCAGTTAATTCCATTCCTGGGATATTTGGTAGTTCACCTTTGAACTGTGTTTTGTCGACAATCCACTCACTGAAGGTTTCTACGGTAACTTCTAGCGGGTCATTGGTTGCTGAAGCCGAAGGCGGAACAATGCGGTCCACGGCGGAATCGACGAAGCCAACATGTTCTTCAACCCAGGCTTTGTCTTCATCTGCCAGCGCGTTCATTACATGGCCTTTCAACTGGGTCGTTCCGCGCACCATGTTTTCACAGGCGATGATATTCAGCGGAGTAGCTATACCCTGTGCCTTGCGTTTAACCAGCCCTTTGGCGATGGCCGGAGCGATACGCTCAAGCACGACTGGACCGACGGCGGTAGTGACTAAATCTACATGGGCAATCAGGTCGACGACATCATCGCCGATGCTGCTCACGGCGTTGACGCCGGAGACGGTATCAACCTGTTCGTTTTCACCTACGACATGAACCTGATAGCTATGACGGGCATTCAGGGCATCGAGTACGACCTGATTTACATCCGCGAACGTCAGCTGTATCCCCGCGTCCGCCAGCAGTTTGCCGATAAAGCCACGACCGATATTACCTGCGCCAAAATGTAATGCTTTCATAGTATTAACCTTCATCAATGTTTTTACCCAAGAGGGCTGGGGTGAGGCTTTTCCCTCAACCTAACCCTCTCCACAAGGGAGAGGATATCGCCTTCATATTTCGAACTGCAGATGCGTTGGCTCTCCTCGCTCACCCCAGTCACGTACTTATGTACGCTCCTGGGGATTCACTGCGTTGCCGCCTTCCTGCAGCTCGAACTATTTTGGAGATACTTAACCGTTAAGCTTTTTTACCCGCCAGCAGCTCCAGAACTTCATCCACGCTGGTGGTATGGGCCAGACGTTCGATCACGGATTCGTCATCCAGCGCGTTGGTCAGGCTGGTAATCACCTGGATGTGCTCGTTGTTACGTGCTGCGATACCAATCACCAGGCGGGCAATATCGTCTTCTTCTTCACCGAAGCGAACGCCTTCCGGGTACTGGCAGAACACCACACCGGTTTTCAGCACACGGTCTTTGGCTTCAACCGTCCCGTGCGGTACTGCGATGGACTCGCCGAGGTAAGTCGGAGTCAGTTTTTCGCGGTCCAGCATCGCCTCGACGTATTCTGGCTCAACGTAACCGCCTTTCACCAGTTGCTCACCAGCAAAGCGAATTGCTTCCTCTTTGTTAGTGGCTTTACGACCGAGGAAGATATTCTCCGCACCCAGTTTGAACAGGTGGGTATCACCCTCTTCAAAGCTGTCTTTCAGGTGATCGCGGACTTTCTCTTCGTTCACGTTGTGGCGCTGTGCAGCGACCAGACGTTCGGTCAGGTTGGAGTACAGGCCGCTGTCGAGGAAGTTGGTCAGCGAAATGTGCTGTGCCTGAGGCACTTGGCGCATCGCGCGTTCGGTCAGGTCACGGTGGGTAATGACCAGATCCACATCCGGCGGCAGATTGTTAATCGCGCTGTTAGTGACGGAAATCTGAGACAGACCTGCATCCTGTACTTTCTTACGCAGTACGCCCGCACCCATGGCGCTGGAACCCATACCGGCATCGCAGGCAACGATGATTTTACGCACATGGCTCAGGTCGTTGGTCACGTCGCCAGCCGCCAGCGGAGATGCGCCTTTGGATTCCGCTTTCATGTCGTGCATACGACGGGTTGCGGCATCAATGTCATCATCTTCTTTCACTTTGCTGGTTTTCAGCAGAATGGCTGAAACCACAAAGGAGACTGCCATAGCAGCACAGATAGCAGCGATGTTAGCGAAGTAAGCGCCCTTCGGCGTCATGGCCAGCACGGCCAGGATAGAACCCGGAGAGGCCGGAGAAACCAGACCGCCGTTCAGGATAGTCAGGGTAAATACGCCAGTCATACCGCCGAGGATAACGGCCAGGATCAGACGTGGGTTCATCAACACGTACGGGAAGTAAATTTCGTGGATACCACCCAGGAAGTGGATGATTGCCGCGCCGCCCGCAGACTGCTTAGCGCTGCCGCGACCGAAGAACATGTATGCCAGCAGAACGCCCATACCCGGACCCGGGTTAGCTTCAATCAGGAAGAAGATGGATTTGCCCATCTCATGGGACTGCTGAATACCCAGCGGTGAGAAAATACCGTGGTTGATGGCGTTGTTGAGGAACAGGATTTTCGCCGGTTCAACGAAGATAGACGCCAACGGCAGCATGTCATGGACAACCATGAAGTTAACGCCTGCCGCCAGGATTTTGGACAGTGCTTCAACCAATGGGCCAATGCCAAGGAATGCCAGAATGGCGAGGATCATCCCGATGATGCCTGCGGAGAAGTTATTCACCAGCATCTCAAAACCGGACTTGATCTTACCGTCTACCCAGTTGTCGAAATGTTTGATAGCCCAGCCGCCCAGCGGACCTGCGATCATCGCGCCGAGGAACATTGGCATATCTGCACCGACGATAACGCCCATGGTGGTGATAGCACCAACCACGCCGCCACGTTCGCCGCCAACCAGCTTACCACCGGTATAACCGATCAGTAGCGGCAGCAGATAGGTGATCATAGGACCGACAAGCTTCGCCAGCGTTTCGTTCGGCAACCACCCTGTCGGAATGAATAATGCGGTGATAATACCCCACGCGATAAACGCGCCGATATTTGGCATCACCATGTTGCTGAGGAATCGACCAAAGCTTTGCACCTTGATCTTAATATCGGATGACATAAAAACACCCCTTCTTATGTTTGCTATCGCGCAGGCTGAAAGCCCGAGGTTTGTTAATGTAGCGGCAGGAGGTAGCCGGACCCTGTAGATACTGCGAAATCTGGCACTGAATCGTTCAACTGTCCAGTCGACGACCTTTTATGTGATATTCGTCACGTAAATATAGGGTGTATGGCGTTAGTTAATGTGATTTTAATCACAAAATATCGGTACAAAAAAACATCACTGGATCAGAATTCGCCAAAAATGGGGGGTAAATGTGAACTGATTCACATTTTATCCTTTGCTGTTTGTTGAATCTTTGTGATGCAGATCGCAAAGTATTTTCATCTGCATTTGCTCGGATGTGATCTACAGCAGGTTCTACCCCCCGATATTTTTATTGCAAAAGAAAGCAACTTCTCACCAGAAAAAATATTTATTTTGTGGTATGGCGAAAACCCCAAACTGCAGTTATGTTCAAAACATCAGCCTGGGTGCATGCGGCTGCCGGCATAAAAAAACTCTAATTAGCGTGAATTCGAGGCAGGTATGTTTCTAAATTATTTCGCACTGGGCGTGCTGATCTTCGTCTTTCTGGTTCTGTTTTACGGAATCATCGCCATTCACGATATTCCCTATAATATGGCTAAAAAACGCAACCATCCTCATGCTGATGCCATTCATACGGCGGGTTGGATTAGCCTGTTTACACTCCATGCAATATGGCCGTTCCTGTGGATTTGGGCGACGCTCTACCAGCCTGAACGGGGGTGGGGCATGCAATCACACATCATGTCGAACGGAAAGGACCCAGACCCCGAGATTGCCGCACTGGCAGAGCGCATCACCCAGTTGGAAAAAAGACTGGATGGGGAGAAGAAAACAGATAACTCCACCTTTCCGGAGATTTAATCATGGATTTGTTGATAGTCCTGACCTATGTGGCCTTTGCCTGGGCCATCTTTAAAATATTCCGTATTCCGGTAAACCAATGGACGCTCGCTACTGCTGCATTAGGTGGGGTATTCATTGTTGCGGGACTGATCTTATTAATGAACTATAACCACCCGTATACCTTTACGGCGCAAAAAGCGGTTATTTCAATTCCGATCACTCCGCAAGTCACAGGAATTGTTAGTGAGGTAACGGATAAAAATAATCAGTTGATTAAAAAAGGCGAAGTGTTATTTAAACTCGATCCAGGCCGCTATCAGGCACGTGTTGACAGACTGCAGGCTGATCTTGTTACCGCCACACACAACATCGACAATCTGAAAGCCCAACTTTCTGAAGCCGTCGCCAATACTACCCGCGTTTCCGCTGAACGCGATCGTCTGTATAAAGATTATCAACGCTATTTGAAGGGCAGTCAGGCGAAGGTTAATCCCTTCTCTGAAAGCGATATCGACAACGCCCGGCAGAACTATCTGGCACAGGACGCGCTGGTAAAAGGTTCCGTTGCCGAACAGACGCAGATTCAGAGTCAGTTAGACAGTATGGTCAACGGGGAGCAATCTCAGGTTGCGTCTTTGCGTGCTCAGCTCGCTGAAGCCAAATACAATCTTGAGCAGACTATCGTCCGTGCCCCCAGCAACGGCTATGTTACGCAGGTGCTTATTCGGCCCGGGACCTACGCCGCCGCACTACCTCTGCGCCCGGTGATGGTATTTATTCCGGAACAGAAACGGCAAATTGTGGCGCAATTCCGCCAGAACTCGTTGCTGCGTCTTAAACCGGGTGATGAAGCGGAAGTGGTCTTCAACGCGCTGCCTGGTCAGGTTTTCTCCGGTAAGTTGACCTCCATTCTTCCGGTTGTGCCGGGCGGTTCTTATCAGGCGCAGGGGGCATTACAGTCCTTAACTGTGGTGCCGGGTACCGATGGCGTGCTGGCTACGATTGAGTTGGATCCTAATGCCGATGTGGATGCGCTGCCGGACGGTATCTATGCTCAGGTGGCGGTCTATTCCGACCATTTCGCTCACGTTTCAGTGATGCGTAAAGTGCTGCTGCGCATGACCAGCTGGATGCATTATCTTTATTTGGATCATTGAGATCGTCATCACCTGCCATTTACGGCGACCTGAGCCATACTGATATTTTTGTTGGCAAAAAGGACCCGGCATGAAACTCATTGGCAGCTATACCAGCCCTTTTGTGCGTAAAATTTCTATTCTGTTACTGGAAAAGGGCATCACCTTCGAATTTGTGAATGAACTTCCCTATAGCGCGGATAGCGGCGTGGCGCGTTATAACCCGCTAGGAAAAGTACCCGCGTTGGTCACCGATGAGGGTGAGTACTGGTTTGACTCTCCGATCATCGCAGAATACATCGAGCTGCTGGATATTGCGCCAGCCATGCTACCGGGTGAACCGTTAGCGGCACTCAAAGTTCGTCAACTGGAAGCGTTGGCCGACGGTATTATGGATGCGGGATTAGTCTCGGTGCGCGAGCAGGCTCGCCCCGCCGCGCAGCAGTCAGAAACTGAACTGTTACGCCAGCGGGAGAAGATCACCCGCAGTCTGGATATGCTGGAAGGCTATCTGGCGGACGGTACGCTGAAAACTGATACGGTTAACCTGGCTACCATCGCGATTGCCTGTGCCGTCGGTTATCTCAATTTCCGTCGGGTCGCGCCCGGCTGGTGTGTGGACCGCCCACGTCTGGTCAAACTGGTGGAAACGCTTTTTCAACGCGAAAGTTTTGCCCGCACAGAACCGCCAAAGGCTTGATGCAGATAATACCTGCCTGAGCAAAGTCACGGTACAATCCTTCCTATATCGATAGCCCTCTCCGCGGTGGAGAGGGCCACCAACAGCCAGGCCCTTTCATGACAACCGACATGCGTTCACTCTACAGCCAGCTTCCCGCTATCGATCGTTTATTGCGCGATAGCGCCTTCCCAGCCTTACGTGAATCTCACGGTCATACCCGGGTGGTTGACCTGCTGCGTCATATGCTTGACGAAGCCAGAGATGCGATTCGCGACACGCACGCGCTCCCGGCATGGTGTGAGGACTGGGCGCAAGAAGCCAGCGCCCGGCTGGAACGAGAATCGCAAAGCGCGCTGCGTCCGGTGATTAACCTGACCGGAACGGTGCTGCATACCAACCTTGGGCGAGCGTCGCAGGCCGAAGAAGCGATCGAGGCGGTGGTGCAAGCAATGCGCACGCCAGTGACGCTGGAATATAGCCTGGATGATGCCGGACGTGGACATCGGGATCGGGCGCTGGCGGATTTACTCTGCCGTCTGACGGGAGCGGAGGACGCCTGTATCGTCAATAACAATGCGGCAGCGGTTTTACTGATGCTGGCCGCCACGGCCAACGGCAAAGAGGTGGTCGTTTCGCGCGGTGAGCTGGTGGAAATTGGCGGCGCGTTTCGTATTCCGGACGTGATGTGCCAGGCCGGATGTGTTCTGCGCGAAGTCGGTACCACCAACCGGACCCATGCGAAAGATTACCGTCAGGCGGTGAATGAAAATACCGCTCTGCTGATGAAAGTCCATACCAGTAATTACAGTATTGAAGGCTTTACGAAGTCGGTGGATGAGGCTGAGCTGGCCGCTATTGGCAAGGAACTGGATGTGCCGGTGGTGGCGGATCTCGGCAGCGGCTCACTGGTCGATCTCAGCCAGTATGGATTACCGCAGGAGCCGATGCCGCAACAGCTGATTGCCGCTGGCGTCAGTCTGGTGAGCTTCTCTGGCGATAAATTACTGGGTGGGCCGCAGGCCGGGATTATCGTCGGTAAAAAAGAGATGATCGCTCGCTTACAGAGCCATCCGCTGAAACGCGCATTACGGGCTGATAAAATGACACTGGCTGCGCTGGAAGCGACGCTGCGGCTCTACCTGCACCCGGAAGCGCTGGCGCAGAAGTTGCCGACGTTACGCCAGCTCACTCGCTCGCAGGAGGCTGTCCACGCGCAGGCCCAACACTTACAGGCACGGCTTGCCGAGCATTACGGTGACGAATTCGCCCTGAACGTCATGCCTTGCCTGTCGCAAATTGGCAGCGGCTCGCTACCGGTTGATAGGCTGCCCAGCGCGGCATTAACCTTTACCCCCCATGACGGGCGCGGTAGCCGCCTCGAAGCACTGGCCGCCCGTTGGCGTGCACTGCCCGTGCCGATCATTGGCCGGATTTATGATGGCCGCATGTGGCTGGATCTGCGCTGCCTTGAAGACGAGACCCGGTTTATGGAGATGATGCTGAAATGATTATTGCAACCGCCGGACACGTTGACCACGGAAAAACAACGTTATTACAGGCGATTACCGGCGTGAATGCCGACCGTCTGCCGGAAGAAAAAAAGCGCGGCATGACCATCGATCTCGGCTATGCCTACTGGCCGCAGCCGGACGGGCGGATACTGGGATTTATCGATGTACCCGGACACGAAAAGTTTCTGTCTAACATGCTGGCGGGTGTTGGCGGGATTGATCACGCGCTGCTGGTGGTGGCGTGTGATGACGGCGTGATGGCGCAAACGCGTGAGCATTTGCAAATTCTGCAACTGACGGGTAATCCGCAGATCACCGTGGCGCTTACGAAAGCCGACCGCGTGGACGAAGCAAGAATTGAAGAGGTGCGTGCGGAGATTAAGGCCACGCTGGGGAATTATGGTTTCGCGGAGTCGGTGCTTTTCGTCACTGCCGCCAGTGAAGGCCGTGGCATCGAGGAACTGCGCGAACATTTGCTGCAATTAACGTCGCGCGAGCATGCCCGCGATCACAGCTTCCGCCTGGCGATTGACCGTGCCTTTACGGTCAAAGGCGCGGGACTGGTGGTGACCGGGACGGCGCTCAGCGGTGAAGTGAATGTCGGTGACACACTGTGGCTCACGGGCGTCAACAAACCGATGCGCGTACGTAGCCTGCATGCACAAAATCAGGCCACCGATCGCGCGCAGGCGGGACAACGTATTGCGCTAAATATTGCCGGTGATGCGCAAAAAGAAGAACTTAACCGCGGCGACTGGCTGCTTGCTGATGCGCCGCCAGAGGCGTTTACCCGCGTGATTGTCTCTTTAGAACATGCCGCGCCGCTGATGCAGTGGCAACCGTTGCATATTCACCACGCGGCCAGCCACGTCACCGGGCGTATTTCCCTGCTCGAAGGGACGCTGGCGGAACTGGTGTTTGATACACCACTCTGGCTCGCCGATAACGACCGTCTGGTGCTGCGTGATATTTCGGCTCGCACGACGCTGGCCGGTGCGCGCGTGGTCACGCTCAATCCGCCGCGTCGCGGGAAGCGTAAGCCGGAATATTTGCAGTGGCTGTCGGCGTTGGAAAACGCACAGAGTGATGGTGACGCTCTGGCGCTGCACCTGACGCGTGGAGCGGTAAATATTCCCGACTTCGCCTGGGCGCGTCAGCTCAACGGTAACGGCATGCGTCCGTTGATCGAGCAGCATGGTTTTATTCAGGCGGGATACAGTCTGTTGGATGCCACTGTTGCAGCGCGCTGGCAGCGCAAAATCCTCGATACGCTGGCGACTTACCACGACCAGCACCGCGATGAGCCTGGACCTGGACGCGAACGCCTGCGCCGGATGGCTTTGCCGATGGAAGATGAAGCGCTGGTCCTGCTGCTGATTGAAAAGATGCGCGAGAGCGGCGTCATCCATAGTCATCATGGCTGGCTGCATTTGCCCGATCACAAGGCCGGTTTCAGCGATGAGCAGCAGGCTATCTGGCAAAAAGCAGAACCGCTTTTTGGCGATGAGCCGTGGTGGGTGCGCGACCTGGCAAAACAGACGGGCACGGATGAGCAAATGATGCGTGTGGTGTTACGACAAGCGGCGCAGCAAGGCATCATCACCGCGATCGTGAAAGATCGTTATTACCGTAACGATCGGATTGTGGCCTTCGCCAATATGATCCGCGAACTGGATCAGGAAAGGGGATCGACATGTGCCGCTGATTTTCGCGACAGGCTTAACATCGGGCGCAAATTGGCTATTCAGATTCTGGAATATTTTGACCGCATTGGTTTTACTCGCCGTCGGGGAAATGATCATTTATTACGCGATGCATTGCTGTTCCCCGAAAAGTAATGAAACAATTAATTCAGGAATTAAATGAATTAATACAAAATAGATATTGATTGAAATAAGCACATTAGATTATGAACCTAATGTGCTTTTTAATTTTGGTTGTTATTAAAATAACAACCATGATCATATTCTGTTGGATATTTCACTCGTATGCTTCCTGACTCTTTTAGAGTAATTAAGGATCGTACAATGGCTGCTTCAACATTTTTTATTCCTTCCGTGAATGTAATCGGCGCTGATTCATTAAAAGACGCAATGAATACAATGGCGGAATATGGTTTTCGCCGTACGCTGATTGTCACGGATGCCATGCTGACGAAATTAGGTATGGCTGGCGAGATTCAAAAAGCATTACAGGAACGTGATATTTTCAGCGTAATTTACGACGGTACGCATCCTAATCCCACGACCAGCAACGTTGCTGCTGGCCTGCAAATGTTGACTGAAAACGACTGTGATAGCGTTATTTCTCTCGGTGGCGGTTCTCCACACGATTGTGCAAAAGGTATTGCGCTGGTGGCGGCTAACGGTGGCGATATTCGCGATTACGAAGGTGTAGACCGTTCTGCAAAACCGCAGCTGCCGATGATCGCCATCAACACCACGGCGGGTACGGCATCTGAAATGACCCGCTTCTGCATCATCACCGATGAAGTACGCCACATTAAAATGGCGATTGTGGATAAGCACGTTACGCCGCTGCTGTCGGTTAACGACTCCTCGCTGATGGTCGGCATGCCGAAGTCTCTGACGGCGGCTACCGGTATGGATGCGTTAACCCACGCTATCGAAGCTTACGTGTCGATTGCTGCCACGCCGATTACCGATGCATGTGCGCTGAAAGCGGTCACCATGATTGCGCAAAACCTGCCGGTCGCCGTTGAAGAGGGCAGTAATGCTCAGGCGCGCGAAGCCATGGCCTATGCGCAGTTCCTCGCAGGTATGGCCTTTAACAATGCCTCTCTTGGCTACGTGCATGCAATGGCGCACCAGCTGGGTGGCTTCTACGATCTGCCACACGGAGTATGTAATGCCGTACTGCTGCCGCATGTACAGGTATTTAATAGTAAAGTTGCTGCCGCCCGCCTGCGCGATTGCGCCTCGGCAATGGGTGTGAACGTTGCTGATCTCAACGAAGAGCAAGGGGCAGAAGCCTGCATCGCAGCGATCCGCGAACTGGCGCAGAAAGTGAATATTCCGGCCGGTCTGCGTGAGCTAAACGTGAAGGAAGAAGATTTTGCCGTTCTGGCGACTAATGCCCTGAAAGATGCCTGTGGTTTCACTAACCCTATTCAGGCGACACATGAAGAAATCATGGCGATTTATCGTGCTGCCATGTAATTCGTGATACCTGTCGTAAAGCAGTAAAAGGCTGGCGAATAATTCGCCAGTCCCGTCTACCCTTGTAGTACCCCTACAGCAAGGAGACGGTCATGACCAATAACCCCCCTTCAACGCGTATTTACCCCGGCGAGTATGGTTACCCCCTGAAGTTAAAAGCCCGATACGATAACTTTATCGGTGGTGACTGGGTCGCCCCGGTGGACGGCGAGTATTACCAAAACCTGACGCCGGTAACCGGGCAATTACTGTGCGAAGTGGCCTCTTCCGGCAAAAAGGACATCGATTTGGCACTGGATGCCGCGCATAAAGTAAAAGATAAATGGGCGCAGACTTCCGTGCAGGACAGGGCGGCGATTTTGTTCAAAATTGCCGATCGTATGGAGCAAAATCTGGAGCTGCTGGCAACGGCTGAAACCTGGGATAACGGTAAACCCATCCGCGAAACCAGCGCGGCCGATGTGCCGCTGGCAATTGACCATTTCCGCTATTTTGCCTCCTGTATTCGTGCGCAGGAAGGGGGAATCAGCGAGGTTGATAGCGAAACCGTGGCTTATCACTTCCATGAACCTCTTGGCGTGGTAGGGCAAATTATCCCGTGGAACTTCCCGCTGCTGATGGCCAGCTGGAAGATGGCACCCGCGCTGGCGGCGGGTAACTGCGTGGTGCTGAAACCCGCGCGTCTGACGCCGCTGTCCGTGCTGTTGCTGATGGAAGTCATCGGCGATCTGCTCCCGCCTGGCGTGGTGAACGTGGTAAACGGCGCGGGTGGGGAGATCGGTGAGTATCTGGCGACGTCAAAACGTATTGCGAAAGTGGCGTTTACCGGCTCAACGGAAGTTGGGCAGCAGATCATGCAGTACGCCACGCAGAACATTATTCCTGTCACGCTGGAACTGGGCGGGAAATCACCCAATATCTTCTTCGCGGACGTGATGGATGAAGAAGATGCGTTCTTTGACAAAGCGCTGGAAGGTTTTGCATTGTTTGCCTTCAACCAGGGCGAAGTGTGTACCTGTCCGAGTCGTGCGCTGGTTCAGGAATCCATTTATGAACGTTTTATGGAAAGAGCCATTCGTCGGGTGGAAAGTATCCGTAGCGGTAACCCGTTAGACAGCGTGACGCAAATGGGCGCGCAGGTGTCGCATGGTCAACTGGAAACTATTCTGAATTACATCGACATTGGTAAGAAAGAAGGAGCAGATGTTCTCACCGGCGGGCGGCGCAAGCAGCTGGATGGCGAGTTAAAAGAGGGGTACTACCTCGAACCAACCATTCTGTTTGGTAAGAATAACATGCGGGTTTTCCAGGAGGAGATCTTCGGGCCGGTGCTGGCTGTCACAACGTTTAAAACCATGGAAGAGGCGCTGGAAATCGCTAATGACACCCAATATGGGCTTGGCGCTGGCGTCTGGAGTCGTAATGGAAATCTGGCGTACAAAATGGGACGTGGGATTCAGGCGGGGCGAGTTTGGACCAACTGTTACCATGCGTATCCGGCACATGCGGCGTTTGGTGGCTATAAGCAGTCGGGCATCGGGCGCGAGACGCATAAGATGATGCTTGAACATTATCAGCAAACCAAGTGCCTGCTGGTGAGCTACTCTGATAAACCACTGGGGCTGTTTTAATATAGTATAAATAGGCAGTATTAATACTGCCTATTATCTATTAGTTATATAATGCAGCTGTAGCTTGTAGCTCAGTGCTGAATTTATAAATGTCATCCAATGATTCAATTGGATGGCGAGTTTCATTTTTCTCTAGATCGAATATTCCAATGTATTTTTGATTTCGATTAAAATGAAGTCGACAAAGTGGTTTTCTATTATTGTCATCTATTAAGATACCAAAATAGCTTTTTGTATCTCTGTGCATTATCCTAGGTGCATCAATTACTGTCCGAGTTATTGCTTTAACAATGTGAAACCCTTCAAGTTCGTCCATTGTTGTAATAATATCACTCTCATCTTTTATAATGTTAGTAGGAGTGTCAGTCTCGTTCGTCGGATTTGTTGATTCCTGAACCTGAATTACATTTCCACCAATGGCTGATTTTAATCTTTCATTTACCTGAGCATTGATATATTGAGTCGCCGCTTTTTTGGTTAGTATCGTAAATGTTTCTCTAACCTTCTGTGTCAACATTCCTTCATATATTCTTGATGCAAAGAATTTTACGAAATCCTCTTCAGGATTATTCAGTTGCGTATGAAGGTGTTTTTTTATTAAACTCACATACTTTAATTCACCAGCGGCATTCAGTATCGACTCGAGGTCAAATGCTGATTTGGTTAGTTTCTTTATTTCAGGGATGACCATTTCATCTAAATCAAGAAGATTGATCTCGAGAAATGGTTTTTCATCCATTTTATTCGGAGCATCTAAGTCAGTGAAAAACTTATACTCCTGCCCATTCGTTAGTATTGAAATTCTGGCGTTAGTTACATGAAAGTAGCGAAAAAGTTGTGAGGCATGATTTATGTTGAGAGGTTCTCCAATTTTCTTGCACTCAATTAGAATTTGAACTTCACCATTTTTTAGGATGGCATAGTCTATTTTTTCGCCTTTTTTAGTACCTACGTCACATACGAATTCTGGAATGACTTCCGTAGGGTCAAAAACATCGTAGCCAAGTACATTATTAATAAATGGCATAACAAAAGCATTCTTTGTTGCTTCCTCAGTTTCAGTAGCTCCAGATTGCTGTTTTATTTTTGAAGCTAGTTGATTTAACTTTTCCATAAACTCAACGGACATAACAAACTCCTTGTACCTATTTGCCGTAAAAAGTAGATAAAACATTGTAGAAAGGTAAGTAGTCTTATATTTGTTATCATGCAAGAACATAAATGTTGAAAGTTTGAAGTTTGTCACATTATTGGTGTAAATGCAGCAAAATATGGAATTAAACATTTTTGATTCTTAATGAAAAAGAAATCATCACTTACATAAATAGTAATATTATATTATTAAATGTTATTTTTATGGTTAAGCCATTTAGATGGATAAATACATTTTAATGGGGAAAAGGTGGAGTAACTTTTATCATTTGAAATATAAATGAAGGGGTTATGTAACACATCAAAAGAGTAAAAAATAGCAGTCATTGCAAGTAAATATAGTTAGTGTGCACATTATTGCTTTGGTTAATAAGATGTGAGTAATGCCGACATTTTTGTTACAAATGAGTTGGTTTCAGGTATAGAAACCAACATTTAGTAAGGTATATCCGTAGAGTAGTTTTGTGCCAAGGGTAGCTGGTCAGGTATTAACGTGCTCTATTCCAGGAAAACATCATCATACTATCAGGCTTTAGATGTTATATATAGAAACCCATATATCGTTATATAAATAAGAAAATTGCATCCAGTCTGGTCATTCCAATACTATTATCAACTCTATTGTTTAAATCAAATTGCATCTGAATTTCTTAATTTAAATCCCTGAGGCAAATATGTTCCTTAATTATTTTGCATTAGGAGTGCTTATTTTTGTATTCCTGGTCATTTTTTACGGGATTATTATTCTGCATGATATTCCCTATCTCATTGCAAAGAAACGTAACCATCCTCATGCCGACGCAATACATGTTGCGGGTTGGGTTAGTTTGTTTACCTTACATGTTATTTGGCCCTTTTTATGGATCTGGGCAACGCTTTATCGTCCGGAGCGCGGATGGGGTATGCAGAGCGCGGATTCTTCCCTGATCCAGCTTCAGGCAAGGGTTGCGGATCTGGAAAAGAAACTGGGTGAGGCCAAGACCTCTCCGGCGGAGTAATATCGATGGATTTACTAATTGTTCTGACCTATGTGGCGTGTGCATGGTCAATATTTAAAATTTTTAAAATTCCTGTAAATAAATGGACAGTTCCTACCGCAGCATTAGGCGGTATATTCATTGTTTGCGGGCTTATATTACTGATGAATTATAACCATCCGTATACATTTAAGGCACAAAAGGCGGTAATTTCTATTCCCGTGGTGCCGCAGGTAACGGGTGTAGTGACAGAAGTGACGGATAAGAAGAATACGCTAATCAAAAAAGGCGAGGTTCTGTTTAAGCTTAATCCAGGGCGTTATCAGGCACGGGTCGATCGCCTGAAAGCTGATATTGTCACCGCACAGCATAAAGAGCAGGCTCTGGTTGCGCAGTTAGACGAAATGAAAGCCAACACGCAGCGGGCAAAGGCCACGCGTGACAAACTGGCAAAAGATTACCAGCGCTATGCGCAGGGTAGTCAGGCGAAGGTGAATCCTTTTTCTGAACGCGATATTGATGCGGCGCGGCAAAACTATCTGGCGCAGGAAGCGTCGGTGAAATCTTCCGTCGCGGAGCAGCAGCAAATCCAGAGTCAGTTAGACAGCCTGATACTGGGCGAGAATTCGCAAATTGCCAGCCTGAAAGCGCAGTTAGCCGAAGCGGAGTTCAACCTGGACCAGACGGTGGTTCGCGCGCCCAGCGATGGCTATGTGACGCAGGTGCTGATGCGCCCGGGAACCTATGCCGCCGCGCTGCCGATGCGTCCGGTGATGGTATTCATCCCGGATCAAAAAAGGCAAATTATCGCCCAGTTCCGTCAGAACTCGCTGCTGCGTCTGGAACCTGGCGATGAAGCGGAAGTGGTATTTAACGCGCTGCCGGGTAAGGTATTCAGCGGTAAACTGGCTGCAATTAGTCCGGCAGTGCCGGGCGGGACATACCAGTCGAATGGAGCGCTGCAATCCTTAAATTCTACGCCCGGTTCGGAAGGGGTGATCGCCACGATTGAGCTGAATGATAATGCGGAGGTTAGCGCGTTACCTGATGGGATCTACGCGCAGGTCGCGGTTTATTCTGACCACTTCGAACATGTGTCCGTCATGCGCAAAGTCTTGTTGCGCATGACCAGTTGGGTGCATTACCTGTATCTCGATCATTAAACTCAGGCTATTTTGCTTGCTCAGTCTGCTGATCCAGCGACTGAGCAAGTTGCCGGCGAATCTCCGCCAACATCTCATCAAGAATAAACTGTACCCGCCATGGCTGATATTCACGTTTGCGGAAAATCGCCACCAGATCCAGCCACCATTCATGCTGTCCGGAGAAACACGGAACCAGCCCGTTAGGCTGACTTTCTTTTTGTACGCTCGCCTTCGGTGCAAAAACAATGCCCAGATGGTTTCGCGCCAACGACAGCGCAGATTGCGTATTGTCGCAAACATAGTTACCCGTTACGCGATAGTCATGCATCTCTTTACCACCGGGGGAGGAGAATCGCCAAATGTTAGCATCATCAATCATCATGGAATCAATCAGAATACAGGAGTGATGCTCAAGTTCTTCAGGAGTGCTGATGGGATGTTGGGCCAGGTATTGATTACTGGCGAAAGCGGTAACCACATATTTGGTAATAAAACTGGCGACCAAAGATTCATCTTTTGGATGTGCATAAGTAATTAAAACATCACAGTCATCAGGAAATTCGACTCCTTCATAAAAGGCTTTACGTTCCAGGTTATAGGTTTTTAGCACCAGACTGATATCGCCAATATCCATAATTTTTGCAATAACATGTTGCGATAAGTAAGCGATAATTCCGGTTGGTGCATATACCGTTACTTTTCCACGTTTCTCGTGCTTATAATCAGCAATGAAATTATTTAACTGCTCGTTTCTGTCTAACATGTCATTGATGTAAGGAAGTAACGCTATACCAAACGGCGTGAGGGTCAGTTGCCGGGTGGTGCGGTCAAACACCTTTAATCCAACTTTTGACTCAAAATCAGCAAGATATTTACTGACGTTGGCCTGTGCGATGCCGAGAACAGTCGCGGCATGACTGATATTTTCACTGGCAGCGATTACCGAAATAATCTTCAACTCCCGGTGTTTAAGTTGTAATTTATTCATCGCCAAGCCCAATATATATAATTTTTTATATATTACTATATAAATATGAACCTTGCATCGATGAAATTGTAAGCATTATTATGCACCAGTTTTGTAGCTTATTTTAAAATGGAATGTTGGCATGTTAATTAAACACAATATTGTGGCGCTGCTCGCCTTTTCTTTTATGGCGAGTGCAACTGCCGCAGAGTTTTCAATTGGCGCTGGTGCTGTATATAATGAATCACCTTATCGCGGGTATAATGATAATGTTCACGCAGTACCGCTAGTCAGTTACGAAAGTGAATCATTTTATTTTAGGCAAACAACGCTAGGTTATATTTTGTCTAAGAGTGAAAGTAATGAATTTAGTATTACTGCCTCTTATATGCCGCTTGAGTTTGATCCCGGCGATAATGACGATCATGCGATGAAAAAGCTGGATAAGCGTGACGCAACTGCAATGGCGGGTGCCGCGTGGTATCACCATGAAAGATGGGGTAGCGTGAAAGTCTCCGCCGCTGCGGATGTGCTGGACAACAGTAATGGCTGGGTAGGGGAAGTTTCACTGTTCCGTCCAATGCCGATGGGCAAGCTGACGCTGACGCCATCGATTGGCGTGCTCTACTATGACGAAAACTTCAATGAATACTACTACGGCATATCGGGTAATGAGTCCCGTCGTAGTGGCTTATCAAGCTATTCCCCAGGCGATAGCTGGACACCGTATGTTGGCCTGTCCGCTAAATACGCATTGACCACTAACCTGACGCTGCTGGCAAGCGCCAATTATAGCGCACTGCCGGATGACATTAAAAATAGCCCGATGGTTGATCGCGATGACAGCTTTACCTTTATGTCCGGTCTGACCTGGCGTTTCTGATTTAAATACGTGCCTGATGGCGCTTCGCTTATCAGGCCTACGTGGATAGGTGTTGTAGGCCGGATAAGACGTGAAGCGTCGCCATCCGGCACGGTTTAATTACTGCTCGTTTATCCAGATACGCATTTCGCCTTCACCACGGTTTGCCCAGCTAAACCACGGAATAAACGTCAATGTATGCGCCTGACGCGAAGTTGGGGAAACATCGTAGTGCCACAACGATTGTTGTGCTGCATCGGCTGCACTTTGCTTCACACCTTCAGCCTGAATTAACATTTTATGGCTGAACAATCCCTTACCTTCGAATACTCTGAACTCACTCTCTTTTGGCAACCACAGATTATGCAATTCCTCGCCGTTGTCGGCCTGCTCCAGGCAATATACCAGTGGCCCACGCTGAATGGCGACCTTACCGGCAACATGACGCACTAATGGATTTCCGTATACCCGACGCACCGGCATTGGCAGGGTCAAACTGAGCGTATCGCCTTCCTGCCAGGTTCGACTGATGTGCAAATAGCCTTTGCGAATATCCTGCTCAACCGGCTGACCATTCAACAAAACCTGCGGCGCGGAGCACCAGTCTGGCAGGCGCAGAGCCAGAGTGTGATAAACCGACCGCGGTGATTCGATGGTGATTTTTACCTGCTCATGCCATGGGTAATCTCCGCTAATACGCAGTTTAAGCGAGCCGTTTACAACAGGGACCTCCATGCTATTGCCCACGTACATATTGATATACAGCGCGTCCTGACGCGGTGTATAGATGTAGTGGCCAATTGAGGTTAACACGCGGGCGATATTCGGCGGGCAACAGGCGCAGCCAAACCAGCGCTGGCGAACGGGTTTCACGTGGTCATAAATATGATTGAATTTTAATGATTTAGGATGTACTTCCAGCGGGTTCACATAGAAGAAGTGCTTGCCATCGAGCGCCATCCCGCCCAATACGGTATTATACAGGGCGCGCTCCATCACGTCGGCATACTGGCTGTCGGCTTCCATTTCCAGCATTCTGCGGGCGAACATCATCAGGCCGATTGAGGCGCAGCTTTCCGCATACACGGAGTCGTTGGGCAGATCGTAATCGCTGCTAAACGCCTCGCCGCTGCTTTGTGAACCGATCCCGCCGGTAATGTACAACTGGCGCTGGGCCATGTTTTTCCACAGACGCAGGCAATCCTGACGCTTGCCTTCGTCCTGGCTTAAGCGTGCCAGATGAGCGACGCCGGTCATCAGGTAGACAAAGCGCACTGCATGCCCGATCGCCGTTTGCTGTTCTGAAATGGGCTGATGAGCCTGGCTATAGGGTTTATCCTTCACCATCCATGCCGGACCGTAAGTATGCCAGTAAGAGGTTTGGCCGCGCTTTTCGTACTCTTCGTCATAGAAATGGGGCTGTGCGCCGCGCTGTTCCACAAAGTAATTTACCAGCGCCATATAGCGTGGTTGCTGGGTCACTTCGTATAAGCGCATTAACGCCAGCTCGATTTCCGGGTGTCCTGGGTAGCCGCGCAGTTGATTCTCCCCGAGTCCAAACACGCTGTCGATGTGATCTGCCAGGCGACACACCACCTCTAACAGACGGCGTTTACCCGTCGCCTGAAAGAACGCGACGCCTGCTTCGATCAAATGACCTGCACAGTACAACTCATGACACTCGGCGAGGTTGGTCCAGCGTTCATCCGGTGCTTTCACTGTGAAGTACGTATTGAGATAGCCATCTTCACACTGGGCGGCCGCCACCAGTTCAATGACTTCATCGGCCGTTTTTTCAAGTTCCGCATCGGGTTTCTGGCACAGGGACCAGGCAACGGCCTCCAGCCACTTTGCTACGTCGCTATCCTGAAAAACCATGCCGTAAAATTCGCCATCCTGCAGGCCCGCGGCGATACGGAAATTCTCTATCGCATGACTTGGTTCCGCCTCTGCAATGCGGTCATTGAGCGCATCCCATTGATAGGGGATCACCACGTCACGCACCAACTGCTGATATTGTCCGAGGAACGGATCGCTGACGGTGAGCTTATGCAGGTCGACTTCCAGTACGTTCATTTCGTGCTCCTTAAGGCTGTACATGACGCTGACGCAGATCGGTGGCAATGCGCGACATCATCGGATTATTGAGTTTGCAGATGCGGATAGACAGCGCCAACAGCAGGTGGAACAGCGCGGGCAGCAGCGTCTCCATCGCGGTAATTCCTTGCAGCGAGCTGGTGGTTTGGTTACCAGCGCCTGGCTGATAGGCGACAAAAATAAACAGCAGGCTGATGATCCCCGCACTTGAGGCCCAGGCCAGCTTGATGAAGAACAGATTGAAGGCGAAATTCATGCCGGAGGAACGTACGCCGGTTTTCCACTCGCCGTAATCGTCGGCGAAGGCCATCAGTGAGAAGTGCAACGGCAGCGTGAAGCCTAAAATAATGCCGTTACCGAGGATGACTGCCAGCCACAGCGTCTGATAAGCCGGGCCGGTTGGCAGGAACCACATCAGTATCGCCAGGGCCGTCAGCACCAGATTGGTGTAGTAATAGAGTTTGACGGTATCGATGCGGCGGGTCAGGGGGCTGACAATCACTGAACCGATGATGGACGCGAAAGTGACCATGGTGAAAAACAGCGACGTATAGGCGGTGCTGCCTTCCAGCACGTAGGTAATAAAATACATGTACCCGCCGCCGCGAATATTAAAGACGTTGATCAGCAGGAAAGACATTACCAGCATCAACAATAGCTGATCGTTTTTGCGCAGCCCTCCAATGTGTTCACGCAGGGTAAATTTCCCCATCATCGCCAGCGGTACACGCTCGCGAACCCAGAAGAAACAGCACAGGAACATCACCACCGCGATGGCACACAGGATGCCCACGCCAAACTGATAACCCTGTGCGGCATTGCCCTGACCCAGAATATCCACCATCCATGGCAGACCAACGGAAACCAGGAATCCCGCCACGCCGCACAGCACAAAGCGCCAGGACTGACAGGCGATCACCTCGTTATGGCGGGTCGTCATGGTGTTGATCAGCGCACAATACGGTACGTTGATGGCGGTATAGCCGACAGAGAGCAGGAGATAGGTGCCGAATGCCCAGGCGATCTTGACCCCCATGCTGGCGTCCGGGACGGTAAAAGTGAGCACGCCAATAATACCGATCGGAATCGCAACCCACAGTTGCCACGGGCGAAAGCGCCCCCAGCGGCTTTGCGTACGGTCGGCTAGCACACCCATGATGGGGTCGGAAATGGCGTCAAATACACGCAGGGCAATAAATAATGTGCCGACCAGCGCAGGCGTTAACCCGAAGACATCGGTGTAGAAAAATGTCAGGAAGTTCATGATCAGGCAGGTAATTACTGTCCCGCCAGCATCGCCTAGTCCATAACCAATTTTTTCACGCAGGGATAATTTGTCGTCCTGGGCACGCTGTGCCAAATCAGATGTTGTAATCGGAGCCGAAGTCATAAATAACTCCCGGAGAGGATGTTCAGAAAGTATCCCGCTACGTTGCGGGTTATTTGTTTGTAATTTGCAAAATACGTTATTTATTCTGCACGAAATATTTGGGTCAACAAGGGAAGAGAAAAGTATAAAAAGATGACAATTCCGACTTCATTATAAAAATGTGATTTCGATCCGGCGGAAAGCAGGTTTATCGTGAATAATCAATGATAAAGATCGGTTTAAATAATGTAGAAAGCGGGAATTTGAATATATATGCTCGAATTATCCATGTCTCTTCCGATTAAAGTGCAAAATGGTGGGCTATTTATTTCCCGGGGCGTGGGCAGTCATCCTGCGCGACGATTGCAATCCTGGGAAATTATCTTTGTTGAAAAAGGGACATTAACGATTCGCGAAGGCCAGACAGTTTTTTGCGTGAATGCCGGAGAAAGTTTGCTGCTGTGGCCGCAGCGCTTGCATATTGGCGTTGGGCAATTTCCGGCTGATTTGAAATTTTACTGGCTGCATTTTGAGGTGACGGCAGAAAACGACGCATCAATAACGGAACCGTTACTTGCTATCCCTCAACATACCCGGGTGGGCGAGCCCCAATATATTATTTCGCTGTTTCGCCAGTTCTTACGCGAGCAGGAAAATATTCATCGCAGCATGGCGCTGGAACTGATCCTGCTGCTGATTTTGCAGCAAATATCCGCAGCCGCCAGCGAGCAACCTGTCGACAGCCCCGGGAATGCGTTGGCCTGGAAAGCGCAGCAAATCATTCACACCCGGTTCCACCTGCCGATTTCCGCCTCAACGTTGGCGAAAGAGCTGCATTGCAATGCGGATTATCTGGGGCGCGTTTTCCGTGGCGCTTTCCGGCTGACGCTAACCGAAGCGTTGCACCGTCAGCGGGTAAGGGCGGCAGAAAAACTGTTAATCAGCGATTCGCTGTCGCTAACCGAGGTGGCGATGAAATGTGGATTTAATGATGTGGGTTATTTTCGCAAAATATTCCACAAGCACACCAGCCTGACGCCCGCGGCGTGGAAACGGCGCTATTGCAAAGAACATATCAATAGCGCCTGACCCGTTATTGTCCGTAATACGCATTTGCCCCGTGTTTGCGCAGATAATGTTTATCCAGCAACTCAGACTGCATATCCGGCAATTGCGGGGCTAACTGGCGAGAGAACAGCCCCATGTAGGCGCACTCTTCGAGCACCACAGCGTTATGCACCGCGTCTGCGGCGTCTTTACCCCAGGCGAACGGTCCGTGGGAGTGCACCAAGACCGCCGGAACCTGCAGCGGATTGAGATCGCGCTGCTCGAAGGTCTGAATGATCACCTCTCCGGTTTGATATTCATATTCGCCGTTGATCTCTTCAGCGGTCATTAGACGCGTACACGGAATAGAACCATAGAAATAATCGGCATGCGTGGTGCCCCATGCAGGGAGATCCAGACCCGCCTGCGACCAGATTGTCGCGTGGCGAGAATGGGTATGGACGATCCCGCCGATCTGTGGATAACGACGATACAGCGCCAGATGGGTTGGCGTGTCGGACGACGGTTTTTTGTTGCCTTCCACCACGTTGCCGCTGGCAATATCCACTACCACCATGTCGTCGGCGGTCATCACCTCATATTCCACGCCGGATGGCTTAATCACCATCAGTTTACGTGTTTCATCCACTGCGCTGACGTTGCCCCAGGTAAAGGTGACTAAGCCATGAGCCGGGAGCGCCAGGTTTGCCGCCAGCACCTCGGCTTTCAGTTGTTCTAACATGGAAATCCTCCTTCCTGCATGCGTGCTTCTATCCAGCGCCGTGCCTGGATAATTTCCAGTACCGGCTCCTTCGCTTTTTCAGTCCACATTTCAATCAGAAACGACCCGCGATAGTTCAGCTGATGCAGCGTTTTGAAGATGCCAACAAAGTCCACGCACCCTTCGCCAAACGGCACATCGCGAAACTGGCCCGGATGAGTTTCGGTTACCGGCAGCGTGTCTTTCAGATGGATAGCAGCGATGCGGTCAATGCCCAGCGTCAATTCGGCAGTGACGTCATTCCCCCAGGCGCTGAGGTTGCCCACGTCCGGATAAACGGTGAACCACGGCGATGACAGCATTTCATCCCACTTTTTCCACTTGCTGATCGAGTTCATAAACGCGGTATCCATGATTTCTACCGCCAGCATCACCTGCGCGGCAGCGGCTTGCTCGACTGCCCATGCCAGCCCTTCGGCAAAGCGCTGCTGCGTTCCTGCGTCATGTTCTTCGTAATAGACGTCGTAACCAGCCAGTTGAATAGTGCGGATACCCAGATCGCGCGCCAGACGGATGGCTTTGCTCATTATTTCTCGCGCCCGCTCACGCACGGCTTCATCGCGGCTGCCAAAGGGAAAACGACGGTGGGCGGACAAGCACATTGATGGGATCGCCACGCCGGTTTCCAGCATCGCGCTCACCAGCGATGTGCGCTGAGCCGGACTCCAGTCGAGACGCGACAGACGTTCATCGGTTTCATCCACCGACATCTCGACGAAATCAAAACCGCAGCTTTTTGCCAGCACCAGCCGTTCCGGCCAGGAGAGGTCTTTCGCCAGCGCTTTTTCATAGATACCTAATGGATGATTACGCATGCTGTGTTCCCCAGATGGCGTCGATTTGCGCATGGAATTCGCCAGCAACCTGCGCTGGGTTTTGCGCTCCCGCCAGCGCGCGCCCGGCAATAAAAGCTTTGACGTTAATATCGCGAAACAACGACAGATCGGCGGGCGTGATCCCACCGGTAATCGACAGTTCCAGACCAATATCAGAAAGCGCCTTCATACGCGCCAGGTCTGCTTCTCCCCACTGTTGTCCGCTGGCCTGAGCATCGCGGCCACGATGGTAAATCGCCTGGCGAACGCCAACGCGATACCAGTCGCGGGCATCATCCAGAGTCCAGTTGCCGAACAGCTCCATCTGAATTTCGCCGCCGCAGGACTGCGCGATGCCATGACCTTTCTCTACCGTCGCCAGCGGCGCAGCACAGATAATGGTCATCCAGTTGGCACCTGCTCCAAAGGCTTGCTGCGCGAGGGTTTCGCCCGCATCGGCCACTTTCCAGTCGGCGACGATGATTTTATTTGGGCACTGGGCACGCAGGGCTTTCACGGCGCTCAGCCCTTCGGTTAAGCAGAGAATCGTCCCCGCTTCAACGATATCGACGCTCTCTTGTAGCAGCGCGACGTCGCGTTGTGCGGCTTCAAGGCTGGTGTGGTCGAGCGCCAGTTGCAGTAATGGTCGACTCATCATTCGTGCTCCTTAATGCGGGCGTGGTAGCCCTGTAGTGCGGTAATTAAATCCAGGTATTGGCTGTATTTACGCTGGTAGCTCGCCTGCGCGGCGGCGTCCGGCAATAGCGTGCGTACCGGGTGCTGTAGGCTGCGCTGGGCGTCGCTGAAGTTGGAATAAACGCCGGTGCCGACGCGGGCGGCAAGCGCAGCGCCAAAGCAACCGGTCTCTTCAATCTGTGGCAATTCGATACGTAAACCGCTGACGTCTGCCAGCATTTGCATCCAGATGTCGGAGTGCGCCGGACCGCCGGTGACGCGCAGGGTATGCGCCTTCGTAAAACGTTCGCGCATGCGGTTGAGGTGGGTCATGTGGCTAAAAACCACGCCTTCGTAGATGGCCTGTAATAAGTGGGCGCGAGTGTGTATTGCCTGCATGCCATAAAAGCCGCTGGTCATCTCCAGCCCGGCGTTGCTGCCGTACAAAAAGGGCAGGAAGAAAAGCTCGCTACTGGCTTTCGGTAAGCTGGCGACGGCCTGATTGATCTCAGCAAAAGAGAGTTCGCCCCACTGGGCGGTAAACCATTCCAGATTGCCGGAAGAGGTCGGGCTGGCTTCGTGAACGATGTACTGCCCGTCGTTGACATAGCGCCCATAAACATAGGGATGGGCCTCGTGGTCGCGCAGACCGTGAGCGATCCCGCTGGTGACGGCCCAAGTACCCATCACCGCGTTGAGGGTGTATTCATCTTCGATACCGGCGCAGAGTGCGGTGGAAACCACATCAAACAGTCCGCCGACGACGGGCGTGCCCGCCGCCAGACCGGTTATGGCGGCTGTCTGAGCGGTGATTTCCCCGCATATTTCTGCTGAACCGACAATCGGTGGTAGCGCATTGTCGATCTCACTGATGCCCAGCCACTGGGTCAGGCGCGAGTCGTACTGACCCGAAGTCATGTTGTAGAGGTTCGACTCGGAGATATTGCTCTCTTCACAGCCTTTGACGCCGGTTAAGCACCAGCGCAGATAGTCATGGCCCATCATGACGCAGCCAATTTGCGCGTAACGGTGAGGCTGATTCTCTTTCACCCAGCGCAGCAATGATGCCGGATGCCCGGTCCACAATGTCTGGCGGGTGACCGGGTAGAGCTGCTCAGGGATCCCATCCTGCTGCCAGCGCTGAACGATATCCATCGCCCGGCGGTCGGAAGAGAGGATGGCATTGCCCAGCGGTTTATCCTGCTTATCGAGAAGGAACAGGCCTTTGCCCTGAGCGGAAATACCGACGCCTTTGATTTGATCGCCGCAGACGCCGGTGCGCGCTAACAGCCCGGCGATCGTGGCTACACACTGTTGCCACAACTGGTGCATATCGCGTTCGGCGTAACCGGGCAATGGCGATGCGGTCTGCAACGATTGCCGGTTAATGCCATGTTCATGACCTTTGGCGTCATACAACCCAGCTTTCAGATACGTACCGCCACAATCAATACCCAGCCAGAAGGTCTCTTTCTCACTCATCTTGTTATCTCATTTTTGCCGGATGGCGCTGCGCTTATCCGGCCTGGGACGGTTGCTACCTGTAGGCCCGGTAAGCGCAGCGCCACCGGGCATTGTTTTACGCTGTACGTTTATGTGGATTCAGTGTCTTTAGCGGAGCGGCACCGGCGTCGCATTTGGCTGGCAGCAGCAGCGCCATCAGCGCGGCCAGAGCCAGTGAGATAGCCAGGCAGTAAACCCCCGCATCTTTGCTATACAGGGTGATGAGTACGCCGACCGCATAAGGACCGCAGAAGCCGCCGAGGTTGCCCAGCGCGTTGATGACTCCACGCGCGCCACCGGCCATTTCCGCACTGAACAAACGCGCCGGAATGGTCCAGAACACGCCCGCTGCCGATTGCAGGAAGAAGCCGCAGCCGACCAGCGCGGCATAAGCCAGCCAGACGTTATTTTTCAGCGCCACGGAAAGGAACATGCACAGGGCAAAGCCAATCAACGGCAGGCAGACGAACAGCTTGCGTTTACCGGTGCGGTCAGAGAGAGAAGAGAACAGGAACATCCCGGCAATGGCCCCGACGTACGGCAGAATGGCGAGCATACCGACCTGTCCCATGCTGCTGTGCGTCAACTCTTTGAGGATGGTCGGCAGCCACAGGGTGTAACCGTAAATCCCGGTCTGATAGAAGAAGTTCAGCGCGATGAGCTGCCACATGGTTTTATCGGAAAGCACCGCGCCCAGAGAGGCATTTTTGACTTCCGTTCCGGCAATGGCTTTTTGCTCGGCGGCCAGCGTTTCGACCAGGTAATTTTTCTCGGCCTCAGAGATCCAGCGCGCCTCCTGCGGACGGTCGTAAACGGTATAGGCCCACAACACCAGTACAACGACGGAAAGCAAACCTTCAATGATGAACAGCCAGCGCCAGTCGAGAACGGTGATAATCCAGCCCGAGAGCGGGGCGGTAATGATCCCGGCAATCGGCACAAACATAATCACAATCGCATTGGCGCGACCACGCTCGGCGTCGGGGAACCAGTTACTGATCATCGTCAGCACCACCGGCAGCATGCCGCCTTCGGCAACGCCGAGTAAAAAGCGCAGAACCAGCAGTTGGTACTGATTAGTGATTAACCCCGTGAGGACGGAAATAACCGCCCAGGCAACCAGCGACCAGCCGATAAATTTCTTGCCGCTGCCGTGAACGGCAATTTTTCCGCCGGGAACCTGTAAAAACAGATAACCGATAAAGAAAATACCGCCAGCCAGTCCTGCCATGGTGGCGGAAATACCTAATTCCTCATCCATTCCGCCCGGCATCGCGAAAGCGATATTGACGCGGTCCATATAAGAAATAATACAGGCGATGAGAATAGGTGGAATAATCCGCAGCCAGCGCTGACGGGGTATATCTTTGAGTGTAGGGCGAGAGGTCATGTTCATATTAATATTCTCGTAGAGTAGTATTTTATTTTTATAGTTTTGCTTTATTTAATGCGGCGATACCGTCGCGCAATATTGCTACGCGATGGTTCACATCTGCATTGGCATTTATTTCCAGCAATTTAATACCGGCAAATTGCAATGGTTCGGCTTCTGCGCAGGCGAATAGTTCGCGGGCATGGTCGGTGGTCATCAGGCTTTGTGGGCAGAATGGGGCAAACGGCGCGTGTAAGTCCTGCCATTCGCCGTATTCCCCCGCAAGCGTGGTACCGGAGAACATCAGCGCGCCCAGTTTTCCAGCCCGTTTGGCCTGCTGCGTGTGGGCCAGCGCCAGGGCGGGATTCTGCCCTTCAATGGTCGATCGCGCCCAGTTAATGCACACGCAGATGTCATACCCGGCAATGACCTCCAGCACATTGTCTAACGGCAGAAAGCCTTTGCGCGGCGCAATGCCGGTCATGGCGTCGCAATGTTCCAGCACCAGATCGCAGGACCAGTCCCAGGAGGTAATCTCTTTCAGCGAACGGGCAAACGCGTCGGTGGCCTGTGCAACATTTGGGTTGCTGGCATTGGGGGCGGCATGCAGTTCCAGCGCAATCACTTTTCCGGCGTGTACCGTATTGATATGGTTGATTTTCTGCTGCAGATGACGGTAATACGCTATGCAGGCTTTACGCTGTTCTTCGTCGCTGGAGGCCAGCCCAAAAGCGCTGTTTGCGCCGCGACGGCGCATGGTTTCCATAATGGCGGTGACCACGATTTGCCAGTCGCCCGGCGTATGACGTAATAACCATTCGTCGCCTAACGGGTGAAGATGTTCAAGGCAGGGCTGCTCCAGACCGCGAATATCCGGAGTATCGGCGAGCTGTCGCCAGAATTCCTTCTCTTCCTCTTCACTCTTTTGGTGAAATGAGGGTGCACAGGGGTACGCACCGATAATATAACCGGCATTATTAACGCTCATGTTGTGCTCCTTTTTATAAAACTGAAATAGCAACCTTCACGACTATTTTGCGGATCGGCGTGGCGACAGTTTTATGACATGCAGGGCGATGAACATCCTGCGGGAAAAATATGGCATAACTTCCCGGAATCATTTCAATGAAAGATTCATGTTCGCTGGCGTGATAAAAAATAATATCGCGCTGTTCTAATAATGATTCGCTGATTTGGTTATTCCCGGTATCAATCGCGATCCCGATTTTCTCTTCGCCCCAAGCCAGAAATTGAATATCCAGGTAGCGGCGATGCACCTCCGGGCGATTTTCGGCAACGTCACGCGTGGTTAAATCGATAACCTGCGCGAAGATATTTTTACCGTCGATTTCTACCACACCCGGTTCCAGATTGCGGAAATCTGTGCTGCGCAGAAAGTCGAGTGCCCTTTCAATCGCCGCGGGTAAACGACATGGGTTAGGCTGAGCAATATGTCCGAAGATCATGGTGTTGCTCCTTACAGGGCCTGAATTTTGGCCCAGACGCTGTCATCAACGGTGATACCGTTGCGGCGGTTTTCTTCCAGCAGCTTTGTAAACTCGTGGCCCGGCAGGCGGACAGGTGTGTTTTCATCGGCGCGTTCGGCGGAGGTGATGAAATCCATAATGCGCTGCAGTTTGGCGTCGCGGGTGGCGCCGTCGATAAGCTTATCCACTTCAATGGCGATAAAAATCTGTGAAACACCATATTCATCGCTGTTGTCCTGGGTGACCTCGGCCACGGAAGAACCGTCTGAAAGCAGGGTGGCGATCATATCCAGCACAATCGACAGACCTGAACCTTTCCAGTAACCCATTGGTAAAATGCGGCGGTTTTTTTCGATAACGCCCGGCTCTTTAGTGAGATTGCCTTCATCATCAAAGCCACCATCTACCGGCAGTTCGCGACCGGCCAGGCGATTCACTTCCAGCATGCCGTAGGAGAACATCGACATCGACATATCAACCATGGTGATTGGCGATGAGGGGATCGCGACGATCAACGGGTTAGTACCAATGCGGCACTCTTTCGAACCCCACGGCGGCATGACGGCAATCGAGTTAGTCCAGCAGATACCGATGTAACCTTTCTCCGCCGCCTGCCAGCCATAGCTGCCGCCGCGCATCCAGTGGTTGGCGTTACGCAGTGCGACCAGGCCAATACCGTGATCGGAGGCCAGCTCAATGGCTCTGTCCATCATCTTTTTCGCCGTCAGATTTCCGATCGAACGCTGGGCATCCCATTGTTCAATCGCTCCCAGGCTAGTAATGCGTTGCGGTTTGGCCTCAGGAATGATGTCGCCGTTATCTAATTGCTGAATAAAACGAGGAAAACGATTCACGCCGTGTGAATACACGCCGGACTCGGTGGTGCGCGCAAACATTTCGGCACAGGCATCGGCGGTTTCAACGGCGATACCGCGTGCCAGCAGTACCCGATTGAACGCATCTTTCAACTGCTCAAAAGTGACTTTCATTCCTGTTTCCTTGTTTAAATTTGATCGCTTTTTTATCTCTAAATTTCACTATGCGAAATCTGATTTCAAATATAGCGATCAAATTTTGACAGATCAACGGGGTGGTCTATTTTTTAAAATCATCAAAATCAAATAGTTGTGTTTTTTCGGTTCAGATCGTGAACTGAAACACACTTTGCGCTACCATCAGAGCGCGACGAAAAGGGGAGCGGAAGCGATGGGCACAAAAGAGAGTGAAATGACGCAAGACAAAGAGAGGCCAGCCGGAAGTCAGAGCCTGTTCCGTGGTTTGATGTTGATTGAGATTCTGAGTAACTATCCGAATGGGTGCCCGTTGGCGCATTTGTCTGAACTGGCAGGGCTGAACAAAAGTACTGTGCATCGACTGCTGCAAGGGCTGCAATCCTGTGGGTATGTCACCCCCGCGCCAGCGGCAGGGAGTTATCGCCTGACCACCAAATTTATTGCCGTGGGTCAGAAGGCGTTGTCGTCACTGAACATCATCCATGTTGCTGCGCCGCACCTCGAAGCGCTGAATATCGCCACCGGTGAAACCATCAACTTCTCAAGCCGTGAAGATGACCACGCGATTCTGATTTATAAGCTGGAACCGACGACGGGCATGCTGCGTACCCGCGCTTATATCGGCCAACATATGCCGCTGTATTGCTCGGCGATGGGTAAAATTTACATGGCGTTTGGGCATGCGGATTATGTGGAAGCCTACTGGGAGAGCCATCAGGATCTTATTCAGCCCCTGACCCGCAATACCATTACCGGTTTACCGGCGATGTACGACGAATTGGCGCAGATCCGCGAAAGCAGTATGGCGATGGATCGGGAAGAGAACGAACTGGGCGTTTCCTGTATTGCCGTGCCGGTGTTTGATATTCATGGTCGGGTGCCGTACGCGGTGTCAATTTCACTCTCTACCTCGCGACTTAAGCAGATAGGGGAAAAAAATCTACTCAAGCCACTACGGGAAACCGCGCAGGCGATTTCAAATGAGCTGGGTTTTACCGTTCGCGATTAGGCAGAGATCCATAGTTATTCAGGCACCTGACAATATTTAACCGTTTCCCCTGTCCGATCAAAGCGACAAGGGCGACCTCTCTGGCACTCTGTGGTTTTCACGCAGAGGGAGGGGACAATGAACGCGTTTATTATGGCGGATGCGGCAAAATGTATTGGGTGTCGTACCTGCGAAGTTGCCTGCGTCGTCGCGCACCAGCAAAACCAGGACTGTGCGTCGGTCTCTTCTTCTGCGTTTATACCGCGGATTCGGGTAATCAAAGATGACGCCTTTACAACGGCGGTCTCCTGCCATCAATGCGAAGACGCTCCCTGTGCGAATGTTTGCCCAACGCACGCCATTCGTCGTGAACATGGGCATATCTTCGTTGAACAGACACGTTGTATTGGTTGTAAAAGCTGTATGCTGGCCTGCCCGTTTGGGGCAATGAATGTCGTTGCCCGTTCGTCGCGGGTGCAGGCGATAAAATGCGATTTGTGCTGGCATCGTGAGACGGGGCCAGCGTGTGTAGAAGCCTGCCCGACCAGCGCGTTGCAGTGTATAGATGCGGTCAGCGTCCAGAAACAGCGTCTACGTTCCCAGCCGCTGTGAAAGTAGCCCGACCCGTGCCTGGGTCGGGTTTATCATCAGCCTTCCAGCCAGGCGCGTTCGATCTCTTCAGCCAGAATCTTCACGCCAGCCTCGATTTTCTCCGGTTCCGGAACGTAGTTCATGCGCATGCACTGATGGGTATGCGGCCACGGTTTATCCAGCCCCGGGAAGAAGTAGTCGCCGGGAACCATCAGCACGCCACGCGCTTTCAGGCGCTGATACAGCAGTTCAGTCGTGATGGGCAAATCTTTGAACCACAGCCAAAGAAAAATCGCGCCCTCTGGTTTATGGATAAGGCAGCGATCTTCTGACAAGTAGCGGCGAATAATCGCAATCGTCTCCTGAACGCGCTGATAGTAAAACGGTTTAATTACCGTTTCGGACAGGCGCAGTAGATCGTTACGTTTAATCATCTCGCACATCATCGCCGGTCCCATCCCGCCAGGAGCAAGGCTGATGATGCCGTTCATATTGGTAATCGCAGTGATGATTTTTTCATTGGCGATAATGATGCCGCAGCGGGAACCTGGCAGGCCCAGCTTGGAAAGGCTCATGCACAGCACAATGTTGGGGTTCCACAGCGGACGCGCTTCGCTAAAGATGATGCCAGGGAATGGTACGCCATAGGCGTTATCAATCACCAGCGGGATCCCATGCAGGTTGGCCAGCCGGTCCAGCTTCATCAGCTCGTCGTCTGTGATCACGTTGCCTGTCGGGTTAGTCGGGCGTGACACGCAGATCATCCCCGTCTCTTCACCGATGTGCAGGTGTTCAAAATCAACGTGATACTTAAACTGGCCTTCCGGTAACAGTTCGATGTTCGGACGCGCGGAGACGAAAAGATCTTCTTCTAGCCCGGAATCGGCATAGCCAATGTATTCCGGGGCTAATGGGAATAACACTTTTTGCGTTGTTCCGTCAGCGCGGCGTCCGGCGAACAGATTGAATAAGTAGAAAAACGCGCTCTGACTGCCATTTGTCAGTGCAATATTTTGTGGCTCGATATCCCATCCCTGCTTCTCACGTAGCAGTTTCGCCAACTCAGACAGGAGCTCGGTTTTCCCTTGCGGACCGTCATAATTGCAAAGCGCATCAGTGGCTTTGCCGTTTGCCAGCATATCTGTCAGCAGAGACTGGAAGTAATTTTGCATCTCTGGAATTTGCGCCGGATTACCACCGCCGAGCATGATGGCGCCTGGGGTGCGTAAACCGTCGTTGAGGTCCTCCATCAGGCGGGTGATGCCTGAATGGCGGGTAAATTTGTCGCCAAAAAGTGAGAATGTCATAGCAGGGGGTCTGTCGAACTGAGTAGTAAAGTGGCTAACCATAGCGCTACCCATGGCAGGGTGCAAATCAGGGGAAGCGGACCGGATTGATGTTTTGTGCTGCAGATGTTTGCCTGGCTGGTTTTTTATTTTGTGTTGGGCTTCCCGCCGTATGCACAGCGGGAAGCCTGTTGGGATCAGGGCTGGCCGGCCCACACCACCATCACCTTATCGTCGCCATGCTCGCGGATAAATCCGTATCCCTGCTTCAGGGTAAGCGTAGTCTGTTTACCGGCGCCGATGGCGGGATGTCTGGCTCGGAACTGACTGATGCGCTGCCAGTGTGCGACGCTGGCAGCAGATTTCCCGCTCACATCCTGCCAGTTCATTTCTGAGCGCGTGCCCTGCAATGGGTCTGAACCTGTTGGTCCAAAGGGTCTGGCCGACTCGTCGCCGTAAAAGAGTTGTACCGCGCCAGGCGCCAGCAGCAATAGCTCGGCGGCTTTGTCTCCACCTTCGCGAAACAGACGCGTATCGTGCGAGGAGAGATAGCTCATGACGTTGAAATCCTGCAGTTTTTCAGCCATTTGTTGCCAGGTGACATCCATATTTGCCAGACAATCGACGGCCTTTGCCGCCTGCTCCTGGTAATCGAAATTGATCATCGCATCAAAGCCGTGACGGTAATAGTCGCTTTGCATTACGCCGTGGCCCCAGGCCTCGCCGGTCATCCAGAAAGGTTTATCATCCAGCGCTTTATCCGGGTTGGCTTTCTTCCATTCAGCCAGCGCTGCGCTGGCCTGTGTTTTTAATTGCTGCCAGGCGGGAAGCTCGACGTGTTTGGCGGTATCAACCCGAAAGCCGTCAATCCCGTAATCACGCACCCACTGGCTGAGCCAGTGCGTCAGATAATCGCGGGGCGTGTAACCGGCGATAGCTTTAGCGCGCGTATCTGGCTTATGCTGATAAAAGTTTGGCAGCCCGGAAGGTGTGGTGGATTCGGTTTTCAGATCGGGCAGGAAGGCCAGTGACATGGTCAGGTCGTCAAAGCCAGGATTGTCGTAATCGCCAATATCGGTACGGATCCAGTTTTTCCCCCACCATTTTTCCCAACCTGCTTTATCGCTGAAGTTGATGTAATCATTAAAGCTGTGCCAGCTTTGCCCGGCGGCTGGCTTCCAGTCCGTCCAGCGTTCACCGAGCGTGTTTTTCAGTTCATCGCCCGACAAGTACAGCACTCCAAGCTGATATTCCTGCATATCCGCCAGCGTGGCGTAGCCGGTATGATTCATGACGACATCGAACAGGATACGAATGCCGCGCTGGTGCGCACCCTCAACCAGGGCACGCAGGTCAGCTTCATTACCCATATTCGCATCGAGCGTGGTCCAGTCCTGAGTGTAATAGCCGTGATAAGCGTAGTGGGGGAAATCGCCTTTGGTGCCACCGCCGACCCAACCGTGAATTTGCTCAAACGGTGCGCTGATCCACAAGGCGTTGACGCCCAACTGTTGCAGGTAGTCGAGTTTACTGGTGAGTCCGCGCAAATCGCCACCGTGGAAAGTGCCAATTTCCTGCATGCCGTCGTTGCGACGTCCGTAGCTGTGGTCGTTGCCTGGGTCACCATTTACAAAGCGATCCGTCAGAACGAAATACACCGTAGCGTTATGCCAGTCGAAAGCAGCCGGGGCATCGGTTTCTGCCCGTTCCAGCAGCAACAGCCCGTTACTGGCTGCGGCAGGCTGTAGGGTAATCGACCCATTCTTTACCGTTGCCGTTTGTTTGCTGTAGTAATCGCGCACCACGGCACCTTCCGGAAAGGTCTGGCTCACATCCAGTGTTAACGGCGAACCATCCCATTTCGAGCACTGGCGAATCTGGGTCGTGACAGGGTCTGCGGCGCTTTTTACCGAGAGCATCAACGTTGGCGTTCCGGAGCGGGTATCGACTTCCAGCGTGTAATCGCCGTCTTTGAATAAACGCCACTGCGGCGGCGCTCCTTCACACGGTTTTAGCGATAGCATCTGGTTGAGTTTTATCGCATCAGCAGGCTGCCAGCACTGTTGGTCAAAATTCAGGATTAAAGGACGAGTACCCTTCGTCAACGCTGCATGGCTGACGAATTTACCCGTACCTTCCGCTTCGAAGTTGGGGAGTCCCTGAGAAGTCCATGATGAGGCGATGGCAATGCCGGGCATGAGCGCCAGCGCAACGGCGGCAAGTTTCATAATGCTGTCCTTGGTGCTGCTGTTTTCGCCAGTTTGCCAGTGAAATCAGGCTGGAAACTCATCCTTTGAGTCGATTCCGCCAGGAGGAGAAGTGAGGGTGAGCGATCGCGTTCAAAAAATGAACTTATTTTGCGATAACCTCCACATTTTCTTCGAATTAATGGCACCCTGAACCGTTAATGCGTGACATAGTTTCAGAATTGGACTATTCCTTTGGGTGCTCTTGACGGCTATTTTTGATATGATTTGAGATTCATCTCTCATTTTTGTGAAAAATATAAGGTGTTGGAATGTATAAATCCGACCAGGAGACCTAATGATATTGACTCCCATTCGACGATATGGGGCAATGATTCTTATGTTACTCACCGTTGCATTTTCGGGTGAGGTGCTGGCAAAGACACACACGGCGACAACGAGTCACAAGCCCCAGATAACCAAGGCAAGTAATAAACAGGTTAGCAGTAAACAAGAGTATTCTCGCAATAGTGCAAAGAGTAGTTCACTTCCTGATTTGCGAAAATACCCTTCCGGAACACCAAGGAAAAAAGCGTTTCTCCGGACGGTTATGCCTTATATTACCAGTCAAAATGCTGCCATTACTGCGGACCGTAACTGGCTGATTTCAAAACAGTACCAGAACCGCTGGTCACCGACTGAGCGTACGCGTATGAAAGACATCGCGAAGCGCTACAAGGTGAGCTGGTCTGGCAACACGCGTAAAATTCCGTGGAATACGCTGCTTGAGCGCGTAGACATTATCCCGACGAGCATGGTGGCAACCATGGCTGCGGCCGAAAGCGGCTGGGGTACGTCGAAGCTGGCGCGTAGCAACAACAACCTGTTTGGCATGAAATGTGGCAAAGGTCGTTGTAACAATGCCCCAGGTAAGGTGAAAGGCTACTCACAGTTTGAATCGGTAAAAGAGTCGGTGAATGCTTACGTCATCAACCTGAACACGCACCCGGCTTACTCTTCTTTCCGTAAATCACGTGCGCAGCTGCGTAAAGCCGATCAGGAAGTCACCGCTACCGCGATGATCCATAAGCTGAAGGGTTATTCCACTAAAGGACAGAGCTACAACAACTATCTGTTCGCAATGTATCAGGATAACCAGCGTTTAATCGCCGCGCATATGTAATTCTGTGTGCCGGATGGCGGCTTCGCCGTATCCGGCAATAATCCTCACAGCAACACTTCGCTGTTCACATCGCGATACTCTTTTGGCGTCGTGTCGTACTCTTTCTTGAAGACCGAATAGAAATACTGCAGAGACGGATAGCCACACATCTGTGAAATTTCGTTGATTGAAAGCGTGGTAGAAATCAACAGACTGCGCGCTTTTTCCAGCTTTTCGGCATGAATCACGGCGTGAATAGTCTCTCCGACCTCTTCTTTAAAACGCTTCTCCAGATTTGAACGTGAAATCCCTACTGAATCAAGAACTTGCTCAACCTTAATCCCTTTGCAGGCATGATTGCGGATAAAGTGCATCGCCTGAATGACGGCAGGATCGGTCAAGGAGCGGTAATCGGTTGAGCGCCGCTCAACCACGCGCACCGGAGGAACCAGAATGCGTTGCAGCGGCAGCGTCTCATTCGCCAGCAAGCGGTGCAGGAGTTTTGCGGCCTGGTAGCCCATCTGCCGGGCTCCCTGAGCCACGGATGACAGCGCTACCCGTGATAAGTAACGGGTCAGTTCTTCGTTATCTATTCCTATCACGCATAGCTTTTCCGGTACCGGAATATGTAGGTGCTCGCAGACTTGCAGGACGTGTCGTGCCCGCGCGTCGGTGACCGCGATAATGCCGGTTTGCGGCGGCAACGTTTGTAGCCAGTCTGCCAGACGATTTTGCGCGTGCTGCCAGTTTTCCGGCGCAGTTTCCAGCCCCTGGTAGACGACGCCGCGGTACTTTTCTTTAGCCACCAACTGGCAAAAGGCATATTCACGTTCTGCGGCCCAGCGTTTACCGCTTGAGGAAGGCAGGCCGTAAAATGCAAAACGGTTAACCCCTTTCTCTTTCAGATGCAGAAAAGCGCTTTCTACCAGCGCGTGGTTGTCGGTAGCAATGTAATGTACCGGGGGATAATCTTGCTCCCGATGGTAGGAACCCCCAACGCCGATGATCGGAACATCGACATCGGCAAGTAATTGCGCAATGTCATCATCGTCATAATCGGCAATAACGCCATCGCCTAACCAGTCTTTAATATTATCGATACGGGCGCGGAAATCTTCCTCAATGAATATATCCCACTCGGATTGCGATGCCTGTAAATATTCACCCACTCCTTCTACCACCTGACGGTCATAGGCTTTATTGGCATTGAATAACAGAGTGATGCGGTGACGTTTATCAAACATAAGAACCTGTCCTGGAAAGGTTAACGTGGGCCTGTCGATACTAGCAAAACCGCCGGTACGACTGCTTGATGAAGCGTGACAAATTTCCTGATTGCCTGAGGCCAGGCAAAATTTACATACTGTCAGCGGGATGACAATTGTCATTTTTCATCTGCGCATTACGGTTTTTTGTTTAATGGCTAACCTTCGATCGCGATCGCTTTTTTATTTCGTTTTTCAGCGCGTTTTTTTGGGAGCCAGCGCACGTTTGGGTATTCTCTTAATAGCGGTGTGAAATAACGTAATTGAGCAATAAATCAGGAAATTCCAGTATAGCCATATCGCAGTTTACTTACCGTATTACCTGATTATGGAGCTTATTATGCCGGCTTATTTTGACCAACTCGATCGTGTTCGTTTTGAAGGTACTCAATCCACCAACCCGCTCGCATTTCGCCATTACAATCCTGACGAAATCGTGTTGGGCAAACGTATGGAAGATCATCTGCGTTTTGCTGCCTGCTACTGGCATACCTTCTGCTGGAACGGTGCGGATATGTTCGGTATGGGCGCTTTCGATCGTCCGTGGCAGCAGCCTGGTGAAGCACTGGCGCTGGCGAAACGCAAAGCGGACGTGGCATTTGAGTTCTTCCACAAGCTGAACGTGCCTTACTACTGCTTCCATGATGTGGATGTCTCGCCTGAAGGGGCTTCACTGAAAGAGTACAAAAACAACTTTGCGCAGATGGTTGATGTGCTGGCGGCAAAACAGGAACAGAGCGGCGTGAAGCTGCTGTGGGGAACAGCAAACTGCTTTACCAACCCACGCTACGGCGCGGGTGCGGCAACAAACCCGGATCCAGAAGTGTTCAGCTGGGCCGCCACGCAGGTGGTTACGGCCATGGATGCCACGCACAAGTTAGGTGGTGAAAACTACGTTCTGTGGGGTGGTCGTGAAGGCTATGAGACGCTGCTGAATACCGATCTGCGTCAGGAACGTGAGCAAATTGGTCGCTTCATGCAACTGGTGGTGGAACACAAACACAAAACCGGTTTCCAGGGCACTTTGCTTATCGAGCCGAAACCGCAGGAACCGACCAAGCACCAGTACGACTACGATGCGGCGACCGTCTACGGCTTCCTCAAGCAGTTCGGTCTGGAAAAAGAGATCAAACTGAATATCGAAGCTAACCATGCCACGCTGGCGGGCCACTCGTTCCATCACGAAATCGCCACCGCTATCGCGCTGGGTCTGTTTGGCTCTGTCGATGCCAACCGTGGTGACGCGCAGCTGGGCTGGGACACGGATCAGTTCCCGAGCAGCGTAGAAGAGAACGCGCTGGTGATGTACGAAATCCTGAAGGCGGGCGGCTTCACCACCGGTGGCCTGAACTTCGATGCCAAAGTGCGTCGTCAGAGTACCGATAAATATGATCTGTTCTATGGTCATATTGGCGCGATGGATACCATGGCACTGTCGTTGAAAATTGCGGCCCGTATGATTGAAGACGGTGGTCTGGATCAGCGCGTGGCAAAACGTTATGCCGGTTGGAATGGTGAGCTGGGCCAGCAAATTCTGAAAGGGCAGATGACGCTGACGGAAATTGCGCAGTACGCTGAACAACATAACCTGGCGCCGGTGCACCAGAGCGGTCATCAGGAATTGCTGGAAAATCTGGTGAACCATTATTTGTTCGACAAATAACGGGTTTCTGAGAACGTCCGTAAGCCCGGTCAGCTCGCGCTACCGGGCCTTTCTTTAAGGAACGATGCCTTATGTATATCGGGATAGATCTTGGCACATCAGGCGTAAAGGCCATCCTGCTCAACGAGCAGGGGGATGTGGTCGCTTCGCACACGGAGAAACTCACCGTCTCGCGCCCGCATCCGTTATGGTCTGAACAAGACCCTGAGCAGTGGTGGTCGGCAACGGATCGGGCTGTGAAAGCATTGGGCCAGCAGCATTCGCTTCGCGAGGTGAAAGCGCTGGGGATTGCCGGACAGATGCACGGCGCGACGCTACTGGATGAGCAACAGAAGGTATTGCGTCCGGCTATTCTGTGGAACGATGGTCGCTGTGGTGAAGAGTGCGTGATGCTGGAGAATCAGGTTCCGCAGTCTCGTGCGATCACCGGCAACCTGATGATGCCTGGCTTTACCGCGCCAAAACTGCTGTGGGTGCAACGCCACGAGCCGGAGATTTTCAAACAGATTGATAAAGTTCTGCTGCCGAAAGATTACCTGCGTTTGCGCATGACCGGTGATTTTGCCAGCGATATGTCTGATGCGGCAGGGACAATGTGGCTGGATGTCGCGAAGCGTGACTGGAGCGATGTCATGCTGGCTGCCTGTAAACTGACTCGCGCACATATGCCTGCGCTCTATGAAGGCAGCGAGATTACCGGAACCTTGTTGCCAGACGTCGCTAAAGCCTGGGGAATGCAGGAGATTGCGGTTGTTGCCGGAGGTGGTGATAACGCGGCGGGAGCGGTTGGCGTAGGCATGATGAATGCCGGTCAGGCGATGCTTTCGCTGGGGACATCCGGTGTCTATTTTGCGGTGAGTGATGGTTTCCTTAGCAAACCGGAAAGTGCGGTTCACAGTTTTTGCCATGCTTTGCCTGAGCGATGGCATCTGATGTCTGTGATGTTAAGTGCGGCATCGTGTCTGGACTGGGCGGCAAAATTAACCGGACTGGCGAGCGTTCCTGCATTGATTGACGCTGCGCAACAGGCTGATGAACTCGCGGAGCCGGTCTGGTTTTTACCTTATCTTTCCGGTGAACGTACGCCGCATAACAATCCGCAGGCCAAGGGCGTATTTTTCGGTCTGACGCATCAGCATGGTCCGGCAGAACTGGCGCAGGCGGTGCTGGAAGGTGTGGGGTTTGCGCTGGCTGACGGTATGGACGTGGTACATGCCTGCGGCGTGCAGCCCGCCAGCATTACGTTGATTGGCGGCGGGGCGCGCAGTGAATACTGGCGTCAGATGCTATCTGACATCAGCGGATTGCAGCTGGATTATCGTACCGGCGGTGATGTCGGCCCTGCACTTGGTGCGGCGCGACTGGCGCAAATTGCCATGAATCCGCAGCGGCCTTTATCAGACCTTCTGCCTCAGCTTACGCTGGAACAAGCGCATTATCCTGACGCCGGGCGCCACGCGCTTTACCAACAACGTCGGGAAACCTTCCGCCGAATCTACCAGCAGTTGCAACCGCTGATGTCCTGATCCTCGTTCCCCTCTGGTAAACAGAGGGGATTTATCAAATGTATATTTCAATCCAATAAATAGTTAGTACGCATGGATTTATTCTGAAAGTCCGGCGTAGTGCCATTTTTCTGTGTTGTCTTTAGCGGGTTATTCATATTGTATCCATGATGGATAAGGAGATCCCAATGAAGACGACAAGGCTGTTGCCATGGATATTATTCCTGTCTGGCGCACTGATTTACGTTATTGGCTTATGGCAGGCATGCCCGTTATTGAGTGGCAAAGGCTATTTTCTGGGCGTGCTAATGACAGGGATGTTTGTGGCGTATGTTTATCAGCGTGCAGTGAATCTCAATCAGAGCGACGAACGCTTCGCCTCTGTATGTCAAATGGTCACACTCATCACGGCAGGATTGCTGCTGGTGGGTGTATGGAATGCCCCGTTATCTCCCCTCGAAAAAGGGCTGTACCCGGTGGCATTCATCGTATGTTTACTGGGGCAAGTTTTGTTGCTACGTCTGCAAAATATGGGGGATTAACTCACCAGCCTGCGCGTATCGATACGCTGCAACAGTATGGACAACAGTAAACTACCTGCCAGCGTGGCGCTGAAAATCCACAGCATATCCAGCGGTGGCCAGTTTTTGAGTTCAATTCCGTTGGTTCGTAGTGCGTGAATGATCAGCGCATGAAAACCATAAATGCCCAATGAATGGCGAGAAATAAGGCCCAGTAGCGGCAGAGTACGTGTGCTGAGCGTATTTTTGACCAGCGTCAGGAGTGAGACGGCGCAAATAAATACCGCAGGGCCGCAGTAGAGGTACCAGGTGTCGGCAAAATTGCCTCGCCAGCGCAGTTCATGCAATGTGCCACGAGAAATAATAAATACTGCGGTAATGAATAACGCCGCACAGAGCCAGCTGAGCGCGCGCTTTTGCGTATCCATCATGCCAATCGCCCGGCCCAGCATGCCGTACAGGATGTAATAGAAGGTGTCGCCGCTGATGTACAGGTTAATGGGTAGCCATTCAAAACCGCCAATTTTTTGCGAGACGGTATTGGGATTGGCAATTACGCCTATCACCACCATCAACGCCAGCAGCATCTTGCCGCTGATATTTTTCACCTGTATCAGCGGAGAAACCAGGTAGATGACGGCGATCGCGAAGAAAAACCACAGATGATAGAACACCGGCTTTTGCAGCAGGTTCTTCAGCGACAGCTCAGCGTTGATCGAGGTAAACAGCAGGATATAGGCCAGCGCCACGCTGCTGTAAAACAAAATGCAGAGCGCGATGCGCAGGAAATGGCGCGGTTTGGCGCTACGCTCACCAAAAAACAGATAGCCCGAAATCATAAAGAACAGCGGGACGCTGACGCGAGAGGCTGAATTGAGCACGTTAGCCAGATCCCAATTCAACGGGCTGACGCTTTGCGCATTGGTGATGTACCAGGTCGTGGTGTGGATCATCACGACCATTAAACAGGCTATCCCGCGCAGGTTATCAATCCAGAAAATTTTGGGCTGCATCAGTTCCTCTGTGTCCATTAAAAAAAGTCTGACCGATATTTTGCGAACGTAGCTCACTGGAATAATCCGAGTTCTTACGCTAAAGCTTGAGATGGTCTGATGAGATTCTCAAAATAGGATCTGTTTCCAGACACTAATAATAAGACTGACCAGCAAACCAGGCGGTAATAAAATGATGATGAAGTATTTCTTTCCCACAATCGCTACCCTTTTGCTGGTAGCGTGCGCTGACACACAACCGTCTGCACCCGCGCAGAAAGCGCAAAAGGTTAAGGTCAGTGCCACACGTTCGCTGGATATGGAGTCATTGTGCAAAAATGAGGCGGCGCAACGCTACAACACTGGCGCGCAGAAAATTGATATCTCCGGCCTGGAGCAATTCCAGGGCAGCTATGAGATGCGTGGTTCTACCTTCCGTAAAGAGAGTTTTGTCTGTTCTTTTGATGCAGACGGGCAGTTTTTGCACCTTTCCATGCGCTAAGTTCCCCCTTTTTCCCGTTTCGTACTGTATATCTTGCAGCCAGCGGGTATACTGATCGCTTCCTTTAAATCCACACGTATCCAGCACGAAATAATATGCAAAAGTTTGATACCAGGACCTTCCAGGGCTTGATCCTGACCTTACAGGATTACTGGGCTCGCCAGGGCTGCACCATTGTTCAACCATTGGACATGGAAGTCGGCGCGGGAACATCTCACCCAATGACCTGCCTGCGTGCGCTGGGGCCGGAACCGATGGCGACTGCTTATGTGCAGCCTTCCCGTCGTCCGACCGATGGCCGCTATGGCGAAAACCCGAACCGCTTACAGCACTACTATCAGTTCCAGGTAGTGATTAAGCCGTCACCGGACAACATTCAGGAGCTGTACCTGGGTTCTCTGAAAGAGCTGGGTATGGACCCGACCATTCACGATATCCGTTTCGTGGAAGATAACTGGGAAAACCCGACGCTGGGTGCCTGGGGTCTGGGTTGGGAAGTGTGGCTGAACGGCATGGAAGTGACTCAGTTCACCTACTTCCAGCAGGTTGGTGGTCTGGAATGTAAACCAGTAACCGGGGAAATTACCTACGGTCTGGAACGTCTGGCCATGTACATTCAGGGCGTAGACAGCGTTTACGACCTGGTCTGGAGCGACGGCCCGCTGGGTAAAACCACTTACGGTGACGTGTTCCATCAGAACGAAGTGGAGCAATCCACCTACAACTTCGAATACGCCGATGTGGACTTCCTGTTCACTTGCTTCGAGCAGTACGAGAAAGAAGCGCAGCAGCTGCTGGCGCTGGAAAATCCGCTGCCGCTGCCTGCGTATGAACGTATTCTGAAAGCCGCCCATAGCTTCAACCTGCTGGATGCGCGTAAAGCCATTTCCGTCACCGAGCGTCAGCGCTATATCCTGCGCATTCGCACCCTGACCAAAGCAGTGGCAGAAGCTTACTACGCTTCCCGTGAAGCCCTTGGCTTCCCGATGTGCAACAAAGACAAATAAGAGGCGGCCATGTCTGAGAAAACTTTTCTGGTGGAAATCGGCACTGAAGAGCTGCCACCAAAAGCACTGCGCAGCCTGGCTGAGTCCTTTGCTGCAAACTTTACCGCGGAGCTGGATAACGCTGGCATCGCGCACGGCAACGTTGAGTGGTTCGCTGCGCCGCGTCGTCTGGCGCTGAAAGTCGCGAATCTGGCGGAATCTCAACCCGATCGTGAAGTTGAAAAACGCGGTCCGGCCATTGCCCAGGCGTTTGACGCTGAAGGCAAACCGAGCAAAGCGGCAGAAGGCTGGGCACGTGGCTGCGGCATCACGGTTGATCAGGCTGAGCGTCTGACTACCGACAAAGGCGAATGGCTGCTGTATCGCGCGCATGTGAAAGGCGAAAGCGCTGAAACGCTGCTGCCAAACATGATCGCCACTTCGCTTGCGAAGCTGCCGATCCCTAAACTGATGCGCTGGGGCGCGTCTGACGTTCACTTCGTGCGTCCGGTTCACACCGTGACTCTGCTGCTGGGCGACAAGGTGATTCCGGCAACGATTCTGGGCATTCAGTCCGATCGTGTGATCCGTGGACACCGCTTTATGGGCGAGCCGGAATTCACTATCGATTCTGCCGATCAGTATCCGGAAATCCTGCGTGAGCGCGGCAAAGTCATTGCGGATTACGCTGAGCGTAAAGCGAAAATCAAAGCCGATGCTGAAGAAGCGGCGCGTAAGATTGGCGGCAACGCCGATCTGAGCGAAAGCCTGCTGGAAGAGGTCACCTCGCTGGTAGAATGGCCGGTAGTGCTTACCGCGAAATTCGAAGAGAAATTCCTCGCTGTTCCGTCTGAAGCGCTGGTACACACCATGAAAGGTGACCAGAAGTACTTCCCGGTATACGCGAATGACGGCAAACTGCTGCCGAACTTTATCTTCGTTGCCAACATTGAATCGAAAGATCCGACCCAGATTATCTCCGGTAACGAGAAGGTTGTTCGTCCGCGTCTGGCGGATGCTGAGTTCTTCTTCAATACCGACCGTAAAAAACGCCTGGAAGACCATCTGCCGCGTCTGCAAACCGTGCTGTTCCAACAGCAACTGGGTACGCTGCGCGATAAGACTGACCGTATCCAGGCGCTGGCGGGCTGGATTGCTGGTCAAATTGGCGCTGACGTTAACCACGCAACGCGTGCTGGCCTGCTGTCCAAGTGCGACCTGATGACCAACATGGTCTTCGAGTTCACCGACACCCAGGGCGTGATGGGAATGCACTACGCGCGTCACGATGGCGAAGCGGAAGATGTTGCTGTGGCGCTGAACGAGCAGTATCAGCCGCGTTTTGCCGGTGATGACCTGCCGTCTAATCCGGTGGCTTGTGCCGTGGCGATTGCTGACAAGATGGACACCCTGGCGGGTATCTTCGGTATTGGTCAGCATCCGAAAGGCGATAAAGACCCGTTTGCGCTGCGTCGTGCTGCGCTGGGCGTGCTGCGTATCATTGTTGAGAAGAACCTGAATCTGGATCTGCAAACGCTGACGGAAGAGGCTGTTCGTCTGTATGGCGACAAGCTGACCAACGCCAACGTGGTGGATGACGTTATCGACTTTATGCTTGGTCGCTTCCGCGCCTGGTATCAGGACGAAGGTTATACCGTCGATACTATTCAGGCCGTGCTGGCGCGTCGTCCGACTCGTCCGGCTGATTTCGACGCACGTATGAAGGCGGTTTCGCACTTCCGTACACTGGAGGCCGCGTCCGCGCTGGCTGCCGCGAACAAACGTGTATCGAACATCCTGGCGAAGTCTGAAGAAACGCTGAATGACCGTGTGAATGCGGCAACGCTGAAAGAGCCGGAAGAAATTGCGCTGGCGATGCAGGTTGTGGTGCTGCGCGATAAGCTGGAGCCTGTTTTCGCCGCTGGCCATTACCAGGAAGCGCTGGTTGAGTTAGCGGAACTGCGTGAGCCGGTTGATGCGTTCTTCGAGAAAGTGATGGTCAACGTAGATGATAAAGATCTGCGTATCAACCGTCTCTCCATGCTCGAAAAACTGCGCGAACTGTTCCTGCGCGTGGCGGATATTTCGCTGCTGCAGTAACGGTCCTGAGCTGACTTAGAAAATGCCGGATGGCAGCTTCGCCTTATCCGGCCTACGAGATAAACACCAGTAGGCCGGATAAGCATTGCGCCATCCGGCATTTTTTTATGTTGTTAGCGCAGCTGTAATTTAGTCAGACAGGTCTGGCTGTCTTCCATGGTCTTAATGGGATACTCCGCTTTTTTGTCGTTGTAGCTTACTGCGATGGTGCCTGCCATATTGCGCGGTAGCCAAACCCCGACGAAGCCATTTCGACCGCTCTTCATCTCTTTTTGTAGCACTACATCACCTTTGTTATCCGTCACTTTGACATTGAATGTCTTCTCCGGCATTTCGCCCTGGCAACCGGAAAGGCTGTGGTTGAAGCAAGGATGTGTTTGCCATTCATAAGGGGCAAATGACAGATAGAACTTGTCACCGAGCGGCAGGGTATAGATCTGATCGCCTGAAGAGAGCTTCAGTTCAGTGCTGGTGACGGATGCCGAGTAGGGCAGTGGGCGGCTCTGTGGAGACTGGTCAATGGCCTCGACGATTTGCTCGACGGATTTTCCGCTGAGCCCGTGTTCCGCCAAAAAAGTGGCTTCAGGGGTTGCGGCGAACGCGCTACCGGTGGTGAGTAAACCTAAAACCAGCAGTAATGAGGATTTCGACATAGCTTCAATTCCTTGTGAACGTTGTGGAATACAGACTGGCTCACTATAAAGCTTGCCCTTAGGGAAAGGTCAAAGGGGCTGCGGGTAAAGTAATGCAAAGACGCGTGTGGGCGAGGCGTTTTAAGAAGTACAGATAAAAAAAATCCCCGCCGTTTGGCAGGGATTCAGAATCTTGAGCTTTTTAAGCTTACAGGCTGGTTACGTTGCCAGCTGCCGGACCTTTAGCGCCGCTTTCGATGGTGAAGGAAACTTTCTGACCTTCGTCCAGAGATTTGTAGCCATCGTTCTGGATAGCAGAGAAGTGTACGAACACGTCTTTAGAGCCATCGTCAGGAGTGATGAAGCCGAAACCTTTGTCAGCGTTGAACCATTTTACGATACCAGTCATTTTACCGGACATAGTGTATTACCTTTTAAAAAATAAGTGTGCCTTTCGGCGATATGGCGTGCTTTACAGATTTTTTAACAGTAAAGGAAATGCTCACTACGAAGGGTATCAACGATAACTCTTGAAGGGACTTGCCTTACTAACTGCTGTAATGGTCTGTACGTCAAACCGTTGAGGGCATTAACTCATTTTACGCATGTGGATGCAACTACTATTTTCTTTTTTGTGGATAACCTTCGTAAGGGAACGGCCCCGTTACAGGACCGTTCTTAAGCAAAATTGAAAAATAGTTCAATCCATCAGTTGCTTACTTAATCTTGGATCTGCCTGGATCAGGCGCATTAACTTCAATTCGGTAGTGGAAGGCTTTACGCGTTTAGACTCCCATTCATGAACCATCGCGACTGTCACGCCCATTACTCGGGCAAAATCATCTGTTTTTAAACCCGTCCCTCGTCGTAACTGTTCAAATTCGGTGAAAGGGTTGGTTTTTTGCGTCAGAGTGACCGTCTGCGATACATCTTTAAAAACAATCTGCTCCAGACTGCTCAGCAGTTCAAACATAGGATCTTTGTATTCCATTGAGAACTCCTACAAATCACACAGCGGGATCGTGAATTTCTTCGAAGCTCATTAAGAGTAGTCGGAAAAAATGAAGTCGGATTCGGGGTTTGAGAGATGGATTCGTTTCAGCAAACGGTGGGCAACAATCTTTCGCAGGCTAACAAACTGATAAAGGTCGGGATCTCCGAACGATCGATTCCGATTGTAAAGATGACTAAACTATGACGCCGAGTAGTAAATGCAGCATTGTTTAGCAAAACGAACGGTGGTGGGAACGGTTATTTTCCCCCACAAGATTATGCGGAAAGGGTATCTTGCGGGGCTGACCTGGACTATCCTTGTTAACGTCAGGCACGCGGGTGTCGTTGTGCGCATTTTTGGGTGAAAGGAGTATTAAAATGGCGACAGGTAAGTCCTGCTCTCGCTGGTTTGCGCCTGTTTTGGCGCTCTTAATGGTAGTTGGCCTGAGTGGGTGTTTTGATAAAGAAGGCGATCAACGCAAAGCGTTTATCGATTTTCTGCAGAATACTGCAATGCGTAGCGGAGAGCGTTTACCAACGCTGACCGCCGATCAGAAAAAACAGTTTGGCCCGTTTGTGTCCGATTACGCGATTCTGTATGGCTATTCGCAGCAGGTTAATCAGGCGATGGACTCCGGTCTGCGTCCGGTGGTTGATAGCGTAAATGCGATTCGTGTTCCTCAGGATTATGTGACTCAGCGTGAGCCGCTGCGTCAGGCAAATGGTGCGCTAGGTGTATTAGGGCAACAGTTGCAGAATGCGAAACTACAGGCAGATGCTGCGCATGGCGCGCTGAAGCAGGGCGAAGATCTGAAGCCGGTCTTTGACCAGGTTTACAATAAAGTCGTCACTGTACCTGCAGAGGCGTTACAGCCGCTGATCCCTGCAGCGCAAATCTTCACGCAGCAGTTAGTGCAGGTTGGTGATTTTGTGGCGCAGCAGGATACGCAGGTGAGCTTTGTCGCCAACGGTATCCAGTTCCCAACGTCACAGCAGGCAAGTCAGTACAACACGCTGATTGGCCCGTTGGCTTCTCAACATCAGGCATTTAACCAGGCCTGGACTGCTGCGGTGAATGCCGCTCAGTAATTAAGCCGCTGTAAGATATGAAGGGCCGGGTGAGCGTAAGCGCTACCCGGCCTTTTGTTTATCGCGCGACCTGCGGGTTTACGCAGTTCTTCTCAACGCGTCCTTGCAGCGCATCGATTAAGTTATCCACCGCACAGGCCGCCATGTTATAGCGTGTTTCGTGCGTGGCTGAACCAATGTGCGGCACAGCAACCACGTTTGGCAGCGACAGCAGCGGTGAGTCTGCCGGTAATGGCTCCTGCTCAAATACATCCAGGCCAGCGGCATGAATTTCGCCGTTTTGCAGGGCGGCAATCAGTGCTTTTTCATCGACCACCGGCCCACGTCCGGCGTTAATGAAAATGGCGGAAGACTTCATTTTGGCAAACTGTTCGGTGCTGAACAGATGATGCGTTTCGTCGGTTAACGGCAGGATCAGGCAGACAAAATCGGATTCTTGTAACAGCGTATCAAGATCGCAGTAGCGCGCGTTGAAACGTTCTTCTGCTTCCTGATGATGACGGCGCGCATTATAGAGAATCGGCATGCTAAAGCCGAAATGCGCACGTTGTGCCAGCGCCAAGCCAATACGGCCCATGCCGACAATCCCCAGCGTTTTGTGGTGCACATCCGTACCGAACCAGTCCGGCCCGATACTTTTGGTCCATTCACCGACCTTCACCCGTTCAGCCACTTCTACCACGCGGCGAGCGGTACTTAACACCAGCGCCATCACCGTATCGGCGACGGTTTCTGTCAGTACGGTTGGCGTGTGCATCAACAGCACCTTACGCGCGTTAAGGGCATCGACGTCGAAGTTGTCATAGCCGACGGAAATCGTGGAGGTCGCACGCAGTTTCGGCATTTTCTCCAGTAGAGCGGTATTGACGGCTTCACTGGAGCCCAGCAGACCTTCCGCATTGGCAAACGCTTCGGCGTGCTGTGCGACCGTTTCCGGGCGCAGGTTAGGCACACGAGTCACAGTAAAATGCTCTTCCAGGCGATGCAGTAAATCGTCAGGTAACGCTTTATAGAGAATAATGGACGGCTTCATGCGAATCTCCGTAAGTTAAAATTTAAGCGTGGCGTGCGCCAATAGGTAGCTGTTGATTATTAGCAGGCTCAGGCCGAGTCCTGCCGTTGCACACGCACGTCGCTGGCGGTTATTTTTGCCCAGTGCAAGGCACGAGCAGAGAAGTTTGGTGAACCAAACGAGCTGGGAGTAACGCCGCAATGGGCAAAAATAGCCCCAGCCCTTCGGGACACGCGTCAGAACCACGAACTCTTCGTTGTCTGGCTTGGGCATAGTTCACTATGCCCAGCGCCCTCCGCCTTGATTACGCGGTTCTGCCACAGTGTCGACGGTGTGTTCAATGGCAGGACTCGGCCTCACAATGAGAGTTAGCCATACTGAGACAAAAAGCGCTACCCCCATAAAAATGTACGAGGCGGACGGGCTGCCGGTAGCGCCATTGAGGTAGCCGACAAACCATGAACCAAAGAATGAGCCTAGTGCGCCCATACTGTTAATCAGCGCCATTGCACCCCCGGCAACGTTACGCGGGAGCATTTCAGGAATGATGGCAAAGAAAGGACCATAAGGGGCATACATTGCCGCACCCGCAATAACCAACAGCGTGTAAGAAATCCAGAAGTGGTCTGCGCCCACGGCCCAGGAGCCGATAAAAGCGAAAGCAGCTATCAGTAACAGTGGCCAGACAAACAGCTTACGATTTTGCAGTTTATCGGAGGCCCAGGAAACGAGGATCATCGCCGCCGTCGCCGCCAGATAAGGTACGGATGACAGCCAGCCAACCTCAACCATCCCCAGATTTGCACCGCCGTTGCGGATAATCGACGGCAGCCACAGGACAAAACCATAGACGCCAATACTCCAGGTGAAATACTGCATACACAGCAGGATGACGTTACGTGAGCGGAAAGCCTCGCTATAGTTCCGTACGGCTTTGATGCCTTGCTGCTCTTTTTCCAGTTGTGCCTGAAGGGCGGCTTTTTCAGATTCTGACAGCCAACCGACCTGAGACGGTTTGTCTTTTACCAGCACCCACCAGCAGAACGCCCAGATGATGGCCGGGAAGCCCTCGATGATGAACATTTCCCGCCAGCCCAGTGCCTGGATCAGATACCCGGAAACCACGGACATCCACAGGACGGTAACCGGGTTACCGAGGATCAGGAAAGTGTTTGCGCGCGAACGTTCGGACTTCGTAAACCAGTTACTGATATAAATCAGCATTGCGGGCATAACCGCGGCTTCAACGACGCCAAGAATAAAGCGGATGGCGGCAAGCATTGGAATATTGCTGACCATGCCGGTTAACGACGCACAGGCACCCCAGAGGATCAGACAGACAAAAATCAGTTTTCGTACGCTGCGGCGTTCGGCGTAAATTGCGCCCGGGATCTGAAAGAAGAAGTAGCCGAGGAAAAACAGCGCGCCCAGCAGGGAAGAGATCCCTTTGGTAATGCCGAGGTCCTCGTTGATACCTGCGGCGGAGGCGAAGCTGAAGTTCGCGCGGTCAAGGTACGCCAGGCTATACGTGATAAACACGATTGGCATGATGTACCACCAGCGTTTTGCTGCATTAGTTGAGCTATTCATAGACTGCCCTCTGGTTATACTGATACGCCGCCTCTGAATGTAGGGTACAGAGACAGAGTTGGCCGGGAATTTATTCCCCTAATTGTTCACGTGTGGGTAATCCTTCGCTGTCGCCCTGAACCTGAATGGCCAGTGCGCCAATTTTATTGCCGCGGGTCACTGCCTGATGCAGCGAGCGGCCTTCCAGCAGGGCGCTAATAACGCCCACGGCAAAGCCATCGCCTGCGCCGACGGTGTCGACCACGTTGTCGACTTTTACCGGTGCGACGCAGCCCTGCTCGCCGTTGGCGGCTTTATACCAGGCGCCATCGGCCCCTGTTTTGATGATCACGGCCTTCACCCCGTGGCGCAGATAAAAGTCGGCGATGGCTTCAGGCGTCTGCTGACCGGTTAAAATCATGCCCTCTTTTAATCCAGGCAAAACCCAGTCGGCCTGGAATGCCAAACGGTTCAGTTTTTCCACCATCTCGGCTTCGCTTTTCCACAGCACAGGGCGTAAATTCGGGTCGAACGAGATGGTCTTCCCTTGTGCTTTCAGTGTGCGGGCGGTATGGGCTAACAGTTCATAAGAGCTGGCAGAAAGTGCCGCCGCTACGCCGCTCAGGTGCAGGTGGCGCGCGCTGGCGAAGTAGGCTTCGTGATAATCCTCAATGCTGAGGTGGCTGGCAGCGGAACCTTTGCGGAAGTATTCCACAATGGGATCGGTTCCATTTTCGACCTTAGATTTAAGCTGAAAGCCGGTAGCGTAACGCTCGTCCTGGGTGACTCCCTGCGCATCAATCCCTTCTTTTTCCAGCGACTTAACGATAAAACGGCCAAAACTGTCGTTGCCTACACGGCTTACCCAACCGACCTTCAGGCCCAGCCGGGCAAGACCGGTCGCCACATTGAGTTCAGCGCCAGCAACGCGCTTGATAAACTGCTCCACATCCGCCAGTTCGCCGGTTTGCGTGGCGACAAACATCGCCATCGCTTCACCAATCGTTACCACATCCAGTGACTTTTTCATGCGTTACTCCTCGCGTAACAACTCGACGTAACGGCGGGTAACCGCCGCCAAATCCTGCCCTTCCAGGGGAAACTCAATGCCGCGTGGAACATCGCCCGGCAGCGTTTTCAACAGCGTCAGCCAGCGCGGATCGGCTGCATCAGGCGGTACGGCACGGTAGCTGTCGCGATGTGCAACGGCGGCTTTGACATGGATATACCCAACGGTTGACGCCAGTTTCTGCGCCGCCTGTTCCGGGGAGTCGCCCACCCACAGCCAGTTGCCCATATCGAAGGTCAGAGATATCGGCAGATTTTGCGTCTGGCAGGCTTCGTTAAAGCGCTGCATCGGCTTCAGGCGTCCGCAGGCGGTCTGATCGTTTTCGACAACCAGTTCCATTCCGCTGTTGTCCAGCCATTCACGTAACACGTTGAACTGTTCTGTATGGGAGAAATGGCCGAGGGAGACTTTTAGCCATAGCGCCTGCAGGGCCTGTGCTTCTTCAAGTAGCGCAGGAAGTCGGGGATTGAGGCTACCGTCCTCAAGGAACAACGGCTCAGGCGCTGAGTAACAGGCCAGCAGGCCGAAGATTTCGATAGCAGATGCCACCGTGGACAGCGTGTGCAGCTCGGCGTCGGTCAGCAATTCGCGGCGGATTTCGACGCCGTCAGCACCGGCTTCAGCGATAATGGGCAGCATTGCCGTTTGCCCGCCAGCGGCCCGTACCTGGTCGTGGCCGTAAGCGGCGGTGACCACCATAATTTTTCTTTTCATGGAAACTCCAGACTAGCGTTCTTGCTATAACGCTAGATGGAACCGGTTCCAAAGAAAAGCTTATGATGTTGAATTTATGATCACCATCACGAAGGAAATTTAACGGGCGGTAGAGCCGCGAACGATCAGTTCGCCGGAGAAGACCTGTTCCTGAATGGCAGCAGAGCCGCCATCGATCCGGCGTACAACCTGCTCAACGGCGGTGTAGCCAATCTGCCAGGTAGGTTGTTTCAACGTGGTAATACCAACGCCCGCCAGTTCGGCCCATTCCAGTTCGTCAAAACCGAGCAGGCCGATATCGCTGCCCCAGTTAAGGCCAATGCGTTTCAGGGCGCGGGCAACCTGCAGTGTGAGAGCGCCATTAGCTGAGATAACAGCTTTGCGCATTCCCCGGTGCTGCTGGTGGAACTGGCGCAGGGTTTCGTCCAGCTGCGTATTGTCCGTGAGCGGGACTTCGGCATTTTGTGCGATAACGCCGGGGTACTGTGCGAGGGTGGCGCGAAAAGCGCTCAGGCGTTCGCGGCGGGTATTCACCATGCCGAGCGGTTCGCTGAGGAACAGGATGGCTTCAAAACCTTGTTCGACCAGATGTTCCGTGGCAACCGTTGCCGCCTGGGTGTTATCCAGCCCGACCATATCACAGGCGAAATCGGGAATTTTACGGTCAATCAGCACCATCGGCAGCGCAGACTGCTGCAGCCGATTTAGCCCCTCTTCGCGCATCCCGACGGCGTTGACCACAATCCCTTCGACCTGGTAGCTGCGCAGCAGGTCAAGATAATGCAGTTCCTGATCCACTTCGTTGTTGGTGTTACACACCAGCGGGGTAAAGCCTTTATCACGACAGGCAGCTTCAATGCCGCTCAACACGTTGACGGAGTAGGGATTGGTAATATCGGCGATGATCAGACCAATCAGGCGGGTACGACCATGTTTCAGTCCTCTTGCCATCAGGCTGGGACGGTAGTCGAGATCGGCAATGGCTTGTTCAATGCGGGCCAGTAGCGCGTCGGAAAGCAGGTGCTTTTCACCGTTGAGATAGCGTGAAATGCTGGTCTTGCCGGTTTTTGCGGCTTTCGCCACATCGCTGATGGTTGCCCGTGTTGATTTGCTCATCGCTGATTTCCCTGAATTTCGTGTGAATACCTTAGCGGGAAAATCTGACGAAGCAAGTAATTTGCCCGGTGGCGCTGCGCTTACCGGGCCTACATGTCGAACGTAGGCCGGGTAAGGCGAAGCCGCTACCCGGCTCAACGATTACTGCATAGGACTCAACGTAATCTCTACGCGACGGTTCTGCGCTTTACCTTCCGCCGTGCTGTTGCTGGCGATCGGATTTGACGGACCCATGCCCTGAGTGCGGATACGATTAGCGGCAACCCCTTGCGTGATTAAGGCGCTGGCCACGGAGTCCGCGCGTTGCTGAGACAGACGCATATTCAGATCCTGGCTGCCGGTGCTGTCGGTGAAGCCCAGCACGTTGACGGCGGTTTTATTGTACTCTTTCAGTACCATTGCCACGCCGGTCAGGGTGTTGGCACCAGCAGGTTTCAGGTTGGCGCTACTGCTGTCGAAGGTGACGTTATTCGGCATATTCAGAATGATGTTATCGCCACTACGCGTCACGCTGACGCCCGTTCCCTGCATTTTTTCGCGCAGTTTGGCTTCCTGCACGTCCATGTAATAACCGACACCGCCGCCAACGGCCGCACCCGCCGCTGCGCCAATCAGTGCGCCTTTACCGCGATCTTTCTTCGAAGAAGAGAGTGCGCCAATGCCCGCGCCGACCAGAGAGCCAATACCCGCGCCAATGCCGGATTTACCTGCTTCGCGTTCGCCGGTGTAAGGGTTTGTTGTGCAGCCAGAAACCGCCAGGGCGCCGCTCACAATGGCAGCAATAACAAAAACACGTTTCTTCATCTTAATTCCTTAATGACTTTTTCTTCTTTGCCACAGCGACCGTGGCGGTTGATTATGACGTGTGAACATGAAGAAAATTCCAGGGAAGACTCTGAAATTTGTAAGTAACATTGAACGGCATAATAAATAAGCCGTCACATCGCATTCAGGAGCGCCATCTTGGCTAATTCACCCGCACATTACTCGGTGTTAACCGCCGCCCACTGGGGACCAATTCTCGTCGACACCGATGGTGAGACGGTTTTCTCCTCGCGTGGCGCGCTGCCCACTTCCCATCCCAACTCTTTGCAAACCGTGGTGCGCGACCAGGTTCACAGTAAAACGCGGGTACGTTTTCCAATGGTGCGTAAAGGCTTTCTCGCCTCGCCGGAGAATCCCCAGGGCGTGCGTGGGCAGGATGAATTTGTTCGCGTCAGTTGGGACGACGCGCTGAATCTTATCCATACGCAGCATAAACGCATCCGTGACAGCTACGGCCCGGCCTCGATTTTTGCCGGTTCCTACGGCTGGCGCTCTAACGGCGTGTTACACAAAGCGGCAACCCTGCTACAACGCTATATGGCGCTGGCAGGCGGTTATACCGGGCATCTGGGAGATTATTCGACGGGGGCTGCGCAGGCGATCATGCCGTACGTGGTGGGCGGTAACGAAGTTTACCAGCAGCAAACCAGCTGGCCAGTGGTGCTTGAGAACAGCGAGGTGGTGGTGTTATGGAGCGCTAATCCGCTGAATACACTGAAGATTGCCTGGAACGCGTCCGATGAGCAGGGGCTTGCTTACTTTGAGGCTTTGCGCGACAGCGGTAAACGGTTGATCTGTATCGATCCGATGCGATCGGAAAGCGTCGAATTCTTTGGCGAAAAGATGGAATGGATTGCCCCGCATATGGGGACCGACGTGGCGCTGATGCTGGGCATCGCGCATACGCTGGTGGAAAACGGCTGGCATGACGAGGATTTTCTCGCCCGGTGTACCACCGGCTATGACCGTTTTGCAAACTATCTGTTGGGTAAATCTGATGATGTTGTGAAAACGGCAGAGTGGGCTGCGGAGATTTGCGGTATACCCGCAACAAAAATACGCGAACTTGCGGCGATATTTCACCAAAATACCACCATGCTGATGGCCGGATGGGGGATGCAGCGCCAACAGTATGGTGAGCAGAAACACTGGATGATCGTCACCCTGGCCGCCATGCTCGGGCAAATCGGGACGCCAGGCGGCGGTTTTGGGCTGTCGTACCATTTTGCCAACGGTGGCAACCCAACGCGCCGGGCTGCGGTGCTGGCTTCAATGCAGGGCAGCGTTAAAGGTGGTACCGACGCGGTAGATAAAATCCCGGTGGCGCGAATTGTTGAAGCGCTGGAAAATCCCGGTGGTTTTTACCAGCACAACGGCATGGACCGCCATTTCCCGGACATCCGCATGTTGTGGTGGGCTGGTGGCGCTAACTTCACCCATCATCAGGACACTAACCGTTTAATTCGCGCCTGGCAAAAACCGGAGCTGGTGGTTATCTCGGAGTGTTTCTGGACCGCCGCAGCGAAGCATGCCGATATCGTACTGCCAGCGACCACCTCCTTTGAGCGCAATGATTTGACCATGACCGGCGACTACAGCAACCAGCACCTGGTGCCGATGAAACAGGTTGTGCCGCCGCAGGACGAAGCGCGAAATGATTATGATGTTTTTGCCGAGCTGAGTGAACGCTGGGAAGAGGGCGGTTACGAGCGATTCACCGAAGGCAAAAGCGAGCTGGAATGGCTGGAGACGTTTTACAATATTGCCGGGCAACGAGGGGCCAGTCAGCAGGTGACATTGCCGCCTTTCGCCGAGTTTTGGCAGCGCAACGCCCTGATCGAAATGCCGGAAAATGCCGCCAGCGCGCAGTTTATCCGTTTTGCGGATTTTCGCCGCGACCCGCAGGCTCATCCGCTGAAAACGGACAGCGGAAAAATTGAAATCTACTCCGCGAGGATTGCTGGTTACGGCTACGCGGACTGTGCGGGGCACCCGATGTGGCTGGAGCCGGATGAGTGGTTCGGTAACGCCGAACCGGACCAGCTACAGCTGCTTTCCGCCCATCCGGCGCACCGTTTGCATAGTCAGCTTAACTACAGTGCGCTACGTGAGCAGTACGCGGTAGCGGATCGTGAGCCGGTAACGATTCATCCGCAGGATGCCCACGCACGCGGCATTGCGGATGGCGATACGGTCAGGGTGTGGAACCAGCGTGGTCAAGTTCTGGCGGGCGCGGTGGTGACGGCGGGTATTAAACCCGGCGTTATCTGTATTCATGAAGGCGCCTGGCCTGATTTGGATCTCGCAGCGAACGGTATTTGTAAAAATGGCGCCGTCAACGTGCTGACCAAAGATCTCCCCAGCTCGAAGCTGGGGAATGGCTGCGCGGGCAACACCGCGCTGGCGTGGCTCGAAAAATACAGCGGACCCACGTTGACGCTTACGGCGTTTGATCCGCCTGCCAGCCCATAATCCACGTGGGATGGTGAGTCTCTTCCTGCCATGCGCCGTCTTCAATGCGAAAACCCAGCGCATGGTAGAAGTTCACCGCTGATTGATTCTTCTGGTAGACCTCCAGGCTGAGTAACGAAAAGCGCTGCTGCACATGCTGCACCAGCGCTTTGCCGATCCCGCTTCTGATGGCGGCAGGCGCGACAAACAGCGCGCCGAGGAAGCGGTCATCAATGACGCTGACAAAACCTTTGAGCTCGCCTTCTTCTTCCCACACCCAGGTTTGCGCGGCTGGCAGATAAACATCCCGCACCACTGATTCACTTTCGCGCCAGTAGCGCTCTTCGATAAACGGATGGGCATGGATTGTGCTTTCCATCCACAGCGTCAGAATCGCTGGTATATCTTCAGCCTTTGATTCACGAATCATGTTGTTCTCCCGGATAACAGATGCAGCTGGTGACATGATCGTTGACCAGGCCGCATGCCTGCATAAAGGAGTAACAAATGGTGGTGCCGACAAACTTAAAACCGCGTTTTTTTAACGCTTTAGACAGCGCGTCTGACGCAGGCGTGGAGGTGGGAATATCGCTCAGGTTGGCGGCGCAGGTCACTTGTGGTTGGTTATCAACAAATGACCAGACGAACTCGCTAAACGACTCTCCGTTTTGTGCCATCGTCAGAAAGGCACGAGCGTTGCCGATAATGGCCTGAATTTTTCCGCGATGACGAATTATGCCGGCATCCAGTACCAGCCTTTCCACATCCTCTTCGGTCATGGCCGCCACTTTTTCCGGGTCAAAATGGTGGAAAGCGTGGCGATAATTTTCCCGTTTCTTGAGTACGGTAATCCACGATAACCCGGCCTGCTGGCCTTCGAGGCAGATCATTTCGAACAGCTTTTTGCCATCGGTTTCGGGGACGCCCCATTCCTTGTCGTGGTAGGCAATGTAAAGTGGATCCTGACTGACCCATCCGCAACGCTGCATATTCTTCCTCGCTGTTTTTACTGGCGTAAAAATTTCATTCGGCCCGCCTTGACGCGCCAGCTAAAAAGACAATATTTAATACAAGGCCTGCTGGCCCAAATACTTCACACAATGACAATAATATCGCCGAATTCGGCTCTTTTCTGGAGTCGCGTTGATGCTTATAAGAAACAGTAGTGGTCGCCAAAGGTTAACTCTGGCGAGCGTCATAGTTTGTGCGCTGTCCATCAATACAGCATATGGCTGGCAACAAGAATATATCGTTGATGCGCTGTCAGGGCATACGGCTGAACGTTATACATGGGACAGCGATCACCAACCACGTTATAACGACATTCTGGAAGAACGTATTCGTTCCACTCAGAACGTGGCGGGGCCCGTGGTGAATCTGGCGGATGAGACACCAATGGATGCCACCAGCGGCATGAGTATGGGCTGGAACTTCCCGCTTTCAAGACAGGTGACAACCGGTCCGGTTGCCGCGCTGCATTATGACGGTTCCACCACATCCACTTACAACGAATTTGGCGATAGCGCGACGTCGGTAACGCAGAACGATCCGCTGTGGCATGCCAGCGTGAGCTCGTTGGGCTGGCGAGTCAATTCGCAGTTCGGTGATGTGCGACCGTGGGCGCAAATCAGCTATAACCAGCAGTTTGGCGAAAATATCTGGAAGGCGCAGTCGGGTCTCAGTCGCATGACGGCGGCGGGTCAGGACGGTAACTGGGTAGATGTTACCGTCGGTGCGGATATGCTGTTGAACCCGCACATGGCGGCTTACGCGGCGCTGTCGCAGGCGGAAAATAGCACCAACAACAGCGACTATATGTACACCATGGGAGTGAGCGCCAAATTTTAACGTAAACAATCATCACATAAACATCTTGATTACATGTTGAGATCAACAATCACACGCACTCCAGCGATAGCGTGTACTAACTCATGCGATAAAATTCAGTAACCCGACTTTTTGTCTCGTCATTCATTCCGCATTCCAGGCATTTCATTCCGTCCTGGCGGCATTTCATGCCGTTTTCCCCTGCTCATAAAAACGCTTCGGTATGGTTGTTGGCAGAGAATTTCCCCTTTTGTTTATGCAGGAAGACTGCCATGAAAACTTCTGATTATCAGCGTACCCGCTGGCTGACACTGATCGGCACCATCATTACCCAATTTGCTTTAGGTTCTGTTTATACCTGGAGCCTGTTTAACGGTGCGCTTTCTTCTAAGCTTGATGCGCCGGTGAGTCAGGTTGCCTTTTCCTTTGGCCTGCTGAGCCTCGGGCTGGCAATTTCTTCTTCCGTCGCCGGGAAACTGCAGGAACGTTTTGGCGTGAAACGCGTCACCATGGCCTCCGGTATTTTACTCGGTGTGGGCTTCTTCTTAACCGCCCACTCTGACAGCCTGATTATGCTGTGGCTGAGCGCTGGTGTGTTGGTTGGTCTGGCGGATGGCGCAGGCTACCTGTTAACACTTTCCAACTGTGTAAAATGGTTCCCGGAGCGTAAAGGGCTGATTTCCGCCTTCGCTATCGGTTCTTACGGTCTTGGCAGCCTCGGTTTTAAATTCATCGATAGCCAACTGTTGAGCACCGTGGGTCTGGAAAAAACCTTCATGATCTGGGGCGCGATTGTGCTGGTAATGATCGTCTTTGGCTCCACGCTGATGAAAGACGCGCCGAATCAGGAAGTGAAAACGAAAAATGGCGTGGTTGAGAATGACTACACCCTGGCGCAGTCCATGCGTAAACCGCAGTACTGGATGCTGGCGGTCATGTTCCTGACGGCATGTATGAGCGGGCTGTACGTAATTGGCGTGGCGAAAGATATCGCACAAAGTCTGGCACATATGGATGTGGCAACGGCGGCAAACGCGGTGACCGTGATTTCTATCGCTAACCTGTCCGGTCGTCTGGTTCTGGGGATTCTGTCCGACAAAATCTCTCGTATTCGCGTTATCACCATTGGTCAGGTCGTTTCGCTGGTGGGTATGGCCGCACTGCTGTTCGCGCCGTTGAATGATGTGACCTTCTTTACGGCGATTGCCTGTGTGGCATTTAACTTTGGCGGCACCATCACCGTGTTCCCGTCACTGGTGAGTGAGTTCTTCGGTTTGAACAACCTGGCTAAAAACTACGGTGTCATTTACTTAGGTTTCGGTATCGGCAGCATTTGTGGTTCCATTATCGCCTCGCTGTTCGGCGGATTCTATGTGACCTTCTGCGTTATCTTTGCGCTGTTAATTATCTCGCTGGCGCTTTCTACCACTATTCGTCAGCCGCAGCGTAGCGTCTATACCGAGGCACACGCCTGAATCTATTAGTGGTCTGATTAATGCCCGGCGCATATATTTACAAAAATATATGCGCCGTTTGCATTCTCTATAAGCACTTTTCTTCCCTCCTGTGGTCTACTTACCTGCGCTGTAGAATTTTCTTATTATCTGCACTTGTCGCACTTTTCCCCTGTATGGCCTGACAGGCTTTTGCGCAGGGTGTTTTTATCCCTTCCTCCAGGGTTTGTTTGCATGAGATATATCAAATCGATGACGCAGCAGAAGCTGAGTTTCTTGCTGGCGATCTATATCGGTCTTTTTATGAATTGCGCTGTGTTTTTCCGTCGCTTTAGCGGATATGCGCACGAGTTTACCGTCTGGAAAGGACTCTCTGCGGTTGTTGAATTAGCTGGCACTGTGCTGGTGACCTTCTTTTTACTCCGTGTTCTCTCTTTATTTGGCCGACGCGCCTGGCGTGTACTGGCAACGTTTGTGGTGCTCTGTTCTGCCGGCGCCAGCTATTACATGACCTTCCTGAACGTGGTCATTGGCTACGGTATTATTGCCTCGGTCATGACCACCGATATTGATTTATCAAAAGAAGTCGTCGGCTGGCATTTTATCGTTTGGCTGGTTTCAGTCAGTATTATCCCATTGGTGTTGATTTGGAGTAACCGCTGTCGTTATACCCTGATGAAACAGATTCGTACGCCTGGCATGAGATGGCGTAGCGTAGCGGCGGTTTTATTGGCTGGCCTGATGGTGTGGGCGCCCATTCGTCTGCTCAGCATGCAACAAAAAAGCGTTGAGCGTGAAACAGGGATCGATTTACCCAGCTACGGCGGAGTCGTTGCGAACTCCTATTTGCCGTCAAACTGGCTCTCTGCGCTGGGTTTATACGCCTGGGCGCAGGTGGATGAATCTTCAGACAACAAATCGCTGATGAACCCGGCGAAGAAGTTCACCTACGTTGCCCCCAACAATCTCGACGACACCTATGTCGTGTTTATTATCGGTGAAACCACGCGCTGGGATCATATGGGGATTTTTGGCTATGAGCGAAACACCACGCCAAGGCTGGCTCAGGAGAAAAACCTGGCGGCTTTCCGTGGATATTCCTGTGATACCGCGACCAAGCTTTCGCTACGCTGCATGTTCGTTCGTGAAGGTGGGGCGGAAGAAAACCCACAGCGTACGCTGAAAGAACAAAACGTCTTTTCTGTGCTCGGCCAGTTAGGATTTAAAACCGATCTGTACGCGATGCAAAGCGAGATGTGGTTCTACAGCAATACCATGGCGGAAAACATTGCCTATCGTGAACAGATTGGCGCAGAGCCGCGTAACCGTGGCAAAAACGTTGACGATATGCTGCTGATTAATGAGATGCAGCAATCTTTACAGAAGACTGATGATGGCGAAAAGCGTCTGATTATTCTGCACACCAAGGGCTCGCATTTTAACTACACCCAGCGCTACACCCGCGAATATGCACAGTGGAAGCCGGAGTGTGTCAATGTTGATAGCGGCTGCTCAAAAGCTGAGATGATCAACTCATTCGATAACTCGGTAACCTATGTGGATCACTTTATTACGCAAGTGTTTGACCAGCTGCGCGATATGAAAGCGATAGTGTTCTACGCCGCCGATCATGGTGAGTCGATTAACGAGCGTGAGCACCTGCACGGGACGCCGCGTAAAATGGCGCCGCCAGAGCAGTTCCGCGTTCCTATGATGGTGTGGATGTCAGACAAATATCTGGAAGACCCTGACCATGCGAAGGCATTTGCGCACCTGAAGCAAGAAGCTGAGATGAAGGTGCCGCGTCGTCATGTGGAACTGTACGATACCGTTCTGGGTTGCCTTGGTTATACCTCGCCAAATGGGGGGATTAACGAGAATAACAACTGGTGTCGTATCCCGGACGCGAAGAAGGTTACAGCCCAGTAACAGAGCTGCTGACTTTCTCGCCGATCAAATGGCATTTTGATACTAAGGGATTGACGGGCGCGCGGCTGAGCAGTAAGATGCGCCCCGCATTCGGTGATTGGCGCAGCCTGGTAGCGCACTTCGTTCGGGACGAAGGGGTCGGAGGTTCGAATCCTCTATCACCGACCAATTTTAAAACCCTGCTCAACGAGCAGGGTTTTTTGCTTTATAGCCCAGGAGGATGAGAACCTCCGGGGGTAAGAGGTTCGACTCGAGCGTAGCGAGAGAACGTTGCGTCAGCAACGGCCCGCAGGGCGAGCCACGTAGTGGCGAGTAATCCTCTATCACCGACCAAATTTAAAACCCTGCTCAACGAGCAGGGTTTTTTGCTTTATAGCCCAGGAGGATGAGAACCTCCGGGGGGTAAGAGGTTCGACTCGAGCGTAGCGAGAGAACGTTGCGTCAGCAACGGCCCGCGGGGCGAGCCACGTAGTGGCGAGTAATCCTCTATCACCGACCAAATTTAAAACCCTGCTCAACGAGCAGGGTTTTTTGTTTTGTAGGCCTGATAAGCGAAGCGCCATCAGGCAATATTGGAGACATTGCCGGATGGCGGCGCAAGCGCCTTATGCGGCCTACAGACTCAGTTTCATCCCGGCGTGTATGGCGTTATTCCAACCCCACCTTTGACCTTCCTTTTATCTGCAAAAATTGTGCATCACTTCCCACTGACAGTTAACGATTCTGTGACATATTCCATTGCCTTTTTTTATGTTTGCTTGAAACTTTTTTTGCGCTACTTATGGCTGGCGCTGGCATTTTCCGCTGTGCGTTTTAACGTTCATGGCATTAATCGCTCAGATATGCAGCATTCATTGGGAAAATTTGAATAAATTGCATAAATGTTAATCTCCAAATGTTGCGAAGTATGAAGATGTTTATTCTGGCATAGTGCGCGTAGCACAAATTTCCCTGCTGAAAATACCCGCTTGCACTTTTTTTAATCTTTGTTTGCCAATTCTCACCGTTGGTGTAAATCGCGGTTACCTGTATTGACGTTTTCACATTCTGTTGACAGATTGTAGGGTATGAGGGGCATTTCATGGAGAATCCGCACTGCAACTCAGTCGCTTATGTGAACGGAATCCCCATCCTCTTAACGCTGACCCGGCCGGGTAAAAAACAAAAAAGGCCAGGCGGTGCAAACCCATTGCAAAGGGTAAAACAACAAACATCACATTTGGAGCAGAAGAATGAGTATTTCCTTGAAGAAGTCAGGGATGCTGAAGCTTGGTCTGAGCCTGGTGGCTATGACCGTCGCAGCAAGCGTACAGGCTAAAACTCTGGTTTATTGTTCAGAAGGATCTCCTGAAGGCTTTAACCCGCAGCTTTTCACCTCTGGTACCACCTATGATGCCAGCTCCGTGCCGATCTATAACCGCCTGGTCGAGTTCAAAACCGGCACAACTGAAGTGATCCCGGGACTTGCTGAGAAGTGGGAAATCAGCGAAGACGGTAAAACCTATACCTTCCACCTGCGTCAGGGCGTGAAGTGGCAGGACAACAAAGATTTCAAACCGACGCGCGATTTAAACGCCGATGACGTGGTGTTCTCTTTCGATCGTCAGAAAAATGCCCAGAACCCGTACCATAAAGTTTCTGGCGGCAGCTATGAATACTTCGAAGGGATGGGTCTGCCAGACCTGATCTCCGAAGTGAAAAAAGTGGATGATAAAACCGTTCAGTTCGTACTGACTCGCCCGGAAGCACCGTTCCTGGCTGACCTGGCGATGGACTTCGCTTCTATTCTTTCCAAAGAATATGCGGACAACATGCTGAAAGCCGGTTCCCCGGAGAAAGTGGATCTGAACCCAATCGGTACCGGTCCGTTCCAGCTGCAGCAGTACCAGAAAGATTCTCGTATTCTGTATAAAGCATTCGAAGGTTACTGGGGCACTAAGCCGCAGATCGACCGTCTGGTCTTCTCCATTACGCCTGACGCTTCTGTGCGTTACGCCAAACTGCAGAAGAACGAGTGCCAGGTGATGCCGTACCCGAACCCGGCTGACATCGCGCGCATGAAGCAGGATAAAAATATCAACCTGATGGAGCAGGCCGGTCTGAACGTTGGCTACCTCTCTTTCAACACCGAGAAGAAACCGTTTGATGATGTGAAAGTCCGTCAGGCGCTGACCTACGCGGTGAACAAAGAAGCGATCATCAAAGCGGTTTATCAGGGTGCTGGCGTTGCCGCGAAAAACCTGATCCCACCGACCATGTGGGGCTATAACGACGACGTTAAAGACTACACCTACGATCCTGAGAAAGCCAAAGCGCTGTTGAAGGAAGCCGGTCAGGACAAAGGCTTTACCGTTGAGCTGTGGGCTATGCCGGTACAGCGTCCATATAACCCGAACGCACGTCGTATGGCGGAAATGGTTCAGGCTGACTGGGCGAAAATTGGCGTTCAGGCCAAGATTGTGACCTACGAGTGGGGCGAGTATCTGAAACGTGCCAAAGCGGGTGAACATCAGGCAGTGATGATGGGTTGGACCGGTGACAACGGGGATCCGGACAACTTCTTCGCCACCCTGTTCAGTTGTGCGGCAGCGAAAGACGGCTCCAACTACTCTCGCTGGTGCTACAAGCCGTTTGAAGACCTGATCCAACCGGCGCGTGCGACCGACGATCACAACAAACGTATTGAACTGTACAAGCAAGCTCAGGTTGTTATGCACGATCAGGCCCCGGCTCTGATTGTTGCTCACTCCACCGTGTATGAACCAGTGCGTAAAGAAGTAAAAGGCTATGTGGTTGATCCATTAGGCAAACACCACTTCGAAAACGTCTCTGTCGAATAATTAAAAGCAATCAAGGAAGCGCTGCGCCCCGGTATTGTGTAGGCCGGATAAGCGCAGCGCCATCCGGCGTAATGCTTTACCCACGATGCAGTTTGCGTGGGATAAGATTTGTGAGCAATGCAGACTCACGGTTCCAGGCCGTGCGTCATTAGAGAGAATCCGGGTTATGTTGCAGTTCATTCTCCGACGTTTGGGACTCGTCATCCCCACGTTTATCGGTATCACTCTTCTCACCTTTGCCTTCGTCCATATGATCCCCGGCGATCCGGTTATGATCATGGCAGGTGAACGTGGGATCTCCCCTGAGCGTCATGCTCAACTGCTGGCTGAACTCGGTCTGGATAAGCCGATGTGGCAGCAGTACCTCCACTATATCTGGGGGGTTATGCATGGCGATTTAGGTATCTCACTGAAAAGCCGCTTACCGGTGTGGGAAGAGTTTGTACCTCGATTCAAAGCCACGCTGGAACTCGGCGTCTGCGCGATGATTTTCGCCGTCTCAGTGGGTATCCCGGTGGGTGTACTTGCTGCCGTTAAGCGCGGCTCCATTTTCGATCATACCGCCGTTGGCCTGGCGCTGACCGGTTACTCCATGCCGATTTTCTGGTGGGGCATGATGCTGATCATGCTGGTTTCCGTGCAGTGGAACCTGACGCCAGTTTCTGGGCGGGTGAGCGACATGGTGTTCCTTGATGATTCCAATCCGCTGACCGGTTTTATGCTGATCGACACCGCCATCTGGGGTGAAGAGGGCAACTTTATCGATGCGTTGGCGCATATGGTCCTACCGGCAATGGTGCTGGGCACTATACCTCTGGCGGTCATTGTGCGTATGACCCGTTCATCGATGCTGGAAGTGCTGGGTGAGGATTACATTCGTACCGCGCGCGCTAAAGGTTTGACCCGTATGCGCGTCATCATCATTCACGCTCTGCGTAACGCGATGCTGCCCGTTGTAACCGTTATCGGCCTGCAGGTTGGTACGTTGCTGGCTGGGGCAATCCTGACCGAGACTATCTTCTCGTGGCCGGGGCTGGGACGCTGGCTGATCGATGCGCTGCAACGCCGTGATTATCCGGTAGTGCAGGGCGGGGTACTGCTGGTCGCGACGATGATTATCCTCGTCAACTTGCTGGTAGACCTGCTGTATGGCGTGGTGAACCCGCGTATTCGGCATAAGAAGTAAGGGGCCATCATGTCACAGGTTACTGAAAACAAAGTTATTGCTGCACCGGTGCCGATGACGCCGCTGCAGGAGTTCTGGCACTATTTTAAACGCAACAAAGGCGCGGTTGTTGGGCTGGTGTATGTGGTGGTAATGATCCTGATTGCGGTCTTTGCCAACGTCCTTGCACCCTACAACCCGGCAGACCAGTTCCGCGATACGCTACTAGCTCCTCCTGCGTGGCAGGAAGGCGGTTCCATGGCGCATCTGTTTGGTACTGATGATGTGGGCCGCGACGTGCTGTCCCGCCTGATGTACGGTGCGCGTCTGTCGCTGTTGGTTGGCTGTCTGGTGGTTGTACTCTCCTTGCTGATGGGCGTGGTTCTTGGGCTGATCGCTGGCTACTTTGGTGGAATTGTCGATAACGTCATCATGCGTGTGGTCGATATCATGCTGGCATTGCCGAGCCTGTTACTGGCGCTGGTGCTGGTGGCGGTATTTGGCCCCTCGATAGGCAACGCTGCGCTGGCGCTGACGTTTGTGGCATTGCCGCACTATGTGCGTCTGACGCGCGCCGCTGTGCTGGTGGAAGTTAACCGCGACTACGTCACCGCATCCCGCGTGGCGGGAGCCGGCGCGATGCGCCAGATGTTCGTCAATATTCTGCCTAACTGTCTTGCGCCGCTGATTGTTCAGGCGTCGCTTGGCTTCTCTAACGCCATTCTCGATATGGCTGCCCTCGGCTTCCTGGGGATGGGCGCACAGCCGCCTACGCCGGAATGGGGCACCATGCTCTCTGACGTTCTGCAGTTTGCCCAAAGCGCCTGGTGGGTTGTGACCTTCCCGGGGCTGGCGATCCTGTTGACGGTGCTGGCATTTAACCTGATGGGTGACGGTCTGCGTGACGCGCTCGATCCCAAACTGAAGCAGTAAGAGGTTCGAGATGGCGTTATTAAATGTAGATAAATTATCGGTGCATTTCGGCGACGTAGGTTCCGAATTCCGCGCCGTAGACCGCATTAGCTACAGTGTGAATCAGGGTGAGGTGGTTGGCATTGTTGGGGAGTCTGGTTCTGGTAAGTCCGTCAGCTCGCTGGCGATTATGGGACTGATTGACTACCCTGGCCGCGTTATGGCCGAAAATCTGGAGTTTAATGGTCGCGACCTGAAGCGCATCTCTGAGAAAGAGCGTCGCCAACTGGTGGGTGCGGAAGTGGCAATGATCTTTCAGGACCCGATGACCAGCCTTAACCCCTGCTACACCGTCGGCTACCAGATTATGGAAGCCATCAAGGTGCACCAGGGCGGCAACAAAAAAACGCGTATTCAGCGGGCAATTGATCTGCTGACGCTGGTGGGGATCCCCGATCCGGCCTCGCGTCTGGATGTCTATCCGCACCAGTTGTCCGGTGGGATGAGTCAGCGCGTGATGATCGCGATGGCGATTGCCTGTCGTCCGAAGCTGCTGATTGCCGATGAACCGACAACGGCGCTGGATGTGACCATTCAGGCGCAGATCATCGAGCTACTGCTGGAATTGCAGCAAAAAGAGAACATGGCGCTGGTCTTAATTACGCACGATCTGGCGCTGGTGGCTGAAGCGGCGCACAAAATCATCGTGATGTACGCTGGGCAGGTAGTGGAAACCGGGGCCGCGCAGGATATCTTCCGCGCGCCGCGTCATCCTTACACCCAGGCGCTGCTGCGCGCGCTGCCGGAGTTTGCTCAGGACAAAGCGCGTCTGGCCTCACTGCCGGGCGTGGTTCCCGGTAAATATGACCGCCCGAGCGGCTGTTTGCTGAATCCACGCTGCCCCTATGCGACCGACAAATGCCGTGCTGAAGAACCTGAACTGAACCTGCTGGAAGGCGGTCGTCAGTCGAAATGCCACTACCCACTTGATGATGCCGGGAGGCCTGGGCTATGAGTACGCAAAAGGCCGCCGCGCAACAGCCGCTGTTGCAGGCAATTGACCTGAAAAAACACTACCCGGTGAAGAAGGGCATGTTCGCCCCGGAACGCCTGGTGAAAGCGCTGGATGGCGTTTCCTTTACTCTGGAGCGCGGTAAAACGCTGGCGGTGGTAGGTGAGTCGGGCTGTGGGAAATCCACCCTTGGCCGTCTGCTGACGATGATTGAAATCCCGACTGGCGGTGAGCTGTATTACCAGGGTCAGGATTTACTCAAGCATGACCCGCAGGCGCAGAAGCTGCGTCGGCAGAAAATCCAGATAGTGTTCCAGAACCCCTATGGTTCCCTGAACCCGCGTAAAAAAGTAGGGCAGATTCTGGAAGAGCCGTTGCTGATCAACTCCACGCTAAGCAAAGAGGAGCGTCGTGAAAAAGCGCTGGCGATGATGGCGAAAGTGGGGCTGAAAACCGAGCACTACGACCGCTATCCGCATATGTTCTCCGGCGGCCAGCGTCAGCGTATCGCCATTGCCCGCGGTCTGATGCTTGACCCGGATGTGGTGATTGCCGACGAACCGGTCTCGGCGCTGGACGTTTCCGTACGTGCGCAAGTGCTGAACCTGATGATGGACTTGCAACAGGAACTGGGGCTGTCATATGTTTTTATCTCGCACGACCTGTCGGTGGTAGAGCACATTGCCGATGAAGTGATGGTGATGTATTTAGGCCGCTGTGTGGAAAAAGGAACCAAGGATCAGATCTTCAATAATCCACGGCATCCGTACACTCAGGCGCTACTCTCCGCAACGCCGCGCCTGAACCCGGACGATCGCCGCGAGCGTATCAAGCTGACCGGTGAGCTGCCAAGCCCGCTGAATCCGCCACCAGGCTGCGCATTCAACGCCCGTTGCCGCCGTCGCTTTGGTCCGTGTACTCAGCTTCAGCCACAGTTAAAAGACTATGGCGGTCAGCTGGTGGCCTGTTTCGCCGTTGACCAGGACGAAAACCCACAGCAATAAACGTGGGTTATGACCCGATAACCGGAGCCTTGTGCTCCGGTTTTTTTATATTTTGTTTTTCCGTCCACAATGTGAGTCCTCTGGCAGAACATTATTCCACAGCGTCTAAAATGTAGTCAGGTTTCCTCTCGTCACAGAAATATCTATTTCGCAGTTGCTAACTATCAGGAGCAAATGTGGTCACGATACGCTGGGATATTAAAACAATTGATCGTCTGTCGATGGTTGAGGATGTCCTGAAGGAATTTTCCTGCTGCGATATCAATATCATCTCCATGAAAGTCACACCTGGACGGATCCTGATTAAATCCTGGTGCCGCCAGCTACAGGATATTTCCTGTGTGCAATCCTGTTTAAGCCAGCGCGCCGATATTATTAATGTCGCCTACCTCTGTGAGGAGATAAGCGAGCTGTCAACGCCGGAGCCGGAACGCCCGCGTTATTTCTCTGACATTATTTGCAGCAGCCAGAGCATGCACGCGCTTATCGAAAAGGCGATAAAAATTGCTGACAGCAAATATACCGTTCTGATCCGTGGCGATACGGGTACCGGCAAAGAGCTGCTGGCCCGGGCTATCCATAATTCCGGGCAGCGACGTTTTTATCCGTTTATTCCGGTCAACTGCTCTGCGCTACCTGAGTCGCTTATGGAGAGTGAATTCTTTGGCTATGAGAAAGGGGCTTTTAGCGGCGCGGATTGTAAAGGCAAAAAAGGGCTGTTTGAAATGGCCGATAAAGGCACCCTTTTTCTCGATGAATTTGGTGAAATGTCGCTGGGCTTACAGGCTAAATTATTGCGCGTCCTGCAGGATGGTGGGATCCGTCGCGTTGGCGGGGCGCAAATTATTCCGGTTAATGTTCGCATTATTGTGGCAACCAACGCCAATCTGGAAGATATGGTGGAACAACGTCTGCTGCGCGCCGATCTCTATTACCGCATCAATGTACTTTCCCTGACTATTCCGCCTTTGCGGGAGCGTCCGCAGGATATCAGTCTGTTGATTCGCCACTTTGTGCAGAAATACGCGAAGGAATTCCAACGGCGGATCATTCTGGATAAAGCTTGTTTTGATGCCTTGCACCATCACAGCTGGCCGGGAAACGTGCGCGAACTGGAAAATACCATTATTCGTCTGATGCTAATGGCGGAATCCGATGTCATTACGCCCGAAGAATTAGGGATGGTGAATTTGCCCGCCGCTGAGCAAGGCCCGACAGAACGTCCTTTTAAAGAGCAGGTTTTGTATGCGGAACGCCAGCTTATTGAACAGATGATGGAAGAGAATGTGTCGTCGCGGCATATCGCCAAAGCGCTGGGGGTGTCACATACCACGGTACTGAATAAAATTCGCAGCTATCAACTGGAGAGTGTGAGCTAAGCGCCGCCAGGAGCTGACGGCGCAGTTTACGCGGGTTATTCAATCAGCTTCAGTAATGGCGACAGGCACAGCAGGATCCCGTACAGCAGGATTAGCCAGGTTTTCAGCCCGCGTAGTTTTTCCAGCTGTGTGACTTTATAGATCAGGAAAAACGGAATAATACACGACACAATCCCGTACAGCGGGCTGCCTAACTGGAAGAACACCAGTACTGATACGCGAAACGATACCCAAATCACCAGGGTGATAACAATAAAGGTACAAATACCCAGCGTAAGCACCAGAGGATTAATTTTTTCCACGTCAATAACGCGGCTCAGTACGTTAAGAATAATTCCTTTGATCGCCTCGTGGAATCCCAAATAAATACCAAAGAACGCGGTTAATACGGCGAAGATATTTAATACCGTTGAGGTGATATGAATAATCTGTCCCGGAATGACCTGTGCCGCCAGCGCCAGTGCGGAAATATTTTGTTCGAAGGCCGAAACGGCTTCTTCATGGCTAATGGAAAAGGTAAAAGAAAAAGAGAAAAACAGGATGACCGCTATCAGCGTAATGTAACTGATCCGATGCGTGCGTATAGCCATACGTGTGGCCAGTACCCGGTCCGCCACCCGTTTGCGGTAGGCGATGTTCATAGGGTTCAACACCTGAATAAACACCGCGGAGAAGAAGCAGAACGGGATAGTCAGCAGCACATCGCGAAAGAACACCGAGGCTTCAGGGAAGGCGCTGATATTAGCGAAGTTCCAGTGCGGAACCATCGCAAAACCAAATACGATGATGATACCCACTTTGACCACTACCATCGGGCCGGAGATTTTGAACAGCAGTTTTTCTCCCCCGGAAGCAATGGCGACCAGCACGGCAAAAATGGCCACTTTGTAGATTATCGACTGTGAAAGATCGGTCTCGGTCAAGCCGAAGGTTTTGATATATGAAGCGCTGTCAAAAACCACGGATAAGGAATAAATAAATATGCCGTGAATAATCATCAGAAAATAGATGACGCCAAGAAATACGCCCCAGTTTTTTCCCAGATAATGACTTATAATGTCCGTGTAGTCATTACAGGTTTCACTTTCTGATAATGTTTTTAAATAAATATCCTGCACAATATAAGTTGCCGGATAAGCAATAATAAAGGCGACAATAAATACCCAAATGCCTGTTAAGCCAATTTGTACCGGCATCAGTACCGTTCCGGCACCAATGGCCATGCCTATGCACAGTAATACCCAGCCAAAATCGTATTTCGTAAACGGTATTTTTTTTGAGAATGGTACGGCGGTTGCTGTATTGTTGCTTAATTGTAATGTGTTGTCCTGCATAGAACCCCCTGCCCAAAATACACGTTCTCCCCGAAAGAGGATTGCGCGTATTGCCAGACTGTTGTGCCTTGATTCTCAACAACCTGAACCGAACGGCGTCGGTTCAGGCCATATTGGTCAGAATGTTGCCTTTCTGATGGCGTGTTCAAGGTCGTTAATAATATCTTCTGGATCTTCAAGACCCACAGAAAGACGGATAAGCCCGTCGGTAATACCTGCTTTAAGCCGTTCCTCTGGCGCAACGGGCGAATGTGTCATAGACGCTGGGTGCTGAATGAGGGTTTCGGTATCACCGAGACTGACCGCGAGGAGGCATAATTCTACAGAATTGATCATCCGTCTGCCAGCCTCGAGGCCGCCAGCGATTTCGAAGCTGATAATTCCACCTGGCAGGCTCATTTGTCGCTGGCCCAGCTCATACTGCGGATGCGATGACAGGCCTGGATAATACACCCGAGTAATGGACGGATGCCCTTCGAGGAAGCGGGCGATTTTCAGCGCATTTTCACAGTGACGCTCCATACGAATGCCCAGCGTTTTAACGCCGCGCAGCGTCAACCACGCATTGAAAGGACTCATGCAGCCGCCGGTGATATCTTTCAGGCCAACAAACCGCGCCTGGTCGATAAACTCCTGCTTACCAACAATGATGCCGCCAATCACATCCCCGTGACCGTTGATATATTTGGTGACGCTGTGCACCACAATATCTGCGCCCAGTTGCAAAGGCTGCTGACAGTACGGCGACATAAAGGTGTTATCCACCACCAGTAATGCGCCTTGCTGATGGGCGATGCCGGCTACGGTTTCAATGTCGACCAGCGACAGCGTCGGGTTAGCGGGCGTTTCGATATACACAACTTTGGTTTCCGGGCGCATGGCGGCGCGGATTTCTTCCGGTTTCGCGGCGTCGACAAAGCTGACGTTAATCCCAAACTTCGGCATGCTGTGCGACAAAAACGCGTGGGTACAACCGTAAATCGCGCTGGCGGAAACGATATGGTCACCCTGCTGACAAAGCGTCAACAGCGTTGTGGTGATCGCAGAAATACCGGACGCGGTAGCCAGCCCGGCTTCACCTCTTTCCAGTACCGCCAGCTTTTTCTCCAGCGCATCAGTGGTAGGGTTACCCAAGCGGGTGTAAATGTACCCGGACTCTTCGAGCGCAAAGCGGGCGGCACCTTGTTCGGCGCTGTCAAAAACAAACGTTGAAGTCTGGAAAATAGGCGTACTGAGCGCGCCAGTTGAAGGGTCGGGTTGTTGCCCCGCGTGAACGATCTGGGTGTTGAATCCGTAAGTACGACAGTCAGACATGATATCTCCTTTGATTCGGAACAGAACAGCTCACAGTCATATAGCAATCGCTGTGCCAGAAAATAAACTAATAGATATCAATGTTTTAGTGGTTTTATCGTGCGGGTGGCCGTCAGGAAAGTTGCCAGTTGGCAAGAAACTTTCCAGCGATTGGCGGATTTATTAAGTCGTAATTGCGAGGCTTTACGCAGACTGGATCACCTCGGGGTGATGAGACGAAAGTGTTACCGTAGAATCAGCAGCAAGCCGGGTTTACCCGGTGAGGCGCGATGTTGCGGGGGCTTGATCCCCGGCGGCATATGTTGCTGGAAAGAGAAAACCCCCGCACGTTGTTCGGTATAAACCTAGCAACAAAACGGGGGCTAACTTGAACCTCAACAACTCAAGAATAGCCGCGAACAGTTGCCATTGCAACACAGGCGGCTATATGACGCTCGCACAGTTAGGCGTGGCTTTCTGGCACGATTTAGCGGCTCCAATTATCGCTGGCATTATTGCCAGCTTGATTGTGAACTGGCTGCGTAACAGGAAGTAATGCACTTTGCGGGCGTCTGCCTGCCGTAATGGCAACATGCGCCCGAACCAGGCCGCAGGGGCTAACCTTGCGGCCTTTTTCGGCTTAAATGCAGATAAATCTCGTCGCCAGGTGCCTATCCTGTCGCGATAATGCACGCTGGGAAGTTTTCAGATACCGCCTCTCTTAATACCGCTACGATCGGGTATACTCTGACGGCAGTTTCGTCTATCCGTGGAGAGTCAGTTTGCGTGTCAGTCGCTCGTTAACAATTAAGCAGATGGCAATGGTTGCGGCCGTTGTTATGGTGTTCGTTTTTATTTTTTGCACCGTTTTGTTGTTCCATCTGGTCCAGCAAAACCGCTATAACACGGCTACGCAACTGGAAAGTATCGCTCGCTCTGTTCGTGAACCTCTGTCGAACACTATCCTGAAAGGGGATATTCCCGAAGCGGAAGCTATTTTAAGAAGTATTCGGCCAGCAGGCGTGGTAAGTCGCGCCGATGTGGTGCTGCCTAATCAGTTTCAGGCGCTGCGGATGAGCTTTATACCCGAACGTCCGGTTCCGGTTACGGTGACCCGCCTGTTTGAGCTTCCGGTACAAATTTCGCTGCCGATCTATTCTCTTGAACGTTCCGCTAACCCACAACCGCTGGCGTATCTGGTGCTGCAGGCGGATTCGTACCGCATGTACAAATTCGTGATGAGTACGCTCTCGACGTTAGTGACCATTTACTTACTTTTGTCGCTAATACTGACCGTCGCTATCTCCTGGTGCATTAACCGCTTGATTGTGCACCCCTTACGTAAAATAGCCCGTGAGCTGAACGACATTCAACAGCAGGACCTGATTGGTTATCAACTGGCATTGCCGCGTCTACATCAGGATGATGAGATTGGTATGCTGGTGCGTAGCTACAATCTTAATCAGCAGTTGATTCAGCGACATAGCGAAGATCAAAGCGACTTAGCAATGCGTTTCCCGGTTTCCGAACTGCCCAATAAGTCGTTTTTAATGGGGCTACTGGAGCAGGTTGTTACCCGCCAACAGACGACGGCGCTGATGATTGTCACCTGCGAAACCCTACGTGACACCGCGGGTGTGTTAACCGAAACCCAGCGAGAAATCCTGTTACTTACGCTGGTCGAAAAACTGAAGTCGGTATTGGCTCCCAGGATGGTGCTTACCCAGGTGAGTGGCTATGACTTTGCCATTATCGCCCATGGTGTAAAAGAACCCTGGCACGCTATTACGCTAGGTCAGCAAGTACTCACTATCGTTAATGAGCGGTTACCGATTCAGGGCATTCAACTACGTCCTACCTGCAACATTGGGGTGGCGATGTTTTATGGTGATTTAACCGCAGAGCAGCTCTACCGCCGCGCCCTGTCAGCTGTGTTAACGTCGCGTCATAAAGGTAAAAACCAAATTCAGTTCTTTGATCCGTTGCAGATGGAAGAGGCGCAGCAGCGTTTAACCCAAGAGAACGATATTTTAACCGCCATGGATAACCAGCAATTTGCGCTCTGGATGCAGCCCCAGGTAGAGATGTCCAGCGGCAAGGTATTGAGCGCAGAAGCATTATTGCGGATGCAGCAGCCGGACGGTAGCTGGGAGCTGCCTGAAGGGTTAATCGACAGAATTGAGTCTTGTGGTCTGATGGTGACCGTCGGTTATTGGGTGTTGGAAGAAACATGCCGCCAGCTGTCAGCCTGGCAAGAACGCGGTCTCATGCTGCCGCTCTCGGTGAATTTATCAGCTCTCCAGTTGATGCACCCAAGTATGGTGTCTGATCTGCTGGAATTGTTGACGCGCTATCGCATTAAGCCAGGCACATTGATTCTGGAAGTGACTGAAAGCCGGCATATTGACGATCCTCACGCCGCAGTGGCCATTTTGCGACCGCTGCGCAACGCGGGCGTGCGCATCGCCCTGGACGACTTTGGCATGGGGTATGCGGGTCTGCGACAGCTACAGCATATGAAGTCGCTGCCGGTGGATGTACTCAAAATCGATAAGATGTTTGTCGATGGCGTGCCCGAAGATTGCAGCATGATCTCCGCCATCATTCAGCTGGCACATAGCCTCAACTTGCAGATGATCGCCGAAGGCGTTGAAACCGAAGCGCAACGCGAATGGTTATCAAAAGCCGGGGTGGAAGTGGCGCAAGGATTCCTGTTTGCCCGACCCGTTCCGGCAAATATCTTTGAAGAACGTTATCTGGCACCGGAAAGCGCTGATTACAAAAGTTAAAAAAGGTCTCGCTTGTGCGAGCCAGCTCAAAATTTTTAACATTTTTGTATCAATTATGATCCAGGTGCATTTCTGTCATGTTGAGTGGGTGTTACTTTAAGGCCGCAGGTTAAACAAAACCTTACAAGACCTGTGGTTTTTACTTTAAGGACACCCTATGAAGACCTCTATATTCAAAAGCCTTTACTTTCAGGTCCTGACAGCAATTGCCATTGGTATTCTCCTTGGCCATTACTACCCTGAATTAGGCGCCCAAATGAAGCCGCTTGGTGATGCTTTCGTTAAGCTCATCAAGATGGTCATCGCACCTGTCATCTTCTGTACTGTCGTGACCGGCATTGCAGGCATGGAAAGTATGAAAGCAGTAGGCCGCACCGGTGCGGTTGCACTGCTCTATTTTGAAATTGTCAGTACGATTGCGCTGATCATCGGCCTTATCATCGTTAACGTGGTGCAACCCGGTGCCGGAATGAACGTCGATCCGGCGACGCTGGACGCTAAAGCGGTTGCCATTTACGCTGAACAGGCAAAAGACCAGGGGATCGTAGGCTTCCTGATGGATATTATCCCGGGTAGCGTCATTGGCGCGTTCGCCAGCGGTAACATCCTGCAGGTATTACTGTTTGCGGTAATGTTTGGTTTTGCGCTGCACCGTCTGGGCAGCAAAGGCCAGATGATTTTCAACGTGATTGAAAGCTTCTCGCAGGTTATTTTCGGCATCATCAATATGATCATGCGCCTGGCGCCGATCGGTGCTTTCGGGGCCATGGCCTTTACCATCGGTAAATATGGCGTCGGAACGCTGGTGCAACTGGGTCAGCTGATAATCTGCTTCTACATCACCTGTATTCTGTTTGTGGTTGTGGTTCTGGGCTCCATTGCTCGCGCAACCGGCTTCAGCATTTTCAAATTCATCCGCTATATCCGTGAAGAACTGCTGATCGTACTGGGTACGTCTTCTTCTGAATCCGCGCTGCCGCGTATGCTCGATAAAATGGAGAAACTGGGCTGTCGGAAGTCAGTTGTCGGATTGGTTATACCCACGGGCTACTCGTTTAACCTTGATGGGACATCAATCTATCTGACGATGGCGGCGGTGTTTATCGCTCAGGCAACCAACAGCCATATGGATATCTTCCATCAGATAACCCTGTTGGTGGTGCTCCTGCTCTCCTCAAAAGGTGCAGCGGGTGTGACCGGGAGTGGCTTTATTGTTCTGGCCGCGACGATCTCTGCGGTGGGTCACTTGCCGGTTGCTGGTCTGGCACTGATTCTTGGTATTGACCGCTTTATGTCTGAAGCACGTGCGCTGACTAACCTGGTCGGTAACGGTGTGGCAACTGTCGTCGTCGCTAAATGGGTCAAAGAACTGGACCATAAAAAGCTGGACGATGTGCTGAATAATCGTGCGCCGGATGGCAAATCGCACGAAATATCCTCTTAATCTCTCCACTTATGCCCGTAGTCCCTTCCAGGACTGCGGGCGTTTGCGCATAATTACCCCCTGTGCCTGAAACCGTCGATTCGTCGGCTCGGGATTTTTTCACTTCTTCCGTGACATTTTTATGTTCTCGCGGTCTAACACGAAGTGTTTTTAACGTCATATTCAGAGAGTCCTTTCGAGGGCTGTCTTTTTATTTCCAGGATAGTTGATCAGGGGTTCACATGCAGGGCACAAAAATTCGACTTTTAGCGGGCGGCTTGCTGATGATGGCCACTGCCAGCTATGTGCAGGCAGATGCGCTCCAGCCTGACCCGGCGTGGCAACAGGGCACGCTGGCAAATGGTCTACAGTGGCAAGTGTTAGCCACTCCCCAGCGCCCCAGCGACCGTATTGAGGTCCGCCTGCTGGTTAATACCGGTTCACTCACCGAAAATACGCAACAGAGTGGTTTCAGCCATGCGATCCCACGTATCGCGCTGACGCAAAGCGGTGGCCTCGATGCCACGCAAGCCCGTTCATTGTGGCAGCAGGGGTTCGATCCCAAACGTCCCATGCCGCCGGTTATCGTTTCCTATGATTCCACCTTGTACAACCTCAGTCTGCCAAACAGCCGTAACGATCTACTGAAAGAGTCACTTTCTTACCTGGCGAATATCTCCGGCAATCTGAGCATCACCTCTGAAACGGTCAATCATGCGCTGAGCAGCGAAGATATGGTTGCAACCTGGCCGTCAGATACCAAAGAAGGGTGGTGGCGTTACCGTCTGAAGGGATCGACCCTGCTGGGGCACGATCCCGCCGATCCGCTGAAAACGCCTGTAGATGCGGCGAAAATTCAGTCTTTCTACCAGAAATGGTATACCCCGGACGCGATGACGCTGATCATCGTCGGTAACGTTGATGCACGCAGCGTAGCTGAGCAAATCAATAAAACCTTTGGCGAGTTAAAAGGAAAACGCGAAACGCCTGCACCGGTACCTACGCTCTCTCCGCTGCGAGCAGAAGCCGTAAGCATTATGACCGATGCGGTACGCCAGGATCGCCTGTCTATTATGTGGGATACGCCGTGGCAACCGATCCGTGAATCTGCCGCGTTGTTACGTTACTGGCGCGCTGATTTAGCTCGTGAGGCGCTGTTCTGGCACATTCAGCAAGAGCTAACCAAAAACAATGCCAAAGACATTGGCCTCGGATTTGACTGCCGGGTGCTGTTCCTGCGCGCGCAGTGTGCGATTAACGTTGAGTCGCCAAACGATAAGCTGAACGCCAATCTGGGTACGGTTGCGCGTGAGCTGGCGAAAGTGCGTGATAAGGGACTTCCGGAAGAAGAGTTCAATGCGCTGGTCGCGCAAAAGAATCTGGAACTGCAGAAGCTGTTTGCCACCTATGGTCGTACTGATACCGATATTTTGATCAGCCAGCGTTTGCGCTCGCTGCAAAATCAGGTGGTGGATATTGCGCCTGAACAGTATCAGCGTTTACGCCAGAGCTTCCTCAACAGCCTGAGTGTTGAGATGCTGAATCAGGACCTGCGACAGCAGCTGTCGCAAGATATGGCGTTAATTCTGCTGCAACCGAAGGGTGAACCTGAATTCAATATGAAGGATCTGCAGGCGACGTGGGATAGCATTATGGCGCCCGTTACCGCAGCGGCAACATCTGTTGAAACGGATGAATCACACCCTGAAGTGACGGATATCCCGCCGGTACAATAACCTGTAGGCCGGATAAGACGGTTACGCCGCCATCCGGCATTGGAGATGCCGGGGGCGCTTCGCTTGCCCGGCCTACGGTATGCAGACCGGATAATCGACGTTATTGCGGCATAGCGTCGCGTGGGATAATCGCCCCGCGATGCTGAATCACGGTGCTTGCTGTCAGGTGGCCGCGTTTTGCGGCCTCAGCAGCATCGCCACCGGTCAGACGTACCGCCAGATATCCGGCGCTGAAGGAGTCTCCGGCCGCAGTGGTATCGATCACCTTCTCTTTCGGCAATTTAACGGCCGGAACGTCGATGAGCGCTTCGCCCGCGATGGAAACCAGGCAAGAGTCTGCGCCACGCTTCACAACCACTTCCTGTACACCAGCTGCGTGAGTACGGGCAATCACCTCAGCAACGGGTTTTTCACCCCACAGCGCGTCTTCATCGTCCAGCGTCAGGAATGCGATATTGGTGCATTCCAGCATCTGCTGATACACCTGCTGGGTTTCTTCTTTGCTGCTCCACAGACGTGGGCGGTAGTTATTATCAAAAATGACCTTTCCACCGTTGGCACGGCATTCACGCAGCAACGACAGCAGCTTGTCACGACTTGCCGGACTTAAAATCGCCAGGCTGATTCCGCTCAGATACAAGTAATCAAATGTCGCCAGCTCTTCGCAAATCGCGGCAGACTGCTCGCTCTCCAGCCAGAATTTTGCGGCGGCTTCATTACGCCAGTAATAGAAGGTGCGCTCGCCAGTGCTGTCGGTCTCAATGTAGTAGAGACCCGGCAGGCGGTTTTCCATGCGCTGGGTTAATGAGGTATCCACGTTTTCACCCTGCCAGGACTCCAGCATTTGTTGGCTAAAACTGTCGGTACCCAGTGCAGTCACATAGTGTACGGAAAGTGCCGTAGCATCGACCTGACGGGCGATATAAACGGATGTATTCAACGTGTCGCCACCGAATCCGCGCTGAACGTCAGCGCCTTTCTGTGACAGCTCAATCATGCATTCGCCAATCACGGCAATCTTTCTGGACATAGTCGTAACCTGCTCTGAAAAAAATTAGCGTTAGTGTGCGCTGTGGGTGTTAAGTGGTCAACTATATTAAAACAACGTTCCATTATTTTTTTGAGCCAGCACGTGTTCTGCGTTGTTTTTGCCGCTTAGTTTTTATTTTTGCGCACAGCTGAACGTAAAGTTCTGCGTCTGAGCGCCGATAACCTTTGACGAGTCCGGTCAGTCACACTCTTATTTACAGGACATCTCAGATGATAAAGCAGGTTACCCAGCAGCTCATTACGCTCGATGCGAGTATTGAAAACTTGCAGGAGAGACGCTATTGGCTGCAGTGCGAGCGTGCTTACACCTACCAGCCAATTTACCAGACCAACGGACGACTGATGGCCGTTGAACTGCTGACTGTCGTGAGCCATCCTGATAATCCATCCCAACGTATTGCGCCAGACCGCTATTTTGCCGAAGTAACCGTCCGACATCGTGTTGATGTGGTGATAGAGCAACTTCTTCAACTTGAGCTGAAAGGGGACTTTTTCAGAGCCAACAACCTACTGGCTTCCGTGAACGTCGACGGACCAACGCTCATAGCGATGCGCCAGGATCCCGAAATCCTGAAAATCATTGAAGGCCTGCCGTGGCTGCGTTTTGAGCTAGTGGAACATATCCGCTTACCGAAGGGGTCGTCCTTCGCCTCAATGTGCGAGTTTGGCCCGCTCTGGCTGGATGATTTTGGTACCGGAATGGCGAACTTCTCGGCGCTTAGTGAAGTGAATTATGACTATATCAAAGTGGCGCGAGACCTGTTCGTCATGCTGCGCAAGACGCCGGAGGGACGTAATCTCTTCACACTACTATTACAGCTGATGAACCGCTATTGCCGCGGTGTGATTGTCGAAGGCGTTGAAACGCTGGAAGAGTGGCGCGATGTGCAAAACTCACCGGCTTTTGCCGCACAAGGCTATTTTCTCTCTCGTCCAGTGCCTCTGGACACGCTTGAAGAGGTGATCCTGTCGCTTTGATGAGGACGTAGCACACCTCCTTTTCATCCTGCTGGACTATCTTTAGGACAGGCAAGGAAGGAAGTAGAGAGGTTAGACATGACGAAAACAGGTAAAATAACCACTTCAGTAATAGGGGTTTTCTTGTTGTTGATCGTCGTACTCATCATTGTGATTGCGACATTTGACTGGAACCGGCTCAAACCGACCATCAACCAGAAAGTCTCTACAGAACTCAACCGGCCCTTTGCTATACGGGGTGACCTGGGCGTGGTTTGGGAACGCCAGAAGCAGGAAACCGGCTGGCGTAGCTGGGTTCCGTGGCCGCATGTTCATGCTGAAGATATCATCCTCGGCAACCCGCCAGACATTCCTGACGTTACCATGGTGCATCTCCCGCGTGTTGAAGCTACGCTCGCCCCACTGGCACTGCTGACAAAAAACGTCTGGCTCCCGTGGGTCAAGCTGGTCAAACCCGATGCGCGGCTGATCCGCCTGTCGGAGAAAAACAATAACTGGACCTTTAACTTAGCTGGGGACGAAAACCGCGATTCTAATGCGCCGCCATCCGCGTGGTCGTTCCGGCTGGATAACATTCTGTTTGACCAGGGACGCATCGCCATTAACGATAAGGTGACGAAGTCGGAGATTGAGATCCTGGTCGATCCGCTTGGCAAACCGTTGCCCTTTAGCGAAGTGACCGGCGCAAAAGGTAAAGAGAGCAACGCCCGCGTCGAGGACTACGTGTTTGGTCTGAAAGTGCAAGGGCGATATAACGGCGAACCGCTAAGCGGTAGCGGAAAAATTGGCGGAATGCTGGCGCTGCGTGGTGAAGATACGCCTTTCCCGATTCAGGCTGATTTCCGTTCGGGCAATACGCGCGTAGCGTTTATCGGCACGATAAACGATCCGATGAACATGGGCGGGGCGGATCTGCGACTTAAATTCTCGGGAGATTCGCTAGGGGATTTATACGATTTGACCGGCGTGCTGCTCCCGGATACGCCGCCGTTTGAAACCGACGGACGTCTGGTAGCGAAAATTGACCCGGAAAAATCCTCTGTTTTTGATTATCGCGATTTCAATGGCCGCATTGGCGACAGCGATATTCACGGAACGCTGGCCTACACCACCGGCAAGCCGCGACCCATGCTGAAGGGCGATGTGGAATCACGCCAGCTGAGGCTGGCCGATTTGGGGCCGCTGATCGGGGTGGATTCAGGCAAAGGGGCGGAACGGGCAAAACAATCTGAACAGCGCAAAGGTGAGAAGAGCGTTCAGCCTGCGGACAAGGTGTTGCCGTATGACCGTTTTGAAACAGACAAATGGAACGTAATGGACGCTGACGTGCGTTTCAAAGGACGGCGTATTGAGCATGGCAGTAGTCTGCCGATCAGCGATCTCTCCACTCATATCATCCTGAAAAATGCCGACCTGCGTCTGCAACCGCTGAAATTTGGTCTTGCGGGAGGCAGCATTGTTTCCAGCATCCATCTGGAAGGGGATAAAAAGCCGATGCGGGGGCAGGCGGATATCCAGGCTCGCCGCCTGAAGCTTAAAGCGCTGATGCCGGATGTGGAACTGATGCAAAAAACCCTTGGTGAAATGAACGGTGACGCCAGGTTTAGTGGGAGCGGAAACTCGGTGGCGGCGCTGTTGGGTAACAGCAATGGCAACCTGAAACTGCTGATGAATGACGGTTTGATCAGCCGGAATCTGATGGAAATTGTGGGCTTGAATCTGGGGAACTATCTTGTCGGGCAGATATTTGGCGATGACGAAGTGCGGGTGAACTGCGCGGCGGCGAATCTGGATATTGTTAACGGCGTGGCGCGTCCGCAGATTTTTGCTTTTGATACAGAAAACGCAGTCATTAATGTCACCGGTACGGCAAGTTTTGCGTCGGAGCAACTGGATTTAACCATCGATCCGGAGAGCAAAGGGATTCGTATTATTACTCTGCGTTCGCCGTTGTATGTTCGCGGTACCTTTAAGAATCCGCAGGCAGGCGTGAAGGCCGGACCGCTAATTGCGCGCGGTGCGGTTGCTGCTGCGCTGGCAACGCTGGTGACGCCAGCGGCAGCCCTGCTGGCGCTGATTTCACCTTCTGAAGGGGATGCTAATCAGTGCCGGACAATCCTGTCGCAGATGAAGAAGTGATGAGAGCGCCGGATGAGGTGTAAACACCTTATCCGGCCTACGGGGGATTGCAGTCTGTAGGCCTGATAAGCATAGCGCCATCAGGCAATCAAATTACAGCGATTGATGCCGTGTCTCATGGGTTAACAGCAGCGCAATTAACGTTAACGCCGCCATTGATGCCAGATACGTACCGACCGCCGCCAGGCCGTAATTCGCCTGCAGCCATGCGGCAATGTAAGGGGCAACGGAAGCACCAAGAATCGACGAAACGTTGTACGAGAACGACGCTCCCGTATAGCGCACTTCAGTCGGGAACAGCTCCGGCAGCAGCGCGCCCATCGGACCAAATGTCAGTCCCATCAGGCTTAAGCCCAGCAACAGGAAGGCGAAAACCAGCACCGGATTGCCAGAGCCGAGCAGTGGTTTAAAGGCAAACAGCGCAAACAGAATGATGAGCGTGGTGATGATGAGCATGCTCTTGCGACGACCAAATGCGTCGGCCAGCAGGCCCGCCACCGGTACCATGACGCCAAAGCCAATCACCGCCATCATCAGCATCCACAACACTTCATTCCGCGGCAGGCCAAGTCCTACAGGCGCGGCTGCGGTGCTGAACGTCATCGAATAGACGGTCATGATATAGAACAGCGTATAGGTCGCCAGCATGATGAACGTGCCGAGGATCGTCACGCGAACATGTTTGGTCAGCAGAGTACCCAGCGGGATTTTCACCTGCTTTTTCGCCGCGGCTACTTTGGCGAAGACCGGGGATTCATGCAGCGAAACGCGAACGTACAGACCGATAATCACCAGTACCGCAGAGAAGATGAACGGTACGCGCCAACCCCAGCTCATGAACTGCTCGTCGGTCAGCAGCCAGGAGAGCAGCAGAAAGGTACCATTGGCGAAGAAGAAGCCAATAGGCGCGCCCAACTGCGGAAATGATCCGTACAGAGCGCGTTTGCGCGGTGGTGCGTTTTCCGTTGCCAGCAGCGCAGCACCGCCCCATTCACCGCCCAGACCTAACCCCTGGCCAAAACGCGCCAGCGCCAGCAGCAGTGGGGCGAAAATGCCGATCGTTTCATAGCCCGGCAGCAGACCAATGACGACCGTCGAAATCCCCATGGTGAGCAGTGAGGCAACCAGCGTGACTTTACGGCCGACGCGATCGCCGAAATGCCCGAATACAGCAGAACCGATCGGTCGTGCCACAAAGGCGATAGCAAAAGTCGCCAGGGACTGTAGCGTCGCGGCAGTCGGATCCCCCTGCGGGAAGAAGATGTGCGGGAACACGATCACCGCGGCGGTGGCGTAAATATAGAAGTCGAAGAACTCAATGGCGGTGCCAATGAGCGAGGCGACGACGACTTTATTGCGCGAGTTGACCGGGGTGTGTTCCTGTTCGTTGTCGAGTGTTGTGGCTGTTGCTTGCATAATATTTTCTTATTTTTGGCCGAACGAGAGGCCATATTACGCACAGCAAAAGAGATATTTCAATCTGTAACAAACTTTGATAGCGGTCAAAAATAGAGCAAAAAGGGGATAATTTTTAGGCTCGAGATTTCACTTCCATGAAATGCTTCACATAATTTAAAACTTAGATGATAAAACTGGTTTTTGGTTAAATAAAAGTTACGGGTTGGATTTATTCACTAAATCGGTGAGATTGGGCGGCATTATAATTGCCGGATGGCGCTGCGCTTATCCGGCCTACAAAACTCACCCGTAGGCCGGATAAGACGCGTGCGTCGCCATCCGGCAATTAACAACTAATCCGGCGGTGGCTACTGCGTTTTCCCCGGCATACGCGGGTCGTCTTTGTATTCCGCCGTGGCAATCCAGGCAGCGCAAAACAGAGTCAGACGAGCGAAGAAGTAGAAGAACGCCATCAATCCAAGCACGGAACCAAACGCCGCGCCTGACGGCGATTGCACCAGTGACGGCAGGGTATATGTCATGATCATTTTGATGACTTCAAACCCCAGAGCCGCGATAAATGTGCCGCGTATGAGCGCTTTTTTACGCGGTCGGTGACGCGGTAGCCGCCAGAAAATCCAGAAGAACAGCAAGTAGTTGGCGAAAATAGAGATGGTCAGGCCGATCAGCCGCCAGGCGGGCTTCAGCCATTCGATACCGTCGAGATACAACGCAGAGATAATCATCTGCTGGGCGGAGCCGGCAATGGAGGTAATGGACAGAGTAACAATCAGCGCAATCAGTAAGCCAATCAATGAGATAAAATCACGCAGATATTTGACCCAAATTTTTTCCTGATCCTGCGGGGTACGCTCCCAGACATCCCGCGACTGGGCACGAATTGCTTCGCGCAGGTTTCCCATCCAGTTAATGCCGGAATAGAGCGCGATGCCAAGCCCCACCAGACCGACGGTGGTACGTTGCTGTACGGCAGTATTAATGGTGTTTTTCAGCGTAGAGGCGAGCGTCGGATCGCTGACGTTGAGCAGAATTTTGCCGAAGATATCCTGTAACAGCGTAGGATGCGAAGCGAGAATAAAACCCGCGGCGGCAAACGACACCATCAGGATCGGGATCATCGACAGAAACGAGAAGTAGGTAATCGCGGCACCAAACTGATTTCCCATGCGATCGTTAAACCGCTCCGCAGCCCGAATCAGATGGGCAATCATGGGCTGGCGTTGAACTTTTTCAGCGAAGGTCAGGGCAGTTTTCAACGCCTGGTTGGTCTTACCATTGGTTTCTGTATTTTCCTGCTCCAGGGGCTCAATTTTTAGGATGGGGGCGTGCTCAAGTTCCTGAATGGGGCGTTTAATCTCTTTTTCCTGCGTCATCAGGGCAATAATCCTTGTTCTGTTCATTCTCAGGACAGTATAGCTTGTCAGTCCACATAGTCTTTCATCACGCCAGTCAGCCATTCCATAAACAGATGTACCCGGCGAGAGAGGTTGCGTCGATGCGGATAAAGCAAAGAGACCGGCATTGGCTCGGCGCGATATTGCGGCAACACTTCGACCAGCGTACCGGCGCGCAGGGCATCACGCACGCCAACGCGCGGTACCTGAATAATGCCCAGACCGGCAAGGCATGCCGCGTGATAGGTTTCGGTACTGTTTACCGTTAGCATGCCGCCGGTTTTAACCCATTGCGTGCCGTTTTCTGTCGCCACTTCGAAGCCTTGCGCACGCGTTCCCAAATTGACCGAGTAGTGCACCACTGCATGTGAAGCTAAATCCTCCAGGCTTTCCGGATAACCAAAGCGGGCGAGGTACTGCGGGCTGGCGCAGTTAATCTGCGTGAGTTTCCCCAGTGGGCGCGCAATCAGCCCTGAATCTTTCAGCGTGCCTACGCGTACCACACAGTCGAAACCTTCGCGGACCAGATCCACCAGGCGGTCGCTGCTGCTGAGTTCGAGCTCAAGGCCGGGATACTGATGCAAGAAAGTGGGTAAGCGGGGCATCACCAGATTTCTCGCCACGCCAACCGGCATATCGACGCGCAGCTTGCCGCTGATGCTGGACGGATCGTGATGAAATAGTCCATCCAGCTCATCCAGATTGCTCAACAAATCTTTTGCGCGTTCGTAATAGATCATACCGTCTTGTGTAAGCTGAACGCGGCGGGTAGTGCGGTGCAACAACTGCGTGCCCAGATGATTTTCCAGGGCCTGGATTTGGCGAGATACGCTACCTTTAGGAAGACCAAGGGTGTCTGCCGCACGCGAAAAGCTCTCCAGTTCTGCGACGCGGATGAACAACTGCATTGCGTGAATTTTATCCATTCTTATGCCCTATTGTTGTTCCAAATGAAACAGTAATGCGCAACAGACGACATTTATTGTTTTTCTATCACCTAATAAGCTTTATCTCAATCATCACAACGTCGGAAATGAGGTTTCTTATGACGCAACGTATCGCATTAGTGACTGGTGGTAGTCGTGGGCTCGGTAAAAACGCCGCACTTAAGCTGGCTGACAGAGGAACGGACATTATCTTTACCTACAACAGCCAGCAGCAGGCGGCGCTGGATGTGGTTGCTGAAATTGAGCAAAAAGGCAGAAAAGCTGCGGCAATACAACTGAATGTCAGCGATGTGGCTGGCTTTGAGTCCTTTACCCATGAGGTGCAAGCGCAGCTGAAAAGCATGTGGAATCGTGAGGCGTTTGATTATTTAGTGAACAATGCCGGAATTGGTCTGTATGGCGCTTTTGCCGATACCTCCGAAGCGATGTTTGATCAATTAGTGAACATTCACTTTAAGGGCCCCTTCTTCCTGACCCAACGTCTGTTGCCGTTGATCCAGAATGGCGGCAGGATCCTGAATGTTTCATCGGGACTGGCGCGTTTTGCACTGCCAGGGTATGCCGCCTATGCCTCAATGAAAGGGGCGATGGAAGTACTGACGCGTTATCAGGCGAAAGAACTGGGAGAGCGGGGTATTTCAGTAAATATCATCGCGCCTGGGGCGATTGAAACCGATTTTGGCGGCGGTCGACTGCGGGATAATAAAGAGCTGAATGCATATGTGGCATCGCAAACGGCGCTGGGACGCGCGGGCTTGCCGGATGATATTGGCGACGCGATTGCCGCGTTGCTCAGCGATGAGCTGGCCTGGATGACAGCGCAGCGTATCGAAGTATCGGGCGGAATGTTCCTGTAAATCGCTCGTATCTTATTCAGCTTTTGAGCAATAGAAAACCGGTGCGCCACTCCAGGTAAAAATATAGCTAGTGGCGTTTACCGGCATTATCTGCAATCTAATTCAGCGATCGCGGTGCCGAAAGAAATCCGGGATAAACTTTCTGATAACTCATTTTTCTTCGACAGCGGATTTGTCTCAGAAGAAACCATGATCACTTCCGCATCCCCCACGGATTCAGAATTTAATTCTTTAAAATGTTAAAAATTCGACATTAAAAATTGAGCGTTCGATCGCGTATGTGAAAACATGGCCTATGTGCTAAAAATTTCGCATAGGAAGAATAATAAATCGTGAATTTCATTTATAACCTCAAATCTACCATAAACGAATACTAAACGACCGCTTCCTCATAGTAGATTGGGATGAAGATTGGAAAGCATTTATAGCAGTCATATAATCCACCATACAAACGGTATGGATTATCTCAACGCTTATATGTAGAGGTGCATGTTCGTCTTCATTTAACGTGGGTATAAGATATGGGCTATCGTCTATATGGATTTATGATTGGTGCTGAAATTCATTTTGACATTTCTAATCGCCGACTGTATCGGCTTACTGGTAGCCATACCGAGAAAAACATCGTTTTTGCGTCAATTTACTTTAATGAAACAATGCTCAGGCTTTTCCTGTATTTATTAATAAATGCCAGGAGCCAGCCGGTACCGAAAGAAGAATTATTTGAGAAAATCTGGGAAGCGCATAATCTGAGCCCCTCTGCGCAAAGATTATGGCAAGTCCTGCACAATCTTAATAATAAACTTGGCCTGCTGGGGTTACCCAGGGATTTTATCCTTAATATAAGAGGTCAGGGTTATGTCATCAATTATCCTGATGTCATTCCCGTTTATTACAAAGTGAGCGAACTCCCAACTCATGCTGTCAAAAAAAGGGAGAAAATAGATAACCTGAGTGAGTGATGTCAACCCAGGTATTTGCCCTGAGCATGCAGTGCGAGGGGCTTTTTTTATCGTTATATTTACTTTTTATTTTCAATGTATTTTCGCTAAATAGCGTTATTGTTCGATAGATACCAATAACGGCCAGGGCGATTGGGTCAGGTTCTGATGATTGCTGTGCGGTTGCCCTCAATAGGCCGCCGCACGCTTGAGGCTCGTGATGATTACCACAACCAGGCAACTCCCGATATTATTCTCTGACGCCAGCGAATTACTGGCCCGTTTCCTCACCTGTGCACCGGTAAAAACGTTGAATGCAGCCATTCTTCAACGGCAGTTCCAACCGGTGTATCAACCCATTTTTAACAGCCAGACGGGTGAAATTGCAGGTATTGAGGTACTCGCCAGGTGGACGCATCCCGAGTATGGCGCTATTCCCCCTGATATATTTATTCCCCTTGCGGAAGAGCATGGTCTTATCGCCTCGCTGACGCATCAACTTATTCAGCAAGTCATTGCCGACCTGCAGTCGCGGCTCCCCCTTTTCCCAAATGGACTTTACCTTAACCTAAATCTGAGCCCCGAAAACTGCCTCGATCCGCGCTTTGAGTCGGACGTCGTGGCGCTCATGCAAAAGCTTGCCCCGGTTCAGGTTCAACTGGTTATCGAAATTACCGAAAGACGCCCTCTGCACTTTACCCCTCAGCTAAGCGAGTGGTTTGCCGCGTTGAGAAAATCCAATATCGCCGTAGCGTTAGATGATTTCGGGACGGGATACTCGAATCTGTGTTACCTCCACGCGCTGGAACCGGAGTTTATTAAGATAGATAAACTGTTTGTCAGCCAGATTGGTGAGGGGGGCGATACCCGCATTGTCGATACGCTTATTGAGCTGGCGCAGAAGATGGGTCTGCGAATGATTGCCGAGGGCGTTGAGACTCAGGTTCAGGCCGATTATCTGCGCATGAAACGCTGTGATTTTTTACAAGGGTATTATTTATGCAGACCCGTTCCACTTGAAGATCTGATCGGAGTGATGCAATCGCCCGCAACCTTTAGTGTCGATTGATACAGCAATACTGCCTGGGGAAACCACAGGTGATGATCAATTGATGCGACATTTTATTTTGTAACATATTTGTCTGTTACTGTGAGTTCCTTATTTTTATTAGAAAATATAGACTCCAAAAAATTAATATTAATAAGCTGATTTTGAGCATTGGATATTAAGGATTTCCTTAATGTTTAGCGCCACTTTTGTCCCTTTGTGTGATTATTCGGTTTGAGCTGTAACTATTTTTGATTTCTACTTTTTTCTTCTCCGTCTATCGGTAAAATGGCCCCCGCCAAATGGTGACTTCTTATTTTACCCCTCGGGTAATACCCTTCCGCGTGTTAAGGCTAGTATCTTATTCAGACGGAGATAAGTAATGCAGGTAATAATGTTTGACAGGCAGTCGATATTTATTCATGGAATGAATGTAAGTTTACAAGAGCGTATTCCAGGAGTGGATGTTCAGGGTGTCAGTCAGGCAGATGACCTTTGGCAGAAACTGGAAGACACCCCTGATGCACTGATAATGCTGGATGGCGACCAGGACGCCGAGTTCTGCCGTAACTTGCTACAGCAGATAGCGCAACGCTTTTCGACAGTAAAAGTGCTGGTAACAGCAACGGACTGCCGTAAAAAATGGCTGCATGAGGTTACGCAATTGAATGTGCTGGCCATTGTTCCACGCGACTCTGACGCGGAAACCTTCACGCTGGCTCTCAATAGCATTGCGATGGGAATGGTATTTATCCCCAGAGATTGTATGACAACCCCCGAGAGCAGCGGGCAAAATATCAGATCGCTTAGTGCGCGTCAGCGAGAGATTCTGACTATGCTTGCCGCCGGAGAATCAAATAAACAAATTGGTCGATTGTTAAATATCAGCACCGGAACGGTCAAAGCCCATCTTGAATCGCTGTATCAGCGCCTCGAGGTAAAAAACCGTACGCAGGCGGCAATGATGTTAAACGACGCAATTTAACGGGCGAATATTTCACAGTCAGAACGTTTCTGGCTGTGAAATAACCCCCGAGCAGAATTCTGCAGCACAAAACCGGCTTATCCCCACGCTGAGCATCCACGCAATTAACGCTTCCTGTTGAAACCTTTCTTTTATTTGCGGCATTTTCTGGTGTATGAATTCCTCGCAGATTTCCAGATCCGCGAGCAGTAGTGTTTCTGCCTGCGTTACCGAAACAGGCGCAGGAAAGCTTTCATCGGATGTGATTTCGTGCCCGTAGCCAATCACCCAGACACCATTTTTGTCCTGATACTTTTCCAGTGACAGGCCTTGCCATTGTTTAATAAATGCAACACAGGCGGGCGTGAAATACGTTGAATGGAGTGGCATATTCATCTCTGTACAAAGAGACCTATTTTAAGAAACCGCCTCCGTTACGCCAGTTGTCATACAGCCAGTTTTTTCAGCAAAACGTCTTATGCTGCGGGTGGCTGATAGTCGTGTTTTAACAGGCCGAAAATCCAGTCATCATTCCAGGTTTGATGCAACCAGTAGCTTTCCCGCAGCGTGCCTTCGTGAATGAACCCGACCTTTTCCAACAGACGCCGTGAGGCTTCGCTTCCTGCGGTGACGCAAGCCGTAAGCCGGCGTAGCCCTCCGGTGGTAAATGCAAAATCGCAAACTGCATGCAGAGATTCAGTACCATAACCTTTCCCCTGCGCTTCAGGGGCGAGCAGAAAACCGACCTCGGCACATTCATTGTTTTCATGAATATATCCAGTCACTCCAAGCGGTGCTCCCGATGCCTTATCGCACAGGACCAGACATAGCCAGTGCGGGCTGCCGGGAGACCATTCAGGCAGGCGGGAGTTGAAGGCTGTCCGTATCTCCTCTTCAGTACGCGTGTCAGCGACAAAGCGCATCACATCTGGATTCTGCTGTAGCGTTAAGAAGAACGTCCAGTCATTTTCTGTCAGTGGGCGGCAGAGCAGACGTGATGTTTGCAATACAGGCACAGGCTTATCTCCAGAATAATTTTCAATGATTGTGCGGAAGTCACTGTAAAACTTATTTATTTGCTATATGAATGTGTTTTAGTCTACATCGGCACAACGTTGCGTTTAAAAAAGATAATTACATACCATGATGAGGCCGCACGTTTTGGGTCCTTTTAGGGAAGATGATGACCAATAGCGCGTTACAAGCGACATGTACACCCTTTGAACATTGTCTGGGGATTATCCGTCAGGCGTCGATAGAAATATTACTGCTGTTAGGCGTACATGTCACAGAAGGCAAAGACCCTCGGTGGTTTCTCGAACAACTGGATCAGGCACGACTGAATCTGGGCGGTTGGGGGGCTGTCGCCAGACGGTTGCAGATGAATGATGCGCAATTGAGCCAGTTCACTCTGCGGCTACGCCATCTTCAACAGAGTGTACCCCAATATGAAAATGGCCAGGACGTCAGTGAAAACCAGCTGATTTCAGCGCTGCGCTTTGTGGCCTCTCTGGAACAATTACGCCAGCAACAGCCCATCCTGAAGTATCAAACCGAAATTACACCTGTAGAGCCGGATGCTCAGATGCGGGCACAGCGTCAACTTCGCGCAATAGAATTAACCCTCAAATCCCTGATTGCGCGGGTATGGCCGGATCAACATCCTCTCAACAGCTTTCTGAAACAGCACTTTGGCGGTGAACGTCTGCGTCGCTGGCTAAAGTTGGGCGAAGGACGAGATGCGCTGGACGGTATGATGTTTAGCGAGCTGGCACTGATGGTCGTCGATAAGAAATTATTTGTTCGCCACTTTACACAGATTTTTAACGATACCTCGGTGCTGATGTCGTTTGTTGAGCCGCGCATCACGCTACGCATGTTTTTGGATGATTGCCGCCTGGCTCGTAACTGTGTTATCGCGCAACAACCGCTAACCTCAGTACAATTGCTGTTGCTGGACTACCAGTACCGGCAGATAACTCATCCTGTGCAACGGGCGTTTGAAGAACGACGTACGCGCATTAATCCTGCGTCGTATCTGGAATCTGATGAGTCCATGGTCCGCCAGTTTTGGGAAACGGCAAAGCAAAAAGACGAGCAAGCGGGAGGCGATAAGCATGAAATCGCAGACAGTATTGATCCGCCGGAGAAGCGAGCCAAACGTTCGGCGGAAGAACGTGAACAGCTGATTTCCGGCATGTTGTGGGTAGCAGTCGGCGTGATGGTGCTGGCGATTTCGCTGGGTGCGTTCTGGTTATTCACTTCGCCAGCGCCACAGGCGTCATCCGGACAATCCGTTGAAATTGTGCAGGAGGAACCGCGACGTGACGCCCCCAGCGCACGGGAGGCGGTGACCCGAATGGGTATCACCTGGGATGCCTTTAACATGCGGGCGGCTATCGATCGCAATGACACCCGCGTGACGTCACTGTTCCTGCAGGGTGGGATGGACTGGAAGCTGGCGTGGACGGAGCAGGCGTTCTCAGCGGGCAATACCGAGGTGTTGAGACTGCTGCTGCGTTACCCTTCGCAGATGGATGAAAGCAAACCATGCCGACAGTTTATGACTACGCTCAGCCATGCGATGTCGAATGGGGCGTCACTCACATCGCTGCATAAAAGTTATCTGCAAAGTTTTTGTTCCGTGCCTGCGGTCGTTGCGCGTCAGCAATATGATCTTGAGCAGGCCGAGCTGCGTGTTCGCGCCCAGCCAAGCCCTGAGAACAAGAAATGGCAGAAAATTCACGCCGAGTTGTACGATGCGATTAACTGACATCCTGATGACTCAGACCGTCAGCCGCTAGGGTTCGCCATACAAACCGATGAGTCGGCGCACCACGCCATTGGTCCAGCCAAAGCCGTCCTGCAACGGATATTCCCCGCCGCCGCCTTCGCGCGGCGCTGCGTCGGCTATGTGGTATTTTTCGATAAGCTTGTGGTGTTCCTGATAAAATAGATTCACCGTTTTCAACCAGTTACGGGCGATTTCATCCCCGAGATGGTCGTCACCGTACAGTTTGAAGCCCTGGATCGCCATCCACTGCAGCGGCGCCCAGCCGTTCGGTTTATCCCACTGTTCACCCGTTTCATGCTCGGTTGCTAAAATCCCACCGGGCGTGAGCAGGCGACTGCGAACCGCGTTAGCAAGCCGGTCGGCTTGTTCATGTGTTGCCATACCGACATATAGCGGCACAATACTGGCGGCAGAGAACAGGGCCATTTGTTCGCGCCGCCAGTCGTAATCGCGATAGCAGCCGTTTTCATCGTCCCACAGATAGCGGTTTACCGCATCGCGACGGTCACTGGCTTTCTGGCGAAACTGCGCTTCCGTTTCTTTGTCGCCTTTCAGCGCGGAAATATTGGCGATAGTGCTTTCCAGCTTGTAGAGGAAGGCGTTCAGATCAATCGGGATGAACTGCGTGGTGCGTATGCTGGCAAGGCGGCCTGCATCGCGTAGCCAGCGCGAGGAATAATCCCAGCCGGAGGCCGCGCCCGCGCGCAAATCCCGATACACCTCATTGGGTGGACGACCCGAATGCTTGGCGGTCTCGACGTCTTCAAGCCATGATTCATCACGCGGCGTATCACGATCGTCCCAATAGCGGTTGAGCAGAGAGCCGTCCGACATTCTGATCACGTGACGGTAGGCCTGGTTGAGCACCAGGGAATCGGCGCCATCCATCCAGAATGCGTATTCCATTTTCAGATGTTCAAGGTAACGACGTGCGCCGCGTACGCCATCCTCTTCAAACAGTTCCACCATCAGCGCAAAGACCGGCGGCTGCGAACGGCTTAGATAGTAAGTACGGTTACCGTTGGGGATGTGGCCATAGTTTTCAATCATCCAGGCAAAGTTATCCGCCATACATTTCAGCAGGTCTTCGCGACCGCTCTCTGCCAGACCCAGCATGGTAAAGTAGGAATCCCAGTAGTAGGTTTCGCTAAAACGTCCGCCGGGCACAATATATGATTGCGGTAACGCCAGCAGCGAGGACCAGGGAATGTGATCCTGCGGCTCGCGCGTCAGCACAGGCCACAGTTGATCGATATGCTCTTTCAGCGAGCTTGCCGGATCGGACACATATTCACTGGAGGGCGTTTCCGGTAGCCAGAAATGGTTCTCGACGAAACGTCGCAGATCAAAGTCGCGGTGGCGTTTAACTTTGCGATAGCGGATCAAAATGTCCAGTGGGTCCATTTTGGGCGCACAATCAGGGAAGGTTTTGCTATCAGCGAATAGTTTGGATGACTGGACGTGTTCAAACAGCTCGAGGTAACGATCGGCCGGGGTTAACGCATCTGACGCGGGTAACCCTGCAATCATCTCCGGCTCTGGCTCTGCCTCAATCATTTCATCCAGCTTTAACTCGCACGGATCCATTTCATAAAGCAGATCGATATCGATCGTCATTTCTTCTGAAGGGGCGTGGGGTAGTTTCTGGTTGAGCATAATGAGAAAGACCTCCGATGGACGTTGAAAGATTAAGGCTATTGCCCGGTCGTCAGTTAAGCGTAGACATTCGCTTCGGTGTCTGGTGAGTAAAGCGTGCGATTGATCACGTTTTAGTGCTGCATATTATTTAGAAAATAAGACTATCCCAATGAATATAATGAAGAATTCAAAATTCTCCGTGACCTGAAGATATTTCATTTTCAGAACATTCGATTGCAACGAGGTGTGAACGGAAAACCATAACGGCTTATCTCCGTAATAGGCACAGGCTATTCTATCGATAGTTATCCCCCATGTAATTGCTTGATACTTATCAAAATAATAAATCCCTTACTTTCTATGATGGTTAAGTCTGATAAAGACTATGCACTCATTATTCTAATTTTTCTGGGTCACAATAACTCACAACGGTGAGGGTAAAATAATGAAAATCATTACCCGTCTTACCGCGATAGCCATAGCTGGCGTCGTGATTTGTTATTTTGGATTATCCGGTTATGTGTGGTATCACGATAATCAACGTAGTAAACAGGCAGATGTTCAGGCCTCTACGCTGGAAGAAAATAATAAAGTATTAGGTTTTTTACGCGAAAAAGGATGCGATTATTGTCACACGCCTTCAGCTGAATTACCTTTCTATTCTTCTTTTCCTGTCGCTAAGCAGTTGATGAATTACGATATTCAACTGGGATACAAATCATTCAATCTTGAGGCCGTTCGTGCGGCGCTGGTCGCAGATAAACCCGTTTCGCAAAGCGACCTGAATAAAATTGAATGGGTGATGCAGTACGACACCATGCCGCCGACGCGTTATACCGCACTGCACTGGGCTGGCAAGGTAAGCGATACGGAGCGAGCAGAGATCCTGGGCTGGATTGCGAAACAGCGCGAGCAGTATTACGCCAGTAACGATACCGCCGCGCAGCATCGTAACGAGCCTGTGCAGCCGATACCGGAAAGCATTCCGACCGATGCCCGCAAAGTGGCGCTGGGCTTTACGCTTTACCACGACCCGCGTATTTCCGGTGACAGCACGATTTCTTGCGCGCACTGCCATGCCCTGAATGCGGGCGGCGTAGATGGTCGCAAAACGTCAATCGGCGTAGGCGGCGCGGTTGGTCCTATCAACGCGCCGACGGTATTTAACTCTGTCTTCAACGTGGAACAATTCTGGGATGGTCGAGCACCAACATTGCAGGCGCAGGCAGGCGGCCCGCCGTTGAACCCTATCGAGATGGCGTCTAAATCCTGGGATGAAATTATTCAGAAACTGGATAAAGATCCGCAACTCAAACAAGAGTTTATCGCGGTTTATCCGCAGGGATTCAGCGGAGATAATATTACCGATGCGATTGCTGAGTTTGAGAAAACGCTAATTACGCCAAATTCGCCGTTTGATAAATGGCTACGCGGCGATGAAGCGGCGTTAACTGCCCAGCAGAAACATGGCTATCAGTTGTTTAAAGATAATAAGTGCGCGACCTGTCATGGCGGTATTATTTTAGGCGGGCGTTCATTTGAGCCATTGGGTTTGAAAAAGGACTTTAATTTCGGCGAGGTCACTGCTGCAGATATTGGCCGCATGAACGTCACTAATGAATTACGTGACAAGCTGCGTCAAAAAGTCCCTGGCTTGCGTAACGTTGCGCTGACCGCGCCTTATTTCCATCGAGGTGATGTGCCTACGCTCGACGGTGCGGTAAAACTGATGCTGCGTTATCAGGTGGGTAAAGAACTGCCGCAGGAAGATATCGACGATATCGTGGCGTTCCTCGAAAGCTTAAACGGCGTGTATACGCCGTATATGCAGGGTAAATAGATTTTGCCCTGGTCCTGATTCGGACGTAAAAAAACCGACTTCACGTCGGTTTTTTTACGCTTCAGCCCGAGTTGGTGGCTCTGGCCGAAGTGAGATAGTTATCATCTAACGCTTCAATCCTATTACCTTAACGGTACTATTGCAAGAATGCGCTGGCAGTTACGATTAAAAGAACTGTATACTTATCCAGTTAGCTCTGTAACTTATCCCTTCCGGACGCGCGCTAAACGCTTTCTAAGTCCTGATCGGCGAAACGGGTGGTGCCGTTGGCCGATGCTCTGGCCGGGGTGAGATAGTTATCATCTAACAATGGAGCATGCCCCGTGACAGGCAATGGATGAGTAAGCGGGTGCATTCTCACTCCATCTGATGGAGAAAACGGGTGATTGATAAAGCAATCATCGTTCTGGGAGCGTTAATCGCGTTGCTGGAGCTGATCCGCTATCTGCTGCAACCTTTGAACTGATAGCGGAAACGTAACTAAGGGCAAAGAGCTAACCCCTCTTTGCCCTTTAACACTCATGAAGTGCGATTAACGCATGGTAACGAACTCTTCTGCTGCCGTTGGGTGAATCGCAACGGTGTTATCAAAGTCTTTCTTGGTTGCTCCCATTTTCAGTGCGACCGCGAAGCCTTGCAGCATTTCATCCATTCCAAAACCAATACCGTGAATACCGACAATCTTCTCTTCCGGACCGACGCAAACCAGCTTCATGCGGCACGGCTGACGGTGCGTGGTGACAGCGGTATACATCGCGGTAAACGATGATTTATACACTTTTACCTGGTCATCGCCGTGCTGTTCGCGAGCCTGCTGCTCGGTCAGGCCGACGGTGCCAATTGGCGGATGGCTGAAGACCACGGTCGGGATGTTGCTGTAGTCCAGATGTTCGTCCGGTTTGTTGTTAAACAGACGCTCGGACAGGCGACGGCCCGCGGCAACAGCAACCGGCGTCAGCTCTACGGCGCCGGTATTATCGCCGACGGCATAAATACCCGGCACGCTGGTGTTCTGGAATTTATCAACGACGATGTAGCCTTTTTCGTTGGTTTTCACGCCAGTAACTGCCAGGTTGAAGTTATCGGTGGCTGGTTCACGACCAATTGCCCAAATCAGGCAATCTACCGTTTCGCTACGACCATCTTCCAGTTGCAGGGTCAGGCTGCCGTCAGCGTTTTTAACGACCGCTTTCGGAATCGCGTGAGTATGCAGAGTCGGGCCTTCGGCGTTCATCACCTCAACCAGCGTGTCGACGATCATCGGGTCGAAGCTGCGTAGCGGCGCGTGTTTACGCACGAACAGATGCGTTTGGGCACCCAGGCCGTTAATCACGCCTGCCAGCTCAACGGCGATGTAACCTGCGCCGACGACCGCAACGCGCTTCGGCAGTGCGGGCAGCTCAAAGAAGCCATCGGAGTCGATCCCGTATTCCACACCCGGAATGTTCGGATGGCTCGGGCGACCGCCGGTAGCAATCAAAATATGATCGGCAGTAATGGTTTCACTGTTCACTTCAATGGTTTTGGCATCCACAAAGCGGGCAAAACCTTTAATCACATCGACATTATTTTTGCCCAGCACATTGTCATACGAGGTATGGATACGATCGATATAAGCGGTACGCGTGGCGATCAGTTTATCCCAGTCGAACTTATTGATGGTGGTGTCGAAACCGTAATCCGGCCCGTACATGTGGATCGCTTCGCGAACCTGGGCGGCATGCCACATCACTTTCTTTGGTACGCAGCCCACGTTAACGCAGGTTCCGCCTAACTCTTTGGCTTCAATAAGTGCGCATTTCTGGCCATACATTGCTGCACGGTTAATGGAGGCAATACCGCCGCTGCCGCCGCCAATAGCGATGTAATCATAGTGCTTGGTCATGACCGCTCCTTCATGTTCATTGTAGGGCGGAGAAGCGTTACGCCATCCGCCAAAATATTCGCGATTGTATACCTGATATTAAAAGGTTCCACCGATGGCTGCGATTACTCCGGCACGATCCAGCTTACCGAGGTATGACCGGTTCCTGCCGGAACCAGTTTGCTGTGCAACCACGGCAGAACGTTGTTCATCTGCTGTTCCAGCTTCCACGGCGGGTTAATCACAATCATGCCAGACGCTGTCATACCGCGCTGATCGCTGTCCGGGCGCACTGCCAGTTCAATTTGCAGAATTTTGCGGATGCCGGTGTCTTCGAGATCGTGGATCATGCGCTTGATTTGCTGGCGCAGAACCACCGGATACCACAGCGCATAGGTGCCGGTCGCGAAACGCTTGTAGCCTTCGTTAATACCGGTGACCACCGCCTGGTAGTCGCTTTTGATTTCGTAGGGTGGATCGATAAGGATCAGCCCACGACGTGAAACCGGCGGCAATTTTGCTTTCAGCTGCTGATAACCATCGGCTTTGGCCACGCGTGCGCGCTCATCTTTCTGGAATTCGCCGCGCAGCAGGGGAAAGTCGCTCGGGTGCAGTTCAGTTAATTGCAGGCTATCCTGTTCGCGCAGCAGCTGGCGAGCAATTAACGGAGAGCCCGGGTAGTAGCGCAACTGACCGCTACGGTTGAAATGTTGCACTACGCCAATGTAGGGTTCCAGTTCGGCAGGCAAATCGTCCTGCTGCCAGATACGGGCGATCCCTTCCAGATATTCACCGGTACGTTCGGCATGCTCACTGCTCAGCTGATAACGGCCAGCGCCAGCATGGGTGTCCAGATAGAGAAACGGTTTTTCTTTCTCTTTGAGCGATTCAATGATCAGGCTCTGGACGGTGTGTTTCAGGACGTCGGCGTGGTTGCCTGCGTGATAACTGTGGCGATAACTGAGCATGGGTAATGAAATTCCGCTGAAATGACGATTTGCCACAGTTTACAGCAGATCGGCACAGATTACCCGTAGGCCCGGTAAGCGCAGCACCACCGGGCGTCTTTCCGTCACTGTTAGCATTGAAATCCTCTACACTTAACCCCATTGTACAAATTAATATGCACAGCGCCGGATACGCGCTTCATTCACTCTTTTCAACAGGACCGCGCTAATGACCAATCCATTGCTGACTCCCTTCGAACTGCCGCCGTTTTCTAAAATTCAGCCTGAGCATGTCGTGCCTGCCGTCACTAAGGCGCTGAACGATTGCCGCGAAAACGTTGAGCGAGTGGTTGCGCAGGGCGCGCCGTACACCTGGGAAAATCTCTGCCAGCCGTTGGCGGAAGTTGACGATGTGCTGGGGCGTATTTTCTCTCCTGTTAGCCACCTGAACTCGGTGAAAAACAGCCCGGAACTGCGTGAAGCCTACGAACAAACGCTGCCGCTGCTGTCTGAATACAGCACCTGGGTTGGACAACATGAAGGCCTGTACAAAGCGTACCGCGACCTGCGTGATGGCGATCATTACGCCACCCTGAACACCGCACAGAAAAAAGCGGTCGATAACGCGCTGCGCGATTTTGAGCTTTCTGGTATTGGTCTGCCGAAGGAAAAACAGCAGCGTTATGGTGAAATCGCCACCCGTCTGTCTGAACTCGGCAACTTGTACAGCAATAACGTCCTTGATGCCACGATGGGGTGGACGAAGTTAGTCACCGATGAAGCCGAGCTGGCTGGTATGCCGGAAAGTGCGCTGGCTGCGGCGAAGGCCCAGGCGGAAGCCAAAGAGCAGGAAGGCTATCTGTTAACGCTGGATATCCCAAGCTACCTGCCGGTGATGACCTACTGTGACAACCAGGGACTGCGTGAAGAGATGTATCGCGCTTACTCCACGCGCGCGTCTGACCAGGGGCCGAACGCTGGCAAATGGGACAACAGCCCGATAATGGAAGAGATCCTTGCGCTGCGCCACGAACTGGCACAGCTGCTGGGCTTTGAAAGCTACGCCTTTAAATCTCTGGCTACCAAAATGGCGGAAAACCCGCAGCAGGTCCTCGACTTCCTGACCGATCTGGCGAAACGTGCCCGTCCGCAGGGTGAGAAAGAGCTGGCCCAGTTGCGCGCCTTCGCGAAAGCGGAATTTGGCGTTGATGAGCTTCAGCCGTGGGACATCGCCTACTATAGCGAGAAACAAAAGCAGCACCTCTACAGCATCAGTGACGAGCAGCTTCGTCCTTATTTCCCGGAGAACAAAGCCGTTAACGGTCTGTTTGAAGTGGTTAAACGTATTTATGGCATCACTGCCAAAGAGCGCACCGATGTTGACGTCTGGCACCCGGAAGTTCGTTTCTTCGAGCTGTACGACGAAAACAACGAGCTGCGCGGCAGCTTCTACCTCGACCTGTATGCCCGTGAACATAAACGCGGCGGGGCGTGGATGGACGACTGCGTCGGCCAGATGCGTAAAACCGACGGCACGTTGCAAAAACCGGTCGCCTACCTGACCTGTAACTTTAACCGTCCGGTGAACGGCAAACCCGCTCTGTTTACCCACGATGAAGTGATTACCCTGTTCCACGAGTTCGGCCACGGTCTGCACCATATGCTGACCCGTATCGAAACCGCGGGCGTTTCCGGTATCAACGGTGTGCCATGGGATGCGGTCGAACTCCCGAGCCAGTTTATGGAAAACTGGTGTTGGGAGCCGGAAGCGTTGGCGTTTATCTCTGGTCACTTTGAGACCGGTGAACCGCTGCCGAAGGAACTGCTGGATAAAATGCTGGCGGCGAAAAACTACCAGGCGGCGCTGTTTATTCTGCGTCAACTGGAGTTCGGTCTGTTTGATTTCCGTCTGCACGCGGAATTTAACCCGCAGCAAGGGGCTAAAATCCTCGACACGCTGGCGGAAATTAAAAAACAGGTCGCAGTGGTGCCGGGCCCAACCTGGGGCCGCTTCCCACATGCCTTCAGCCACATTTTTGCTGGTGGCTACGCGGCGGGTTACTACAGCTATCTGTGGGCCGACGTGCTGGCGGCAGATGCCTTCTCTCGCTTCGAAGATGAAGGGATTTTCAACCGTCAAACCGGACAATCGTTCCTCGATAACATCCTCACCCGTGGCGGTTCTGAAGAGCCGATGGAACTGTTCAAACGCTTCCGTGGCCGCGAGCCACAGCTGGATGCGATGCTGGAGCATTACGGGATTAAAGGCTGATTTACCCGTCATACTTCAAGCTGCCTCTTCGGCAACTGCGCTCACTCACCCTGGTCACGTACTATTTGTACGTTCCCAGGGATTCCTTCACTTGTTGTCTTGATGCAACTCGAATTATTTAGGGTAAAGCGGAATTGAAAATCTGCTTAATTGATGAAACAGGCGCCGGAGACGGCGCCTTATCTGTTCTGGCCGCCCGCTGGGGACTGGAACACGATGAAGATAACCTGATGGCGCTGGTGATGACGACAGCACATCTGGAACTGCGCAAACGTGACGAACCTAAACTCGGCGGTATCTTCGTGGATTTCGTGGGCGGTGCGATGGCCCATCGGCGCAAATTTGGCGGTGGCCGCGGTGAAGCGGTGGCGAAGGCGGTCGGCATTAAAGGCGATTACCTGCCGGATGTGGTCGATGCAACCGCAGGGCTGGGGCGCGATGCGTTTGTACTGGCCTCGGTAGGCTGTCGCGTACGAATGCTGGAACGAAACCCGGTGGTTGCTGCGCTGCTTGACGATGGCCTGGCGCGCGGGTATGCCGACCCGGAAATCGGTCCGTGGCTGCAGGAGCGTTTGCAGTTGATTCACGCGTCGAGCCTGACGGCGTTAACCGATATCACGCCGCGCCCGCAGGTGGTGTACCTCGACCCGATGTTCCCGCATAAGCAGAAAAGCGCGCTGGTGAAAAAAGAGATGCGTGTGTTTCAGTCGCTGGTGGGGCCGGATCTGGATGCGGATGGGCTGCTGGAGCCTGCTCGTCAGTTAGCCACCAAACGAGTGGTGGTGAAGCGTCCGGACTACGCGCCGCCGCTGGCCGACGTAGCAACGCCGAACGCGGTAGTTACAAAAGGGCATCGGTTCGATATTTATGCGGGAACGGCATAGGCCAGATGGTCAGCTATAGTGCCCTTATCGGGTCTACAGCTCGGTGCCGTTAGTAGGCCGGATAAGGCGGTAGCCGCATCCGGCATCACGGGTTAAACAAACGGTGCCAGCGGATCGGCAATCTCAAACGCTACCGCGCGGTCCGCCTTCGGCGGGTAAATCAGCTCGCTGACAATCGACACCTTCAGCTTTTTCGCTTCTGCGCGCGTCAGTTTCACCTGCTGATCCCATCCTTCGCTATACACCGCACCCCAGGCACCAAGATCCAGGCAGGTGACGTAGTTTTCCTGACGATATGGCAGTGGTGTTATGTTTAACAGGTCTGCCGCGGCATTATTACCGGCGAATTTACCCAGCAAGATGGCGTGCTGGCAGGTCATCAGCGCATGATTGCCTTTGTCGTCGGTGGCGGCGTAGGCTACATCGCCAGTGGCGTAGATATCATCGTGACCCACAACCTGTAGATTGGCATTGACATGCAGACGGCCCTGGCGATCGCGCGGGGCGTTAATCTGTGCTGTCAGGCTATTAGCCTGAACGCCGACGGTCCAGATAACTGTCTGGGAAGAAATCACCTGTCCATCTTTTAGCGTGACGCCAGAGGCATCCACGCACTCTACTTCTGCATTGACCAGCCACTCGACACCCAGTTCAGCAGAGGCTTCGATAATCACGTCACGTAATTCCTGGCTCCAGCGTCCGCCCGGCTGAGCACCGCGTTCAACTACGACAACTCTGGTCTTAGCATCAGCGCCCAATATTTCGCGCAAACGACCTGGTAATTCCAGCGCCATTTCAATGCCGGTAAAGCCGCCGCCGCAGACCACTACCGTATTGCGAGCCTCACTTTCCGGTTGTAATGCCAGATCGTTAATGTGCTGCTCCAGTACGGCGGCGCTCTCAAGTTGGTCGAGGTCAAACGCGTGCTCGGCGGCACCGGTGACGGCGTCGCGGTTTACGTGACTTCCGCTGGCAAGCACCAGGCGGTCGTAGCGGCGCAGATGAATGTCACCGTTGGCATCTTTCCAGCTCACCTCTTTAGAGTCCGGGAGGATTTGCTCGACGTGACCTTGCAGGAAGTTGACGCCGGTAACGTCAAACAGCGGTTGCAGTGGTGCGACCAGCGTATGAACGGCGCTTTCATAAAAACGTGGGCGGACACGCAGCTCTGGCTGTGGCGCAATTACTGTAATATCAATGGCCTGCTGATGTTTATCCGCCAGTCGTGCGGCGCTTAATGCTGCCCACATACCGGCAAAGCCGGCGCCCACGATCAGAATTTGTTTACGCATTGGAGTTTTCTCACTGGTGACTACGAGTTATTTACTCGGATTTTATTTGTCGTAGTTATGAATTGCAATGCGATTGAGATCCTTTTTGCCTCAAAGGGTGAGGGTTTTTTATTATCTATTTGATAAATATGTATTTAAAGTTTTATTGTGAAGAGGGGTTACTTTGCTGTCTGGAATGAGTGAAACGAAAAAGCTACAATAAACTCAGATTAATTTTGACTGAGATAAGAGAATGGCATTCTACAGTTCTGGGGTTGAGTACGGCATTCATAGCCTGATGTGTATGGTCGACAGTAAGGGCGACGCGCGGGATATGAGCGTGCGGGAAATTGCCGAACTGCAAAGTGTGCCATATGACTATCTGGCAAAAATTTTCACCCGTCTGTCCAAAGCGGGTCTGGTGCGCAGCATTGAAGGCAAGGGCGGTGGTTTCCAGTTAGCTAAACCTGCTGAACACATCACTGTGCTGGATGTGGTGAATGCTATTGATGGTGATAAGCGCATCTTTGAATGTCGTGAAATTCGCCAGCGGTTGGCGGTATTTGAGGAGCATCCACCAGAGTGGGCCTGTGAAGGCATTTGTGGTGTGCGTTCGGTAATGGACATGGCCCAGCAGCGGATGGAAGAAGCGCTCGGTCAGCATACGATTCTGGACTTGGCGCGCAAAATGTACCGCAAAGCGCCGGACACCTTTGTGGTGGAAGTGCAGGAGTGGATAGACGCGCGTAAAGGGTAGTGAGTGAAAATGCCGGATAGGGCAATAGCCGCCATCCGGCACTGAAGGTTATTGCTCGGTGCTCGGCGTATTAATCATGCGGTTCAGCCATGGCACCATAATCGCCATCACAACCGTTACGGCCAGGGTCACCAGACCAATCTTACTGAAGACGTTGGTATAGATAGGCAGCGTTTGCAGCGGGTCGGTGATGTTCTCTGGTACGGCGGTGAACGTCGCGACATAACCCCCCATCAGGAAGGCTGCTGCCTGGGTCAGGAACCACATCCCGAGAATAAAGCCCATCAGGTGTTGTGGCACGAGAGCGGCGACCATAGCCAGCCCCAGGGCGCTAATCAGCAGTTCACCCAGGCTCTGGAACAGATACACCAGCACGATAAACCACGGCGACGTCAGCCCCTGCGCATCGGCAAACCACATTCCGGCTGCAGCGGCGGTCAGGAAACCCAGCGAGCACAGGAACATACCGAGCGTAAACTTCATCGGCATGGTCAGGTCTTTACCTTTGTTGCCCAGACGGGTATAGATTGCGGCCAGTACCGGACTCGCCAGTACCACCCAGAACGGGTTCAGCGCCTGGAAGCTTACCGGGTTGATGGCGAAACCAAGAATTTCATGGTGCACGTTATTGATAGCAAAGAAGTTCAGTGAAGTTGGCATCTGCGCGTACAGGACGTAGAACACCACCGCTTCCAGCATCAGGATAAAGGCCACGAACATTTTGTTGCGCCCGGTTTTATCCAGTTTGAAGGCCTGACGGAAGAAGATGATCGTCACGGCAATTGACAGGACGATCAGCACCAGGTTGGCAATCTGCACGTTGTGCATCAGCCAGGCGCAGATAAATACCATCACTACCGTTCCGGCCAGCACGCAGAATAGATTACGGAAATTCAGCGGCTTATGGTCCGGCTCTGAACCGATATTCTTCACCATTCCACGGCAGGCAAAGTAGACCAACAGCGCGACAATAAGCCCGGCCCCGCACAGATTATAGGTCACCGCATAGCCAAACTTATCGGCAATCACCGGTGCCAGCGACAACGACAGCAGTGAACCGATGTTAATCGACATATAAAACAGGGTGAAAGCACCGTCCAGACGGGCGTCTTTCGGTGGATAGCATTTTGACAGCAGGCTTGCCGGGTTGGCTTTAAACAGCCCATTACCGACGGCAATGGTACCCAAAGCAATAAAAATCAGGTCGGGCTTAAGCAGTGACATCCCGGTCATGAAGTAGCCGATCGCCAGCACAATGGCGCCGAGTACCAGCGTGCGCTTGGTACCTAACAGATGGTCGCCGACGTAGCCGCCGATCGAGATCAGGCCGTAGACCAGCGCGGCAAATGCACCAAAGGTGACAAATGCCTGTTCCTGCGAAAAGCCGAGCTGCTTAACAAAAAATACCGCCAGGATGCCCTGAACGCCGTAATAGCCAAATCGTTCCCATAATTCAACAAAGAAGATCATGAAGAACGGACGAGGTTGCTGCAGCAAGCCCGTAGGTGCAGTTTTATTCATATTCCATCGCCTTTCAAAGCCATCCCGAAAAGTATGAACGCGTATGCTTAAACGCGCCGAAAAAGTCTTATTTTGTTATAGACTGCGGTTATTGGCCGCAGGCGTAGAGTATTATAGAGATAGTTTTCGATCCAATTAGTTGATCACACTAATTATGATTTATTTGTTGGATTGATGTACTAATTGTGTCTGAATGATAAAAACAAAAACGCCCGCAAAGGCGGGCGTTTACAGGCTTAACGACTTGTAGCGCGTCGGGTTATCTCCCGACGGCCAGCGTTTTATGCTTCTTCGTCGTCACGCAGCGGAACAATCAACATGTCGACGTGGACAGTGTTGATTAGTTGGCGCGCGGAGGACATTAGCTTGCTCCAGAAATCCTGGTGGTGACCACAAACGACCAGATCCATGTCGTATTTTTTGATGGCATCAACCAGAACCTGACCCAGGTCGCCGCTACCGCTCAGGGTTTCGGTGATAGGGTAGCCTGCGTTGGTGGAAAGCTCGGTTAGCGCGTGGTGGGTTTCTTCAGAAATGCGTTTCTGCATGTCGCCCAGATTCACGTCGATAAGCCCGGTGTACAGGTCGGAATAGTTTACGTCAACGTGGATAAGGGAGACTTTAGCATTGTAAGGCCGCGCCATAGAGACCGCTTTTTCAACCAGAACTTTGCTTTCCGGAGAAAGATCAACCGCGATAAGAATGTGTTTATAAGCCATAGTGTTACTCCTTCCATAAGTTGTCGATGACTAGCCTGCTGGCGTTTACCTGCCGCCGCGTCATCCGCATCCTGCGAACCTTGCGCGCGGGGCTAGCCCAGTCGTAAAAACGTACCATATAAGGACTATCCTTACATTATAGCGACCAGGATAATCCGTCAATCCGCCTTGCTTGCCAAGCAGTTAAACAAATTTTTTAGTTAATTGCATTGATAGCGATTAACCTTCTGGCAAAAAAATTAACTAATCTCCTACACTATCTAGAGAGGCGTTCGGATGCGTGATACTAATACGAACGGTTCGGCTGTACTCTTCACTGAATGGTTTGGCAGGGTATCGGGGAGCGGTAGTCCCGGAAAGGAGTTCCGTGGGCGGGTCGCCGGGGAGGAGGTATGATAAGCACCATTGCATTGTTCTGGGCTTTATGTGTCGTTTGCATTGTTAATATGGCGCGCTATTTTTCTTCGCTACGCGCACTGTTAGTGGTACTTCGTGGTTGCGATCCATTGCTTTACCAGTATGTAGATGGTGGGGGCTTTTTTACCTCGCATGGGCAACCGAACAAGCAGATGCGTCTGGTGTGGTATATCTACGCTCAGCGTTACCGCGATCATCATGATGATGAGTTTATTCGCCGCTGTGAGCGGGTTCGCGGTCAGTTCATCCTCACCAGCGCGCTATGTGGCCTGGTGCTAATCAGCATGGTTGCGCTGATTATCTGGCACTGATGCCAACGACAGATACAAAAAAATCGGGTCAGAAAACTGACCCGCTTTTTTACCGTGCATTCGCTTAGATAAGCTTCAGAGAGAGCCAGTAAAGCCCGCCGGAAAGAAGAATTGCGGCTGGCAGGGTGAAGACCCAGGCCATCAGAATGCTGGTCACCGTTTTACGCTGTAAACCGCCGCCATCAACAACCATCGTCCCCGCAACGGAAGAGGAGAGAACGTGGGTGGTGGAAACGGGCATACCGGTGTAACTGGCGAGACCGATAGAGACTGCGGCGGTCATCTGTGCCGACATCCCCTGGGCATAGGTCATGCCTTTCTTACCGATTTTCTCACCAATGGTGGTGGCTACGCGACGCCAGCCGATCATGGTACCAATGCCCAGCGCCAGTGCGACGGCCATAATGATCCAGATAGGCGCGTACTCAATGGTGCTCAGCATGTCAGCTTTCAGTTTCTTCAGCAGACGCTGATCGTCAGTGCTTACGCCAGGCAGTTTCACCACTTTATCGGTGGTATCAGAGATGCACAGCATAATGCGACGCAGTTGACCGCGCTGTTCGACGCTTAACTTGTCGTAGGTTTCCAGGTTCGCCAGCATACCTTTCGCACGTTCCAGCGCGTTGATGGTATTCGCCGGGTGGCAATGGAACTCTGTCGTCGTCGCTGGTGCCGCGTCCGTCGGGGACGGAATCAACTGGTCTACGCCTGTGGCCTGTTTAAGGAGGTCAGGACGCTGCTGGAAGAAGACTTCGACGTTATTGATGGCATCACGGGTACGGGTAATCTCGTAACCGGAAGCATTCATATTCACCACGAAGCCTGCAGGCGCTACGCCAATCAGCACCAGCATCACCAGACCAATGCCTTTCTGCCCGTCGTTAGCGCCATGAGAGAACGCCACGCCGATAGCGGAGAGGATTAGGGCAATACGGGTCCAGAACGGCGGCTTTTTCTTACCGTCTTTCTTTTCACGTTCTGCTGGCGTCAGGTGGATACGGGCACGTTTTTTCGTACCGCTCCAGTAGCGACGCAGAATGAAAATAAGACCACCTGCAACCACCAGGCCGACAATCGGCGAGATGATAAGCGAGGCAAAAATACCGATAACTTTCGGAATGTTAAGTGCATCTACCACAGAAGTGCCGGTCATCAGCGCATTGGTTAAACCAATACCGATAATGGCGCCAATTAGCGTGTGGGAGCTGGATGCAGGCAAACCAAAGTACCAGGTACCCAGGTTCCAGATAATTGCCGCCAGCAGCATGGAGAACACCATGGCGAGGCCATGTGACGATCCCATATTGAGCAGCAGATCCGTTGGCAGCATATGCACGATGGCATACGCCACGCTGAGACCGCCCAGCAAAACACCAAAGAAGTTGAACACCGCAGCCATGACCACCGCCAATTGCGAACGCATTGCACGGGTATAGATCACGGTTGCGACAGCATTGGCTGTATCATGGAAGCCGTTAATCGCTTCGTAGAACAGCACAAAAGCCAGAGCAAGCAATAGTAAAAGCCCGGTATGTAAATCCAGGCCAGCAAACAAATGTAGCATAGGACGTTACGCCATTTTGAGGACATGAACGCGGCGCATTATCAGTGACTTTGGCGGCGCGGGCAAAGTGAAATATAGAGTTTTTTTGATTTGTCTCCTGCTTTGTTTTACACCACTAAAGAATTATCCTATATATTTCAGTTAAATACCCTTTATCGGTAGTTTGGTGCTGGTGCGACCACTGAGGAATCTTTACAATTCACACCCGCTTTTTAGAGAGGATCGCAACGTGGAAAGGTTTGATACCGTTATTATAGGCGCTGGCGCAGCGGGTATGTTTTGTGCCGCGCAGGCAGGACAAGCAGGTAGTCGCGTACTGCTGATTGATAATGGTAAAAAGCCGGGGCGTAAGATTCTCATGTCTGGCGGGGGACGCTGCAACTTTACCAATCTTTATGTCGAGCCTGCCGCCTATTTGAGCCAAAACCCTCATTTTTGCAAATCGGCGCTGGCGCGTTACACGCAGTGGGATTTTATCGACCTGGTGGGCAAACACGGTATTGCCTGGCACGAAAAAACGCTAGGCCAGCTGTTCTGCGATGATTCCGCACAGCAAATTGTCGATATGCTGGTAGACGAGTGTGAAAAAGGTAACGTAACTATGCGGTTACGTAGCGAAGTCCTGAGCGTCGAGCGAGAGGGTGATGATTTCATTCTCGAATTGAACGGGATGACCGTGGGCACGAAAAAGCTGGTTATTGCCTCCGGTGGTCTCTCTATGCCGGGTCTGGGGGCAACGCCGTTTGGTTATAAAATTGCCGAACAGTTCGGTCTGAACGTATTGCCAACGCGCGCAGGACTGGTGCCCTTTACGTTGCATAAGCCACTGCTGGAGCAGCTTCAGGTGCTCTCTGGCGTGTCCGTTTCTTCCGTTATCACCGCCGAGGACGGCACCGTCTTTCGTGAAAATCTGCTCTTTACGCACCGCGGGCTTTCTGGTCCGGCCGTACTGCAGATTTCCAGTTTTTGGCAGCCAGGCGAATTTGTCAGCATTAATTTGTTGCCGGATGTTGACCTTGCGAGCTTCCTCGATGACCAACGCAGCGCCCACCCTAATCAGAGCTTAAAGAATACGCTTGCTATGCAGTTGCCAAAACGGCTGGTGGAATGTTTACAGCAGTTAGGGCAAATCCCGGACGTCTCGCTGAAACAGCTTAATGTGCGTGATCAACAAACGCTGGTTGAGACGCTGACCGATTGGCGGGTGCAGCCGAACGGTACGGAAGGGTATCGTACCGCTGAAGTCACACTGGGCGGCGTTGATACCAATGAGCTTTCATCGCGCACGATGGAAGCACGTAAAGTGCCGGGACTCTATTTTATCGGCGAAGTGATGGACGTTACCGGCTGGTTGGGAGGCTATAACTTCCAGTGGGCATGGTCGAGCGCCTGGGCGTGTGCGCAAGATTTAGCGCCAGCCTGACTGTGACGCCCGACAACCTGAGCTGCCGGGCGTTATCATTAGTTCAGACCAAGAAAGTGCTGGGCGATTTTAAAGTAGATAATTAACCCGGTACCGTCGATAAGCGTGGCGATAAACGGGGCCGAAACCACGGCGGGATCAATGCCGATACGCTTGAGCACCATGGGGATCACTGATGACACCACGGCGCTCCACAGCGTAATGCAAACCAGCGTCAGGCTGACGATCAGCGTGATTTCCATGCCGATGCCCATCATCCACGCGCGTAAGCACCCTGCCAGGCCCAGCGTCAGAGCGATCAGCAGCGAAGTTGAAACTTCTTTGCGGATCACCCGGCCCATATCGCGCAGCCGCACTTCTCCCAGCGCCATTGAACGTACCAGCGTCGAAGTGATCTGCGTACCGCTGTTGCCGCCAGTACCAATTAATAGCGGAATAAAAAAGGCCAGGGCAATTGCGGATTCCAGCGCCTCTTCAAAATGCTGAAGCACGCTGCTGGTATAGGCTTCTGCGACAAACAGCAGCAGGAGCCAGACCGAACGCTTTTTCCACAATGTCCACGGACTAATTTCCAGATAGGGTTTTTCCAGCGGTAGCGTGGCGCCCTGAAGCTGAACGTCTTCGGTAACATCATCTTCCTGTAGATGAGCGATCTCTTTTTCCATCAGACAACCGACCAGCTCACCTCTCTCAACGACAGCAACCAGATCGACTTCGCGTTCGGCTAACTCGGCAACGACCTGCGCCCGTTCATCATCAGGCTTTACATGAAATAAACAGCTGTCCGTAAGATGGTTGATGTTCAGCGACGTATCTTTTTCCTGCAATAAGCGCTTGATGGATAACACCCCGCGCAGCGCTTTTCCGGCCACAACAAAGACCTGGCCTGGGATGTCATCCGTTGTGAGTTGGGAGACAAAGTACTCGCGAGCGCCGTTCACGCTGAGATGGTCCGGCAGAGTAATAAAATCGGTGCGCATATATTGGGCGATAGCGTCGCCGTTGAAATCCGGCATAGGATGATGAGCGGCGCAGAGTGGCATAGATGACATGGTGTAATTCCCTATAAAAATCTCTCATAGGGGCGAACAAGACAGGGTTAGCGCAGGCAGATCCCTACGTCCTGGTTTTAGCACTGAACAACGTATCTGCCCGATGGTGAAATCGTCAGAAGTTACCTTGGCAACACCTTGATTCGATGGATGCCTGTATTTCCCTGAGTGGTCTCTCTCGATACCAGCAGGGCGGTAACTTGTATTTGTACAGGAGCCTCGCCATAACGAGATCGGTAAATGAGCCGCTATTATAGGGATGCCTAATCATTGATTATGTTTATAGTTGCGATTGTTTATCAATCGTTGATATACGAAATATTTCTTGTGCCAGGGCTGAACTGGAAACGACAACCGAATAGACATATTGAATCCAGGTGTTAGTATTCAATAGACAACAGTTATGAGTATGCGTGTTTCATTTCCGGCCAGGAACGCTGATGATGACAACATTACTACCCGATTTCACAGCATTTTCGTCACTCACTTCCTTCGCGGCGTGCGTTGCTATTACGCCTGTCCGCACTCTGGCCATTATTTCTCATTCCTTCTCATCCCGGATGGAATCTCCCGCTGAATAGCTGTTCAGTGGGCTTTGTGACACGCATCGTTTGATAACAGGGATTACGGCGGGTCGGATATGGAAAAGATTAAGCGTCATCTGGTGTGGTGGGGCGCGGGTATTGTGGTGGTGGTTGCTGCAATGGCATGGTGGATGTTGCGTCCTGCGGGGATTCCGGAAGGTTTCGCGGCCAGCAACGGCAGAATAGAAGCTACCGAAGTGGATATTGCCACCAAAATTGCCGGGCGTATCGATACGATCCTCGTATCGGAAGGACAGTTCGTTCGTCAGGGCGAGGTACTGGCGAAAATGGATACCCGCGTGCTGCAGGAGCAGCGGCTGGAAGCTGTCGCGCAAATCAAAGAAGCCGAAAGCGCGGTGGCGGCGGCACGAGCGCTGCTGGAACAGCGGCAAAGTGAAATGCGCGCCGCGCAGTCGGTGGTAAAACAGCGCGAGGCGGAACTGCAGTCGGTCTCTAAACGTCACGTTCGCTCCCGTTCGCTATCCCTGCGTGGGGCTGTATCCGAGCAACAACTGGATGACGACAGGGCTGCGGCTGAAAGCGCTCGCGCGGCACTGGAATCCGCAAAGGCGCAGGTCTCTGCGGCAAAAGCCGCAATTGAAGCCGCTCGTACCAGCATCATTCAGGCGCAAACCCGCGTAGAAGCCGCGCAGGCCACCGAACGTCGCATTGCCGCTGATATTGATGACAGCGAGCTGAAAGCCCCGCGCGATGGTCGTGTGCAGTACCGCGTCGCTGAACCGGGCGAGGTGCTTTCCGCGGGCGGTCGCGTACTGAATATGGTCGATCTCAGCGATGTCTACATGACGTTCTTCTTACCTACCGAACAGGCTGGTTTATTGAAGATTGGTGGTGAAGCTCGCCTGGTGCTGGATGCCGCGCCGGATCTGCGTATTCCGGCGACCATTAGCTTTGTGGCTAGCGTCGCGCAGTTCACGCCGAAAACGGTCGAAACCAGTGATGAACGGCTGAAGCTGATGTTCCGCGTTAAAGCGCGTATCCCGCCAGAGCTGTTGCAGCAGCATCTGGAGTACGTGAAAACCGGTCTGCCGGGCATGGCGTGGGTGCGTGTTGATGAAAATCGCCCCTGGCCTGACGACCTGGTGGTGAGGTTGCCGCAATGACGCATCTGGCGCTGGTTCCCGTTCCTCCCGTGGCGCACCTTGACGGCGTGAGTCAGCATTACGGGAAAACGGTCGCGCTGAACAACATCACGCTGGATATCCCTGCCCGCTGTATGGTGGGGCTTATTGGCCCGGATGGCGTCGGAAAATCGAGCCTGCTGTCGCTCATCTCCGGCGCGCGGGTCATTGAACACGGCAACGTGATGGTGCTGGGCGGCGATATGCGCGACCCAAAACATCGACGGGATGTCTGCCCGCGCATTGCCTGGATGCCGCAGGGGTTAGGGAAAAACCTGTACCATACGCTGTCGGTGTATGAGAACGTCGATTTCTTTGCCCGGCTGTTTGGTCATGATAAAGCGGAACGCGAAGCGCGGATTACCGAGCTGCTGAACAGCACCGGCCTGGCACCGTTTCGCGACCGTCCCGCCGGGAAACTCTCGGGCGGGATGAAGCAAAAGCTGGGGCTGTGCTGTGCGTTAATCCACGACCCGGAACTGTTAATTCTCGATGAACCCACCACCGGGGTCGATCCGCTGTCCCGCGCCCAGTTCTGGGATCTGATTAACAGCATTCGCCAGCGGCAGACCAACATGAGCGTGCTGGTTGCGACCGCTTACATGGAAGAAGCCGAGCGCTTTGACTGGCTGGTGGCGATGAACGCCGGGGAGGTGTTAGCCACCGGGAGCGCCCAGCAGCTACGCGAACAAACCAACAGCAACACGCTGGAGCAGGCGTTTATCGCGCTGCTACCTGAAGCCCAGCGCCAGGCGCATAAGCCGGTGGTGATCCCGCCGTATCACGCTGAGCAGGAAGAGATTGCTATCGAGGCGAAAGACCTGACTATGCGCTTCGGTAAGTTTGTCGCCGTTGACCACGTTAACTTTCGTATTCCGCGCGGGGAAATCTTCGGTTTTCTCGGCTCCAACGGCTGCGGTAAATCCACCACCATGAAGATGCTCACCGGTCTGCTACCCGCAAGCGAAGGTGAGGCGTGGCTGTTTGGACAAGCGGTTGACCCGAAGAATATCGATACCCGCCGCCGGGTGGGCTATATGTCGCAGGCGTTTTCGCTCTACAGCGAGCTGACCGTCCGGCAAAACCTCGAACTACATGCGCGGTTGTTCCATATCCCCGAAGCAGAAATCCCCGGGCGGGTACAAGAGATGAGCGAGCGCTTTTCGCTGACCGATGTCGAAGACGCGTTGCCCGGCGCGCTGCCGTTGGGGATCCGTCAACGCCTGTCGCTGGCGGTGGCGGTGATCCATCGCCCGGAAATGCTCATTCTTGATGAGCCGACCTCCGGGGTCGATCCGGTGGCGAGGGACATGTTCTGGCAACTGATGGTCGATCTGTCGCGGCAGGACAAAGTGACCATTTTTATCTCCACCCACTTTATGAACGAAGCGGAGCGCTGCGACCGGATGTCGCTGATGCACGCCGGAAAAGTGCTGGCCAGCGGCACGCCGCAGGAACTGGTGAAACAGCGTGGCGCTGCCAGTCTGGAAGAGGCGTTTATCTCCTGGTTACAGGAAGCGGCAGGCCCGGCACCGGAAGCTCAGTTACCGCCAGCCAATGTTCCGATAGCGCATGAAAATAGTCAGCCGCCGCGGCAGGGCTTTAGCCTGCGGCGGTTGTTCAGCTACAGCCGCCGTGAAGCGCTGGAACTACGACGCGATCCGGTACGTTCAACGCTGGCGCTGATGGGCACAGTGATCCTGATGCTGATCATGGGCTACGGCATCAGCATGGATGTGGAGAACCTGCGTTTTTCGGTGCTCGATCGTGACCAGACCGTCAGCAGCCAGGCGTGGACGCTGAATCTGGCGGGATCGCGCTATTTTATCGAACAGCCGCCGCTCACCAGTTATGACGAGCTGGACAAACGGATGCGTTCGGGCGAAGTGGCGGTAGCAATAGAGATCCCGCCAAACTTTGGCCGCGATATCGCGCGTGGCACGCCGGTGAAGATTGGCGTCTGGGTCGATGGTGCAATGCCGAGCCGCGCTGAAACGGTCAGAGGCTACGTACAGGCGATGCACCAGACCTGGCTGCAGGACGTGATGGCGCGGCAACCCAATGCCAGTGGGCAAAACGGGCTGATGACCATTGAAACTCGCTATCGTTACAACCCGGATGTAAAGAGTCTGCCGGCGATTGTTCCGGCGGTGATCCCGCTGCTGCTGATGATGATCCCCTCGATGCTCAGCGCCCTCAGCGTAGTGCGTGAGAAAGAGCTGGGGTCGATTATCAACCTGTACGTTACGCCCACGACCCGCAGCGAGTTTTTACTCGGCAAACAGTTGCCGTACATCGTGCTGGGGATGCTGAACTTCCTGCTGCTGTGTGCGCTGTCGGTGTTTGTGTTCGGCGTACCGCATAAAGGGAGTTTTTTAACCCTGACGCTGGCCGCGCTGTTGTACGTCACCATTGCCACCGGGCTGGGTCTGTTAATTTCCACGTTTATGAAAAGCCAGATCGCGGCTATTTTTGGTACGGCGATTATTACGCTGATCCCGGCGACGCAGTTTTCCGGGATGATCGATCCGGTCGCCTCGCTCGAAGGGCCTGGACGCTGGATTGGTGAAATTTACCCGACCAGCCATTTTCTGACCATCGCGCGTGGGACGTTCTCTAAAGCGTTGGATCTGACCGATCTCTGGCAGCTGTTTATTCCGCTGGCGGTAGCCATTCCGGTGGTGATTGGTCTGAGCGTATTACTGCTGAAAAAACAGGAGGGGTGATGCGCCGATTACGCAATATTTATAACCTCGGCATCAAAGAGTTGCGCAGCCTGCTGGGTGACAAAGCGATGCTGACGCTGATCGTCTTTGCCTTCACGATTTCGGTTTATTCTTCCGCGACCGTCCTGCCGGGTTCGCTGCATCTGGCTCCGATTGCTATTGCCGATATGGACCAGTCGCAGTTGTCGAACCGGATTGTGAACAGCTTTTATCGCCCGTGGTTTTTACCGCCGGAGATGATCACCGCTGATGAGATGGATGCCGGACTGGACGCCGGGCGCTACACCTTCGCCGTGAACATTCCACCTGATTTTCAGCGTGATGTGTTGGCCGGTCGGCAGCCGGATATACAGGTTAACGTCGATGCCACGCGGATGAGCCAGGCCTTTACCGGCAACAGCTATATCCAGAATATCATCAGCGGCGAGGTGAACAGCTTTGTGGCGCGTTACCGTGACAACAATGAGCCGCCGGTGGCGTTGGAAATGCGTATGCGCTTTAACCCTAATCTGGAACCTGCCCGCTTTGGCGCGGTGATGGCGATTATCAACAACATCACCATGCTGGCGATCGTGCTTACCGGGTCGGCGCTGATCCGCGAGCGCGAGCACGGGACAATAGAACATCTGCTGGTTATGCCGGTGACGCCGTTTGAGATCATGATGGCAAAAATCTGGTCGATGGGTCTGGTGGTGCTGGTGGTTTCCGGTTTATCGCTGATGCTGATGGTAAAAGGCGTGCTCGGCGTACCCATTGAAGGTTCGATACCACTGTTTATGCTGGGCGTGGCGCTGAGCCTGTTCGCCACCACCTCGATCGGCATTTTTATGGGCACGCTGGCGCGCTCTATGCCGCAACTGGGGTTACTGATGATTCTGGTACTGCTGCCGCTACAGATGCTCTCTGGTGGTTCTACACCGCGTGAAAGCATGCCGCAGGCGGTGCAGGACATAATGCTGACTATGCCAACTACCCATTTTGTCAGCCTCGCGCAGGCGATACTTTACCGCGGCGCTGGGTTTGGCATCGTCTGGCCGCAGTTCCTGACGCTGTTGGCGATTGGCAGCGCGTTCTTCCTGATAGCGCTGCTGCGCTTTAGAAAGACGATTGGCACGATGGCGTAAACATTATTGCCAGGGGGGCTTCGCTTGCCTGGCCTACAAACGGTAACGGAGTAGGCCGGATAATGCGTAGCCGCCATCCGGCAACGAAACAGGCAATTACTCTTCTTTCGGCAGGCACTGCAAATGACCGTGGCGCACGCCGCGCTGGGAGATCACGTCATCGGCAAAATGCTGTACATCGCCCATGTCGCCTTTTAGTACGGCGATTTCCAGGCAGTCGTCATGGTTGATGTGCACGTGCAGCGTGGCGACCGATAAATCGTGGTGGTGGTGTTGGGTAGAAACAATGCGGCTCGCCAGGTCACGCTTCTCATGCTCATAAACATACGAGAGCACCGCGAAGCCCTGAGTGCCGTGCTCCTGAGTGGTTTCCTGCGCCAGTGCGCCGCGCAGAATATCGCGGATCGCTTCGGAACGGTTGTTGTAGCCACGGCGCTGACTCAGGCCGTCGAGCGTTTCTAATAAATCGTCATCAAGTGTGATGGTGATACGTTGCATCAGATTTCAACCTTACGATATTGCGCGGCGGCGCACGGGAATGAAAACATTACAGCCTGTGTACGGCGTCGGCGGTCAGGGTAAATGGCGTGGGGGTGCAAACCGCCAGGCTCAGGGTATCGATCTGGCACTGGCTGACGGAGAGTGAGGAGGTCAGTGCGGTACTGTCGACGCTGACGATTTGCCAGGCACTGCCGCCGCGCTGTTTCACGATAGCTTCTTTACGCGTCCAGATGCGCCAGAACGCCGCCAGCTGTTGCTCCGGGTGTTCGGCTTCAACTTCAGCGTGTTCCCCAAGACTGAATACCGTATTTGCCAGCGTTTGCCAGTTATCGCGCGGGCGAATAACTTCAATATCGCAGCCGACTTCCCCTTCGTCGCTGAGCAGCAGGACGATGTCATCGCCGCTATGGCTGAGATTGAACCACAGCGGCGTGTCGGCGGAAAAGGCCGGTTTTCCTTGCTCGCCATAGATGATGTTCGGTAATGGCGAAAGGGCATGGGAAAGCAGCACGCGACCAGCCAGCCAGCGCGCACGGCGAACACCTTGCGGCGCTTGCTCTTTCATCGCGGCAGGCAGTTCGCCAGCGCTTAAAACAGAAACTTTCCCATGAACGATCCGGTACATATCAGGACTAACCTTTAGTAATAATGGGGTTGTGTACCACTCTTCACATGCTGTTTGCAAGTTTATCCCGGTAATCGACTTTTGGGCCTGCCGGGTCCCAGTAAAATTGCCAGTTTGCTACCGCCTGTGGTCGTTTCCATCCAGATTTTACACACGCTGGTTAGCGGCACGGAGAGCAGCATGCCTACCGGGCCGAGCAGCCATCCCCATACCAGCAAAGAGAGGAAGACGATAAGCGTCGATAATCCCAGCCGATGCCCCATCATGCGGGGTTCGAGGATATTGCCAATAACCATATGCACCACCAGGAACAGCGCACCAACCAGTACGCATTCGTAAATGCCGTTGAACAGCAGCGCCTGGATCATGGGCGGGACGGCGGAAATGACCGAGCCAATGTTGGGCACGTAGTTTAGCAGGAAGGCCAGCACGCCCCACATCAGAGCAAACTGAATCCCCATCAGCGCCAGACCCAGCCAGATAATGGCACCGGTCCATAAGCTGAGCAACGTTTTCAGTGCCAGATAGTGAGATACGCCCTTGAGCGCCCGATGCAGCCCCGCAATATGGATTTGTGGGTTGTTCAGCGAAAAGCGCAGCTTATAAGGAACATGACGTACCTCAAACAGCATAAAGACGACCGTCATCACCAGCAGAACGACGCTGGCCATGGCGCCGGAAAGACTTGTCATCAGCGTGGTGGTGAAGGTCATTATTTTGTCGGAGTCCATGCGTTGTAGCATGCGCTCCGGGGACATATGCAGATTTAAAAAGGGAACCATCTCTTGCAGATGCAGGACCTTACGTGTCAGCTCCTTGTTGTATTTGGGCAGCATGGCCATGAATTCCGTAATCGAAGACGCGAGGACGCCGATCAGTGCCGTGAGGACGAACAGCATCACCACCACTACGAGCGTAATGGCAACCGGGCGACGTACTCCCCGGCGAATAAACCAGGCGACCAGCGGATTCAATACAATGGCAAAAAAGAGGGCCAGCAGCAGTTGCACAATGATATCCGCCGCGGCATGAATACCGGCGAGGATCACCACCAGAGCAGCCAGTTTGAGCAAAATGTGCAAACCCGTTTTATCGGGCTGAGCGGTTGTCATATTTTCTTCCTGTTTGCGTTTTTGCATTAAGTGTAGCGGCTGGCTTGCGGCTGAGATTCCTAAACTGACTGCTGATTTCTGCGCGGCAACATGGTAGAAATGAAACACTGTTGTGAAAACGTGGTGACCCTTCATGCCCGAACCCGTCGCTGAACCGACGCTGAGCGGTTTACGCCTTAATCTGCGCATTGTCTCTGTGGTGATGTTCAACTTCGCCAGCTATCTGACCATCGGCCTGCCGCTCGCGGTATTGCCGGGCTACGTCCACGATGTGATGGGGTTCAGCGCCTTCTGGGCGGGGTTGGTTATCAGCCTGCAATATTTCGCTACGCTGCTGAGCCGTCCGCATGCAGGTCGCTATGCTGACCTGCTGGGGCCAAAGAAAATTGTGGTATTCGGGCTGTGTGGCTGCTTTTTAAGTGGTCTGGGCTATTTGCTGGCAGGATCAACGAACGACTGGCCGTTGGCTAGTCTGCTGCTGCTGTGTCTGGGGCGGGTGATTCTCGGAATTGGGCAGAGCTTTGCCGGAACTGGCTCTACGCTGTGGGGCGTGGGGGTTGTTGGCTCAATGCACATCGGACGGGTGATTTCCTGGAATGGCATCGTGACCTATGGCGCGATGGCGATAGGCGCGCCGCTGGGCGTTCTGTTTTATGCCTGGGGGGGCTTACAGGGGCTGGCGCTGACCGTGATGGGCGTGGCGCTGGTGGCGATACTGCTGGCGCTCCCTCGTCCTGCGGTGAAGGCCAGCAAAGGCAAACCGTTGCCGTTTCGCGCGGTGCTCGGGCGTGTCTGGTTGTACGGTATGGCGCTGGCCCTGGCTTCCGCTGGATTTGGGGTGATCGCCACGTTTATTACCCTGTTTTATGATGCCAAAGGCTGGGACGGCGCAGCTTTCGCGCTGACGCTTTTTAGCTGCACATTTGTCGGCACTCGACTGTTGTTCCCAAATGGTATCAACCGTTTAGGCGGGCTGAATGTGGCAATGATCTGCTTTAGCGTCGAGATTGTCGGGCTGCTGCTGGTCGGGATGGCTTCCATGCCGTGGATGGCGAAAATCGGCGTTCTGCTGGCTGGGGCTGGGTTCTCACTGGTTTTCCCGGCGCTGGGCGTGGTCGCGGTAAAAGCCGTCCCGCAGCAAAATCAGGGCGCTGCGCTGGCGACCTACACGGTGTTTATGGATTTATCGCTGGGGGTTACCGGGCCGTTGGCTGGGTTGATAATGACGTGGGCGGGCGTGCCGGTTATCTATCTGGCGGCAGCAGGGCTGGTGGCGGTGGCGCTATTGCTGACCTGGCGGCTAAAAAAACGGCCTCAGGTGGTGTCACCGGAGGCCGCGTCATCGTCTTAACCGTTACTGGATAACCAGCGTGTTAATGATGTTTTCTGCGGTAGTCTGCGCTTTTTGCTGATCGTCAGCAGGCAGCGTGATTTGCAGGGTCAGCAGTTGATTGTCCACTTTACCCAGCACTACGGAAGAGTAAGCGGTCTGGCCTTTGGCTGAGATGATGCTGTCTAACTGCTGCAGCGTGTGGCCTTTCAGCTCAATAGATTTATTGGTGACGACCTGCAGCTGTGGGTCGCGGCTACGCTGCTGATCTTCCAGACGTTTTGCCAGCACGGCCAGGTCTTCGTTGGTGTTGTCGCCAACAATCACAATCACCGCTTTCTGGCCGGTTGCGTCAGAATAGACGTGCATATTGTTCGCCTGGGTGCCCAGCTTGCCGCTCTGATCGGTCATATCCGCTGGCAGGGAAAAACTGAGTTTGCCGTCCAGCAGGCTGACCGGTTGTCCGCTGGCGCTACTTTCTGCGGCAGCACCCTCGGCTGGCGCTTTTGTATCGCTATTATCACAGGCTGCAAGCCCCATAACCAGCAGGCCAATACCGACATATTTAACCAGATTGCGCATTGACTTCTTCCTTTCGATAAACGGCCATAACGGCTCATTCGTCCATCTTATCACAACTCGGAAAATGAACCTTTAACTCGTCTGCAATGCAGCGATTTCGGATTTATCTGCCAGCCTTTTCAGCAACATATTCAGCAGCACACCGTACATCGGCAGGAAGAAAATAATGCTGATCAGCACCTTGAAACAGTAATCGACCAGTGCGATTTCCATCCAGTGCTCGGCCATGAAGGCATCCGGGCTACGCCAGAAAGCGATAAAGAAGAAGGCCAACGTATCGCTGATATTGCCAAATAGCGTGGACGCTGTCGGTGCCAGCCACCAACGACGGTTCTGGCGCAGGCGGTTAAAGACATGCACATCCAGAATTTGTCCCAGCGCGTAAGCCATAAAGCTGGCGGCGGCGATACGGGCAACAAACAGGTTAAAGTGCAGCAGTGCGCCAAATCCCTGCCACGATCCCATATAAAACAGGGACGAAACGACATAGGAGATCAGCAACGCGGGGATCATCACCGCAAAGATGATACGTCGAGCCAGCGGCGCGCCAAAAATACGCACGGTCAGGTCGGTCGCGAGGAAAATAAACGGAAAGCTAAACGCGCCCCATGTGGTATGGAAACCAAAAATGGAGATTGGAAGCTGCACCAGATAGTTGCTGGAGGTGATCACCAGCAGATGAAATAGCGATAGCCAGAACAACGCTTTTACGCGCTGAGTTTGTGTAAACGGAGTCATATTGTGACCTTTTTGTTGGATGGGGTGAGGGAACCCAATAAAAAACCGTCGCATGATACTGCTTTAAGAGCACATTGCAATGGTTGTTTTTCACGCAATCGTTAACCTGATTGGCTTACGCCACAACAGAGCGTAAAATAACGCCGTTTTTGTATGAATGAGACGACGATGAGCGACCTGTTTACTTCCCCCGACCATACTCTTGATGCCCAGGGACTGCGCTGCCCGGAACCGGTGATGATGGTGCGTAAAACCGTACGTGGCATGCAGGCCGGTGAAACACTGCTGATTGTCGCCGACGATCCGGCAACAACCCGCGATATTCCTGGCTTCTGTACCTTTATGGAGCATGAGCTGGTGGCCAAAGAGACCGACTCGCTGCCGTACCGCTATCTGCTGCGTAAAGGTCACTAGTTTTGTTTGCCGGATGGCGCTAACGCTTATCCGGCCTACAAAGAACGTGTAACCCGTAGGCTGGATAAGGCCACGCCGTCATCCGGCAAAAAACTATCCTTTACGTAACAACCGCAGCGCGTTAGCGGTCACCAGTACCGTTGCCCCCGTATCGGCCAGCACTGCCAGCCACAATCCGGTTATCCCGAGCAGCGTGGTGACGAGGAAAATCCCCTTCAGGCCCAGCGCAATCGCAATGTTCTGGCGAATATTGGCATGGGTGGCCCGCGCCAATTGAATCATTTGCACCAGACCGCGCAGGCGGTTGTGGGTCAGGGCGGCATCGGCGGTTTCCAGCGCGACGTCGGTCCCGCTTCCCATCGCAATGCCGATGGTAGCCGCTTTCATTGCCGGAGCGTCGTTGATACCGTCGCCAACCATCGCCAGCGGCGATTGTCGGTTGAGATGGGTAACGGCCTGCACCTTATCTTCCGGCAAGAGTCCTGCTTTAAATTCGAGACCCAGTTCACTGGCAATGGCGGCCGCCGCACGCGGGTTATCACCGGTCAGGATCACGCCTTTCACGCCAATCTGATCAAGCTCGGCGATAGCGCTGCGAGCGTCGTCGCGCAGCGTGTCCTGTAGGGCCAGCACGCCGAGTACAGTATCGTTACGCAGCACCAGCACCACCGTTTGGCCCGCGCTTTCCAGCTCGCTTATCTGCCCGGTAAAGGCATCAGCAGGCTGCTTACCGGCGGCGCAAATCAGCACGCGTTCGCCGTTGACCAGCGCTTCAATTCCAGAGCCAACCAGAGCCCGTTGCTCTCTTGCGATAGGAATAGTCAGTTCGCGTGTTTGTGCTTCCCGGACAATCGCTTGTGCCAGCGGGTGTGTCGCACCTTGCTCTACCGCTGCCGCCAGCGCCAGCAGTTCAGCTTCGCCAATACCACTCGCCGGGTGAATCGCAGTGACGCGCGGTTTACCCACGGTCAGAGTGCCGGTTTTATCAAACGCCACCTGCGTGACCCTACCCAACTGTTCCAGCGCGGCCCCGCCTTTGATTAACGCCCCACGACGCGCCGCGGCAGCAAGACCAGAGGTAATGGCTGCGGGGGTTGAAATCACCAGTGCGCAAGGACAGCCAATCAACAGCAGCGTCAGTCCTTTATAAATCCACTCCTGCCAGGATGCGGCAAACAGCAGCGGCGGTACGAGGGTGACCAGCAGCGCAACCGCCATAATGGCTGGAGTGTAAATTCGACTGAAACGGTCAATAAAGCGCTCAATGGGGGCGCGACGTTCTTCCGCTTCTTCAATCAGCTTCAGAATACGATCAATGGCGCTGGCCCCCGGTTCGGAGAGCACTTCCAGCGTAACCAGACGGTCCACGCTGGTGGCACCTGCCGGGACTTTCTCGCCGGTGGCGCGTTCAACCGGGATCGATTCGCCGGTCAGGGCGCTTTCATCAAAACTGGCAAAGCCGGAAACCAGTTTGCCGTCGGCAGGTAAACGCCCACCCGCGGCAACTTCAATAACATCGCCAGGGCGGAGGCTATTAATAGCCACCTCTTCGCGCTCGCCGTTACGCAGGCGCGTGGCGGTTTCCGGTTTGAGCGCCATCAGTGCACTGACCCCTTTACGGGCGCGGCTGGCGGCCCATCCTTCCAGGCGTTCGCCAATTAAAAACAGCAGCAGCACCATGGCGGCTTCCGCCGTCGCGCCGATAAACAGTGCGCCGATGGCGGCCACGCTCATCAATGTTTCAATGGCAAAGTAGCTGCCGGTTTTCATCAGACGCAGGGCCTGACGGGCAATGGGATACAGACCGACCAGCGTGGTGGCGATAAACGCTATCTGACCGAAGGGATGATTGAACTGCTCCAGTCCCCAGCTAATCGCCATCATGATAATCAGCGAAATCAGCGGTAGGTTTTCTTTAAAACGTGACTCGGGGGCGGCGTCCGTCGCGTGCTCATCGCGCAGGGTATAGCCTGCTTTTTGCACCGCGTTTTCAACTTGCTGGCGGATATCGGAACCGGCATCGACCACCAGTTTTTCAGTGGCGAACAGAACCTGGACCTGGTTGACGCCGCTGACCTGGCGGACCGCATTCTCTACTTTGCGGGCGCAGGCTGCACAGTCCATGCCCGCCACTTTCCAAGAATAGCGGGTACCTAGTACGGTATCGGATACGGGCGGTGTAGTGGAGCAGCTTCCTTCGCAGCAGCAGTCATCCGCCTTTTGTGGCGCAGGCGCTGGCTTGAAAGAAGAAAATTGTGGGGCCTTTTTGCCACTGGTATCAGGTGTCGACATGGCATCCTCCGGTTGATAATCATTTCGTATTAACCGGAGGATACACTCTGGAGTCGACTCCAGAGTCAAGCGTTTTAAAGATACAACGAACGAACAATCAGGAAATGTCCGGCGAAGTAGCAGGCGGCGGCAATGGCGTTATCGGCGCGAAAGCGACGACGGTAATGGCTACCCAGCCAAACAATATTGCCAATGAACAGGAGCGATGCGCCCATAAATGCCGACAGCGCCGGAGCGGTCGGGCGGAAGAACCACAGTTCGCCAGCCATCCAGACCATCATCAGCGTGATGCCAATAAAGGTACAAATAGCAATGCGCAACTCTTCCAGACGCGTCCAGATCACGGCGATCAGCAACGCCCCCAGTACCGCCAGCACCAACGGCAAAGGCCAGAAGAACGACAGCGTCATTTGGCTGGCGAAGTAAATGGTATACAGCAGATGCGACAGGAAGAATGCCCCCACGGCGTACAGCAGGCGTTGGCGCGGCAATAACGTCAGCGCATCGCCCAGCAGCGAGGCCAGCAGACCAGCCAGCACCAGATAGCTGATAGCGTTAAACATTGGCGCCTGCCAGGCCAGCAGCGCCAGCAGGAGTAACGTCAGGGGTTTAAAGACCCAGCGTTGCCAGGCGGGCCCACGATAGGAAGCATCCACGAACAACCATGCGGAAAGGCAGACAGCGATAAACGACCAAAGCATCTTAGTTCCTTGAATTCGTTATTTTTTCGTAAGCGGGGTGCTTACGGCTCTACTGTCCAGTGTAGAGGTCGACACAGCCAGATGACAACACCATAACGGGCAATGTATGCTTATTTCCGCATTTTCTGATGGGTTAATACTATGAGCAAACCACCACTTTTTTTCATTGTTATCATTATCTTAATTGTTGTCGCCGCGTCGTTTCGCTTTGTTCAGCAGCGGCGTGAAAAAGCCGATAATGATGCGGCGCCGCTGGTGCAAAAGCAGGTGGTGGTGAGTAACAAACGGGAAAAACCGCTTAACGATCGACGATCCCGTCAACAGGAAGTGAGCCCGGCGGGAACCAGCATGCGCTATGAAGCCAGCTTTAAGCCACAAAACGGCGGCCTGGAGCAGACTTTTCGTCTGGATGCTCAGCAGTACCATGCGCTAACGGTCGGGGATAAAGGCACGCTAAGTTACAAAGGTTCGCGTTTTGAGGGGTTTACGCCGGTGCAATAATGCCGATCGGCGCTGTGTTTATCGCGTCAGCGCCGACAATAAATTTAAATTAAATATATAATGCTTATGAAGTATATTTTTTATTAATTTCTCGATAATTATTTTGTAGGTTACATATTTATTGCTTACCTAAAAACATCGATTGCATCACTATTTTTCCACCCGCCTTTCACTATTCTGCTATTTCAACTTCATCGTATATATAAATATTTTAAAAATAGACTAAGGAATTTATATGGCGAATACAATGTGGCTGGCCTTAAATGGGCAGGCGCAGGGTTTGATTTCTGCTGGATGTGCTTCGGTAAGTTCAATCGGAAATAAATCACAACCTGCCCATCGTGACCAGATAATGGTAATGACAGTTAACCATGGCATGAGCCGGGTGCAAAATGTGAACCATCAATGTTTGACATTTATTAAGCCGGTAGATAAATCCTCGCCTTTGTTAGGAAAAGCCATAACAGACAATGAAATATTGAGCTGTGAATTTAGCTTCTATCGCACGAGTCCGGCGGGTTTAAACGAGTGTTATTACGTACTAAAACTTATCAATGCCAGAATATCCAGCATCCATTTGCAGGTGCCTCATACCATCGATGACAGTGCGGGTCAGCCAGAAGAAATCATTGAACTGTCTTACGAGTCTATTTCCTGGGAACATCTTATTGCTGGAACCAGCGCATACAGCCTTTGGGATGAGCGAATTTTTTAAGGAGTAATGATGGAAAGCTATTATGACTGGATAGGGAATCATCGTGAAGATATTCTTAGAGGAAATAACTGGCAGCGTAATCAGCGTATCGAGAACGAAATCAGAACGCTGAAAAATAACCTGAATAGCAATACACAACACATTATGCTGCTAACGCTTGAAGAGGCTCAGGGCGTGATTGATGATTTGCTGGGCAGTAAACCCGTCAGTTTTTCGACGAATTATGCCGGTAATATCAAAGATACGGCTGATGCGACGAAAAAACTGCTAAAGCTTTTTTCTTATCAGCAGGCCGGAAAGATTGTCTTAACCTTAAAAGGCCTTGGGATTAAAGCAACGCAATATGCTTATCAGGGAAAGCTGTATGTGAAGATTACGGGCTACCCTTCTCTGCGGCGCATTCTTAACGGCACCCGTTACCGGATAAATCATCCTAAAGTACTTGAAGTGGGCATTGGCAGCGCCGGGTTTCGAAATGGCATAATGTCAGGGGCCAGATTCTGCATCTGGTTTTCCGCATGCTGGCGGTTCATTGAGCTGGTGTTTAAATCCGAACATGACGTTGCCGCATTGCTGGGAAACGTGACGATGGATGTGGCGAAGGTGATTGTGAGTGTTTTTGTCTCCAAATTAGCGGGTAGTGCTTTTAGGTTCGCCGTACCTCTATTTATCACTAGCGGGGCCGTTCCGGTCTGGGGAGAAATCGTCTATGTCGTTGTATTAGGTTTTATTATTGCCTGGTCTCTGAATGAAGTGGACAAAAAATATGAGTTATCAGACAAACTGATAGCGTGTATTCGTGAGGGGATGAAAGAGCAGCAAAAAATTGAAGAGTGGAACTCTCGACACTCGAGATATAGAGGTTCACTTTACGGCGGAATTTATTGATATGAGTTTTAATATTAATCTGGAGAATATTAAGAAAAGATGCAAGTTGTTTCTTTGTTTGTTCTTTTTTGGGGGGGTGACCTGGTTGGGGTATATTGCCAGCGTACCGGATCTCACCGATCTCATTGAATCCAGAAGCATCGTCTACTTTTTCTGGGGGGCATTTTGCATATTATTCATGTTTCCGGTGACGGGTTGCTTTACTTTAGGCATTGCCTACCTGGCCTTTGCGAAAAGCATGCGGCCGCCCAAATTTTTCGACAGGACATTTACCATTGTTTTCCACGTCGCAGGGGTAGGATTTGTTGTTGGAAATATCCTCTCTTTTATTGTTATTTTTTATCCCCTTGGTACTAACTATGTTTTATGCGAGCGTCCGGGCCCGACGTCTGGCACCTATTACACCCGGACCGAAGAGATTTGTGAGCAGGTGAAACACCTGCGGAAAACAAGAGCCAGCAGAGATATTCCAAAACTGAAAGATCAGCTGGACGGCGTATCACCACCGTGATGGTGTTTTACAGGCCCGGCTCGCAACGTGCCGCCGGGCGAAAAGATCGCAGTTACTTCTTCAGTTGATCTTTAATCTTCTTCTGCCACACCAGTAACTCAAAGACGCCGAACAGAAAAATACGGATTTTCTCGCCGGTGGTCATCTGCGGGCCATCTTTGGGCATGGTGCTTTTTAGCAGCGCCAGCTGCATGCCGTGCATCAGCACCATAAATATCAGTGCGACGTTAACGAAGATGTTAAGCGGGCGTGGAAAGGGTTGGAAAATATTCAGTAGTAAAAATGCCCAGACGCACAGCATCAGCAGGCGTCCCAGGTTAATCAACATCGTGTTCTCCTCGTGCTTCACGTTGGTACAGGCGATAGGCGACCTGTCCGGCAACTTTCTCACGGTATAGCGACCAGTTCACCGGAACCGGCGGCAAACCGTTTTCTACTTCGCTTTCAACGTAAATATACGCTTCATTTGCCAGCCAGCCATGAGTTTCCAGAAGTGTTAATGTTTCTTCCAGTAACCCTTTGCGAAACGGCGGATCCACAAATACCACGTTATGCGGCGTACCCGTCTGAGCCAAAAATGTCAGCGTATTGGTATTGACGACGCGGGCATGGGAGGCTTTCAGCGTGGCGAGATTCTTTTGTAGCTGCTGAGATACCGCGCGATCCATCTCCAGAAGCGTCGCATTTGCCGCATAGCGAGAGAGGGCTTCCAGCCCCAGCGCGCCGCTGCCGGCGAAGCAGTCCAGACAGTGAGCATCGACCATTACCGGGGCCAGCCAGTTAAACAACGTTTCGCGCACACGGTCGGTGGTCGGACGCAGGCCGGGGCTGTCCGGAACCGGGAGTTTACGGCCACGCCATTGCCCGCCAATAATGCGGATCTGGCCGCTACCAGAGTGATTCGGTTTTTTCATTTCTATTATTGCTCAATCCGCCTATAGCATGTCATTCCAGGCGGTGATGTGAGTTAAGTTAACCCGTCGCCTTTCAAGTTACCTCTTCGTTGGCTGCACTTACTCACCCGAATCACTTACTAAAAGTAAGCTCATCGGGATTCGTGCGCTTGCCGCCTTGACGTAACTCGAAATTCATTGGGTATAAGTGATAGACTATTTCATCATTTTTTTAGCTGCTATGTACATAGCGTTGACGCTGTGCCATGAAGCAACAGCGGGGGAGTGTAGTCGCAAATGGCGAAAGAGAAAAAACGTGGCTTTTTTTCCTGGCTGGGCTTTGGTCAAAAAGAGCAGGCACCGGAAAACGAGACAGAAGTAAAAAACGAAGAACAACAACCGGTTGCTGAAGAAACTACCGTCGTTGACGAACAGCCGCGCGCCGAGGAAACCCGTAGCGAGGCGGAAACGCAAGCCTTTGCTGCTGAAGTCGTTGAAGTAACTGAACAGGTTGCGGAAATTGAGAAACTGCAGCCGGAAGAAGAACCTGTCGCCGAACAAGCGCAGCCGGAAATTGAGCCGGTTGCTGAACCCGTTGCTGAAACTGTAGTGGAAACGCCAGCGGCGGTGGTTATCGAACGCGAAGAATTGCCGCTGCCGGAAGAGGTGAAAACCGAAGAAGTTTCTGCCGAAGAGTGGCAGGCCGAAGCGGAAACCGTGGAAATCGTTGAGGCGGCTGAAGAAGAAGCTGAAAACGAGCCGCAACTGACCGACGAAGAGCTGGAAGCCCAGGCGCTGGCCGCTGAGGCTGCTGAAGAAGCGGTTATGGTGGCGCCGGTAGAAGAACCGGTAGAAGAAGAGGTAGTCCAGGAGCAGGAAAAACCAACCAAAGAAGGTTTCTTTGCGCGACTGAAACGCAGCCTGCTGAAAACAAAAGAAAACCTCGGTTCCGGATTTATCAGTCTGTTCCGTGGTAAAAAGATCGACGATGATCTGTTTGAAGAGCTGGAAGAGCAACTGCTGATCGCCGATGTGGGCGTAGAAACGACCCGTAAGATCATTGCGAATCTGACAGAAGGTGCCAGCCGCAAGCAGCTTAAAGATGCGGAAGCGCTGTACGGCCTGCTGAAAGAAGAGATGGGCGAGATTCTGGCGAAGGTTGACGAACCGCTGAATGTTGAGGGCAAAACACCATTTGTTATCTTAATGGTTGGCGTCAACGGTGTGGGCAAAACCACCACTATTGGTAAGCTGGCGCGTCAGTTTGAGCAGCAGGGTAAATCAGTAATGCTGGCGGCGGGCGATACTTTCCGTGCGGCGGCGGTAGAACAGCTGCAGGTCTGGGGTCAGCGTAATAATATTCCGGTGATTGCTCAGCATACCGGTGCGGATTCCGCGTCCGTTATCTTTGATGCCATCCAGGCGGCGAAGGCGCGTAACGTAGACGTGCTGATCGCTGATACCGCAGGGCGTTTGCAGAATAAATCGCACCTGATGGAAGAATTGAAAAAAATCGTTCGCGTCATGAAGAAGCTGGACGAAGATGCGCCGCATGAAGTTATGCTGACTATCGACGCCAGCACCGGGCAGAATGCGATAAGCCAGGCCAAACTGTTCCATGAAGCGGTGGGCTTAACCGGTATCACTCTGACCAAGCTGGATGGTACGGCGAAGGGTGGGGTTATCTTCTCGGTTGCCGATCAGTTTGGCATCCCTATCCGCTATATCGGTGTGGGCGAACGTATCGAGGATTTACGTCCGTTTAAAGCGGACGATTTTATAGAGGCACTTTTTGCCCGAGAGGATTAACAATGATTCGCTTTGAACATGTCAGCAAGGCCTATCTCGGTGGGAGACAAGCGCTGCAGGGAGTGACCTTCCATATGCAGCCTGGCGAGATGGCGTTTCTGACCGGCCACTCCGGCGCGGGGAAAAGTACCCTGCTGAAGCTGATTTGTGGAATTGAACGGCCCAGCGCCGGGAAAATCTACTTTAGCGGGCATGACATCAGCCGTTTGAAAAACCGCGAAGTGCCGTTTCTGCGTCGTCAGATTGGCATGATTTTTCAGGATCACCACCTGCTAATGGACAGAACCGTGTTTGATAACGTGGCAATTCCGCTGATCATCGCGGGCGCCAGCGGGGACGATATTCGTCGTCGCGTGTCAGCGGCGCTGGATAAGGTCGGGCTGTTGGACAAAGCGAAAAACTTCCCGATTCAGCTCTCTGGCGGTGAACAACAGCGCGTCGGCATTGCCCGTGCGGTGGTGAATAAACCAGCGGTGCTGCTGGCGGATGAACCAACGGGGAACCTGGATGACGCGCTGTCGGAAGGGATCCTGCGCCTGTTCGAAGAGTTTAACCGCGTCGGGGTCACGGTATTAATGGCCACGCACGATATTGGCCTGATCTCCCGTCGCTCCTATCGCCAAATGGTTCTGAGCGATGGACATCTGCATGGAGGCCTGGCGCATGAATAGACGTGACGCTATTAACCAAATCAAACAGTTCGGTGGCCGACTGGATCGCTTTCGTAAATCGGGCGGTGCGCCGGGTGATGGCGGTCGCAACGCGCCTAAGCGTGCGAAGGCCACGCCAAAGCCGAACTCGCGTAAAACCAATGTCTTTAATGAGCAGGTACGTTATGCGTTCCAGGGCGCGTTACAGGACCTGAAAAGCAAGCCGCTGGCGACGTTCCTGACGGTGATGGTTATTGCCATCTCCCTGACGCTGCCAAGCGTGTGCTACATGGTTTATAAGAACGTAAACCATGCAGCAAGTCAGTATTATCCGTCCCCGCAGATCACCGTTTACCTGCAAAAAACGCTGGATGATGATGCGGCGGCGCGGGTGGTTGGTCAGTTGCAGGCCGAGCAGGGCGTGGAGAAAGTGAATTATCTTTCCCGTGACGACGCGCTGGGCGAATTCCGTAACTGGTCTGGATTTGGCGGTGCGCTGGATATGCTGGAAGAGAACCCGCTGCCGGCCGTGGCGGTGGTAATCCCGAAACTGGACTTCCAGGGTACGGAGTCGCTAAACACGCTGCGTGACCGCATCGCACAAATCAACGGTATTGATGAAGTGCGGATGGATGACAGCTGGTTCGCTCGCCTGGCGGCGCTGACGGGCCTTGTCGGACGCGTTTCTGCGATGATTGGCGTGCTGATGGTAGCGGCGGTCTTCCTCGTCATCGGTAACAGCGTGCGTCTGAGTATTTTTGCGCGTCGCGATACCATTAACGTGCAAAAACTGATTGGCGCGACAGATGGATTTATCCTGCGTCCGTTCCTCTACGGCGGGGCACTGCTCGGTTTTTCCGGTGCATTTCTTTCACTGATTTTGTCAGAAATTTTGGTGATGCGTCTGTCGTCAGCGGTGACTGAAGTGGCACAGGTATTTGGAACCAAGTTTGATATCAATGGCTTATCATTCGATGAATGCCTGTTATTGCTGCTGGTGTGCTCGATGATTGGCTGGGTGGCAGCCTGGCTTGCCACGGTTCAACATTTACGCCACTTTACCCCCGATTAAAAAATCTCTGGTATAATCTTTCCCTGCACTGAGTAGTTCGCTCTGCAGGGAAAGAGTCCCTGTGATCTCTTCCCGGCGTATTCATTGTGATGTCACATTTTGTGCGTAATCTATACACATTACGACATGGAACTTGTGGATAAAATCACTGTCTGATAAAAGATTGAATGATATTCTCGTTGCTCATAAGCTCTGGCATGGTTGTTGCTATTGGTTTTAGCCAATGCGCCAGATGAAAAGATTGAGAGGATTTGAATGACCAAAGAAATGCAAAATTTAGCTTTAGCCCCTGTTGGTAACCTGGAATCTTACATCCGGGCTGCGAACGCGTGGCCGATGTTGTCGGCTGACGAGGAGCGGGCACTGGCTGAAAAGCTGCATTACCAGGGCGATCTGGAAGCAGCTAAAACGCTGATCCTGTCTCACCTGCGCTTTGTTGTTCATGTTGCTCGTAATTATGCGGGCTATGGCCTGCCGCAGGCGGATTTGATTCAGGAAGGTAATATCGGCCTGATGAAAGCCGTGCGCCGTTTCAACCCGGAAGTGGGTGTGCGCCTGGTTTCCTTCGCTGTGCATTGGATCAAAGCTGAGATCCACGAATATGTTCTGCGTAACTGGCGTATCGTTAAAGTCGCGACCACTAAAGCGCAGCGTAAGCTGTTCTTTAACCTGCGTAAAACCAAGCAGCGTCTGGGCTGGTTTAACCAGGACGAAGTTGAAATGGTTGCTCGCGAGCTGGGTGTTTCCAGCAAAGACGTGCGCGAAATGGAATCCCGTATGGCGGCGCAGGACATGACGTTTGACATGTCTTCAGACGATGAGTCTGACAGCCAGCCGATGGCCCCGGTGCTGTATCTGCAGGATAAATCTTCTAACTTTGCCGACGGCATTGAAGAAGATAACTGGGAAGATCAGGCCGCGAACAAACTGACCCACGCAATGGAAGGTCTGGACGAGCGTAGCCAGGACATCATTCGTGCTCGTTGGCTGGACGAAGACAACAAGTCGACGTTGCAGGAACTGGCCGATCGCTACGGCGTTTCCGCTGAACGTGTTCGTCAGCTTGAAAAGAACGCCATGAAAAAATTGCGCGCGGCGATCGAAGCATAATCTTCCAGCCGACCTGGAAATGCTGATAAACCCTGGATGAAAATCCGGGGTTTTTTGTTTTTATCTCTCCTCCTCTCTCCTGACGTTTATGCTTTTTGTCATCAAGTTGTTATCTGTATGTCAAATTTAGCTATTCCAAAATAATAAAAATCGGGTATGTTTTAGCAGAGTATGCTGCTAAAGCACGGGTGGCTATCCAATAATCGAAATAAAGTGCTGAACAACAACATCACAACACACGTAATAACCACAATAATGGGGATTGTCAGGATGAATATGAAGGGTAAAGCGTTATTGGCAGGATGTATCGCCCTGTCTTTGAGCAATATGGCGTTTGCTAAGGATATTAAAGTTGCTGTCGTCGGCGCGATGTCCGGTCCGGTAGCGCAGTATGGCGATCAGGAATTTACTGGCGCAGAGCAGGCTATTGCAGATATCAATGCCAAAGGCGGTGTGAAAGGCGACAAACTGGTCATGGTGAAATATGACGATGCCTGTGACCCGAAACAAGCGGTAGCGGTAGCTAACAAAGTGGTCAACGACGGGATTAAATATGTTATCGGCCACCTGTGCTCATCTTCCACTCAGCCTGCGTCAGATATCTATGAAGACGAAGGCATTCTGATGATTACCCCAGCGGCAACGGCGCCGGAGCTGACCGCGCGCGGTTATAACCTGGTGATGCGTACCACCGGTCTGGATTCCGATCAGGGCCCGACTGCTGCCAAATATATCGTTGAAAAAGTGAAGCCGAAGCGCATTGCGATCGTTCACGACAAACAACAGTACGGTGAAGGCCTGGCGCGTTCCGTGCAGGACAACCTCAAGAAAGCCAACGCTGACGTGGTGTTCTTCGATGGGATCACCGCTGGCGAGAAAGATTTCTCTACGCTGGTGGCGCGTCTGAAGAAAGAGAATATCGATTTCGTTTACTACGGTGGTTACCACCCGGAAATGGGGCAGATTCTGCGCCAGGCACGCGCTGCGGGTCTGAAAACCCAGTTTATGGGACCAGAAGGGGTAGCGAACGTGTCGCTGTCTAACATCGCGGGTGAGTCTGCAGAAGGCTTACTGGTAACGAAACCGAAAAACTACGATCAGGTTCCGGCGAACAAACCGATTGTGGACGCGATCAAAGCCAAGAAACAGGATCCGAGCGGTGCATTCGTATGGACCACCTACGCCGCGCTGCAATCCTTGCAGGCCGGTCTGAACCAGTCTGACGACCCGGCTGAAATTGCCAAATACCTGAAAGCAAACTCAGTGGAAACCGTAATGGGGCCGCTGTCATGGGATGCGAAGGGCGATCTGAAGGGCTTCGAATTCGGCGTGTTTGACTGGCATGCAAACGGGACGGCGACCGACGCCAAATAATTTTCCTGGCGCCTTTCGCGCTGCAGACGCGTTGGCTGCGTTATTCAACCCCGGTCACTTACTTATGTAAGCTTCCGGGGACTTCATAACTTGCCGCCTTCCTGCAACGTGAAATTCTTGGAAAATTGCGAGGTGGTTTTTTATTTTTTGCTCCCAGCATGTAGGCCGGATAAGCGTCAGCGCCATCCGGCTTTTTTATCTTTTTTCCCAGCCATTTTCCTGGGCCGTAAACCCTAACGCCTGCATAAACGCGGCCATCACGCTGCGGTCTTCAACGCCGACGTCGGCCATCCACCATGAACTCACGTCAGGGTTTTCCCGGATCACTTCTTCGATCAAATACTGCCCGACGCCGCGGCGGCGGGTGATATCGCGTACGCGCAAGGAATCCAATGCGCCTTGCGTGCCGCTCAGGGTTACGCGAACTGCGCCTAACAGACGCTCGTTAAAGCGCGCGGCGTAGATCCGGTGCGTTTCATCTACGCTTAATGATGAGGCGGAATATTCCGGCCAGATTTTGCCCAGATCAATCTGGTCCTGGTCGCTAAAGTTCTCTAAACGAACGATGGTCAGCTTCATTAACAGCATGTCCAAATCACAAAAGATGGAATGAGTGTACCGAAATAATTCACCCGGATGCTTTCTCTTTTTTATGTGAATAACCAGATTAATAATTTTGTAACAACAGTAATGACAGTTTGAAACCGTAGAGATTGAAAAACAGGCAGAATAATACCCTGGAATGCAGCATTTTATTCGGCTCTTTGTACCGTTATTTTATGCTGACAAACGTGCTTTTTTTTGTTTATCTATAGTGAAAAGCAGAATATTATCTTTTCTTAATCGACTGAAAAATAGAGATTTTAGCCTGATTTTGCTTAAATGACTGCGCTAAACCATTAATGAGACTGGTAAAAATAGTGCAGTTCAAAAAAAGCACAGACTGCTTTTTAACCACATAAATACAAAATATTAATTACGTCACGAATGGGGATTCAGGTAATGAAACGGAATGCGAAAACAATCATCGCAGGGGTGATAGCACTGGCAATGTCACACGCGGTCATGGCGGAAGATATCAAGGTCGCTGTTGTCGGCGCGATGTCAGGTCCGGTCGCGCAGTGGGGTGATATGGAATTTAATGGCGCACGTCAGGCCATTAAAGATATCAATGCCAAAGGCGGGGTCAAAGGCGACAAACTGGTCGCTGTGGAATATGACGACGCCTGCGATCCGAAACAGGCCGTTGCGGTAGCGAACAAAATCGTCAATGACGGCATTCAGTACGTTATTGGACATCTGTGCTCATCTTCCACGCAGCCTGCATCAGATATCTATGAAGATGAAGGCATTCTGATGATTTCTCCGGGCGCCACAAACCCGGAACTGACCCAGCGCGGTTACGCTCACATTATGCGTACAGCGGGCCTGGACTCCTCTCAAGGGCCGACCGCCGCGAAATACATTCTGGAGAAGGTGAAGCCGCAGCGCATTGCCATCATTCACGATAAACAGCAATACGGTGAAGGCCTGGCGCGTTCAGTGCAGGACAGCCTGAAAGCGGGCAAAGCCAACATCGTTTTCTTTGACGGTATCACCGCCGGGGAAAAAGATTTTTCTGCGCTGATCGCTCGCCTGAAAAAAGAAAATATCGACTTTGTTTATTACGGCGGCTACTACCCGGAAATGGGGCAAATGCTGCGCCAGGCACGTTCCGTCGGGCTGAAAACCCAGTTTATGGGACCAGAGGGCGTCGGCAATGCGTCGCTGTCTAACATTGCTGGTGATGCCGCTGAAGGCATGCTGGTGACCATGCCAAAACGCTATGACCAGGATCCGGCGAATAAAGCTATCGTCGATGCGCTCAAAGCTGACAAGAAAGATCCAACTGGACCGTACGTGTGGATCACTTATGCAGCCGTCCAGTCATTGGCGGCAGCAATGGATCGCAGCGGTAGCAAAGAGCCGCTGGACCTGGTGAAAGATCTGAAAGCACACGGGGCTGATACCGTGATTGGGCCGCTGAAATGGGACGAAAAAGGCGATTTGAAGGGATTTGAGTTTGGTGTCTTCCAGTGGCATGCGGACGGTTCATCGACCGTTGCGAAGTAATACCTGAAGACGAGTTATCCCACCGCCCGTGTAAAATGGGCGGGTATAAAAAGGTTACCTTATGTCCGAGCAGTTCCTCTATTTCTTGCAGCAGATGTTTAACGGCGTCACGCTGGGAAGCACCTACGCGCTGATCGCCATCGGTTACACGATGGTGTACGGCATTATCGGCATGATCAACTTCGCCCATGGCGAGGTGTATATGATCGGCAGCTATGTCTCCTTTATGATCATCGCCGCGCTAATGATGATGGGCATTGATTCCAGTTGGCTACTGGTCGCGGCGGGCTTCGTCGGCGCGATTGTGATTGCCAGCGCCTACGGCTGGAGCATTGAACGCGTGGCGTATCGACCCGTGCGCAGCTCCAAGCGCCTGATCGCGCTGATTTCCGCCATCGGGATGTCCATCTTCCTGCAAAACTACGTCAGTCTGACGGAAGGTTCGCGCGATGTGGCACTGCCCAGCCTGTTTAATGGCCAGTGGACCGTTGGCAGTAGCGAAAACTTCTCTGCTTCCATCACCACCATGCAGCTGGTTATCTGGATTGTAACCTTCCTGGCGATGCTGGCGCTGACGCTGTTTATCCGTTACTCCCGTATGGGTCGCGCCTGCCGTGCCTGCGCGGAAGACCTGAAAATGGCCAGCCTGCTCGGCATCAACACCGATCGCGTGATTGCGCTGACCTTTGTGATTGGCGCGGCAATGGCGGCGGTCGCGGGCGTGCTGCTCGGTCAATTCTATGGCGTAATTAACCCGTACATCGGCTTTATGGCCGGGATGAAGGCCTTTACCGCAGCGGTGCTTGGCGGCATCGGCAGCATTCCTGGGGCGATGATCGGCGGCCTGATTCTGGGCGTCGCCGAAGCGCTCTCCTCTGCTTATCTGAGTACTGAATACAAAGACGTCGTTTCATTCGCGCTGCTGATTCTGGTGCTGCTGGTGATGCCGACCGGTATTCTGGGTCGCCCGGAGGTAGAGAAAGTATGAAACCGATGCATTTTGCAATGGCGCTGCTCTCTGCCGCCATGTTCTTTGTCCTGGCGGGCGTCTTTATGGGCGTTCAGTTAGAGCTTGACGGCACCAAACTGGTGGTGGATTCCGCGGCGGATATTCGCTGGCAGTGGGTGTTTATTGGTACTGGCGTGGTCTTCCTCTTTCAGTTGCTGCGTCCAGCTTTCCAGAAGGGCATGAAGAGCGTCTCCGGACCGAAGTTTATTCTGCCGGCGATTGACGGCTCCACCGTTAAACAGAAGCTGTTCCTGGTGGCGTTGCTGGTGATTGCCGTGGCGTGGCCGTTTATGGTCTCGCGCGGTACGGTGGATATCGCCACGCTGACGATGATTTATATCATCCTCGGCCTCGGCTTAAACGTGGTGGTGGGGCTTTCCGGCCTGCTGGTGCTGGGCTACGGCGGCTTTTATGCCATCGGCGCTTACACCTTCGCGCTGCTGAACCACTATTACGGACTCGGCTTCTGGACCTGTCTGCCGCTGGCGGGGCTGGTTTCCGCTGCTGCGGGCTTCCTGCTCGGCTTCCCGGTACTGCGCCTGCGCGGAGATTATCTGGCTATTGTGACCTTAGGCTTCGGTGAAATCGTCCGTATCCTGCTGCTCAACAACACCGAAGTGACCGGTGGCCCGAACGGTATCAGCCAGATCCCGAAACCGACCTTTTTCGGTCTGGAGTTTAGCCGTACCGCTCGTGAAGGTGGCTGGGATACCTTCAGCAACTTCTTTAACGTCAAGTACGATCCCTCTGACCGCGTCATTTTCCTCTATCTGGTGGCGCTGCTGCTGGTGGTCTTCTCGCTGTTTGTGATTAACCGTCTGCTGCGTATGCCGTTGGGCCGTGCGTGGGAAGCGCTGCGTGAAGATGAAATAGCCTGTCGCTCGCTGGGCTTAAACCCTACGCGCATCAAACTGACAGCTTTTACCATCAGCGCTGCGTTTGCCGGTTTTGCCGGTACGCTGTTTGCCGCGCGCCAGGGCTTCGTCAGCCCGGAATCCTTCACCTTTGCCGAGTCGGCCTTTGTGCTGGCGATTGTGGTATTGGGCGGAATGGGCTCACAGTTTGCGGTGATCCTCGCGGCCATCCTGCTGGTAGTGTCACGCGAGCTGATGCGTGATTTCAACGAATACAGCATGTTAATGCTGGGTGGTTTAATGGTACTGATGATGATCTGGCGTCCGCAGGGCTTGTTGCCGATGACCCGTCCACAGTTGAAGCTGAAAAACGGGGAAGCGAAAGGAGAGCAGGCATGAGTCAGCCATTATTATCCGTTAACGGCCTGATGATGCGCTTCGGCGGTCTGCTGGCGGTAAACAACGTTGAACTGGAACTGCGGCCGCAGGAAATAGTTTCGTTAATCGGGCCAAACGGCGCGGGAAAAACCACGGTCTTTAACTGTCTGACCGGTTTTTATAAGCCGACCGGCGGGACGATTAAGCTGCGCGACCAGCACCTGGAAGGACTACCGGGTCAGCAAATCGCGCGTATGGGCGTGGTGCGTACTTTCCAACACGTACGTCTGTTTCGCGAAATGACGGTGATTGAAAACCTGCTGGTGGCGCAACATCAGCAACTGAAAACCGGCGTCTTCTCCGGCCTGTTGAAAACTCCGTCGTTCCGTCGCGCGCAGAGTGAAGCGTTGGATCGTGCCGCCACCTGGCTGGAGCGTATTGGTTTGCTGGAGCACGCCAACCGTCAGGCGAGTAACCTGGCCTATGGCGATCAACGTCGTCTGGAGATTGCCCGTTGCATGGTGACCCAGCCGGAAATTCTGATGCTCGACGAACCCGCTGCGGGACTCAACCCGAAAGAGACCAAAGAGCTGGACGAGCTGATTGCTGAACTGCGTAACCATCACAACACCACCATTTTGTTGATTGAGCACGACATGAAGCTGGTGATGGGTATTTCCGATCGTATTTACGTGGTGAACCAGGGCACGCCGCTGGCGAATGGGACGCCGGAACAGATTCGTAATAACCCGGATGTTATCCGCGCCTATTTAGGTGAAGCATAATGGGGGCGAGGATTAATATGGATAAGGCGATGTTATCGTTCGACAAAGTCAACGCCCACTACGGCAAGATACAGGCGCTGCATGACGTCAGCTTGTATATCAACCAGGGTGAAATCGTTACTCTGATTGGTGCCAACGGCGCGGGAAAAACCACGCTGCTCGGCACATTGTGTGGCGACCCGCGAGCGACCAGCGGGCGAATCGTCTTTGATGGTAAAGACATTACCGACTGGCAGACGGCGAAAATCATGCGCGAAGCGGTAGCGATTGTGCCGGAAGGGCGTCGCGTGTTTTCCCGTATGACGGTGGAAGAGAACCTGGCGATGGGCGGTTTCTTTGCCGAGAAAGACCAGTTTCAGGAACGCATCAAGTGGGTGTATGACCTGTTTCCTCGCCTGCATGAGCGTCGTATTCAACGTGCGGGAACGATGTCCGGCGGTGAACAGCAGATGCTAGCGATAGGCCGTGCGCTGATGAGCCAGCCGAGGCTGCTACTGCTTGATGAACCATCGCTGGGTCTGGCGCCGATTATCATCCAGCAGATCTTTAACACCATTGAGCAACTGCGCGAGCAGGGGATGACCATCTTCCTTGTCGAACAGAACGCTAACCAGGCGCTGAAGCTCGCCGATCGCGGCTACGTGCTGGAAAACGGTCATGTGGTGCTGGAAGACACTGGCGATGCGCTACTGGCTAACGAAGCGGTGCGCAGTGCGTATCTGGGCGGTTAATCATTCTCTGAATAGACAAGGGGCCCGCTGTGGCCCCTTTTTATTGCTCTATGTTATTATTGAGAATGGTTATCAATAATAAAAAATGAACATGGAGAAAGGATGATTCGTTCAGGTACCTGCATGATGATTGGCAGTTTGTTTTTGACGCTTTCTTTAACTACCCTGGCCTCAACACCGCCAGCGTTTGACCCGCGCGATCCCGCAATCTGGGAAGATAAATCGGACAACCCGTTAGCGCAATCCGACTCGCCCTGCGAAGTGTTTACCAGCTCGGTATGCCCGGGCTGGGAAGATGATAAATCAGATATCCAACGTGAACGTGAGCGACGAGAGCAGCAGCGTTTACAGAATGAGTACGAACGACGCTGGCGCAGAGATTAATCTTTCTCCTGCAGCAACAGATAACGCCATCCTGGCCGGGTAAGGTATACCGCTACCCGGCTTTGTTGTGCACCACTCCGCATTTTCCTGTCACTACGCTTTCACCGCCTTGCCATCTGTTTGTCGCCTTACTATCTTTTTTTTGTAATAAAAAAGTTATTTTTCTGTCATTCGAGCATGTCATGTTACCCCCGCGAGCATAAAACGCGTGATATCGCGCATCCGGCACAACAAGAGAGATAACCGATGATATCGTTACGACATACAGCTTTAGGACTGGCACTTAGCCTGGCGTTTGCAGGTCAGGCACTGGCGGTCACCACCATCCCATTCTGGCACTCAATGGAAGGCGAACTGGGTAAAGAAGTTGATTCTCTGGCGCAACGTTTTAATGCCGCCAATCCCGACTACAAAATTGTTCCGCAGTACAAAGGCAACTACGAGCAGAGCCTGAGTGCAGGAATTGCCGCTTTCCGTACCGGAAACGCGCCTGCGCTGCTACAGGTTTATGAAGTGGGTACGGCAACGATGATGGCTTCGAAAGCCATTAAACCGGTCTATGAAGTATTCAAAGAGGCTGGTATTAACTTCGATGAGTCTCAGTTCGTACCGACGGTATCCGGTTATTACACCGACTCTAAAAGCGGACATTTGCTTTCTCAACCGTTTAACAGCTCCACTCCGGTGCTGTACTACAACAAAGATGCCTTTAAAAAAGCTGGTTTAGACCCTGAGCAGCCGCCGAAAACCTGGCAGGACCTGGCGGAGTACACCGCGAAGCTGAAAGCGGCAGGCATGAAGTGCGGTTACGCCAGCGGCTGGCAGGGATGGATTCAGATTGAAAACTTCAGCGCCTGGAACGGTCTGCCGGTAGCAACCAAAAACAACGGTTTTGACGGTACTGACGCAGTGCTGGAGTTCAATAAACCGGAACAGGTAAAACATATCGCTCTGCTGGAAGAGCTGAACAAAAAAGGCGATTTCAGCTACTTCGGGCGTAAGGACGAATCCACTGAGAAGTTCTATAACGGGGATTGTGCCATTACCACCGCCTCTTCCGGTTCGCTGGCTGATATACGCCATTACGCGAAATTCAACTATGGCGTCGGAATGATGCCGTACGATGCCGATGTGAAGGGCGCACCGCAGAACGCAATTATCGGTGGGGCCAGTCTTTGGGTGATGCAGGGCAAAGACAAAGCCACCTACGAAGGCGTGGCGAAGTTCCTCAACTTCCTGGCGAAGCCTGAAATTGCTGCTGAATGGCACCAGAAGACCGGCTATCTGCCGATCACCACAGCTGCCTACGACCTGACCCGTGAGCAGGGCTTCTATGATAAGAACCCTGGGGCTGATATCGCCACCCGCCAGATGCTGAACAAGCCGCCGTTGCCGTTCACCAAAGGGCTGCGTCTGGGCAACATGCCGCAGATCCGTACCATTGTGGATGAAGAGCTGGAAAGCGTCTGGACCGGGAAGAAAACCCCGCAGCAGGCGCTGGATGCCGCCGTTGAGCGTGGCAATCAGTTACTGCGCCGCTTTGAGCAATCGACCAAATCGTAATGTGAAATGCCGGGTGGCGGCTGCGCCTTACCCGGCCTACAAATGCGCGTAGGCCGGATAAGCGTAGCGCCATCCGGCGCTGTTCAGGAATCAAACTTCCATGTCTTCATCTCGTCCGGTGTTCCGTTCGCGCTGGCTTCCCTATTTACTGGTGGCTCCGCAGCTGGTTATCACCGTTATTTTCTTTATCTGGCCTGCCGGTGAAGCGCTGTGGTACTCGCTACAATCCGTTGATCCGTTTGGTCTTTCCAGCCAGTTTGTCGGACTGGAAAACTTTGTCGCGCTGTTTCATGACCCGTACTACCTCGACTCATTCTGGACCACCATTAAGTTCAGTACGTTAGTCACGGTAAGCGGTCTGCTGGTGTCGTTATTTTTTGCGGCGTTGGTGAATTACGTGGTGCGCGGCAGCCGTTTTTACCAAACGCTGATGCTGTTGCCTTACGCCGTTGCGCCCGCCGTTGCCGCCGTATTGTGGATCTTCCTGTTTAACCCCGGGCGCGGGCTGATTACCCATTTTCTCGGTGAGTTTGGCTATGACTGGAACCATGCGCAAAACAGCGGTCAGGCAATGTTCCTGGTGGTGTTTGCGTCGGTCTGGAAGCAGATTAGTTACAACTTCCTGTTCTTCTTTGCCGCATTGCAGTCTATTCCTCGCTCGCTGATCGAAGCCGCCGCGATTGACGGTGCGGGGCCGGTTCGCCGCTTCTTTAAACTGGCGCTGCCGCTCATTGCCCCGGTGAGCTTCTTCCTGCTGGTGGTGAATCTGGTGTATGCCTTCTTTGACACCTTCCCGGTGATTGATGCTGCCACTGCAGGCGGGCCGGTACAGGCGACCACGACGCTGATTTATAAGATCTATCGCGAAGGTTTTGTCGGGCTGGATCTGGCTTCTTCCGCTGCACAATCGGTGGTGCTGATGTTCCTGGTCATTATTTTGACGGTGGTGCAGTTCCGCTATGTGGAAAGTAAGGTGCGTTACCAATGATTGAGAACCGTCGTGGGCTGACAATATTCAGCCATGCCATGTTGATTATGGGGATCATGGTGATCCTGTTTCCGTTGTACGTCGCGTTTGTCGCGGCGACGCTGGATAACAAAGCGGTGTTTGAGACGCCGATGACGCTGGTTCCCGGCTCGCAGCTGCTGGAAAACATGAAATACATCTGGGTCAACGGCGTGGGCGTCAACAGCGCGCCGTTCTGGCTGATGATGCTCAACAGTTTCATCATGGCGTTCAGCATTACGGTAGGGAAAATTACCGTATCTATGCTCTCCGCATTCGCCATCGTCTGGTTCCGCTTTCCGCTGCGCAACCTGTTCTTCTGGATGATTTTTATTACCCTGATGCTACCGGTTGAGGTGCGTATTTTCCCGACGGTAGAAGTGATCGCCAACCTGAAGATGCTCGACAGCTATGCGGGTCTGACGCTGCCGTTGATGGCATCTGCGACAGCGACTTTCCTGTTCCGTCAGTTCTTTATGACCCTGCCGGATGAACTGGTTGAGGCGGCGCGTATTGACGGCGCGTCACCAATGCGTTTTTTCCGCGATATCGTACTACCGTTGTCAAAAACCAATCTGGCGGCGCTATTCGTGATCACCTTTATCTACGGCTGGAACCAGTATCTGTGGCCGTTGTTAATTATTACCGACGTCAATTTGGGCACTGCGGTGGCGGGTATCAAAGGCATGATTGCCACCGGTGAAGGCACCACGCAGTGGAACCAGGTAATGGCCGCCATGCTGCTGACGCTCATCCCTCCGGTAATCATCGTGTTAGCCATGCAGCGCGCGTTTGTGCGTGGTTTAGTGGACAGTGAGAAATAAAAATGGCTGGTTTAAAACTACAGGCAGTAACCAAAAGCTGGGACGGTAAAACCCAGGTGATTAAACCGCTGACGCTGGACGTCGCGGACGGGGAATTTATTGTGATGGTTGGACCATCCGGTTGCGGTAAGTCTACGCTGCTGCGGATGGTGGCCGGGCTTGAACGGGTAAGCGGCGGCGATATCTGGATTGATAATAAACGCGTCACCGAGATGGAGCCGAAGGATCGCGGCATTGCGATGGTCTTTCAAAACTATGCTCTCTACCCGCATATGAGCGTGGAAGAAAACATGGCCTGGGGGCTGAAAATCCGCGGGATGGGCAAGGAACACATTGCTGAGCGGGTAAAAGAGGCGGCACGTATTCTCGAGCTGGGTGAGCTGCTCAAACGTCGTCCGCGCGAACTTTCCGGCGGCCAGCGCCAGCGCGTAGCGATGGGACGAGCGATTGTGCGTGACCCGGCGGTATTCCTGTTCGATGAGCCGCTTTCTAACCTTGATGCTAAGCTGCGCGTACAGATGCGTTTGGAGTTACAACATCTGCATCGCCGACTGAAAACCACCTCGCTGTACGTGACGCACGATCAGGTTGAAGCGATGACCCTCGCCCAACGGGTAATGGTAATGAACAAAGGTATTGCCGAGCAAATCGGCACCCCAGTTGAGGTGTATGAAAAACCCGCCAGCCGCTTTGTGGCGAGCTTTATCGGCAGCCCGGCGATGAATCTGCTCGATGGGCGCATCAGCGCTACGGGTACCCATTTTGAGTTGGAGGGCGGCATGACGTTGCCCATTGGCAGAAGCGCCAGGGAGTGTATTGGGCGTAACATGACGCTGGGTATCCGCCCGGAGCATATTGCGCTAAGCTCGCAGGCCGAAGGCGGCGTGCCGCTGGTCGTCGACACGCTGGAAATGCTGGGTGCGGATAATCTGGCACATGGACGTTGGGGTGAGCAAAAGCTGGTGGTGCGACTGGCGCATCAGCATCGCCCGACGGCAGGCAGTACGCTGTGGCTGCATCTGCCAGAACATCATCTGCATCTTTTTGATGGCGAAACAGGACAACGCATATGAATAACTGGCCTTACCCCCATATTGTCGCCCATCGCGGCGGCGGTAAGTTAGCCCCGGAAAACACCCTGGCGGCAATCGACATGGGGGCGCAATATGGGCATACCATGATTGAGTTTGACGCTAAATTGTCGAAAGACGGTGAGATCTTCTTACTGCATGACGACAACCTGGAACGCACCAGTAACGGCTGGGGCGTGGCTGGCGAATTGAACTGGCAGGATCTATTGCGCGTGGACGCCGGCGGCTGGTTTAGCGGTGAGTTTAAAGGCGAACCGTTGCCGCTGCTCTCGCAAGTTGCTGAGCGCTGTCGCCAGCACGGCATGATGGCAAATATTGAGATCAAACCCACCACCGGGACGGGGGCGCTCACCGGGAAGGTCGTGGCGCTGGCCGCACGTGAACTGTGGGCGGGAATGACGCCACCACTGTTGTCATCCTTTGAAATTGATGCGCTAGAAGCGGCGCAGCAGGCGGTGCCTGAACTGCCGAGAGGTTTGCTGCTGGATGAATGGCGCGAGGACTGGCGTGAGCTGACCACGCGGCTTGGCTGCGTCTCTATTCATCTTAATCATAAGCTGCTGGATGAGGCGCGCGTGGATGCGCTGCGCGATGCTGGGCTACGTATTCTGGTTTATACCGTCAACCGACCCCAGCGCGCGGCAGAACTGCTGCGCTGGGGCGTAGACAGCATCTGTACCGATGCCATTGATACCATTGGTCCGGATTTCCAGCCCAGTTAAGGCCCAATCGTTTTTAACGGAACGTTAGGTTGCGGCGTGCTGGAGGGCTTCAGCATGTCGCCGTTCTTTTTCTCCGACAGCATATGTTGCTTATTCAGCGAGCTGTCCGGATTACGGGTTCCACTCAACATCCCTCCGTTGCTGTTAGGCAGCATTTGCTGCTGTCCAGGATTCAACTCGCCCGGCTGAGACTGCAGCACGCGCTGGGTGTTGGTGTTGATTTGGTTTTCCATATGCTGTTGCTGCATGCGCGTCTGCGTTTGCAACTGCTGGTTGAGCATCCCTTTCTGCTGAATCTGCTGTGATTGCATTTGGGTTTGCATACGCTGCTGACTCGGGATCTGATAACCGGGTTGATTCGGGTTATTCATGGTGTTGATGGGCTGTGCAAAGCCTGCAAACGGCAAGAGCATGGCTAAAAGTAAGAGTCGTTTCATCGCTTTTCTCCTCTCGGGGATCATTTAAGTTTACTCCTTTCTCGCCGTTACGATGATTATTTCAGAGTTATGCACCAGGCTTAGTGGGGGCCGACCCCCGTACATCTGGAGAATAACGATGATAAAACCGACGTTTTTACGCCGGGTAGCCATTGCTGCTCTGCTCTCAGGAAGTTGTTTTAGCGTGGCTGCCGCGCCGGCTGCGCCACCGCCGGTATCCTACGGTGTCGAGGAAGATGTGTTCCATCCCGTTCGCGCGCAACAGGGGATGGTGGCTTCCGTAGATGCTTTAGCCACCCAGGTTGGGGTGGATATTCTGAAACAGGGCGGGAATGCCGTTGATGCCGCTGTAGCCGTTGGTTACGCGCTGGCGGTGACGCATCCGCAGGCGGGCAATCTGGGCGGCGGCGGGTTTATGCTGCTGCGTACCAAAGACGGTAACACCACGGCGATCGATTTTCGTGAAATGGCTCCCGCTGGCGCGACCCGCGACATGTTCCTCGATGAACAGGGCAACGCCGATGCGAAAAAGTCGCTAACCTCACATCTGGCATCCGGTACGCCGGGTACCGTGGCGGGTTTCTCGCTGGCGCTGGAGAAATACGGCACGATGCCGCTGAACAAAGTCGTGCGCCCGGCAATGAAGCTGGCGGAAGAAGGCTTTGTGGTTAACGACGCACTGGCTGACGATCTGAAAACCTATGGCAGCGAAGTGCTCCCTAATCACGAGAACAGCAAAGCCATTTTCTGGAAAGACGGCGAGCCGCTGAAAAAGGGCGACAAGCTGGTGCAAACGAACCTGGCGAAAAGCCTGGAGATGATTGCCGAGAACGGTCCGGATGCGTTTTATAAAGGGGCAATTGCCGAACAGATAGCTGGGGAAATGCAGAAAAACGGCGGGTTGATGACCAAAGAGGATTTAGCCAGCTATAAAGCCGTGGAGCGTACGCCGATTAGCGGCGACTATCGCGGGTATCAGGTATTCTCCATGCCACCGCCGTCCTCTGGCGGTATTCACATCGTGCAGATCCTCAATATTCTCGAAAACTTCGATATGAAGAAGTACGGGTTTGGCAGCGCTGATGCCATGCAGGTAATGGCTGAAGCGGAGAAATATGCCTACGCCGACCGCTCGGAGTATCTGGGAGACCCGGATTTTGTGAAAGTACCGTGGCAGGCGCTGACCAATAAAGCCTATGCCAAATCGCTTGCCGATCAAATTGATATCAACAAGGCTAAGCCTTCCAGCCAGATCAAACCTGGCAAGCTCGCGCCGTATGAAAGCAATCAGACCACCCATTTCTCGGTGGTGGATAAAGACGGTAATGCCGTGGCGGTGACGTATACATTGAACACCACCTTCGGCACCGGGATTGTGGCGGGTAACACCGGCATTCTGCTTAATAACGAAATGGACGATTTCTCCGCCAAGCCGGGCGTGCCGAACGTTTATGGGCTGGTGGGTGGCGATGCTAACGCGGTTGGGCCGAAGAAGCGTCCGCTGTCATCAATGTCGCCGACTATCGTGGTAAAAGACGGGAAAACCTGGCTGGTTACCGGCAGCCCTGGCGGGAGCCGAATCATCACCACCGTGCTGCAAATGGTAGTCAACAGCATTGATTTTGGAATGAACGTCGCCGAAGCGACCAACGCGCCGCGCTTCCATCATCAGTGGTTGCCCGATGAACTGCGCGTTGAGAAAGGGTTTAGCCCGGACACCATTAAGCTGCTGGAGCAGAAAGGGCAGAAAGTCGCACTGAAGGAAGCGATGGGCAGCACGCAGAGCATTATGGTAGGACCGGATGGCGCACTGTATGGCGCATCTGACCCGCGTTCCGTGGATGATTTAACGGCGGGATACTGATTTTTGATTAATAGCCCGGTGTCAGGCACCGGGCGTTTTGTTGGCTATGCCGTGAGCAACCGCGCTGGGTTATCAATACAGAGCCTGCGTAGAGTATCGTTGTCTACTCCACGGGCGGCCAGATAGGCGAGGAAAACATTCGGGACAAATCCCCAACCGTTCCCCCCATTTTTTGCCCACATCTGTTTGAGAAAAACATCATGGCTTAAAACTATCTGATCGGCGTAACCCAATTCAATCAGATGTGCTACCGCATCTGCGGTTTCCTGAACGCCTGGGGCGATACCTTCTTTTGGGAAAGTGATGTCCAGGCCAATCATGTCAAATTCAAGCCATACGCCGCGATCGAGCATTTTTCGTTGATAGGCAACATCTTTTCCCGAAGGATCTGAATGCGCCAGCGAGACTTTTGCCGGAGAGACGTTCATCTCTTCAAGGACAATATCCAGCACCTCATCACCCAGCCGCAGCCACCCTGGCATATGGATATTCATCGCAGTATGAGGATTATTACGTTGTGCCAGAGAAGCCGCTCGCAGACTGTTGCGTTCCGCCTGCGTAAAAGCGGGTGATACGCCAATTTCACCTATCATGCCGGCGCGAATATCCGTCTCGCCTATCCCCTGATTCAGTTCCTTATCAATAAGTGAGGCTAACAACTCGACAGGTTTGTGGATCCTGGCACTTTCAAACTTCTCCAGATAAGGTCCTGATGAAGCTACGATGTTCAAACCGGTTTTTAATGCCACTTCTCGCAATGACAAGACATCTCGACCGATAGATTCAGAACCTGTCGCGTCGACAATCGTCCTGCCTCCCAGTGACATAAAGTTGTTGATTTCAAAGATGACATCATCAATTTCCTTTCTGTCCATGTTATCGGCGCAGCAGTAGGGATCATGTTTCAATCCCCACTGCAGATCAGCGCTGACCTTTTTCCCCACGAGTTGCTGTGAGAATTCATAATGCGGTTCGTCAACAACCGATGATAAATCGTTAAACAGATGCTCATGCGGTAGCGTCAGACCCATATCCGTGTGCGCCACTGGGCCTGTCACGGTTTGCAGGAAACCTTTCATCCTGACACCTCCATTTTTTGCGCCATTTTGGATGCTCTGTATTCGGGGATGGTGGTAACAATTGCGCCTATTAGCGCAAACAGCGTCCCAATGATCGTGACCAGATAGACCGTATTACCCAGTGACGGGATAAGTTCATCAATCAACACTGAGCCAAGCAATTGACCCGCGGTAGAAGCAACACCGAGCATCAACAGCCCTAAGCCTCTGACCAGAATCGCCATCAGCCCGATGGACAGCAGACCCAGCGGGCCACCGAGATACATCCACCATGTATCGGGTAACTGGACGGTGACATGACCTAATGCGACACGTATCGCCAGCGCAGCGCCCAGAACACAAAAGCCGACGATGAAGTTCCAGGTAATGGAAACCAGCATGGAGCCCGTTGCTTCAGCGACTTTGGCATTTCCTGCTGGCTGCCAGCCAGCAAGTAATCCTGCCAAAAATGGAAGGATAGCGAGCAGAATAAACGACGTTGAGTGCCACTGTGGCGATACGACAAAAACCGTGGCAATAACAGCGAATAATGCGCCAGTAACGCGCCATGGCGTGAAGTATTTCTTCTCATCCACACCGACACCAAAACGGTCGCACAGCAGGCCGGAAAGGAGCAGGGCGGAAATCAATGCGGTTTGAAAAGTGGCAACGCCCAACGCGCTGGCTGATGCGCCTTCAGAAAATACGACCATCGCCCCGCATAATCCGGCAAACCAATTCCATAGCGGGATTTTCCGCGTTTTTATCAGAGCAGGGATCGATGCGAATTGCTGGCGTGTTTCTTTGCGCGCAATAATAATAAAAAACATGACGACCAGACCACTGGCGAACGAGATTACTGCGCAAGCATTTCCATCCTGCAACCAGTGTCCCAATTGTCCATTAACGGCAGACTGCATAGGGGAAAGCATACCGGCTAAGATGGTGGCAAGCATCAGTAAGGGGGTTGAGTACTTATTCTTGTTCATACATCAATCCTTATATTTTATAAAAGGAGTAACTTTCGTTACTCCATTGTTTTTTATTTTCTGGCGATGAATTGAAGCGTGTTAACCCACAGGTCGGTATAAAACGGCCAGGACATAAATTGCTGTGTTCCCCAGTGCGGCGAACAGTCGCTCATGAAGCAGGCGGTTTTACCCTGTTGGTATTCACCGAACACTAACAGCGGGTCATTATTTATTGTTAAAACAACATCGGCATCTTCTCTGGCGACAACCTGGTTATATCCAAGAAATACCGGGTAGTCTGAGAATCCGTTAACGACAGGATGTTCAGGGGAAATAGCCTCAGCGTAGATACCTTCTGGTTTTTCTACCCGGTCATCGCCGTCAAGCATAATAACTGGCAAAACCTCGGCAAGAATGGTGTTCTTGTAATTAGCTTTTGCCTCAATACCCATAAATGACAGATAGCCGCCAATCATGAGCAGTCCACCACCATTTTTGACATACTCTTTAATTGATTCCAGAGCATTGGGCTTTATTTTTAGCTGATAGAACGTCTCGTTTTGCAACAGAAACGTATTGCTGCCGATATCGCTAATGACAATGACATCGTAACGGTTTAGCTCATCAACGCTTTCTGGAAATGCGATTTGCACGGTGTGAGCGGGCATGTAATCAACTTCTACTCCACCTTTCTTTAAGCATTCCAGTAACCATGTGGCACCCTCTTCATATTTACTGGAGGTAAAACTGTCATAGCCTTTTGAATGAATCATGTGAATATGCCAGGATTCTCCAATAAAGAGCACCTTTAGTTTTTTCTGTGTATTATTCATAGTCTGCTCCTTGATTTAGTGAGTCGAGATAGTTTGTTTGTAATGTGAACCCTGAATACGATGAAGAACGGAATCGTTCTCTGGCATATCAGAGGCATTGGGTGTTTCAACAGCAAGCGAGGCGAATGCACTGGCGTAGCACAATGCAGATGCCAGTGATTTTCCTTTAGCAAGGCCAGATGCGAGTGCACCATTGAAGGCATCACCCGCTCCTGCGGTATTTTTTACAACTGCCGGGAATGCCGGAGAATAGATGAATTGTGTTCCGTCATAAGCGAGGGAGCCTTTGCTCCCTAGGGTGATAATGGTATTTTTGACGCCTTTCTGATGAATAATCTTTGCCGCACTTTTTGCCGACTCAATATCATTGACGGACATGTTTGCCAACAGACCCGCTTCGGTTTCATTTGGCGTGATATAATCAATATTATCAATAATGGTATTGACCATTTCATTGTATGGTGCTGGATTTATAATGACAGGGATATCATTTTTCTGTGCGAGACGAATGGTTTGGTGAAGCGCTTCGTAATTTGTCTCCAGTTGTACGAGAACAATATCTGAATGAACGATGGCTTCTTTTTGTATGGTGATTTCATCAGGGGAAATTGTCATGTTAGCACCGGGGTAGATAGCGATGACGTTATCCCCGGTATCTCCATTCACCATAATAGTAGCTGTACCTGTTTGTGTTTCTTTGGTCTGATAGATAACGCTTTTATGGATTTTTGATGAGTTTATAAAATTAATGGCGTAATCACTGAAATGGTCTGACCCTACTTTAGTAATAAAATGCACATCAGAATCGGCATAGCTTGCAGCTAATGCCTGATTGCATCCTTTACCTCCGGGCGAAAAAATAAATTTATCGGCAAGTAATGATTCGCCTGTCGAGGGGAGCCTCGGTAGGTAACTGATAATATCAACATTGAACGAGCCAATAACACATACATTATTCTTCATGGCAGAGAGACCTTTTTTTATTTTCTGCGCTGATTCATATTTTTCCAGCACATAAGCAATTTCGTTTTTTGCAACGTTATCAAGAGAGTCAAGGGTAATAAATGCACCACCATGACAGCGAGTGAGATATCCCTGTCCGGCAAGTTCATTGAGATCTGAGCGAATAGTTTCCTTTGTTACCTTGAGACTTTTCGCCAGATTTGAAACTTTTACAACTCCCGAAATACTGATTTCTTTCAATATTCTATGATGGCGTTCAAATTTCATTTTTTACCTCACCGTGGTTAAGTTAGTCCCAGGGGAAGTATATTGTTGTGATTGTCACCATAAAGTGATGGCAGAAACCAAAAAAAAACAAAAATGTAATATTAATATTATTAAAGTTAAGATAAATAGCGATGAAGATAGTAAGTAAAATAACCCTATGATTCAGGCGGTTGTTACGCCTGAAGATGACGGCGGAGGCGATGGACTGCAATCAACAACTTTATGCCAGGATTGGATGGCAATTCCGCTTTTGCATGTAACGACGGGGAAATTAAGGATAATGACCTACAGCCTTCTGAACGTTGCAGGTCTTATTAGTTCCTTAAGGAACATACTGTTGCAGTGATTCAGACCAATGAAATATTTGGCTGCTTTTATCCTGCAGGTTCACGACCTCTAAATCATAAAATCCCTGCGTCTTTGCCGACCGCAATTTCAGGATGTACTTACTCTCGCTGATGTCGTGCTGCCTTGTGCCGTCTTTATTCCAGTCTCCGGCGATATCCGAATAGTAATAAACAAGGTCAGAAAACACGTTGATTATCTTGCTGTCTTTGATGGTGTAGAGTTCCAGCACTTCATAAAACGCTCCGCCGCCGGAGTAGGCATCGGAGTAGCCACCGCGCACTCCGAACGCCAGAGTATCGGGAGCGATCCGGTACGGTGCCAGATCCAATTTTGTATAATAAGCCAGCGGTCTGACGGACTCATCATCGCTCTCTTTCTCGGCAGCTTTATTCCACGCTGAGATCTGGTTTAATGGTTTTTCCGAGCGGGCAATCGGCTGCAGCTGTTGGTTCTGCCAGGAGAAAACGCCGAGATATAATTTATTGGCGCGTCCGTTGTTGTAGTTTTCCGGACAGGTGTTATCCGCGTACTTTTTTGCCTGCCCGGCATCGGCCTGATTGTCAGCAAAACAGGCAATGCCAATATATTTACCCTCTTTTCCCCAGGCTTTGGCGCCGGTGAGGATCAGATTATTAGGATTTTCGTTCGGCGCAACCCAGCCAATCCACTGGTTCTCTGATAATCCCTGTGGAAGTTCACCAAATCCTTTCGCAGGTGTTGCCCCTGCCATTTGCTCAGCAAAAATCTGTTTACCTTCAGTATGTTGAATAACGCCGGGTACGGCATCGAGATTTTGTACGGTAGTGGCAAAAGCTGGGGAGAGCGAGGCCAGTAAAACCAGGGGAACAAACTTTTTCACTATTGCGTCCTTTCAATAAGCAGGGCGATAAGACTCGCCCTTAAATTTATTTCACGCGTGCCATAAAATACGCATCCACGTACTCGCCGTTGCGCAGGCCGTATTTCTTACCTGTCCCTTCGATCTCAAAGCCATGCTTTTTATAGACCGCAACCGCAGGTTCGTTATCCACAAACACTGTTAACTCGATACGGTCGACGCGCAGCCAGTTGTCGCACATGTCGATCATCGTACGGAGAAGCGCGCTGGCAACGCCGCGATTCTGCCAGCGGGCATCAACGCAGATACCAAAATCGGCTACATGGCTGCGGCGGGGGCGCTGAGCAACGTCGATGCAGAGATGTCCGACGACGATATCATCAATGCACGCGACCAGTTGTTTGATTCCGACCCGTTCGGTTAGTCGCTCTTGCCACATCTCCATGGAAGGATGAGGAACCTGTAGCGTGTTGTGATACACCTCTGGCTGGGCATGGATCTGACGAATTGCGTCGTAATCTTTCGGTTCAGCGTGGCGTATCACTATCTCACTCATTCCTTATCTCCTTCAGGGTTAATTGAGTCTTTACCCTCGCTGAGAAAGAAAATTCCGTCAACTGCATTTTTTTGCAAAAAGAAGTAGACAAGTGCGAATGAGAATGATTATTATTGCTCTGCGTTCAGGGGAACCCCTACGGAGAACCTGAAAGCACGACATTGCTCACATTGCTTCCAGTATTACTTTAGCCAGCTTTTGCTGGCTTTTTTTTTGGGGTTTTGTTTCAGCCTGGCTTACTTGTCATTTTGTCCCTGGGATGATGCCGGATGGCGCTTGCGCTTATCCGGCCTACGGCTGAGACCTGGGTTTTGTAGGCCGGATAAGGCAACGCCGCATCCGGCAAAGAATCCAACATTCAGTCTCCAGCCGCTTTGCGCTATGGTGTAGACAATCACCTTCAAAAGGACTGTCTCATGACCTTACACTGCGCATTTATTGGTTTTGGTAAAAGTACCACTCGCTACCATTTGCCGTACGTCCTCAACCGTAAAAATAGCTGGCATGTCGCGCACATTTTCCGCCGTAACGCCAGGCCGGAAGAGCAGGCGCCGCAGTATTCACATATTCACTTCACCAGCGACCTCGACGAGATCTTAAACGATCCGCAGGTGAAGTTAGTGATCGTTTGTACCCATGCTGACAGCCATTTTGACTACGCCAAACGTGCGCTGGAGGCGGGTAAAAACGTGCTGGTTGAGAAACCGTTCACGCCGACGCTGGCAGAAGCAAAAGTGCTGTTCGAACTGGCGCAAAGCAAAGGGCTGATCGTTACGCCGTATCAGAATCGCCGTTTTGACTCCTGCTTTCTCACTGCTAAAAAAGCGATTGAGAGCGGCAAGCTCGGCGAAATTGTTGAGGTTGAAAGCCATTTCGATTACTACCGTCCCGTGGCGGAAACCAAACCGGGTCTGCCGCAGGACGGTGCGTTCTATGGGCTGGGTGTCCATACGATGGACCAAATTATCTCGCTGTTTGGTCGCCCCGACCATGTGGCCTATGACATCCGCAGCCTGCGTAATAAAGCGAACCCGGACGATACCTTTGAAGCGCAGCTGTTTTACGGCGACCTGAAAACCATTGTTAAAACCAGTCATTTGGTGAAAATCGACTATCCGAAGTTTATCGTCCATGGCACCAAAGGCTCGTTTGTGAAGTACGGCATCGACCAGCAGGAAACCAGTCTGAAGGCCAATATCATGCCGGGTGAGCCTGGTTTCGCTGCTGATGATTCCATCGGAATGCTGGAGTATGTCAACGATGACGGCATCACAGTAAAAGAAGAGGTGAAGCCGGAGGTGGGGGATTACGGTCGCGTCTATGATGCGTTGTACCAGACGCTGACCGCCGGTACGCCTAATTACGTCAAGGAATCTGAAGTTCTAACTAACCTGGAGATTCTCGAACGCGCCTTCGAACAGGCATCTCCGGCGACGATAACCCTCGCCAAATAGCCTGCACAGACTCCTCTGGGTTTATTCATATTTTTTGAACAGAGGAGTCAATTTTCACCCTCTATGATCCCAGGCGGATTGAGTCCACACTTACTCCATCGAAAACATCTGGGGGTGAACACAATGATCTATTTACGCAAAGCTAACGACCGCGGTCATGCGAATCATGGCTGGCTCGATTCCTGGCATACCTTCTCTTTTGCCAACTACTATGACCCGAACTTTATGGGGTTCTCGGCACTGCGCGTGATTAACGATGACGTGATTGACGCAGGCCAGGGCTTTGGCACTCACCCCCATAAAGACATGGAAATCCTGACCTACGTGCTGGAAGGTGCGGTGGAACATCAGGACAGCATGGGCAACAAAGAGCAGGTGCCGGCCGGAGAGTTTCAGATTATGAGCGCCGGGACGGGGATCCGTCACTCGGAGTACAACCCGAGTAATACTGAGAAGCTGCATCTGTATCAGATCTGGATCATGCCGCAGGAAAACGGTATTACGCCGCGCTATGAACAGCGCCGTTTCGATGCCGCTCAGGGTAAACAACTGGTGCTGTCGCCTGATGCCCGCGATGGCTCACTGAAAGTGTACCAGGATATGGAGCTGTACCGTTGGGCGCTGGTCAAAGATGAGCAGTCGGTACATCAGATTGCCGCTGAACGTCGCGTCTGGATCCAGGTCGTTAAAGGCAACGTCACCATTAACGGAACCAAAGCGACCACCAGCGACGGTCTGGCAATCTGGGATGAACAGGCAATTTCTATTCATGCCGACAGCGACAGCGAAGTGTTACTGTTTGATCTGCCGCCTGTCTAACGTGCTGTAACCTGATGTAGGCCGGATAAGACGCGAAAGCGTTGCCATCCGGCTTTTCATCGTTTGTCATTAATTCCGTGCGTCCGTGGTAAACTGGGGGAATCTATCCCTTTTTAACGCTTCAGGACGATGAAAAAGAAAAGACCCGTACTTCAGGATGTAGCCGACCGCGTGGGCGTGACCAAAATGACGGTCAGTCGCTTTTTGCGTAACCCGGAGCAGGTCTCCGTGGCGCTGCGGGGCAAAATTGCCGCTGCACTTGATGAGCTGGGTTATATTCCCAATCGCGCTCCTGATATCCTTTCTAACGCCACCAGTCGCGCTATCGGCGTGTTGTTACCGTCTCTCACTAACCAGGTTTTTGCTGAAGTGTTACGCGGCATTGAGGCCGTCACCGACGCCCATGGTTATCAAACTATGCTCGCGCACTACGGCTATAAGCCAGAGATGGAACAAGAGCGCCTGGAATCGATGCTGTCGTGGAATATCGATGGCCTGATCCTCACCGAACGTAGCCATACGCCTCGTACGCTGAAAATGATTGAGGTCGCCGGTATCCCGGTGGTTGAGCTGATGGACAGCCAGTCCCCGTGCCTGGATATCGCCGTCGGTTTCGACAACTTTGAAGCCGCGCGCCAGATGACTGCCGCTATCATCGCCCGCGGGCACCGTCATGTTGCCTATCTTGGCGCACGTCTTGATGAACGTACTATCATCAAACAGAGGGGCTACGAGCAGGCAATGCGCGATGCCAACCTGGTGCCGTACAGCGTGATGGTGGAACAGTCTTCTTCCTACTCCTCCGGTATTGAACTCATCCGTCAGGCGCGGCGCGAATACCCGCAGCTCGACGGCATTTTCTGTACCAACGATGACCTGGCGGTAGGGGCGGCCTTCGAATGCCAGCGTTTAGGGCTAAAAATCCCGGATGACATGGCGATTGCCGGATTCCACGGTCACGACATCGGACAGGTGATGGAGCCGCGTCTGGCGAGCGTGCTCACGCCGCGTGAACGCATGGGCAGCATTGGTGCTGAACGCCTGCTGGCGCGCATCCGTGGTGAAGCAGTCACACCTAAAATGTTAGATTTAGGTTTCACCTTGTCACCGGGCGGATCTATTTAAGCCAACAAGTTTGAAGTAGCTCACACTTATACACTTCGAGCACGAATGGATATTGCTTCTCTATTTATCCGGCTGGACAATGTTACCGATAACAGTTACCCGTAACAATTTCCAGATTCTTGTACCAGTGGGGGCAACGCTTTGAGCACGACTAATCATGATCACCACGTTTACGTTCTGATGGGCGTATCGGGCAGCGGTAAATCTGCTGTCGCCAGCGAAGTGGCGCATCAACTGCAGGCCGCGTTTCTTGATGGCGATTTTCTCCATCCGCGCAGCAACATCATGAAAATGGCTTCCGGTGAGCCACTCAACGATGATGACCGTAAACCGTGGTTACAGGCGCTGAATGACGCCGCCTTTGCGATGCAGCGTACCAACAAGGTTTCGCTGATCGTCTGTTCCGCTCTGAAAAAAGTCTATCGCGACCAGCTGCGCGACGGTAACCCGAACCTCTCTTTCATCTATCTGAAAGGGGATTTTGACGTTATCGAAAGTCGTCTAAAAGCGCGTAAAGGCCACTTCTTCAAAACGCAGATGCTGGTGACCCAGTTTGAAGCGCTGGAAGAACCAGGTGCGAATGAAAACGATGTACTGGTGGTCGATATCGATCAACCACTGGACGGTGTGGTCGCCAGCACCATTGAGGTTATTAACCAGGGCAGTAAGTAGTGAGTACATTAACGCTTGTTTTAACAGCAGTAGGGTCCGTTTTATTACTGCTGTTTTTAGTGATGAAGGCGCGTATGCACGCCTTCCTTGCTTTGATGGTGGTGTCTATTGGTGCAGGTCTCTTTTCCGGTATGCCGCTCGATAAAATCGCCGCGACTATGGAAAAAGGGATGGGAGGCACGCTCGGTTTCCTGGCGATTGTTGTGGCGTTGGGAGCGATGTTTGGCAAGATTTTGCATGAGACCGGCGCAGTCGATCAAATTGCCGTCAAAATGCTGAAATCCTTCGGCCACAGCCGCGCACATTACGCGATTGGCCTGGCCGGGCTTATCTGTGCGCTACCGCTGTTCTTTGAGGTGGCGATTGTGCTGCTGATCAGCGTGGCGTTCTCGATGGCGCGTCACACCGGTACCAACCTGGTTAAATTAGTCATTCCGTTATTTGCAGGCGTAGCGGCGGCTGCGGCGTTTTTACTGCCGGGGCCAGCGCCGATGTTGCTGGCTTCGCAGATGCACGCTGACTTTGGCTGGATGATCCTGATTGGCCTGTGTGCCGCGATTCCGGGCATGATTATCGCCGGGCCGCTGTGGGGTAATTTCATCAGCCGTTACGTTGAGCTGAACATTCCTGATGACATTACCGAGCCGCATCTGGGCGAAGGTAAAATGCCGTCCTTCGGCTTTAGCTTGTCGCTGATCCTGCTGCCGCTGGTATTGGTTGGTCTGAAAACCATCGCCGCGCGCTTTGTGCCGGTTGGTTCTTCAACTTACGAATGGTTTGAGTTTATCGGCCACCCGTTTACCGCGATTCTGGTTGCCTGTCTGGTGGCGATTTACGGTCTGGCGATTCGCCAGGGTATGCCAAAAGACAAAGTGATGGAGATCTGCGGTCATGCGCTGCAACCGGCGGGGATTATCCTGCTGGTGATTGGTGCAGGTGGCGTGTTTAAACAAGTGCTGGTTGATTCCGGCGTCGGTCCGGCGCTGGGCGAAACGTTAACCGGAATGGGTCTGCCGATTGCCATTACCTGCTTCGTGCTGGCGGCAGCGGTGCGTATCATTCAGGGTTCCGCGACCGTGGCGTGCTTAACGGCGGTCGGTCTGGTGATGCCGGTGATTGAACAGCTAAACTTCTCCGGCGCACAGATGGCGGCACTGTCTATTTGTATCGCAGGCGGCTCGATCGTGGTCAGCCACGTTAACGACGCCGGTTTCTGGTTGTTCGGTAAATTTACCGGCGCAACGGAAGCACAAACGTTGAAGACCTGGACGATGATGGAAACCATCCTCGGTACGGTCGGCGCGATTGTCGGTATGATTGCTTTCCAGCTGTTGAGCTGAGTCTTGTTGCCCGGTGGCGCTTGCGCTTACCGGGCCTGGAAACGAGCACACATCCGCATCGTAGGCCGGGTAAGCGCAAGCGCCACCCGGCTTTTTTACAGCACCATCACACCATCCTCTGTTTTCAACCAACGCGGCGCTTTCAGCGTGTCGGCGAAATACCCCACCAAATCCTGCAACAAATCACCCGCTACTCGCTCCATATCATCAGAAAGCGTTTTGCTCATCAGCAAATGCGTCAAAAGCTGGCAGTAACGCCCCATCTGGTCGGGCTCAGGCTCGAAAAGGGGAAAACGGGTCGGTAAGGTTTCTACCGTCAGGCTGGCCTGTAGATGCTGCGGTACAGGCTCCGTTAAGGTCGGTTGCAATAACGCGAGACAGGCCGACAGACGTGCACAAATCGCCAGTTTTTCAACCGGGTCATGGCATTCAACCAGTCCTTCGACAAAACGCTCGCAGTTATCCGCCAGTTCGGTGAAGTCCGTGGCATGGCTAAAGGGCAGGGTAAATAAAGAGTGTGAAAAGAGAGGGGTAGTCGCCATAGGGCAGCCTCCAGTATGTTTTATTTAAACCACCACCGGAGAGGCTAATCTCGCGGGTGGCAGAATCGAGCGGAGTTAGCCTTACCGGTCATACTGGATACCGGCGCGTCTTGCGACGCCCCCGCTCGACCCGCCATTGAGACGAAATCGGTCGCACGACATAGAAGTATATGTCGCCAGTATGATTTTCAGAAGGCTAATTCTGACACCTGATTTTGCAGGTGCAGCGAGAAGATAAGGCTAATTCACGATGCTGACAAGAGGGCATTCCGGAAGGCGCTTCGCAGAAATGAAAATACGTTATATCAGCGACTTAAAAGCATAAGGAATACCTGAAATTACAGCGCAATGCCGTTCAGTTAAGCATGTAGGGTGAACATGTGATTATTGCTCAGGTTTCCGTTCACCTCAGTGGTGTCATTTCTTTGAAGCGCTGATACCCGTGAACGTGCAAGGGAGGCTCACCGCCGCCTCCCTTGCAACCCAGGCTCCCGGCGGGAAAATCGTCGCTGCGCGAGTTATTCGTCTTATTCCGTCTGCCTGTCGGGTCGGGGCCGAGCCTGCGTCCCTGCAGGCCGTCCCCTTTGCCCGCATCCCTGCGGGCAGACCCGGTCAGCCGTCAACGCCTCATCGATTTTCAGCCGGACCGGTGTCATCGCTTCAACGCTCTGACTTCCAGTTAAATTTGTTTTGCTGTCCAAACCTGTTCAAATAAAAACGCAGATGGTCAGGTGTGGGCTGGTCCGGCTGAAAATTGCCGACGTGTTTCCGTAAGGCCGGGGGAGTCAGCATGGATGCTGGCTCAGGGCGCGTTTTACAGGGACGTTTCCTCGCGCCCGGCCCGGTAGCCTGGAGGAATAAGCGGAGGGTATTGCGCAGCAACAATTTTCCTGCCGGAGAGCCGGGATTGTTAAGGGGGCTGCGTAGCCCCCTTAACACGTTCACCGATGAAGAAACTCCAGAGAAGCAACGAACATAACGTGAACGGAACCGTTCTCCGGGTAACATGTCATCCGGTTCAAAAAGGAGAAATTACCCCTTCATCCACATCCGTACGCCGTCGAGGAACATCTGGGTGGCCATCATCACCAGAATCAGCCCCATCAGGCGCTCCAGCGCGTTCACCCCTTTCTCCCCCAGCAGACGCAAAAACAGCGACGACTGCAACAGAATCACAAACGTACCGCCCCAGGCGATCAGCAGGGCGATTACCAGATGCCCCATCTGATTAGGATACTGATGCGACAACAGCATTAGTGAAGCCAGGATTGTCGGACCGGCTACCAGCGGGATCGCCAGCGGCACGATAAACGGCTCTTCACCCGCCGGAAGCCCGGTGCTATTCCCGGTGGCGCTGGGGAAAATCATCTTAATGGCGATCAGGAACAAAATGATGCCCCCGGAGATAGAAACGGTTTCCGCGCGCAGGTTAAGAAATGCCAGAATTTTCTCGCCCGCAAACAGGAATATCAGCATCACCAACAGCGCAATGAACAGCTCGCGAATCATAATCGCGCGGCGGCGTTTTGGTTCGGTATGTTTCAATACGGACATGAAAATGGGCAGATTTCCGAGTGGATCCATAATCAGGATCAATAAAACTGCCGCTGAAATGATTTCATTCATAACTCAAATTCCCTGATAATTACCACGGACTTTCTGCTTGCTTGCGCAGCGGGATAAGTCGCATTACTGATGGCTTCGCTATCATTGATTAATTTCACTTGCGACTTTGGCTGCATTTTGTATGGTGAAGGATATGCCACCAGGACACTGGCATACATACACAGCACACATCTCTGCAGGAAAAAAACGCTATGAAAAATGTTGGTTTTATCGGCTGGCGCGGTATGGTCGGCTCTGTTCTCATGCAACGCATGGTTGAGGAGCGTGACTTCGACGCCATTCGCCCTGTTTTCTTTTCTACTTCCCAGCTCGGGCAGGCGGCACCGACATTCGGTGGAACCGCGACCGGCACGCTTCAGGACGCTTTTGATCTGGATGCGCTGAAGGCGCTCGATATCATCGTGACCTGTCAGGGCGGCGATTATACCAACGAAATCTATCCAAAGCTTCGTGAAAGCGGTTGGCAGGGTTACTGGATTGACGCGGCCTCTTCGCTGCGTATGAAAGACGACGCCATCATTATTCTCGATCCGGTTAACCAGGATGTCATCACCGATGGCCTGAATAAAGGTATTAAGACCTTTGTCGGCGGTAACTGTACCGTTAGCCTGATGCTGATGTCCCTCGGTGGCCTGTTTGCCAACGACCTGGTCGACTGGGTCTCCGTGGCGACCTATCAGGCGGCTTCCGGCGGCGGCGCGCGTCATATGCGCGAGCTGTTGTCTCAGATGGGCCATCTGTATGGCCATGTGGCCGAGGAGCTGGCGACCCCATCCTCTGCTATTCTCGACATCGAACGTAAAGTGACGACCCTGTCCCGTAGCGGTGAACTGCCGGTTGATAACTTTGGCGTACCGCTGGCCGGTAGCCTGATTCCGTGGATCGACAAACAGCTCGATAACGGTCAGAGCCGTGAAGAGTGGAAGGGACAGGCGGAAACCAACAAAATTCTCAACACGTCTTCCGTGATCCCGGTTGATGGTCTGTGCGTGCGCGTCGGCGCGCTGCGCTGCCACAGCCAGGCGTTCACCATCAAACTGAAAAAAGATGTGTCTATTCCGACCGTGGAAGAACTGCTGGCGGCGCACAACCCGTGGGCGAAAGTAGTACCAAACGATCGTGAAATCACCATGCGTGAGTTAACCCCGGCGGCCGTTACCGGCACGTTGACCACGCCAGTAGGTCGTCTGCGTAAGCTGAATATGGGACCGGAGTTCCTGTCAGCCTTTACCGTAGGTGACCAGCTGCTTTGGGGTGCTGCGGAGCCATTGCGCCGCATGTTACGTCAACTGGCGTAATGGTTTGTTAATGATCAAAGGGTGCTGAGTCACCCTTTTTTTTGCGTAATACAGGAGTAAGCGCAGATGTTTCATTTTTTACCAGGAGTAAGATAAAGCATTGGCTATTCTTTAAGGGTGACTTAGTACCGGAGGTATTAAGTTGTTGCCTGAAGGTGGGACGACGCAGAGAGGATGCACAATTGTGCTGCGCCGTTCAGGTCAAAAAAAGTGTCGCTACCTGATGTCGAAAATCAGTTGGAAGGGGTGACACCATAAAACAGGATGACAACCATGTCCGTTCGTATCGATAGAGACGTGATTAATGCGCTAATTGCAGGCCATTTTGCGGATCCTTTTTCCGTACTCGGTATGCACCAAACTGACGCTGGACTTGAAGTCCGCGCCCTATTACCTGACGCCACCGAAGTGTGGGTGATCGAACCCAAAACCGGACGCAAAGTCGGCAAGCTGGACTGCCTCGACTCTCGCGGTTTTTTCTGTGCAGTACTTCCCCGCCGTAAAAATTTCTTTCGCTATCAGTTGGCCGTTGTCTGGCATGGACAGCAGAATCTGATTGATGACCCTTATCGTTTTGGCCCGCTGATCCAGGATATGGATGCCTGGCTGTTATCTGAAGGTACGCACCTGCGACCTTACGAAACGCTGGGCGCGCATGCGGATACCATGGATGGCGTAACCGGCACGCGCTTCTCTGTCTGGGCACCTAACGCTCAACGCGTGTCAGTGGTGGGGCAGTTCAACTACTGGGATGGCCGTCGCCACCCGATGCGCCTGCGCAAAGAAAGCGGTATCTGGGAGCTGTTTATCCCCGGTGCGCAGCATGGTCAGCTGTATAAATATGAGATGATCGATGCCAACGGTAAGCTGCGAATCAAAGCGGACCCTTACGCCTTTGAAGCGCAAATGCGCCCGGAAACCGCGTCGCTTATCTGTGGTCTGCCGGAAAAAGTGGTGCAAAGCGAGGAGCGTAAAAAAGCCAACCAGTTTGATGCGCCAATCTCTATCTATGAAGTGCACCTGGGGTCATGGCGTCGTCATACCGATAACAACTTCTGGCTGAGCTACCGCGAGCTGGCGGATCAGCTGGTGCCTTACGCCAAGTGGATGGGCTTTACCCACCTTGAACTGTTGCCGATTAACGAGCATCCGTTCGACGGTAGCTGGGGTTACCAACCTACCGGCATGTATGCGCCGACCCGTCGATTTGGTACGCGCGATGACTTCCGCTATTTTGTGAATGCCGCGCATCAGGCGGGGCTGAACGTCATTCTTGACTGGGTGCCGGGCCATTTCCCGTCGGACGACTTTGGTCTGGCAGAGTTTGATGGCACCAGGCTGTATGAGCACAGCGACCCGCGAGAAGGGTATCACCAGGACTGGAACACGCTGATCTACAACTACGGTCGCCGTGAAGTCAGCAACTATCTGGTGGGCAACGCCCTGTACTGGATTGAGCGCTTTGGTATCGACGCGCTGCGCGTGGATGCCGTGGCATCGATGATTTATCGCGACTACAGCCGTAAAGAAGGGGAATGGATCCCAAATGAATTTGGCGGTCGTGAAAACCTCGAAGCCATTGAGTTTTTACGCAATACCAACCGTATTCTTGGCGAACAGGTGCCTGGTGCGGTGAGCATGGCGGAAGAGTCCACTGATTTTGCTGGCGTTTCAAGACCGCAGGACATGGGCGGTTTAGGGTTCTGGTATAAGTGGAACCTCGGCTGGATGCACGACACGCTGGACTACATGAAGCTGGATCCGGTTTATCGCCAACATCACCACGATAAGCTGACCTTCGGCATGCTGTACAACTACACCGAGAACTTTGTCCTGCCGTTGTCGCACGATGAAGTGGTGCACGGCAAGAAATCGATTCTCGACCGCATGCCGGGCGATGCGTGGCAGAAGTTTGCCAACCTGCGCGCCTACTACGGCTGGATGTGGGCCTTCCCTGGCAAGAAACTGCTGTTTATGGGCAACGAGTTTGCGCAGGGACGTGAATGGAACCATGACGCGAGCCTCGACTGGCACCTGCTGGAAGGCGGTGATAACTGGCATCACGGCGTACAGCGTCTGGTGCGCGATCTGAACCTCACCTATCGTCATCACAAAGCGCTGCACGAGCTCGACTTTGACGCCTATGGCTTTGAGTGGCTGGTGGTGGATGACAAAGAACGTTCGGTGCTGGCTTTCGTGCGTCGTGACAAGGTCGGCAATGAAATCATCGTGGTCAGTAACTTTACGCCTGTGCCCCGCCACGGCTATCGCTTCGGTATCAATCAGCCGGGGAAATGGCGTGAGATCCTCAATACCGATTCGATGCATTACCACGGCAGCAATACTGGCAACGGCGGTGCGGTGCACAGTGATGAAATCGCCAGTCATGGTCGTCAGCATTCACTGAGCCTCACGTTGCCGCCGTTGGCAACGATCTGGCTGGTTCGGGAGGGGGAATGACGCAACTGGCAACCGGCAACGCCACCCCCCATGGTGCAACGTATGACGGCCATGGCGTTAATTTTACTCTCTTCTCAGCCCACGCTGAACGCGTTGAATTATGCGTATTTGACGAGCAAGGGTGTGAACTTCGCTATGACCTGCCGGGGCGTAGCGGTGATGTCTGGCACGGCTATTTGGCCAACGCCCGGCCCGGTCTGCGCTATGGCTATCGCGTTCATGGCCCATGGCAACCGCAGCAGGGCCACCGGTTTAACCCAGCCAAGCTGCTGCTCGACCCTTGCGCGCGTCGGGTCGAGGGCGAGTTAAAAGATAACCCGCTGCTGCACGGCGGGCTAAATGAACCGGATCACCGTGATAACGCCGCCATCGCGCTGAAGGGCGTGGTGGTGTCCGACCATTATGACTGGGAGGATGATGCCCCGCCGCGCACGCCGTGGGGCAATACCGTGATTTACGAAGCGCATGTCAAAGGGTTGACGTATTTGCATCCTGACCTGCCGGAAGAGATTCGCGGGACTTACAAAGCGTTGGGTCATCCGGTGATGATCGACTATTTCAAGCGTCTCGGCATTACCGCGCTGGAGCTGCTGCCGGTGGCGCATTTTGCCAGCGAACCGCGACTTCAGCGGCTGGGCCTGTCGAACTACTGGGGCTACAACCCGGTGGCCATGTTCGCGCTGCATCCGGCCTATGCCTGTTCGCCGGAGAGCGCGCTTGATGAGTTTCGCGACGCGGTAAAAGCGCTGCACAAAGCGGGGATTGAGGTCATTCTCGATATCGTTTTGAACCACAGCGCCGAGCTGGATCTTGAAGGGCCTGTCTTCTCGCTGCGCGGAATTGATAACCGTAGCTATTATTGGATCAGGGACGATGGTGATTACTACAACTGGACCGGTTGTGGGAACACCCTCAATTTGAGCCATCCCGGCGTTGTGGAATACGCATGTGAATGCCTGCGCTATTGGGTTGAAACCTGCCATGTAGATGGTTTTCGTTTTGATTTGGCTTCCGTCATGGGGCGTACACCTGCGTTTCGTCAGGATGCGCCGCTGTTTACCGCGATCCAAACCTGTCCGCTGCTCTCACGCGTGAAGCTGATTGCGGAACCGTGGGATATTGGTGAAGGCGGGTATCAGGTGGGGAATTTCCCCCCTCCGTTTGCCGAGTGGAATGACCATTTCCGCGATGCGACGCGACGCTTTTGGCTCCAGCGTAATCTCTCGTTGGGCGAGTTTGCCGGGCGTTTTGCCGCATCCAGCGATGTGTTTAAACGCCAGGGCCGCAAACCCAGCGCCACGGTCAATCTGGTGACCGCGCACGACGGTTTTACGCTACGCGACTGTGTGTGCTTCACAAATAAGCACAATGAAGCGAATGGTGAGGAAAATCGCGACGGCACTAGCAATAACTACAGCGACAATCATGGTAAAGAAGGATTAGGCGGCACGCTGGACCTGATTGAGCGGCGGCGCGACAGCATTCATGCGCTGTTAACTACGCTGTTGCTCTCCCAGGGGACGCCGATGTTGCTGGCGGGCGATGAGCATGGTCATAGCCAGCACGGCAACAATAACGCTTATTGTCAGGATAACGCCTTAACGTGGCTGGACTGGCAACAGGCAAACAGTGGGCTAACCACATTTACCGCCGCGCTGATTCATCTGCGCCGGCAAATACCTGCATTAACAGGGGATTGCTGGTGGGAAGAGGGCGATGGCAATGTTCGTTGGCTGAATAAGTACGCACAACCCTTAAGTGCGGATGAGTGGCAAAACGGCCCGAGGCAGATGCAAATCCAGCTTTCAGACCGTTTTCTGATTGCAATAAACGCCACGCTTGAGGTGACAGATATCGTTTTACCTGAAGGGGAATGGCATGCCATTCCCCCATTTGCCGGAGAGGATAATCCGGTGCTTACGGCTGTCTGGCAGGGACCTGCGCACGGACTGTGTGTGTTCCAGAGAAGATAAAAAAGGAGTTAGTCATGGTGAGTTTAGAGAAGAACGATCGTGTAATGTTGGCGCGCCAGCTGCCATTAAAATCTGTTGCCCTGATCCTGGCCGGTGGCCGCGGTACCCGCTTAAAAGATTTGACCAACAAACGTGCCAAACCTGCTGTGCACTTTGGCGGTAAGTTCCGCATTATCGATTTTGCCTTATCCAACTGTATTAACTCCGGGATCCGCCGTATTGGCGTGATCACCCAGTACCAGTCCCATACGCTGGTGCAGCATATTCAGCGCGGCTGGTCGTTCTTTAGCGAAGAGATGAACGAGTTTGTCGATTTGCTGCCTGCCCAGCAGAGAATGCAGGGTGAAAACTGGTATCGCGGTACGGCGGATGCGGTGACCCAAAACCTGGACATCATTCGACGCTATAAAGCGGAATACGTGGTGATCCTCGCGGGCGATCATATTTATAAGCAGGACTACTCACGCATGCTGATCGACCACGTCGAGAAGGGCGCGCGTTGCACCGTGGCCTGTATGCCAGTGCCTATTGAAGAGGCCAGCGCGTTTGGCGTGATGGACGTGGACGACACCGATAAAATTATCGAGTTCGTTGAAAAACCCGCCAATCCGCCAGCCATGCCAGGCGACCCGACCAAATCTCTTGCCAGTATGGGGATCTACATTTTCAACGCCGATTATCTGTATGAACTGCTAGCGGAAGATGATCTCGATGAAAAATCCAGTCACGATTTTGGCAAAGACATTATCCCGAAAATCACCGAAGCTGGCATGGCGTATGCACATCCATTCCCGTTGTCCTGCGTGCAGTCTGACCCGGAATCCGAACCGTACTGGCGCGATGTGGGGACGCTGGAAGCCTACTGGAAGGCGAACCTTGATCTGGCTTCGGTGACGCCTGAACTGGATATGTACGACCAGGACTGGCCAATCCGAACGCACATGGAATCGCTGCCACCGGCGAAATTTGTGCAGGACCGTTCCGGTAGCCACGGAATGACGCTGAACTCGCTGGTTTCTGGCGGATGCATAATTTCAGGTTCGGTGGTGGTGCAGTCCGTTCTGTTCCCGCGAGTGCGGGTGAATTCATTCTGTAACATTGATTCGGCAGTGTTGTTACCTGAAGTGTGGGTGGGACGTTCGTGCCGCTTACGTCGTTGCATTATCGACCGCGCCTGCGTTATTCCTGAAGGCATGGTGATAGGTGAAAACGCGGAAGAAGATGCGCGTCGTTTCTACCGTTCAGAGGAAGGCATTGTGCTGGTCACGCGTGAAATGCTGCGCAAACTGCAGATCAAACAGGAGCGATAATGCAGGTTTTACACGTTTGTTCAGAGATGTTCCCCCTGTTAAAAACCGGGGGACTGGCGGATGTTATTGGGGCGTTACCTGCCGCGCAAATTGCGGACGGCGTGGATGCCCGCGTGTTGCTCCCGGCGTTTCCAGATATTCGTCGCGGCATTCCCGATGCACAGGTCGTGACGCGTCGCGATACCTTCGCTGGACGTATCACGCTGCTTTTCGGGCATTTCAACGGCGTGGGTATTTACCTGATTGACGCGCCGCATCTTTACGACCGTCCCGGTAGCCCGTATCACGACACCAACCTGTTCGCTTATACCGATAACGTCCTGCGTTTTGCGTTGCTTGGCTGGGCCGGATGTGAAATGGCCTGCGGCCTTGACCCATTCTGGCGCCCGGATGTGGTGCATGCGCACGACTGGCATGCCGGTCTGGCCCCGGCGTATCTGGCGGCGCGCGGTCATCCGGCGAAATCGGTGTTCACCGTACACAACCTGGCTTATCAAGGCATGTTTTATGCAAAGCATATGGATGACATCCAATTGCCATGGTCGTTCTTTAATGTGCACGGGCTGGAGTTTAACGGCCAGATTTCGTTCCTGAAGGCCGGGTTGTACTACGCAGACCACATTACGGCAGTGAGTCCAACTTACGCGCGGGAGATTACCGAGCCGCAGTTTGCCTATGGTATGGAAGGTCTGTTGCAGCAGCGTCATCGGGAAGGACGGCTTTCCGGCGTGCTGAACGGCGTGGATGAAAAAATCTGGAGCCCGGAAACCGACCTGCTGCTAGCGTCGCGCTATACGCGTGACACGCTGGAAGAGAAGGCGGAGAACAAACGTCAGCTGCAGATCGCGATGGGACTTAAGGTTAACGACAAAGTGCCGCTGTTTGCTGTCGTGAGCCGTCTGACCAGTCAGAAAGGGTTGGATCTGGTGCTGGAGGCTCTGCCGGGTCTGTTAGAGCAGGGGGGGCAACTGGCGTTACTTGGCGCGGGCGATCCGGTGTTGCAGGAAGGTTTCCTCGCCGCGGCGGCGGAACATCCGGGGCAAGTGGGCGTGCAGATTGGCTATCACGAAGCCTTCTCGCACCGCATCATGGGTGGAGCCGATGTGATATTGGTTCCCAGCCGTTTTGAGCCATGTGGCTTAACGCAGTTGTATGGACTGAAGTACGGCACGCTGCCGCTGGTGCGGCGCACCGGTGGGCTGGCTGATACGGTCTCTGACAGTTCGCTGGAAAACCTGGCGGACGGTATCGCCAGTGGGTTTGTATTTGAAGATAGTAATGCCTGGTCGCTACTACGTGCGATCCGGCGTGCTTTCGTATTGTGGTCCCGGCCTTCGCTGTGGCGGTTTGTACAACGTCAGGCCATGACCATGGATTTTAGCTGGCAAGTCGCGGCGAAGTCATACCGTGAGCTTTACTATCGCTTGAAATAGATATCCAGGAATCACCTATATGAATGCTCCATTTACTTATGCATCGCCCACACTCAGCGTAGAGGCACTTAAGCATTCTATCGCCTACAAGCTGATGTTCACGATTGGTAAGGACCCGGTCATTGCCAATAAACATGAGTGGCTGAACGCCACGTTGTTCGCGGTGCGCGATCGTCTCGTGGAGCGCTGGCTGCGTTCTAACCGTGCGCAATTATCCCAGGAAACTCGACAGGTTTATTACCTGTCTATGGAGTTTTTGATTGGCCGCACGCTTTCCAATGCACTGTTATCGTTGGGTATTTATGACGATGTCAAAAATGCGTTGGAAGGTATGGGGTTGGATCTTGAAGATCTGATCGATGAAGAAAACGACCCAGGCCTAGGCAACGGTGGCCTCGGGCGCCTGGCGGCCTGCTTCCTGGACTCGCTGGCAACGCTGGGACTGCCGGGACGCGGCTATGGTATTCGTTATGACTACGGCATGTTCAAGCAAAACATTGTTGATGGCCGACAGAAAGAGTCGCCGGACTACTGGCTGGAATACGGTAACCCATGGGAGTTCAAACGCCACAATACGCGCTACAAAGTGCGCTTTGGCGGGCGTATACAGCAGGAAGGCAAGAAAACGCGCTGGATAGAAACCGAAGAGATCCTCGCGGTTGCCTACGACCAGATTATCCCCGGTTACGACACCGATGCCACCAACACGCTGCGCCTGTGGAATGCCCAGGCCAGTAGCGAGATCAACCTCGGTAAATTTAACCAGGGCGACTACTTTGCGGCGGTGGAAGATAAAAACCACTCCGAGAACGTCTCCCGCGTGCTCTATCCGGATGACTCCACCTATTCAGGACGCGAGCTGCGCTTGCGCCAGGAGTATTTCCTGGTTTCCTCCACGGTGCAGGACATTCTGAATCGGCATTATCAACTGCACAAAACCTACGATAATCTGGCGGATAAAATCGCCATTCACCTCAACGACACCCATCCGGTGCTGTCGATCCCTGAGCTGATGCGTCTATTGATTGATGAGCACAAGTTCAGTTGGGATGATGCGTTTGAAGTGTGCTGTCAGGTTTTCTCGTATACCAACCACACTTTGATGAGCGAAGCGCTGGAGACCTGGCCGGTGGATATGCTGGGCAAAATTTTGCCGCGCCATCTGCAAATCATTTTTGAGATTAACGACTACTTCCTGAAAACGCTGCAGGAGCAGTATCCGAACGATACCGGTCTGCTTGGGCGGACGTCGATTATCGATGAATCTAACGGCCGCCGGGTGCGTATGGCATGGCTGGCGGTCGTGGTGAGCCACAAGGTTAATGGTGTGTCTGAACTGCACTCCAACCTGATGGTGCAGTCGTTATTTGCTGACTTTGCGAAGATCTTCCCGACCCGCTTCTGCAACGTTACCAACGGCGTGACGCCGCGTCGCTGGCTGGCGCTGGCTAACCCGCCGCTCTCCGAGGTACTGGATGAGAATATTGGCCGCACCTGGCGTACCGATCTCAGCCAGTTGAGCGAGCTTGAACAGCACTGCGATTTCCCGTTGGTGAACCAGGCGGTACGCCGAGCGAAGCTGGAGAACAAAAAACGTCTGGCCACGCTCATTGCCCAGCAGCTTAACGTGGTAGTGAATCCGAAATCGCTGTTTGACGTACAGATCAAGCGTATTCACGAATACAAACGTCAGCTGATGAACGTGCTGCATGTGATCACCCGCTACAACCGCATTAAGGCCGATCCTGACGCCGAGTGGGTGCCGCGTGTGAATATCTTCGCCGGTAAAGCGGCTTCGGCCTATTACATGGCGAAGCACATCATTCATCTGATCAACGACGTCGCAAAAGTGATCAATAACGATCCGCAAATTGGCGACAAACTGAAAGTGGTGTTTATCCCCAATTACAGCGTCAGCCTGGCGCAGGTAATAATTCCTGCTGCCGACCTGTCTGAGCAGATTTCACTGGCCGGGACCGAAGCCTCCGGGACCAGTAACATGAAATTTGCGCTGAATGGCGCGTTGACCATCGGTACGCTGGATGGTGCCAACGTCGAGATGCTGGAACATGTGGGCGCAGAAAATATCTTTATCTTTGGTAATACGGCGGAAGAGGTTGAGGCTTTGCGTAGTCAGGGCTATAAGCCGCGTGAATATTACGAGAAAGACGAGGAACTGCACCAGGTGCTGACGCAGATCGGCAGCGGCGTATTCAGCCCAGAGGAGCCGGGACGCTATCGCGACCTGGTGGACTCATTGATCAACTTTGGCGACCACTATCAGGTGCTGGCGGATTATCGTAGTTACGTTGATTGTCAGGATAAGGTTGATGAACTGTATCGTCATCCGGAAGAGTGGACTACTAAGTCGATGATTAATATCGCCAACATGGGCTACTTCTCGTCGGACAGGACGATCAAAGAGTACGCCGAAAACATCTGGCATATTGATTCGGTGCGGTTGTAAAACACGAGGCCGGGGGCGCTGCGCTTGCCCGGCCTACGTTTATGCACCTTTGTAGGCCGGATAAGGCGTCGCCGCCATCCGGCATTTTTATCAGGACGCCAGCGACAGCTGGTGCTTCTCAATGTATTCAGCCAGCCACTGGGTCATGCGCGACTGCTGCTCAGCGTTCAGCCACATACCTTCTTTCGTGCGACGCCACAACGCATCTTCCGCACGACGAACCCATTCGTGATCGACCAGATATTTCAGCTCGGCCTCATAAAACTCATGGCCAAAGTCTTCACCTAACTCGGCAAGCGAGGTGGCTTCGCCGATGACCCATTCGGTGTTGCTGCCGTAGGTGCGAGAATAATGGCGCGCCAGCGACTCGGTCAGGAACGGGTAGCGACGGCGCAGTTTGGCCGCGTAGTCTTCGCGATCGCCGCCAATGTCACCGCCTGGCAGAATGCACTCTTTGGTCCACGCCGGGCCGATGCCCTGATAGTACGATGTCAGTTTTTCCATCGCGTGTTCAGCCAGCTTACGATAGGTCGTCAGCTTACCGCCAAAGACCGACAGCAGCGGTGCTTTGCCGTTTTCGTCGTGGATATCCAGCGTGTAATCACGGGTGATTGCCTGCGGTGAGTCAGACTCGTCATCGCATAGCGGACGCACGCCCGAGTAAGTCCAGACGATATCATCACGGCCCAGCTGCTTCTTAAAGTGCGCGTTGTAAACCTTCAGCAGGTAATTGATCTCGCTTTCATCAATTTTCACCGCTTTCGGATCGCCTTTGTATTCAACGTCTGTCGTCCCGATGATCGAGAATTCGTCCATCCATGGGATAACAAACACAATGCGTTTATCTTCGTTTTGCAGAATATAAGCCTGCTTCTGGGTATGGACGCGCGGCACCACGATGTGGCTGCCTTTAATCAGGCGAATACCGTACGGCGATGGCAGGTGCATACCGTCGTCAAAGAACTCTTTCACCCACGGACCGGTGGCGTTGACTAGGCCACGCGCCTGCCAGGTGTGTTTTTTGCCGGTATCGATATCTTCAGCTTCAACAATCCACAAACCGTTTTCACGGCGAGCAGAGGTGGCGCGAGTGCGGGTTAATACTTCTCCGCCTTTGCGTACGACCATTTGGGCGTTTGCCAAAACCAGTCGTGCATCGTCTACCCAGCAGTCAGAATATTCGAAACCGCGCACAATCTCAGGTTTCATTACAGAATCTGCGCCAAAACGCAAACCGGTAGAACCTGGCAAACTGGTGCGTTTGCCCAGATGATCGTACATAAACAAACCAATCCGGATCATCCACGCCGGACGCAGGTGCGGGCGGTGGGGCAGACGGAAGCGCATCGGGAAGGCGATGTGTGGTGCCATTTTCAACAGCACTTCACGTTCGGCCAGCGCTTCGCTCACCAGACGAAATTCGTAGTGTTCCAGGTAGCGCAGGCCACCGTGGATGAGTTTGGAGCTAGCGGAAGAGGTGGCGCAGGCTAAATCCTGCGCTTCCAGCATCAGCACGGATAAACCGCGTCCAGCGGCATCTGCCGCGATACCGGCACCGTTGATGCCTCCACCTATCACAATCAGATCTTTGGTTTCCATGCTGGCCTCTCGCACTTTCGTTATAGCTCATTAATGTTCGTTATCGAGCATAATAGCAAAGAATCGCGCCATTGGTAACATCGGATAAACAATTTACAGTGATACATATAACATTATGGCGTTTAACTGCCGTCGGGACGTACACTAAGCAGTAACATGTCCGAAAAGCGTCACCTGCCATATAAAGAAGAGAGAGCAATGGATCAGTTTGAATGTATTAATGTCGAAGAAGCGCATCAGAAGCTGCATCAGGGGGCGGCGGTGTTAGTGGATATTCGTGACCCGCAAAGCTATGCAATGGGCCATGCCCCACAGGCATTTCATTTGACGAACGACACGCTGGGATCATTTATGCGTGAGTATGATTTCGACACCGCCGTGTTGGTGATGTGTTATCACGGCAACAGCAGTAAAGGCGCGGCGCAATATCTTCTGCAGCAGGGCTATGACGCGGTTTACAGCGTTGACGGCGGCTTCGATGCCTGGCATCGACATTTTCCGGCAGAAGTGGCATACGGTTCGTAAGCTAACAAAGATGCAGCCTGAAACGGGCAGGATAGATATACTGTCCTCTTTTGTGTGGAATAAGCGACAGCAACCATGTTGATGATTACCTCTTTTGCTAACCCCCGCGTGGCGCAGGCGTTTGTTGATTATATGGCGACACAGGGCGTTATCCTGACGATTCAACAACATCAGCAAACGGATGTCTGGCTGGCGGATGAGTCCCAGGCTCAGCGCGTGCACGCTGAACTGGTGCGGTTTCTGGAGAATCCGGGCGATCCGCGCTACCTCGCAGCAAGCTGGCAGTCGGGTCAGACCGACAGCGGTCTGCGCTACCAACGTTATCCGTTCCTGGCCACATTGCGCGAACGCGCAGGTCCGGTAACCTGGTTGGTGATGGCCGCGTGTGTGCTGGTGTTTATCGCGATGAACGTGCTGGGCGACCAGGCTGTGATGCTCTGGCTGGCATGGCCGTTTGACCCTTCGCTGAAATTTGAATTCTGGCGTTATTTCACCCACGCTTTTATGCACTTCTCGCTGATGCATATTCTGTTCAACCTGCTGTGGTGGTGGTATCTCGGCGGTGCGGTTGAAAAGCGTCTGGGCAGTGGAAAACTGATTGTTATTACCGTGATCAGCGCCCTGTTGAGCGGCTATGTTCAGCAGAAATTTAGCGGCCCGTGGTTTGGTGGATTGTCTGGCGTGGTGTATGCGCTGATGGGCTACGTGTGGTTGCGCGGCGAGCGCGATCCGCAGAGCGGTATTTTCCTGCAGCGTGGTTTGATTATCTTTGCCTTGATCTGGATTGTTGCCGGCTGGTTTGATCTATTCGGCATGTCGATGGCGAATGGCGCTCATATCGCCGGGTTGGCCGTGGGTTTGGCAATGGCGTTTGCCGATACTATAAATGTACGAAAACGAACTTGATTCAAGTTTTGTGGTGCCGGAAGGCGGTGTGCGTTTGGACCAATTTGTAGGCCGGATAAGCGTCAGCGCATCCGGCAAAATTTCAGGGAACAATAATGAAGCAAACACAACGACATGACGCGATCATCGAGCTGGTAAAAAAACAGGGATACGTCAGTACTGAAGAGCTGGTGGAGCATTTCTCCGTCAGCCCGCAGACGATTCGCCGCGATCTTAACGATCTGGCCGATCAGAACATGATTTTGCGCCATCACGGCGGCGCGGCGTTGCCATCCAGCTCGGTTAACACCCCGTGGCATGACCGTAAAGCAACGCAGACGGCGGAAAAAGAGCGCATTGCTCGCAAAGTTGCCACGCAGATCCCGAACGGTTCTACGCTGTTTATTGATATCGGAACCACGCCGGAAGCGGTGGCTCACGCGCTGCTCAATCACAGCAATTTACGCATTGTGACCAACAACCTCAATGTGGCGAATACGCTGATGGCGAAAGAGGATTTCCGCATAATCCTCGCCGGTGGCGAACTGCGTAGCCGCGACGGCGGTATTATGGGCGAAGCGACCCTCGACTTTATTTCTCAGTTCCGTCTGGACTTCGGCATCTTAGGCATCAGCGGTATCGACAGCGATGGTTCGCTGCTGGAATTTGATTATCACGAAGTTCGCACCAAACGCGCGATCATTGAGAATTCACGTCATGTGATGCTAGTGGTGGACCACTCGAAGTTTGGGCGTAACGCGATGGTGAATATGGGCAGCATCAGCATGGTGGATGCGGTGTATACCGACACGCTGCCGCCTGCTGGTGTGATGCAGGTGATTGCTGACCATCATATTCAGTTAGAGCTGTGCTAAGGTAATTCCAGGCCTGATAAGCGTCGCGTATCAGGCATTAACTAAACGCCGTATCCCATCATTTTCAGCAGCTTCTGCGCATGTTGCACCGCATCCTGGCGGTGTGCGACGCCGAGCTTTTGGTACAAATTGCGGATGTGCGTCTTGATGGTCGTTGCCGCGACGGCCAGCTCTGCGGCGATCTGCTCGTTGCTGTAGCCCGAATAAATTAGTCCCAGAACCTGCCATTCGCGCTGGGTCAGCGGGCTGGTGCGGATAAGCTCCGGTACTTCCGGGTGAGTCAGCAGACGCTCAACGAACCCTTCATCGAAGTGAGCGAATTTATGGCGATGATGCTGGTTAATTTCACGCAAAATGCGCTGGGCGCGGTGCTGATCGAGTTCCGGTAAGGTATTGAGCTGAATCAGCTGACGCAGTTGTTGCGCCATGGCCTCGCCTTCGATAACAAAGTGGCTGATAAACCCGGTGCGGTTCGCCAGCTGTAGGGCCTCGAGTAACACACGCTGGGCGTCATTTTTGCGCCCTGCCTGCCAGTAGAGCTGATTAAGCAGCAGCAGGTTACGGTTCAGATCGCTCATCAGGCGCAGATTGCGCGCATTTTCATTCAACTCTTCCAGCACAATTTCAGCCGGTTCAAACTCACCCAACAGGATTTGCGCGCGAGCGATGTTGCGCCACTGGCTTTGCAGGAAGTGGTTATTGGCGAATTCTGGTTTCGGCGTGTGGCGCAGCCAGTTGGCGGCAGAGTTTTTGTCGCTCACCATTTGCCAGTAAATCACCCGCACCTTATCGGCGTTTGAGATCCAGTCGCTGTGATAGTGACCGTTGCCCAGCAGGTTTTCCAGACGGTTGAGCAGGCTGCGAGCGTTATCAAGATCGCCCCGCGCAAGTGAACACTGAACCAGCAGCGCCAGACACTGTAGCTGCTGCTGCGGCTGGAAAGTGGAAAGCAGTTCAATACCGCTACGGGCAGAGGCTTCTGATTCATCCAGACGCGCCCATGCCCACAGTAGCTGCGCACGAATGCGCACCAGGAACTCGTGCATTGGCAGCTGTTCCAGGTGCTGCTCTTTGATCAACTGGAACGCTTTTTCCTGAGTCTCCCAGGCGGCCTGTAAAAAGCCTTGGGCAAACAAAATTTCGCTTTGCTGGATAAGGCTCCACAGTGCGTAATGCCAGACGTCATGATGACGTGCCATTTGCTCGGTTTGCTGCATTAACGCCAGAGAGCGTGTGAGATCGCCCTTACAGTGCAGGACTTCGCCGTGCACCGAGGTGGCGACGATACGACTATAGAACCAGGCGATGGGTAATTCATCCAGCGCCAGTTTTGCCAGGCGTTCGGCTTCGTCAGGGTTGCCATCGTTAATCGCTACCTGCGCCCGTAAAGCGTTGAATTCGGCGTGCAGCGTTGGCTCCATGTCGCCTTTTATTTCCTGCTCTGCGCGCGCCAGCAGGGTGTTAACCTCTCCGTAGCGGTGCTGGCTCTGCATCAGCCAGGCCTGTAGCAGAACCAGACGCGGATTTTCCAGCAGGCTTTCCCACGGCAGGGCTTTCAGCGACTCTTCCAGTAACGTCAGCTCGCTGTGGTTAAACAGTCCCCACGCATGATTAAGCAGGATATCGCGCAGCATATGGGCGTCACCGGCCGCCAGCGCGTGGTGGATAGCTTCGCTGGGGAAGCCTTGCGCCATCCAGCTTTCGGCGGCGGCGCGGTGTATTTCGGGCAGTTCGTTCGCCAACTCCCATTGGCAGCGCTGGCGTAAAAAGCTGCCAAACAGCGGGTGATAGCTGAACCACTCGCCAACGTCATCCATCCGCTGCAGGAATAACCCCTGGCGCTCAATTTCTTCCAGCCGCATCTGGCCATTTTCTTCCCCGGTAACCCGGACGATCAGCGCATCGTTCATGGAACGCAGAATGGCGCTTTTCAGCAGGAAGTGACGGGTGCCGAGGTCGACGCTGTCCAGCACTTCATCAACCAGATAATCGGACAAATGGCTGGCGTTGATCCCGGCGAGGCGTCGTGCCGACTGGTGAGCAGAGTTATTGTTCTGGCGGGCGGAAAGGGCGATCAGCTGTAACGCTGTGGCCCAGCCAGCAACGTCATCGCACATCCGGCTGCTTTCTGCCGCTTCAATGGGAGAGGACAAACGTCGGTCGAAAAATTGTTTGGCTTCCTGATGGTTAAAGGCCAGCTGTTGGCTGCCTATCTCCAGCAGTTGATCGCGCACCCGCAGGTTGGCAATACCTAACTGCGGCAGGTTGCGCGACAGTACGACCAGCGTGAGGTTTTCAGGTTGGTGGCGCAGGAAGAAACGCATCGCTTCGTGAATAGCCGGATTGGAGATCAGATGATAATCATCCACCACCAGGTAGAGCGGACGGTGCCACTCGGCCAGTTCGATAAATAGCTGGGCAAACAGTGACGTCAGACTGGCGTACTGGCGCTTTTGCACCATCGCTTCGCTGGTGGTGCAATGTCCACCCGTTGCCTGTTGGATGGCGGCGATCAGATAGCTGGCAAAGCGCTCTTGTTGATTATCGCCTTCATCCAGAGAGTACCAGCCTAAGTCGTTCTTCCCCGCCGCCCATTGTGAAACCAGCGTTGTTTTTCCATAACCAGCAGGACTTGTTATCAGGGCAAGCCTGAAATTGTTCACGCCGGAAAGTTTAGCCAACAGGCGCTCACGAACCACCGTATGGTCGAGTCGAACCGGACGACTTAATTTAGACGGAATCAACATAAGTTAGTCACTTCACTGTGTGAAAATAGGGAAGAATGATTTTTTTTGCGCTTCGTAATTAATAGATATAAGGTCGGCCAGATTGGTGTTTTATGCAAGCTAAGCGGACTTTTTGTGTGTCTGATTTTGCACTATGTCACAAATCTATACATCTATTGCAATAATTGTTTTAAAGAGTCGCAACAGGCGTGGCGACTGGATCCGTTGTAATTTTTAATGTGTCGAAAAATCCCTCTGTTTTTATATAGTTACTCAGGCGACTAATCAAAATCGACGAATTTTGTGGCCGACTTAAAATTTTTATGTGAATTATCTTACCCGGCATAGATATTTCAGGTTAGAAACTATTTCTCTATTTACATTTTGTTTCTCATCGTCACTCCATTATTTGAGATTGTGGATTAATCCTTTGTTATTAATGCGTCATCCAAAGGGCGTTATGCACGGTTTGCGCGAATTTACGGGTGATTACGCCCCCTTTAAGTGGCGGAGATCACACTTTTATGCTCATCCCCGCTCCTCCTCCCTCCCTAATCCGTGCCAGGATGAGGAATGTCAACAACGAGCCAGGCAAACTAGCGATAACGTTGTTTTATTACCTAAGGATCTGGAACCCCTATGTCACAGCCTACTTTCAACAAAGATCAATTTCAGGCTGCCCTGACGCGTCAGTGGCAGCGCTTCGGTTTACTGTCGGCTCAAGAAATGACGTCGCGCCAGTGGTGGCAGGCAGTGAGTGGGGCGTTGGCTGAGTTACTCAGCGCCCAGCCTGCGGCGAAACCGGCAAAAAATCAGCGTCACGTTAACTACATCTCGATGGAGTTTTTGATTGGCCGTCTGACCGGCAACAACTTACTCAACCTCGGCTGGTATCAGGAGGTGAGCGATGAGCTGAAAGCACATGATGTCAACCTGACCGACCTGCTGGAAGAAGAGACCGATCCGGCGTTGGGTAACGGTGGATTGGGGCGCCTGGCAGCCTGCTTCCTCGATTCGATGGCGACTGTCGGCCAGTCGGCGACAGGGTATGGCCTCAACTACCAGTACGGCCTGTTCCGTCAGTCGTTTGCCGATGGGCAACAGATGGAAGCCCCGGATGACTGGCATCGTGGCAGCTACCCGTGGTTCCGTCACAATGAGGCGCTGGATGTGCAGGTTGGGATTGGCGGCAAGGTCAGCAAAGAAGGCCACTGGGAGCCAGGTTTTACCATCACCGGTCAGGCCTGGGATCTGCCAGTTCTCGGCTACCGTAACGGCGTAGCGCAACCGCTGCGTCTGTGGCAGGCCAGCCACGCGCATCCGTTTAACCTGACCAAATTTAACGACGGTGATTTCCTGCGCGCAGAGCAGCAGGGCATCGACGCCGAAAAACTGACGAAAGTGCTGTACCCGAACGATAACCACACCGCGGGTAAAAAGCTGCGCCTGATGCAGCAGTACTTCCAGTGTGCCTGTTCTGTAGCTGACATTCTGCGCCGCCATCATCTGGCAGGGCGTAAACTTCATGAGCTGGCGGATTTTGAAGTTATTCAGCTCAACGATACTCACCCGACCATTGCCATTCCTGAGCTGCTGCGCGTGCTGATTGATGAGCACCAGATGAGCTGGGACGATGCGTGGGCCATTACCAGCAAAACCTTTGCTTACACCAACCACACCCTTATGCCAGAGGCGTTGGAGTGCTGGGACGAGAAGCTGGTGAAAGCGCTACTGCCGCGCCATATGCAAATCATCAAAGAGATTAACGAGCGCTTTAAGGCGTTGGTCGATAAAACCTGGCCGGGTGATGCTGAAGTCTGGGCGAAGCTGGCGGTGGTGCACAACAAACAGGTGCGCATGGCTAACATGTGCGTGGTCAGCGGCTTTGCGGTTAACGGTGTGGCGGCGCTGCACTCCGATCTGGTGGTGAAAGATCTGTTCCCTGAATATCACCAGCTCTGGCCGAACAAATTCCATAACGTCACCAATGGGATTACCCCACGTCGCTGGATTAAGCAGTGCAACCCGGCGCTTGCCGCACTGCTGGATAAAACGCTGAAAAAAGAGTGGGCCAACGATCTCGACCAGTTGATTAACCTGGAAAAATACGCCGACGACGCGAAGTTCCGTCAGCAGTATCGCGACATCAAGCTGGCGAACAAAGAGCGCCTGGTGAAGTTTATTAAAGCGCGTACCGGTATTGAAATAACGACTAACGCTATCTTTGATATTCAGATTAAACGTCTGCATGAGTACAAGCGTCAGCACCTCAACCTGCTGCATATTCTGGCGTTGTACAAAGAAATCCGTGAGAACCCGCAGGCAGATCGCGTGCCGCGCGTATTCCTGTTTGGCGCAAAAGCTGCTCCAGGTTACTACCTGGCGAAAAATATCATCTTCGCCATTAACCAGGTTGCACAAACTATCAATAACGACCCGCAAGTGGGCGACAAGCTGAAGGTCGTCTTCCTGCCGGATTATTGTGTCTCGGCGGCGGAAATGCTGATCCCGGCGGCGGATATCTCTGAGCAGATTTCAACCGCAGGGAAAGAGGCTTCCGGCACCGGTAACATGAAGCTGGCGCTGAACGGTGCGTTAACCGTTGGTACGCTGGATGGCGCAAACGTCGAAATCGCCGAGAAGGTGGGTGACGAGAATATCTTTATCTTTGGTCATACCGTGGAAGAGGTGAAGGTGCTCAAAGCCAAAGGCTACGACCCGGTGAAATGGCGTAAAAAAGACAAAGTGCTGGATGCTGTCCTGAAAGAGCTGGAAAGCGGGAAATACAGCGACGGCGACAAGCATGCCTTTGACCAGATGCTGCACAGTATCGGCAAGCAGGGCGGCGACCCGTATCTGGTGATGGCGGACTTCGCGGCCTACGTTGAAGCTCAGAAGCAGGTTGACGTGTTGTATCGTGACCAGGAAGCCTGGACCCGGGCGGCGATTCTGAATACCGCACGTTGCGGCATGTTCAGCTCGGATCGCTCCATCCGCGATTATCAGGCTCGTATCTGGCAGGCGAAACGTTAAGGAATCGCGATGGAAAGCAAACGTCTGGATAATGCCGCGTTGGCGGCGGGGATCAGCCCCAATTACATTAATGCCCACGGTAAACCGCAGTCTATTGGTGCCGAAACCAAACGGCGTTTGCTTGACGCCATGCATCGCACCACCGCTGCCACTCAGGTGGCGGTAACTCCGGTGCCGAATGTCATGGTCTACACCGCTGGCAAGAAAATGCCGCTGGCGGTTGAGGGAAGCGGAGAGTTTAACTGGCTGCTGACCACCGAAGAGGGCGTGCAGCACAAAGGGCATGCCGTCGGCGGTAAATCTTTCACTCTTCCGGCGAAGCTGCCGGAGGGGTATCACACGTTGACCCTGACCCAGGGCGAGCTGCGTACCCATTGTCGTATCATCGTGGCGCCAAAGCGCTGCTATGAACCGCAGGCGCTGTTAGCCGGGCAGAAGCTGTGGGGCGCATGCGTTCAGCTCTACACCCTGCGATCAGAAAAGAATTGGGGGATTGGCGACTTTGGCGATCTCCGCGCCATGCTGGTAGATGTGGCGCAACGCGGCGGCGCGTTTATCGGGCTAAATCCTATTCACGCGCTGTATCCGGCTAACCCGGAGAGCGCCAGCCCGTACAGCCCGTCTTCACGCCGCTGGTTGAACGTGATTTATATTGATGTGAACGCCGTAGACGATTTCCGCCTGAGTAAAGAGGCGCAGGCGTGGTGGCAGAAACCCGCGACTCAGCAAGCTCTGCAACGTGCGCGCGATGCCGAGTGGGTTGATTATTCTGCCGTTACTGCACTGAAGATGACGGCGCTACGTATGGCGTGGAAAAGCTTCTCCGCACGTGATGATGAGCAGATGGCGGCATTTCGCCAGTTTGTGTCTCAGGAAGGGGACAGCCTCTACTGGCAGGCAGCCTTTGATGCGCTGCATGCGCATCAGGTCAAAGAGGACGCATTACGCTGGGGATGGCCGGTGTGGCCGAAAGCTTTCCAGTCAGTGGACTCGTCGGAGGTAAAACACTTCTGCGAAGAACATCGTGACGATGTGGATTTCTATCTGTGGTTACAGTGGCTGGCGTATACCCAGTTTGCTGACTGCTGGAAAACCAGCCAGAGTTTTGCGATGCCGATTGGACTGTATCGCGATCTGGCGGTTGGTGTGGCCGAAGGTGGGGCGGAAACCTGGTGCGACCGCGAGCTGTATTGCCTGAAAGCCTCGGTTGGTGCGCCGCCGGATATTCTCGGTCCGCTCGGACAAAACTGGGGGCTGCCGCCGATGGATCCGCACATCATTACGGCACGCGCCTACGAACCGTTTATCGAACTGCTGCGCGCCAATATGCAGAACTGCGGTGCGCTGCGTATCGACCATGTTATGTCGATGCTGCGTCTGTGGTGGATCCCCTACGGTGAAACTGCCGATCACGGCGCTTACGTGCACTATCCGGTCGATGACCTGCTTTCAATTCTGGCGCTGGAGAGTAAACGTCATCACTGCATGGTAATTGGTGAGGATCTGGGTACTGTGCCAGTGGAGATCGTCAGCAAGCTGCGCGACAGCGGCGTGTACTCCTACAAAGTGCTTTATTTCGAGAATGACCATGAGAAAAACTTCCGTACGCCGAAAGCGTACCCGGAACAATCAATGGCAGTCGCGGCGACGCATGACCTTCCTACGCTTAAAGGTTATTGGGATAGCGGCGATTTGACGCTAGGTAAAGCACTGGGCCTGTATCCGGATGAAGTCGTGCTGCGCGGGTTGTATCAGGACCGAGAACTGGCGAAACAGGGGCTGCTGGACGCGCTGCACAAATACGGCTGCCTGCCAAAACGTGCCGGTCACAAGGCATCCCTGATGTCGATGACGCCGATTCTTAATCGCGGCATGCAACGCTACATCGCTGACAGCAACAGTGCGCTGCTGGGCCTACAACCGGAAGACTGGCTGGATATGGCTGAACCGGTCAACATTCCGGGGACCAGCGACCAGTACAAAAACTGGCGGCGTAAGCTCACCGCCACGCTGGAGCAGATGTTTGCCGATGAGAGAGTGAATAAGCTAATTAAGGATTTGGATAAGCGGCGAAAAGCGGCCGCGAAGAAGAAGTAGTGTTATTTTGCCGGATGGCGACGCAGAGTGCGTCTTATCCGGCCTACGATGACAGCGGTAGGCCGGGTAAGCGAAGCGCCACCCGGCACCGTTTTATCAGACCACCATACCCAGCAGCAGACACCCTACCAGACCGCAGACAGAGATAATGGTTTCCAGCATTGACCATGACTTGATGGTTTCACCGATGGTCAGGTTGAAGTACTCCTTGAACAGCCAGAAACCTGGATCGTTCACGTGGGAGAAGATGACAGAACCGGAACCAACCGCAATAACCATCAGCTCAGGGCTTACGCCGGTTGTTGCAATCAGCGGCGCCACTATCCCACCAGCGGTGATCGCTGCAACGGTTGCGGAACCCAATGCGATACGCAGTACTGCAGCGATAGACCATGCCATCAGCAGCGGAGACACGTTAGAGCCGTGCATCATTGAGGCGATGTATTTGTCGACGCCGCTATCAACCAGAACCTGTTTGAAGGCACCGCCGCCGCCGATGATCAACAGCATCATCGCAATGATTTTGATTGAAGACACCAGCGTGTCGTTAATCTGATCCATCGAACGTCCGCGGTTCAGACCAAACGTGAACATCGCAATCAGCACTGCAATCAGCGTTGCCATGACCGGGTCACCGAGGAATTCTGCAACCGTCAGGAAAGCATGACCTTTCGGCAGAATCATCTCCGCCACGGCGCGCATTGCCATCAGAATAACCGGGACCAGAGAGGTCCAGACGCTGACGCCAAAGCCTGGCATCTCTTCTTCAGTGAAGGTTTTTGCGCTGTACAGACCTTCCGGGATTGGCTTATCAATGCCTTTCAGGAAACGTGCGTATACCGGACCGGCGAGAATAACGGTCGGGATTGCCAGAATCGTACCAAACAGCAGGGTTTTACCCATATCTGCGTGGAAAATGGTGGCAATAGCGGTTGGACCCGGGTGCGGTGGCAGGAAGCCGTGCGTTACGGACAGTGCCGCAGCCATTGGCACGCCAACGTACAGCAGCGGGATATTGGCAGCAGCGGCAATGGTGAACACCAGCGGCAGCATCAGTACGAAACCAACTTCGTAGAACAGGGCAAAACCAACGGTGAAGCCGGTTAATACCACCGCCCATTGAATATGTTTTTTGCCGAATTTAGCAATCAGGGTGGTTGCGATGCGCTGTGCGCCGCCGCAGTCCGCCAGCATTTTGCCCAGCATGGCGCCAAAACCCATAATCAGGGCGAGGCTGCCAAGGGTTCCGCCGACGCCGGCTTTAATTGAACCGATGACTTTATCCAGTGGCATCCCTTGCATCAATCCGACAGCAAGCGCCACCAGGACGAGAGCGATGAAACCGTTCATTTTGAAACGGATCATCAGGAGGAGTAACAAGATTACACCGATAGCAACGATGACTAATGGCATGATTTACCTGGCCTTAACTTTGTTATGGGTAACGTCAGTGTTTAGATGACAAATTCCGATTGTCCCGACCGGGAACAGAGTATTCTCAGCACCAATGCTGGTTGCCTGCAAAACTAATCAGTTTAGCGGACTATTATGTGTGTGTTAGGTGCTGATACGAATGATACGGGTAACATGTGGCGCTTGAAAATCACCTGGGCAGGCAAAATTTAAATTATGAGAGGCTGGTCAAATTATGCGGGGGATTATTACAGGATACGTGCAGAGAAATGTAAGGGCGTAGGCCGGATAAAGCGTTTACGCTGCCATCCGGCATCGATGCCCGGTGGCGACGCGGATGCGTCTTACCGGGCCTACAAGTCTGGTCGTTAGTAGTAAGAGTGCTCGCCGCGCTGGTGTTCGGTTAAATCGCGAACGCCTTTCAGTTCAGGGAATTCAGCCAGCAGCTGCTTCTCGATACCTTCTTTCAGCGTCACATCGACCATTGAACAGCCGTTACAGCCGCCGCCAAACTGCAGAATGGCGTAGCCTTCATCGGTGATTTCCATCAGAGATACGCGACCACCGTGGCCAGCCAGCTGTGGGTTGATCTGCGATTGCAGCATGTACTCCACACGTTCCATCAGCGGCGCATCATCGGCAACTTTACGCATTTTGGCGTTTGGTGCTTTCAGGGTCAGCTGGGAGCCTAACTGGTCGGTAACGAAATCGATTTCTGCATCTTCCAGATACGGTGCGCTCAGTTCATCAACATATGCGGTCAGCAGGTCAAATTTAATGGCGGTGTCGGTTGCTTCCACGGCGTCCGGCGGACAATAAGAAACGCCGCATTCAGCGTTAGGCGTGCCGGGATTAATCACAAATACGCGGATTTGTGTCCCTTCTTCCTGATTTGCCAGCAGTTTGGCAAAGTGCGCTTGTGCAGCATCGGAAATATGGATCATAGTAATGGCCTAATAGTTGACTATTTTACTTGGTTATAATACGCCCATCATCGAGGCTCTACAAGGTTCGACACAGGCACCATACCTGGACAGTCGCCGCGCCGTTGCGTAAAAGCAGCTGCGCGATTTCCGCGACGGTACTTCCGGTAGTGACGACATCATCCACAATAACCATATGGAGTCCCTGCACCGGCAATTCAAGGCGAAAGGCATTTTTCAGGTTACGTTTACGTAATCGGGCGCTGAGATGGTGCTGTGTGGCGGTTGCCCGAACCCGCGAGATGGTCCGGCTGTCCCAGTCGCAACCCAGCCAGCGTGCAAGCGGACGGCACAGTAAATCGCTCTGATTAAACCCTCTGCGCCAGTGTCGGCGTTGCCAGAGCGGGACGCTGACCAGCCTGTCCGGCAGAGGAAGAGCGCTGACGCGCCGGGCCTGTAGTACCTCCAGCAACAGCAAACGCGAAAGAGCGGAGGCTGTTTCGCTGCGTCGCGAAAACTTGAGCTGGTGAATAAGCCCGCTCAACGGCGGAGCATAGTCGCTGACGGTGACCAGCCGCTGCCACGGCGGTGGTTTTTGCAGGCAACGCCCACAGGGAATGACGGTATGAGCGGCAGGGAGTCCACATTGGGGGCATAGGCTGGCGTGTTGGCGCGTTGCCCGCGTACAGACTGAGCAGATCCCCCAATGCCCTAACGTCAGGGGCATTCGGCATAGCCAGCACAATCCCGGTACTGTTAGCATAGATGCATCCTTTCAGGCTAAAAGAGAACAATAACTGATGAATGACATCTGGTGGCAGACCCAGGGTTCGGGAAATTGCCATCTTGTGCTGCTGCACGGATGGGGACTGAATGCGCAAGTGTGGCATTGCATAAGCGAGGAACTGAGTTCGCATTTTACGCTGCATCTTGTCGACTTACCGGGATTTGGTCGTAGCCAGGGTTTCGGTGCAATGTCGCTGGAAGAGATGGCTGAGCGGGTATTGAAACAGGCACCGGAGAAAGCTATCTGGCTCGGCTGGAGTTTGGGCGGGCTGGTCGCGAGTCAGGTAGCCCTAACGCATCCTGAGCGTGTTCAGGCGCTGGTGACCGTCGCGTCTTCCCCTTGCTTTAGCGCGCGGGATGAGTGGCCGGGTATCAAGCCAGAGGTGCTGGCAGGCTTCCAGCAGCAGCTGAGCGAAGATTTCCAGCGTACAGTGGAGCGTTTTCTGGCATTGCAAACGATGGGTACGGAAACCGCGCGTCAGGATGCGCGAGCGTTGAAGAAAACGGTGCTGGCTTTACCCATGCCGGACGTCGAGGTGCTTAATGGCGGGCTGGAGATCCTGAAAACGGTCGATCTGCGAGAACCGCTGTGCACGGTGGAAATGCCTTTCCTGCGGCTATACGGCCATCTTGATGGCCTGGTGCCGCGCAAAGTCGTCCCGATGCTGGATGCCCTGTGGCCGCAGAGCGAGTCGTTGGTGTTTGCTAAGGCGGCGCATGCGCCGTTTATCTCGCATCCGGCGGAGTTCTGCTCAGCGCTGGTGGCGTTAAAACAACAGCTATAGCCAATGTTGACTTGCCCGGTAGCGTCGCGCTTGCCGGGCCTGAAATTAATGCGGTTGCGCAGGCAGGTCTTTAGCGCTAAGCCCGGTAATTCTGAGTATTGTTAATCTGTCGATACCATCCGCTAGCATGGTCGTCGCGATGCGCAAAGCTTCCTCTCGTTTGCCTTGTTGTAGACCTGTTTGTAACCCCTCTTGTAATCCTTTCCGATGGCCTTCCTGAAGACCATTAAAATGTCCTTCCTGCCGTAGCCTCTCAGCGATTGTCATCAATCTCTCCTTGTGTTGGGGTAAACGTTCGGCGACCTGGTGAATAAATTCGCTAAAACGCGCGGTGTCCCCGGCCTGCATCAGGTAATTAAACAGGGCTTTCAACTGGTTGTCATTAGCGTGTCCTTTAACAAGCAGGATGGCGAGTTTTTCTACTAACCCCATCAAATCGCGTTTACGGATATGTTTTTGGATGAGCTCCAGCAGCGCCATCCGGCGGTGCTGCATAATCTCGTCATCGGGCACAACGGTGATATCGATCAGTGGAAACGCGGTGCTATAAAGCTGTCTGGCGGACTCTGGGTCATCAAACTCGTCCAGCCAACAAAGTGAATAGGGGTATGGGCTTGCTGCACCATGATAAAAAAGTAGGGGGATTACCAGAGGCAGCTTCTTATGTCCCGCATCCAGATGACGCTGCATTACCGCAATGGCATAGCGCATTAGCCGAAATGCCATGTGAGCATCGGCGCTGCTTTGATGTTCAATAATGGTGTAAATGTAACCATCACCTTCGCGAGTTTTTAACGACCACAGCACGTCGGAATAGTACGCGCGTAAATCGTCCTCGATAAAGCTGCCAGATTCCAGTTGCAGCGTTTTAAGATCGCATAGTTTTTGTAAAGAGGCTGGAAGATGGAGCTGAAGAAAGTCGCGTGCGGTTGCCGGGTGGTTTAAGAACGTTTTGAAAATCGCGTCATGCGGCGTAGCAGTCGTGTCAGTATTCATGGCGATCCGTCACCTGAGAAACAAGATGACGAGACTCTACTTTCATGGTCGGCAGTAATCATCCACGAATTAATAACGATGCGTAGCTGGCTGGAGGATAGATCTTTTTTGCTGAAATAATGAAATCTATGTGGAATCCATTACGCAAAAAAGCCGGATATCTGCATAAACGAATTATCCGGCCTGGACGTTTGCATCATTTGTAGGCCGGATAAGCGTAGCGCCATCCGGCAAATAGCATCTGATTAGCGTAAAGCCCACCATTCGCGCAGGCAGGCTTTACCTTCCGGGCAACTTTTGCAGCTTCCGGAAAGACACCCGTCGGCATCTTCCTGAATCCGCACCGCTTTGCCCATCTTTTCTAACTGATTCAGCATGGCGTCAATCATGGGCTGCGGGGTATGCAGCGTGTGGCTTATTTGTGTCGCCTCCATGCGCCCCCGCAAAGCCAATAAATCACGAACCTGAATAAGTGATGCCATTGTCGATAACCTTAGTGGCAATCGCCAGTCGTGCTGGAACAGCAGGAACTCGCCGTTCTGTTGGTTGCCAGCAGTGCGAGGTCCACGCGGCTGCGAGCTCGACGCAGCAGGCCCAGCAACACGATGTTAAACAGGATGACCGCTAAAATGCACACCAGGCTGTAGGTCGGGTGCTCTTTGTAGCTGACCGTCTGATAAAACAGCGTCGACAGAGAGTAGGCGATATTCAGGCCCCACAGAATCGAGAAACTCATCCAGCCACGGCTGGATTCACGTGCGATAGCGCCCATCACTGAAATGCACGGCACATACAGCAGAACAAAGATCAGGTAGCTGTACGCGGCGGCGGCGCTGCCAAATTTCTCGCCCATCACGCCCATTGCGCCCGTCGCCATTTCGCCGTCGCCCTTGCTGGCTTCGATAGGGTTAGCCAGTACGCTCAGGCTGAAGGTGTCTTTCAGGCTTTGCCAGGTTTCATCCACTGCGCCGAGCAGCTCGTCACCAAGGTGGAAATCTGCCGGGTTGAACTCTTCTTCCTGAATGTTTTCCGCGGTATAGAGCGTGTTCAGCGTACCCACCACCACTTCTTTCGCCATCGCGCCGGTGAACAAACCTACGGTTGCCTGCCAGTTATCTTCGTGAACGCCAATCGGTTTAAACACTGGAGTAATAACACGGCTAACGGAGGCCAGAGCTGAGTCGTTGATGTTATCGACGATTTTCCCGCTCAGCGAGAAACTGTTAAACGCGCTGAGGAAAATGCTGACGATGATGATGACTTTACCTGCACGCAGAACGAAGCCTTTCAGGCGTTGCCAGGTCTGAATAATCAGACTCTTGATGTGCGGCACGTGGTATACCGGCAGCTCCATCACGAACGGCGTTGCTTCACCACGCATGATGGTGTGTTTGAGCATCAGGCCCGTCAACACAGCCATCACGATACCCAGTACGTACAGCGAGAAGACCGCCAGTGCGCCGTTCTGACCAAAGAACGCCGCGGCAAAGACGGCGAAAATCGCCAGACGTGCGCCGCAGGACATAAACGGCGCCATCATGATGGTCATCAGACGCTCACGCGGGGCGTCCAGCGTACGTGCGCCCATCACGGACGGTACGTTACAGCCAAAGCCGACGATCAGCGGGACGAACGATTTGCCCGGCAGTCCCAGCGCCTGCATCAGACGGTCCATCACAAACGCGGCGCGCGCCATGTAGCCGGAGTCTTCAAGGAAGGAGAGGAACAGGTACATCATGCCGATTTGCGGTACCAGCGGCAGCACGGTGTTAATCCCGCCGCCAAGGCCCTGGGCCAGGAAGATAGTGAGCCAGTCCGGGAAGTGCAGCGTGTAGCCAATCCACTGAATACCATGGATAAAGAGTGCTACGGAGCCAACGTCAAACAACGGTTGCAGTGCGCCGCCGATGTTAATGGCGAGCAGGAACATCAGGTACATCACGAACAGGAAAATCGGTAGCCCGAGGAAGCGGTTTAGAACGATTTTATCTACCGCGGTGGTGAAACGGCTCGGTTCTGCCGTCAGAGTATTGCTGACGGTATCGCAGATAGCGGCAATGCACTGATAGCGCGCATCGGCGATGTGCAGCGCCGGATCGTCCATAGTCTCGCTCAGGCGTGCGATGGAAGCATCGAGATTTTGCGCGGCATCACCCGCATAGGCGCGGCTGTAGATATCGCCTTCCAGCATCTGCAGGCCCAGCCAGCGGCGCTGTTTGAGCGGCATATCTTTGGCCATCGCGTCGGCGAGGGAATCCGCTTCCTGCAGCAACGGCTGGGCATAATGGACCAGCTCGACAGTGTCGTTTTCTTTGTAGCGATCGATCGCCAGCTTCAGCGCTTCAATGCCGCGGGCGCGGGTGGAAACCAGCGGAACCACCGGGCAGCCAAGACGTGCTGAGAGGGCGTCGATATCAATACGGATTTGCTGCTTTTCAGCGATATCCAGCATATTCAACGCGACGATGCAGGGGATGCCCAACTCAAGCAGTTGCAACGTCAGGTAGAGGTTGCGTTCAAGGTTTGAAGCATCGACCACGTTGATCAACAGATCCGCGTCGCCGCTTAAAATATAGTGGCAGGCAATCTGCTCATCGAGAGAGGTCTGGGATGAGATTGTCGTCAGAGAATAGGTGCCGGGTAAATCCACCAGCGTGACCTGATGGTCCGTTGTGGCGAAATGACCTTCTTTACGCTCCACGGTAACGCCAGCCCAGTTGCCTACACGCTGGCGCGCGCCGGTGAGTTGGTTGAATAAAGTTGTCTTGCCGGAATTAGGATTACCAATTAAACCAATGGTTAGTTTTTTCATTTTTATAGACTCACTGTATTAACAGGAAACCGCTTCCACTTCTAATAACGCCAAATCCTTTTTACGCAATACCAGACTTACGCGACGCGTTTCGATATGGATAGGATCGCCGAGCGGGGCGACGCGTACCACGTTGAAGGAGGAGCCGGGCAGCATGCCAAGTGACAACAGTTTCTGACGATAAGCCGGGCTGATTTCACGGGCAAAGCCGGTAATTTTCCACGCACTGTCAGGAGTGAATTGCATAGGGACCTACTTATATCTCGCTAACTGGATGATTACCTCATGGGGCGACAGGGCGGCATGAGACCAGATGATTAGCCAACGTAAGGAAAGAGTAAATAATCAACAAAACAATGATAATGAGAATGGTTTCTATCATCAATAGAATAAATGTGACGGAATGTACAATTGGATAATAATTTGAGCCAATTTTGATATTCCTCAATATTTATTCTGGTAGGGAAAGAATGGTTCGCGGAGGTAATTATTGAGAATCTTAATGTTTAATTAAGGTTTCATCTGTTAATAAAGTGATAAATATATTGTGGTGAAAAGCGGGGGATATATTAAATATGCCGGATAAGGTATTGATTCCGTCATCCGGCACACGGTTTAAACTTAGCGCTTTTTACCCATTGCCGCCGCCAGCGCATCCATCATCGCGCTGTTGCCCGCAGGCTGGGCGTCACGACCACGCGGTTTCGCCGCTTTTGGCGCTGGGCGATTGCCCTGAGTGCGATCGTTATTCCCGCCGCCGCGACGCGCATTGGTTTCACCCGGCTGCTCGTCCAGACGCATGGTCAGCGCGATACGCTTACGTTGCAGGTCCACTTCCAGCACTTTCACCTTCACAATGTCGCCCGCTTTCACCACGGTGTGTGGATCGTCGACAAACTTATTCGACAGCGAAGAGATATGCACCAGGCCATCCTGATGAACGCCGATATCAACAAACGCGCCGAAATTGGTGACGTTGGTGACCGCCCCTTCCAGGATCATTCCCGGCAGCAGATCGTTCATGGTTTCGACGCCATCGGCAAACTGCGCGGTTTTAAATTCAGGACGCGGATCGCGACCCGGCTTTTCCAGCTCTTTGATGATGTCGGTGACGGTCGGCACCCCGAAGCGTTCGTCAGTAAAATCGGCGGCTTTCAGATTGCGCAGTTCGTTGCTGTTGCCCATCAGGTCACGCAGCGATTGCTCGGTAGCGGCCAGAATGCGTTCCACAATCGGATAGGCTTCCGGGTGAACGGTGGAGGCATCCAGTGGGTTATCGCCATGGTTGATGCGCAGGAAGCCTGCGCACTGTTCAAAAGCTTTTGGCCCCAGACGGCTGACTTTCAGCAGTTGCTGACGGTTCTGGAACTGACCGTTCTCATCGCGCCAGGCGACGATGTTTTGCGCCATCATGCGTGTCAGGCCGGCCACGCGGGTCAACAGCGGAACGGAAGCGGTATTGAGATCGACGCCGACGGCGTTCACACAGTCTTCCACCACCGCGTCCAGCTTACGCGCCAGTTGTGTCTGGCTAACGTCGTGTTGATACTGGCCCACACCGATGGATTTCGGATCGATTTTCACCAGCTCAGCCAGCGGATCCTGCAGACGACGGGCGATAGACACTGCGCCACGCAATGAAACGTCGAGATCCGGGAACTCTTGCGCCGCCAGCTCGGAAGCCGAGTAAACCGATGCCCCGGCTTCGCTGACGATCACTTTCTGCGCGGTGACTTTCGGGAACTGTTTCTGCACGTCGAGGAAGAAGCGCTCGGTTTCGCGCGACGCTGTACCGTTACCAATCGCCACCAGCTCAACGTTGTATTTTTCACACAGCGCCGCAACGGCAACGGCGGCTTTGGCGGACTGACCGGTGTGTGGATAAATGGTGTCGGTCGCGACCAGCTTACCGGTACCGTCAACAACCGCCACCTTCACGCCGGTACGCAGGCCGGGATCGAGGCCCATGGTGGCGCGCAGGCCGGCCGGAGCCGCCATCAGCAGGTCATGCAGGTTACGGGCAAAGACGTTGATTGCTTCATCTTCCGCGCGTTCGCGCACGGTGCCCATCAGTTCGGTTTCGAGGTGCATCAGCACCTTAATTCGCCATGTCCAGCTCACAACGCCTTTACGCCAGCTGTCTGCCGGTGCGTTGTTCAGTCGCAGGCCAAGGTGATCCTGAATGATTTGCTCGCCGTGGCTCTCTTTCGGTGGCTCATCGAACTGCGGATCGGCATTCAGCGAAAGCTGAAGCACGCCCTCGTTACGGCCACGGAACATGGCCAGCGCACGGTGGGATGGCACGGTAGAGATCGGTTCGTGGTGATCGAAGTAGTCGCGGAATTTCGCGCCTTCCTCTTCTTTACCGCTTACCACGGTGGAAACCAAATGCGCGTTCTTCCACAGATAGTCACGCACTTTCGCCAGCAGCGCGGCATCTTCAGCGAAGCGTTCCATCAGGATGTAACGTGCGCCGTCGAGGGCCGCTTTGATATCCGCCACGCCGTTGTCGGCGTTGAGATATTTAGCGGCTTCTGTTTCCGGGTCGTGAGACGGCTCGTTCCACAGCAGGTCTGCCAGCGGTTCAAGGCCTGCTTCAATGGCGATCTGCCCACGGGTACGGCGCTTAGGTTTGTACGGCAGATAGAGATCTTCGAGTTCGGTCTTACTTAACGTGCCGTTGATCGCTTTCGCCAGGTCGTCGGTCAGTTTGCCTTGCTCGCCGATAGATTTCAGGATTGCCTGACGGCGGTCTTCCAGTTCACGCAGATATCCCAGACGGATTTCCAGATTACGCAGTTGCGTATCGTCCAGACCGCCGGTGATTTCCTTACGATATCGTGCGATAAACGGCACGGTGTTCCCTTCGTCAAGCAGGCGAACGGCAGCTTCTACCTGTTCAGCACGAGCCTGAATTTCACCTGCGATAATGCGGCAGAAAGAATCATTCATCATGGATAGCTTCGTCTATAGGATAAAAAATCAGGGGATAGTTATACGGATTGACTGACAAAAATGCCAGCCATCTGCCGGGGCTTCGGATTGTTCCGGTCTCACTTAACGTATTCAATCTCGTTCACGTACCAGCTGGCTTCGCCACCAGGAGTGTTTACTACTGCGAGATCGCCGACTTCTTTTTTCAGCAGCGCTCGCGCCATTGGTGAGTCGATAGAGATGTAATCTTTACGACCGAAGATCTCATCGTAGCCAACAATACGGAATTTGCGGATGTCGCCATCGTCATTTTCAATCTCAACCCATGCGCCAAAGAAGACTTTGCCCTCCTGCTGCGGGGAGTAATCGACGATTTTCAGATTCTCCATGCACTTGGTCAAATATCGGACGCGGCGGTCGATCTCACGCAGGCGCTTTTTATTATACTGGTAGTCGGCATTTTCGCTGCGGTCACCCAGACTTGCGGCCCAGGTAACTTTTTTGGTGACTTCCGGGCGCTCTTCACGCCAGAGATAATTCAGCTCTTGTTTGAGTTTTTCATACCCTTCACGGGTTATCAGGGGCGTTTTCATCTTATTGTTTTACCTTCGACTCTGTGATGATGCGCACAATTAGTATTACGTGAGCATATCAACAGAATAAATAATGTATTGCGAGAAACATTGTATACTTAAGCTGCTGTTTAATATGCTTTGTAACAATTTAGCCTGGAATTCATACCAGAATTCGCTGGTGACTCACGTTAGCTTTCTTAAGAATATACACTTAATTGTTGCGAACCTTTGGGAGTAATAACAATGCAAGAGAACTATAAGATTCTGGTGGTCGATGACGACATGCGCTTACGTGCGCTTCTGGAGCGTTATCTGACCGAGCAGGGCTTCCAGGTTCGAAGCGTCGCAAACGCTGAGCAGATGGATCGTCTGCTGACCCGTGAGTCTTTCCACCTGATGGTGCTGGATTTAATGCTGCCGGGAGAAGATGGCCTGTCTATTTGCCGTCGCCTGCGCAGCCAAAGCAACCCGATGCCGATCATTATGGTTACGGCGAAGGGCGAAGAAGTGGACCGTATCGTTGGACTGGAAATCGGCGCTGACGATTACATTCCGAAACCGTTTAACCCGCGTGAACTGCTGGCGCGTATTCGCGCTGTGCTGCGTCGTCAGGCGAACGAACTGCCGGGCGCGCCTTCTCAGGAAGAAGCAGTTATTGCGTTTGGTAAGTTCAAACTGAACCTCGGTACGCGTGAAATGTTCCGTGAAGATGAGCCTATGCCGCTCACCAGCGGTGAGTTTGCGGTGCTGAAAGCACTGGTCAGCCATCCGCGTGAGCCGCTGTCCCGCGACAAGTTGATGAACCTCGCCCGTGGTCGTGAATATTCTGCGATGGAACGTTCTATCGACGTCCAGATTTCCCGTCTGCGTCGCATGGTGGAAGAAGACCCGGCGCATCCACGCTACATTCAGACTGTATGGGGTCTGGGCTACGTCTTTGTTCCGGACGGTTCTAAAGCATGAGGCGAATGCGCTTCTCGCCACGAAGTTCGTTTGCCCGCACGTTATTGCTCATCGTCACCTTGCTGTTTGCCAGCCTTGTGACGACTTACCTGGTAGTGCTGAACTTCGCGATTCTGCCGAGCCTCCAGCAGTTTAATAAGGTCCTGGCCTACGAAGTTCGTATGCTGATGACCGATAAACTACAGCTGGAGGACGGTACGCAACTGGTGGTGCCGCCCGCATTCCGTCGGGAAATTTATCGTGAGCTGGGTATTTCCCTCTATTCCAACGAGGCCGCTGAAGAAGCCGGACTGCGTTGGGCGCAACACTATGAATTCTTAAGCCATCAGATGGCGCAGCAGTTGGGTGGCCCAACGGAAGTCCGCGTCGAGGTAAACAAAAGCTCGCCGGTTGTGTGGCTGAAAACCTGGCTGTCGCCCAACATCTGGGTACGTGTGCCGCTTACGGAAATTCATCAAGGCGATTTCTCACCGCTGTTCCGCTATACGCTGGCGATTATGCTGCTGGCTATCGGTGGCGCGTGGCTGTTTATCCGTATCCAGAACCGACCATTGGTGGATCTTGAACATGCGGCGCTGCAGGTGGGGAAAGGTATCATTCCACCGCCGTTGCGTGAGTATGGCGCTTCAGAGGTGCGCTCCGTAACCCGAGCCTTTAACCACATGGCCGCAGGTGTGAAGCAGTTGGCCGATGACCGTACGCTGTTAATGGCGGGCGTGAGCCACGATTTACGTACTCCGCTGACGCGTATTCGTCTGGCAACGGAAATGATGGGCGAAGAGGACGGTTATCTTGCGGAGTCCATCAATAAGGACATCGAAGAGTGTAACGCCATCATCGAGCAGTTCATCGATTACCTGCGTACCGGTCAGGAGATGCCGATGGAGATGGCGGATCTGAACTCGGTGCTGGGTGAAGTGGTTGCGGCAGAAAGCGGCTATGAACGTGAAATCGAAACTGCGCTGCAGCCTGGCGCCATTCAGGTGAAGATGCACCCGCTGTCGATCAAGCGTGCGGTTGCCAATATGGTGGTTAACGCCGCCCGTTACGGCAACGGCTGGATTAAGGTCAGTAGCGGTACGGAGACGCATCGCGCCTGGTTCCAGGTAGAAGATGATGGTCCGGGCATCAAGCCGGAGCAGCGTAAGCACCTGTTCCAGCCATTTGTCCGCGGCGACAGCGCGCGCAGTACCAGCGGCACGGGGCTGGGTCTGGCGATTGTGCAACGTATTATTGATAACCATAACGGCATGCTGGAGATTGGTACCAGTGAACGTGGTGGGTTGTCGATTCGTGCATGGCTTCCGGTTCCTTTCACTCGCGCGCAGGGTATCACGAAAGACGTATAAGAAAGGGAGGCGAAATGCCTCCCTTTGTTTACGGGATACAGAGTAAAACTTCTGGCTTAAATTGCTTTTAATTGATTAATTATAAATGGATTTTTTTGAATTAATAAAAGCAGTTTTCTTGGTGCACCAGTCGGCTGGCGTCGTTTCGTTTCCCAGCTTTTAACCAGGTCATAACTCACGCCAACAGCTATGGCAAAATCCTGTTGGCGTAACCCTGTTGCTTCGCGGATGGCTTTAACATCAATTTCGCTAAAGGTATGTACATGTTCAGGCTTAGGTGTTTCTTCACCTTTCTCTATACGCACCATTTCTTCTGCACTGGCCAGCAAATCGGCAAATAATTCGTCTTTCATTTTGGCCTCACCACACCGGATAGCGGTGTCCTGATGATTAAAATTCCCATGATTAAATCAGCATATTGGATAAGTGCATTAAAACTCTTTTTTGCTCTTCGGTTAAATCATCCTGTTCATTTTTAGGATAGAGCAAAGCGAGATAGATTCGACCTTTGCGCGTCACGTTGTAATAGATAACCCTAATACCGCTGCGTTTGCCCATACCAGAGCGACTCCAGCGAATTTTTCTGAATCCACCTGTACCAGCGATAGTATCTCCAGCCTCAGGGTTCTCTATAAGCGCCTCTTGAAAAGCGCGAAACTCATCGTCAGGCAAAAGTAACGGACGGCGTTTACTAAATCCTTGTAGCTCAATAAATGTGAACATAGCGCGTCCTGCGCATGGGGTTGATAGTACAGATTATAGGTGTACGGAGTACATTTTAAAAGATAAACACAATAAAAAACCCCTTACCCTCTCGGATAAGGGGCTATATAACGAATCAAAAATTACAGCTTCGGTCCGGCGCTAACCAGCGCTTCACCCGCAGGGGTGTCGGTGTATTTCTCGAAGTTCTCGATAAACAGTTTCGCCAGTGCATTGGCTTTTTCCTGCCACTGCTCTGGAGACGCGTAGGTATTACGCGGATCGAGAATGCGCGTATCCACGCCCGGCAACTCGGTCGGGATAGCCAGGTCAAACATCGGCAGACGGAACGTTTCTGCGTCATCCAGCGAACCGTTCAGGATGGCGTCAATAATCGCACGGGTATCTTTGATAGAGATACGTTTGCCAGTACCGTTCCAGCCGGTGTTAACCAGATACGCCTGCGCACCTGCCGCCTGCATACGTTTCACCAGCACTTCTGCATACTGCGTTGGGTGCAGAGACAGGAATGCTGCGCCGAAGCAGGCAGAGAAGGTTGGGGTCGGTTCGGTAACGCCGCGTTCGGTACCGGCCAGTTTGGCGGTGAAGCCAGACAGGAAATGGTACTGAGTTTGGTCTGCTGTCAGGCGAGAAACCGGCGGCAGCACGCCAAATGCGTCGGCAGTCAGGAAGATCACTTTGGTCGCATGACCCGCTTTTGACACTGGCTTAACGATATTATCGATGTGATAAATCGGGTAGGAAACGCGGGTGTTTTCAGTTTTGGAACCGTCGTCGAAGTCGATGGAGCCATCTTCGCGCACGGTGACGTTTTCCAGCAGCGCGTCACGACGAATTGCGTTGTAGATTTCTGGCTCGGCATCTTTAGACAGTTTGATGGTCTTCGCGTAGCAACCGCCTTCGAAGTTAAATACGCCGTCGTCATCCCAGCCGTGTTCGTCATCGCCAATCAGGCGGCGTTTCGGATCGGTGGACAGCGTTGTTTTACCTGTACCGGACAGGCCAAAGAAGACTGCCACATCACCTTTTTCCCCAACGTTTGCCGAGCAGTGCATGGAGGCAATGCCTTTCAGCGGCAGCAGGTAGTTCATCACGGAGAACATACCTTTCTTCATTTCGCCGCCGTACCAGGTGCCGCCAATCAGCTGGATACGCTCAGTCAGGTTGAAAGCCACGAAGTTTTCAGAGTTCAGACCCTGCTCTTTCCATTGTGGGTTGGTGCACTTAGCGCCGTTCATCACGATGAAATCCGGTTTAAAATCAACCAGCTCTTCGTCGCTTGGGCGGATGAACATGTTTTTGACGAAATGCGCCTGCCAGGCAACTTCGGTAATGAAGCGCACGGAAAGACGGGTATCGGCGTTAGCACCGCAGAATGCATCAATGATAAACAGGCGCTTGCCGGAAAGTTGCTGGGTAACTAATCCTTTCAGATGCTGCCAGGTTTCCGGGGAGAGCGGTTTGTTGTCGTTCTTACCTTTACCTTTGTCGGACCACCAGAGCGTGTCGCGCGTGGTGTCGTCACGGACAATGTACTTATCCTTTGGCGAACGTCCGGTAAAGATACCGGTATCAACGGCAACGGCGCCGAGATTCGTTAACACGCCACGTTCATAACCTTCCAGGTTTGGATCAAGTTCTTCCTGGAAAAGCGTGTCGTAGTCTGGATTGTAAACTATATCCTGAACGTCATTGATACCATAAGCCTTGAGATCTTGCGGGGTTAAACTGTTGTTCACACGCATTTCACTGCTCCTTAGCCAATATGTATTACCTGGAATAGTAAGGTTTTTTAGGGATTGCTAACCGCGACAAGGCTCATAGATTTACGCATCCGGGAAAATCACGGGTTACCGAATACGCTGCGACTCCTGTCACAAAGAGGCGGATATTATGGCAGGAAACCCTTTTTTGTTGTGGAAAATGTTCTTAAAACGTTAATGAAGAGTGTTTTTGGCGGGAATCTTGTGAGTGTAATCGTATTCACGTAAGAAAATAACGTAACTCATACATATACAATATCGATTCACTTCCCGTCGCGTTAGTCTGAAATCAGCCTACCAATGCTCAAAATTGTGAAGTTGATGCGATAATTAGCTTTTCCCTTCATTCTGGAAACTGACATGGATAGTGCTGAAATTTCACGTACGACGCGTTTGGGCATGATATTTATCGGCCTGCTGCAGGGGGCATTATGCTACCTGCTGATGACATATCTGGTGCCCCATAACGACGGCTGGCTGTTCTATGGCATGCCTGCGACGATTGCGATCACCTCGGCACTTTTGCTTACTGTCGTTTCTTTCAAACAACGCGCGCTGTGGTACTGGATGGTGCTGATCTTTGTTGTGGTGCTGGCGATGAGCATCTGGCTAAAGTGGCAAGTTGAGGACAGTGATAAGTGGCGGCAACATGAAGTTTTTATGTTCTACGGTTGGCGCTTACTGCTGATGGCGATGCTTGCCTTGCCCTGGATTCAGTACTCGCTTCGCGCGTCCCGCCAACAGACACGCTATGCGCAATTTTATACACAATTGTGGCTTAACACGCTGACGCTGCTGATTGTGTTCATTTCCAACGGGTTGTTCTGGATGGTACTCCTGCTGTGGAGCGAGATGTTTAAACTCGTCGGCATTACTTTCTTTGAAACGCTTTTTTTTGATACCGACTGGTTTGCTTACATCGTGTTAGGCCTGATTACCGCGTTGGCGGTCGTACTGGCGCGTACGCAGTCGCGTCTGGTTGCGGCGGTACAAAAGCTGCTGACGTTAATCGCCACGGGTTTGCTACCTCTGATGGCGCTACTCGCGCTGATGTTTATGCTGACTTTGCCTTTCACCGGGCTGGAGGCTATTTCGCAGCGTGTTTCCGCGGCAGGGCTGATGTCAACGCTGACGTTTAGCCTGCTGCTGCTCATGGCGATGGTGCGTGAGCCGCAAAAAGAAGCTCTACCTTATCCTGGCGCGTTACGCTATCTCATCAAATGTGCTCTGGCTATCACGCCCATCTATACGCTGATTGCCGGTTGGGCGCTGTGGGTGCGAATACAGCAGTACGGTTGGACGCCTGAGCGTTTGTATGGCGTGCTGGTGGCCGTGGTACTGCTGGTATGGTCGTTTGGCTATCTGGCCAGCATTTTACGCCGCGGGCGCAATCCGCTTGAGCTTCAGGGGCAGGTTATTCTTGGCGTTTCGTTGCTGGCTTTGGGGCTGTTGGTTCTGCTGTCGTCGCCGGTTATTGATGCCTGGCGTATCAGCGTTAGCAGCCATATGGGGCTGTATCACAGCGGGAAAATCAAACCGGATCAGGTCAGCCTGTATATGTTGGATCACAGCGGAAAACCGGGGCGCGCAGCGTTGGAAGCATTACAAAAAGATGTGGCGTTTAATCAAGACAGTAAGCGCAGACGCGACTTGAATTCTCTGCTGCAAGGGAGCCGGGATCCGGTTAAAGAGCTAACCGCAACACAGTTAGTATCGAAGGTTGTGATTGCTCCGGGGAGCGAGAAGCCAGACGATGCGTTCTGGACGTTTGTCAAAGCACAGGGGTATCGTATCACCTCTTGTGCTGAGCAGAATGCGTGCGTATTGGTGAGTCAGGACCTCAATGCGGATGGTCATCCTGAGCAGGTGCTATATGCTTTTGGCGATGGGGAGAGTCTGGTCTTCGGCATGCAGAAAAACAAATGGGATTTGTTAGCTGTTGCCAGGCTACCAGAAGGATTCAATAAGGATAAATTGCTGCAGGCGGTGGCGAATCAGCAACTGGGTTCAGCCCCCAGAATCTGGCGGGATATCACTATTGATGGCAAAAGACTGCCGATGACTTATTACACCGAGTGAGTGTGTTGCCGACCGCGTTTTTGCCGGATAGCGGCGCGAACGCCTTATCAGGCCTACGACAGTTTTTCCGTAGGCCTGATAAGCGCCGCGCCTTCAGGCAAGACGGTGATTAATGCACCTGTGGATCGGCAGGGGAGGCGTTGCTGCGGATCTCTGCAATATCCATGGCGTTAAACAGATAGTGGCTACCGCAGTAATCGCAGTGCATATCTATCTCGCCTTCTTCCGCCAGAATGCTGTCAACTTCTTCGTCCGGCAACGTTTTCAGTGCGCCTGCGCAGCGTTCGCGTGAACAGGTGCATTTGAACTCAACGTCCTGCGGATCGTAGAGAGTAACCTCTTCTTCGTGGTATAAGCGCCACAGCACTTCGTTGGCCGGCAGCGTCAGCAGCTCTTCGGCCTTGATGGTTTCGGTCAGGGCGGTCAGGTGATCGAAATCATCTGCCTGTGCGTTTTGCGCCGGCATCACTTGCAGCAGCATTCCGCCAGCAGCGGGTTTGCCATCAACATCGCCAGTGCGGATGAACAGGCGTGTCGGCAGCTGTTCGGAACGCATGAAGTAGTCTTCCAGACAGGCTGCCAGCGTGTCACCTTCCAGACCGACCACGCCCTGATAACGCTCGCCTTCTTCCGGGGTAATGGTGATCACCAGGTAGCCGTTGCCCACCAGGGTTTTCAAATCGGCATCTTCAGGAATATCACCCTGCATGCGGGCCACGCCGCGCATCTGCTGATTGTTGTTGCCGTTGATGACGGCCAGGCTCAGCGGACCATCACCCTGCAACTGCACAGTGATATCACCGGCAAACTTCAGCGTAGCGGTGAGCAGGCTGGTGGCAACCAGCAGCTCAGCCAGTACGTTTTTGACCGGCTGCGGGTAAGTATGATTTTCGAGGATCTGTTGCAGGGTTTCCGAAACGGTCACCAGCTCGCCGCGCACGGCAAAGTTTTCAAACAGATAACGATGTAATTGGTCATGTTGCGGCATAATCATCTCTCTTGCAGGTGACAGTCACTCGCTGTCGCCATGTTTAAATCGTAACAGGTCGCGGCGCTCTTTCTTGTCCGGTCGCCTGTCCGGGTGCGGCATGGTTAACGCGTTAAGTTTACGCGCCAGCGCCATTTTTTCGCGTTTTTCCACGCTTTCCGCGGTTTCTTCATACAGCGTAACGGCTTCCGTTGCCGGGCGACGCTGCTCGGTAATGGCCTTGATAATGACCGTTCGCTCGTCATTTCCCTGGCGAAGGGTGAGGGTGGCGTTCAGCTCGACAATCTTGCTCGGCTTACTGCGCTGGCCGTTGTAGTGCACCTTACCGCCTTCAACCATTTCGCGAGCTAGCGCACGCGTTTTGTAAAAGCGTGCAGCCCACAGCCATTTATCCAGCCTGACTTCAGCAGAGGGCTTTTCTTTCATGGCGTCTCCTTCACATCAGTGAGGGGATCAGTCGGCGGTAGTCATTCAGTGACGGATGGCGTGCGTACTGCTTTTCGGCGATGCCGGAGTCGGGATTGGTCACGCCGAGGCAGTAACGAATACCGTACAGAGCAGCGGCGTCGAGAATGGGTTCGCTGTCGTCAATAAACAGCGTCTTCTCTGCACTCATTCCCGTTTCTTCAGCCACAGCGTGCCATAACCGCTGATCCTCTTTGGGATAACCAAATGTGTGGGTGGAAAGTAATAAATCAAGGTGTGAGGCCAGACCGGTATGCTCCAGCTTCACCGCCAGATTATGCGGATGCGCGTTGGTGAGCAAAATACGGCGCTTGCCGCTGGCTTTTAAAGCATCAAGAAACGGTACGGTATCTTCACGCAAAACGGCGCGCGGTCCCTGTTCCGTTGTCATGGCGCAAATATCCAGATCCAGGCACTCGCTCCAGTAATCCAGGCAGTACCAGTTTAGCGTATGCTGCACGGCATGATACTGCTGACGAATATAGTCCTGGGCTTCCTGGGGAGAGATACCCTGCTTCGCGCCATAGGTTTCCGGCACCAGTTTTTGCCAGAAATAGTTATCGAATGCCAGGTCGAGCAGCGTGCCGTCCATATCTAACAACACGGTGTCGACATCCTGCCAGGCAATATTGATATGCATGGAAACTCCCCACAAGAAAACATGATGCGCGACAGAGTAGCATATCCTGTCGTGCGAGCGTGTTATCGAATCAGGCTTTCCGGGTCGTCAATCAGCGTTGGATTCAGGCAACTTTCGTAGTAGCTCTGAATTTCCGCGATGCGGGTGCGGTGACGCTGGTAGCGTCTGAATGCCTGCACGCTGTTGTAGACAGCGCATCCGAGCATGGAGAACATCAGCAGCGTCGTGCCAAGGTAGCGCCATAACCCTGAACGATCCGGGATACGGTGCAGGCCAATGTGCTGGGTGCCATTGGCGTCAGTCGAAATATTGGTGACGATCCCCTCTGCGCGAAATGGTGTCTGCATCAGCATCTGCGCCAGGCGCTGGAAGGCGTTCCACTGTTCCTGGGGAGGATAGTCATATAGCGAGGTCGTCGGCCACGGTTGATCGACCAGATCGCTGCCTTCATCGCTGATAATCAGGAAACCGCCGGGAGCAGGGCTATTCAGCGCCTGGGCCGCTCGCGCAGTCTCGCGTGAAATAAATGGTGCCGTAGAGGTATTCACCAGATTATCTAACGACTCAGCGCTTACCGGACGCAGCAGCACGTTCACCCCATCCAGTTTGCCTGCGTTCGCTCGCTTTACCAGCGCGGCCCAGTCTTTGCTGTTACCGAGGTTAACCAGCGCATTCTTTAAGCGTACACATTCATCTTTGGCTGCACACAGATCGGCCGTTTTCAGGACAATCTCACCAAAATCGTCCAGTAACACCATGCCGGACTTTTGGATTGCCGAGCGTAGCGATGCGCTGACGCGAGAGTCATCGTCAGGTTTGGGATGCAGCTGGCGGTTCACGGCCTGCGTGAGCGCAGTGGCCTTATTCACCAAATCGGATTCGGGCAGTGGTAATGCGCGTGCGTCATTCCAGATAATTTGCGAGCAATCGAAAGGCATAAACGGCGTGGTGGGCTGCGCATTCCAGCTCCCTTGGGTATGAATATTACACATACCCGTACCGCTCAGGTGCAGCGTGTCACCCACGCGAACGCCCGCGTTTTCGAGCTGTTTAACGCTGGTGGCTTCGATAGTTTGCGCGCCCTTCATCCAGGAAAGCGTGACCTTTATCGGCATATCCAGCGGGATCCAAAACAGCAGCATCAGCAGTACCAGCAACGAGCCGCCAGCGATGACGGCGTTGCGCAGCCAATGTTGCAACGGGAAATTTTTGACTTCATCGTGCAGAGATAAAAAACGCCCCTGGCGGACAACGTGGCGATCGAGATAAATATCGATATCCGTTTGCTGGCCAAGGTCTTGGGCGATGTAAGGTTGCCAGTGAGGTGGGTAGATCAGATCGATAATACCCAGCGAGATATTATTAATTTGCTCCTGGTCGTTTTCGCCAAACAACCCCCAGCGACGCGGCGTACCGCGCAGACAATGAATTTCCCGCAGGGCGGTATTGGGCGGCGGGGCGAATAATCCCCACAGACCCGCAGCTAACAGCAACACCGCGCCACCGACTGCCCACGGAACAAACGTATTCGGGATAACCAAACAGAAAAAGAACAGCAGGAATGATGCGGTTATCAGCAACGCCTCGCGCAATCCCGAAGGGCGGCTGAGCGCATATTCTTCATGGGTTTCCTGGCGAATATTCAGCAGTTCAATCTGCTCACTTTCTTCACCACGAATGGATGCCTGGGTAGAAGCGGTGTGCTGCAACGCATAGCCACGCGCTTCCTGCATATATTCCTGCAGCGTATGGCCGTTCAACGAGATAACCAGCGGTATTGTATTGGTATGGATTATCTCAACGCTATTTTCGTCATTGATGTATTGTTCCCAGAAAGGGGGAAGGTGTACCTCAACGGAATCAAGATAGTAGCGCCATTTGTTAGGATCGTCGGTAGTGATGCCGTAACGTGTAATCGAACGAGTAAGCACGATGACGCTATTACTTTGGGCATTCAACGTTAATGAGACTGGCGCAGAACTGGCTCCAGTTGGACCAGGTACTTGCTGAATTTGACTAAGGCTTTCGAGATAGTTTTCGACGGCAGTGCGTTCTTCAGGCGCGAGTTTACGTTTCGAGGCGTCTGAGAAGACGCTGCTCAAGGGTAAATTTTTCTGCCTGGATTTTGATTTGAGTAGCCATCCTGCAAGCAATGAGCAGGCCAGCAAAGCAGCTAAAAAAATCAGAATGGTGCTCATGCTTTCCCCATCTTACTTAGTCTGTCAGGCGTGGTCAGTCGCACCCTGTTCAATATTCGTGATTCTGTGGTTGGCTATCGGCAAGTGTGGAGTCGAACTTGAGCATCTTTAAGTACAGCCCAGTAAAAGCGAATCATAGCAAAATCACTAAAAATGGAATATCAGCAAATTCCTGGAGTTATTTCAACCTATTGACTTTTAATTTGAAATAGGGATTAACTTTTAGTGCGTTACATAAATGTAAATAAACGGCAATTCACATTGCCGAAACCGTGCGGTATATCGCACAATAACCCCAGATTTCACAGCAAAGATCCTCACAATGAGCAAATCATTACAGAAACCCACGATTTTGAAAGTGGAAACCGTCGCCCAATCCCGGCTGTTTAAAGTCGAAAGCGTGGACCTTGAGTTCAGCAATGGCGTACGCCGCGTTTATGAACGTATGCGTCCATCCACGCGTGAAGCGGTAATGATTGTGCCGATTGTTGACGACCACATGATCCTCATCCGCGAGTACGCAGTCGGGACCGAATCTTACGAACTGGGTTTTTCCAAGGGATTAATCGATCCTGGCGAAAGCATTTTTGAGGCGGCGAATCGGGAGCTGAAAGAAGAGGTGGGGTTTGGCGCAAAAGATCTGACGTTTTTAAAGAAACTCAGCATGGCACCATCTTATTTCTCCAGCAAGATGAACATCGTGGTGGCAGAAGATTTATATCCTGAATCGCTGGAGGGTGATGAACCTGAGCCATTGCCGCAGGTGCGCTGGCCGCTGGCGCATTTGATGGACCTGCTGGAAGATCCTGATTTTCACGAAGCGCGTAATGTCAGTGCGTTGTTCCTCGTACGCGAATGGCTGAAAGGGCAGGGGCGATTGTAGTTTATATTGCCGGATGGCGGCTGACGCCTTATCCGGCCTACAGAGTTCAGCACTTTCAAATAATTGCGCCGAAAATGTAGGCCGGATAAGACGCCCCTGGCGTCGCCATCCGGCAAAAGATTAGAATAGTTCGTGCGTCTCACCATTATCGATAATGGTCGTCCCCACTTCATGCACCGCCTGTTGCGTCGGCTGAGTGCCTTCAATGAAGTACTCTGCGCGGCTATTGCCACCGCTTGCCAGTTGTCCTGTGCTGCGATCGATATTGACCGTTACGATACCCGGTGGCGGCGTCAACGGCTGTTCAGGCACGCCTTCCAGCACGGACTTCATGTAGGCATCCCATGCTGGCTGCGCACTCTTCGCACCGCCTTCGTAGCCGGAGATTTGGTCTTTGATCGCGCCGGAAGCTGTCGTATGGCCAAGGTTGCGGCGATGATCATCAAAGCCGATCCATACTGACGTCACCACGCCTGGTCCGTAACCGGAGAACCACGCATCTTTAGAGCTGTTGGTGGTTCCGGTTTTCCCGCCGATATCATGACGCTGTAAATCGCGACCTGCGCGCCAACCGGTTCCCATCCAGCCTGGTTCACCAAATATATTGGTGTTCAGCGCGCTTTTAATCAGGAAGGCCAGCGGTGTGTTGATCACGTGCGGAGCGTATTCCTGTGTGCCGCTTTGCGCGACCAGTGCCTGGTTAGCCTGCTCAAGCTGCGGCATAGGCACGGCGGCATTCTGCTGTTCCTGCGAGACGGCGACATCTTCTACATTACTGTTTTCCAGCACGTTAGATTTCTGGGTATCGCCGTAAATCACCGGAATATCGCATTCCGGGCAGGCAATTTTCGGCTTCGCTTCGAAGATAACGCCGCCCATATCGCTTTCGATCTTACTGATGAAATACGGATCGACCAGGAAGCCGCCGTTAGACATCACTGCGTAACCGCGCGCCACCTGCAACGGTGTGAACGAAGCCGAACCCAGCGCCAGTGACTCGGTATGCACAATGTTCTGTGCCGGGAAACCGAAACGTTGCAGATACTCTGCCGCGTAATCCACGCCCATGGCGCGCATGGCGCGTACCATCACCACGTTTTTCGACTGACCCAGCCCCTGACGTAAGCGGATAGGACCGGCGTACTGCGGCGGGGAGTTCTTCGGCTGCCAGTCGGAACCAGCACCGGCATCCCAGCGGGAGATTGGCACGTCATTGAGCATGCTCGCCAGCGTCAGACCTTTATCCATCGCGGCGGTATACAGGAATGGCTTGATGTTAGAACCCACCTGGCGTAACGCCTGCGTTGCACGGTTAAACTTGCTCTGGTTGAAGTCAAAACCACCAACCAGTGCCAGCACCGCGCCGTTTTGCGGATTGATGGAGACCAGTGCGGAGTTGACGTCTGGCACTTGCGCCAGCCACCAGGCATCGCCCACCTGGCGTACCCAGATTTGCTGGCCGGCCTGTACCACGTCGGTCACTTTGCGCGGCGTTGGGCCTTGTTGAGTATCCGAGCGGTAAGGACGCGCCCAGCGCATGCCATCCATGCGTAATGACACTGACGTACCATCCGCCAGCGCGGCAATGGCTTCCTGCGGATTGGCACTGGTAACAACCGCCGGTAACAGCGGTCCATAAGTCGGCAGCGCTTTCAGCGTATCGGTGATTTTTTTGCTGTCCCAACTGCTTTCGCCCACTTTCCACAGCACGTTCGACGGGCCGCGGTAGCCGTGGCGCATGTCGTAATCCATCACGTTGTTGCGTACTGCCTGCTGAGCTGCCTGCTGTACTTTGCGTGTAATGGTGGTGGTGATGCGATACCCGTCTTCATAGGCTTTCTCACCATAACGGTTATACATCTCCTGGCGCACCATTTCAGACAGATACGGTGCAGAGAAAGCGATTTCCGGCGCGTGGTAGTTGGCGTCAATGGCCTCGCCGCGCGCCTGATCGTACTGGGCCTGCGTGATGTAGTTTTCGCTCAACATACGCGACAGTACAACGTTACGTCGCGCGGTTGCCCGGTCCATCGAATAGAGAGGGTTGAAGGTTGACGGCGCTTTTGGCAGACCGGCAATCACCGCAATTTCACTTAAGCTGAGTTGATCCACCGTTTTACCGAAATAGACCTGCGCGGCAGCACCCACGCCATAGGCGCGATACCCCAGGTAAATCTTGTTCAGATACAGCTCGAGGATCTCATCTTTACTCAGCAGTTGTTCAATGCGGATCGCCAGGAACACTTCTTTTATCTTACGCATCAGCGTACGTTCCGGGCTCAGGAAGAAGTTTCTCGCCAACTGCTGGGTAATGGTACTCGCCCCTTGCGACGCGTGACCAGAGAACAATGCTACGCTGGCCGCACGGAAAATCCCCACCGGGTCTACCCCGTGGTGCTCATAAAAGCGGCTGTCTTCTGTGGCGATAAAGGCTTTAACCATTACCGGCGGCATCTGATCCAGAGTGACCGGGATTCGACGTTTCTCGCCATACTGCGCGATTAGCTCGCCGTCAGCGCTGTAAACCTGCATCGGGATCTGTAAACGCACATCTTTGAGCGTCGCGACGTCAGGTAATTGCGGCTCGATATAGCGATAAAGGCCATAAATCGAGCCTGCTCCCAGCAGGATGCAACATACTGCAAGGATTAATAAATACTTTACGAACTTCACTGGAGATTTCCCATTTAGTGGCATTTGGGCAGTTTATAAACAAACGCGCGGTAGTATAAAGGCAAGCCAGACGCATTGATATACCCGTTAAAGCGACGGGTGATAAGGAGATCATCAGCAATGGCTTTCAATATCTGGAAAATTGGTCTGCATATTCAGCAACATGAAGTGCTGGCTGTCGCTATCGTTCGCGAAGCATCAGGTTGGTATCTGCAACGCTGGTGGCGTATTCCGCTGACGCCTCAGGTTATCGTCGATGGTCACATTCGCGAGCCTGAACAGCTGGTCGCCGCGCTACTGTCGTGGAGTCGGGAGCTCCCTCGCCGACACCATATTCATCTCTCTTTTCCCGCCAACAGGACGTTACAAAAAAAGTTTCCTCGTCCGACAATGACGTTACGCGAGCCAGAGCAAACCGCATGGTTGTCCGGTTCGATGGCGCGTGAACTGGATATGGCGCCGGATGCGCTGCATTTTGATTATAGCGAAGACACGTTGAGCCCGGCGTTTAACGTCACTGCTGCGCAAAGCAAAGAGATTTCAGCGCTTCTGACGCTTATCCAAACCCTTAAGGTGCAGGTTACGGCGATTACCCCGGACGCCAGCGCGTTACAGCGATTTATTCCCTTCCTGCCGGAGCATCACCAGTGTCTGGTATGGCGTGATGATGCCCAGTGGTTATGGGCGACCCGTTCAGCATGGGGACGTAAATCAACGGGCGATATTAGCTGTATCGAGGAGCTTGCCACGACATTATCTCTGCCCACGACAGCCATTGCGCAATGCTCCCCCGGCGGCTTCGATCCTTTAAGCGCCGTGTTTGTACGCCAGCCGCCCATTCCAACGCAAAGCCATCACTTCGCCATTGCGCTGGGACTCGCTATGGGGGGCGTGTACTGATGATTGCGACCATTAATCTTCTGCCCTGGCGTCAGGCTCGGCGTTACGCTTGCCTGCGCTTCTGGGGCATCTTATTTAGCGCTTCACTCTTGCTTAGTATTGGCGTGTTGTTGCGCTATTACAGCGCTTTGAGTGTAGAAAATCGGGCTGAATTGTTGCTGGCAGACGCCGAAAAGACGCGGGCCGAGGCCCTCATGGCGCTGAAGCCGCGTATGCAACAGCGCCAGCAACGATGGCAGCAGGTTCAGGCGCGGAACAAACAGCGTGAGCAGACCCGAAGCTGGCAGCGGGCTTTGCAAGGGCTGGCGGAATTACTGCCGGAGCAGGCGTGGTTAACAAAAATGACCTGGCAGGAGGACACGCTGGAACTGACGGGAAACACACTGAACTTTGCCGCATTGAAGGCATTGGAAGCGCAATTACGCCAGTTGCCGTTGTTTATGTTGAACAGCCCTGGAGAAACGCAGCAGGATGCGCAGGGACGCTGGCAATTCCACTTTCGACTGACACGGAGCGGTGCGCATGATAACGCTCTGTGATGTCTGGTTAGCGCAGTCGCCACGCTTTCGAATCATATGCTGGTGCGGCTGGATGTTGGGGTTACTCATACTGGTGACGCTATGTCTTTACCCCGTAGCGCGGGAGCGGACTATGCAACGCGAGTCGCTGGTCCAGCAACGTGCGGCTATTCAGATGCAATGGCGAGATGTATATCTGCTGGCGGCATCACCAGCAGAGTCTGAAGAGAAACTGACCCTGTTCTCCCCGCTGCTGTTTCAGAATTCACTTACCCGTCTTATCCACTGGCAACCCTCAGCTCAGGGGGGAGAGATGGCGCTGATATCGGCCTGGGATGCTATCCCGCTGACGTTTGTCCAGTTGGCGGATCAGGGGATGAACGTCAGCCGATTTTCGCTTAGCGCAGAAGGCACAGAGCTGCTGCTAACGCTACAGCTGGAGCGCCTGAATGATGGTTGAACGCTGGTTGTTGGCATGTATAAGCGTACTGATACTCACCGGTATGCGTAATCCCTTCCTGCCGCCGGAGGACCGTTGTCAAATTGCTGAGCTGTCGACATGGCGTTTTCAGGGCATGGTGAGTCAGGGCACACGACCCATCGGCATCGTTCAGGATAGCCAGAAAAAATGGCGGCGGGTTAAGCGAAATGACGTCCTGAAAAACGGTTGGACGATTATGCAGATAACGGCCCAGAACATAACCCTCGACACAGAAAAAAACTGCGAACCGCCGCGGTGGCAGTGGCAGCGACAAGGAGCGGTAAATGAAGCGATGGATAGCGTTGATAGTAATGGCACTGGCGGTCGGGATAACGAGCGCGCTGGCGACGAAACCGCAAAACGTGACGCTGGTGGTCGATGATGTGCCGGTTACGCAGGTATTGCAGGCGCTGGCTGAACAGGAACAAAAAAACCTGGTGGTTTCGCCGGATGTCAGCGGTGTGCTGTCGCTGCATTTGACGGATGTCCCCTGGAAGCAGGCATTGCAGACGGTGGTAAAAAGTGCCGGGCTGGTATTACGTCAGGAAGGCAACGTCCTGCATGTGCATTCTGTTCAATGGCAGAGTGAAAATGCGGCTCGTCAGGAAAACGAGCAGGCGCGGATTCAGGCTAGTCTTCCGCTGGAACATCGCAGCATCATTTTGCACTATGCTGATGCCACCGAGCTGGTAAAAGCCGGAGAAAAGCTGCTCAGTGCCAAAGGAAGCATGACGGTGGATAAACGAACCAACCGCTTACTGCTGCGTGACAATCGTGTTGTTCTCAACACCCTGGAAACGTGGGTGGCGCAAATGGATTTGCCGGTTGCCCAGGTTGAACTGGCGGCGCATATCGTCACCATTAATGAGAAAAGTTTGCGTGAGCTGGGGGTGAAGTGGTCACTGGCTGACGCACAACAACCGGGGGCGGTTGGGAATGTCACAACGCTTGCCAGCGATCTCTCTGTAGCCACCGCCACATCCCGTGTGGGATTTAACATTGGCCGTATTAACGGTCGTTTACTGGAACTGGAGTTGTCTGCGCTGGAGCAAAAACAGCAACTGGATATCATTGCCAGTCCACGATTACTGGCATCTCACCTGCAACCTGCCAGTATTAAGCAGGGCAGTGAGATCCCTTATCAGGTCTCCAGCGGTGAAAGCGGTGCGACATCCGTCGAGTTCAAGGAAGCGGTACTGGGGATGGAGGTAACGCCAACGGTGTTGCAGAAAGGGAGAATCAGGCTGAAACTGCATATCAGCCAGAATGTTCCGGGACAGGTTCTACAGCAGGCAGATGGCGAAGTGTTGGCTATCGACAAGCAAGAGATTGAAACGCAGGTCGAGGTAAGAAGCGGCGAGACGATTGCGCTTGGCGGGATTTTTTCACATAAGAATAAATCCGCAGCCGACAGCGTGCCGCTATTAGGCGACATTCCCTGGCTTGGCTCTCTTTTTCGCCATGATGGTAAAGAAGATGAACGGCGCGAATTAGTGGTCTTTATAACGCCCAGACTGGTTTCAACGGAATAACTTATGCATGAAAAGCCGTTGTTTTTGCACTGAACACGTTTCAGGGATTTGACGTGAGGGTGTATTTAGCATACAAGGAGTACCGATTTGAGCGTCGGTACTTTTCTTTACTTATGCGGCAGTGAATACGCTTTGCCTTTCCGGTGGTGTGCCATAGGCTTATTGGGTGTCATTTGGCTGCGCGATACGTCGCCAGGTCTGATGTTTGCAGGGTAGCATGCCTGCCACGACCAGAAATGCGTTAGGTTTGGTGATTTATTCAGTTGCCAAACCCGCTTGAGTATTGAGATAATTTTCAGTCTGACTCTCGCAATATCTTATGAGGTTTCAGTTCATGTCCTGCTGCGCTGGGTGTCTGCGAAGCGGGTTTACCATTAACGAATAGTCTTAGTAGTACCGAAAAAATGGCAGAGAAACGCAATATCTTTCTGGTTGGGCCTATGGGTGCCGGAAAAAGCACTATTGGGCGCCAGTTAGCTCAACAACTCAATATGGAATTTTACGATTCTGATCAAGAGATTGAGAAACGAACCGGAGCTGATGTGGGCTGGGTCTTCGATGTAGAAGGTGAAGACGGCTTCCGTGATCGCGAAGAAAAAGTCATCAACGAGTTGACGGAAAAACAGGGTATTGTGCTGGCAACTGGCGGTGGCTCTGTAAAATCACGTGAAACACGTAACCGTCTTTCCGCGCGTGGCGTCGTGGTCTATCTTGAAACGACAATTGAAAAACAACTTGCGCGTACTCAACGTGACAAGAAACGCCCGTTGCTGCAGGTAGAATCACCGCCTCGTGAAGTTCTGGAAGCGTTGGCTGACGAACGCAATCCTCTGTACGAAGAGATTGCTGACGTGACCATTCGCACCGACGATCAGAGCGCAAAAGTCGTAGCAAACCAGATTATTCATATGTTGGAAAGCAACTAATTCTGGCTGAATACACACTCGTCTGCGGGTACAAGTAACTAAGGTGGATGTCGCGTAATGGAGAGGATCACAGTCACTCTCGGGGAACGTAGTTACCCTATCACCATCGCGGCTGGTTTGTTCAATGAGCCAGCTTCATTCTTACCGCTGAAATCGGGCGATCAGGTTATGTTGGTGACCAACGAAACCTTGGCCCCCCTTTATCTCGATAAGGTTCGCGGCGTACTTGAACAGGCGGGTGTTAACGTTGATAGCGTTATCCTTCCCGATGGCGAGCAGCATAAAAGCCTGACGGTTCTGGATACGGTTTTCACCGCGTTACTGCAAAAACCGCACGGTCGTGATACCACGTTAGTTGCCCTTGGCGGCGGCGTGATTGGCGATCTGACCGGTTTTGCGGCAGCCAGCTATCAACGTGGTGTTCGTTTTATTCAAGTCCCGACAACCCTGTTGTCGCAGGTCGACTCCTCCGTTGGCGGCAAAACCGCCGTAAACCATCCCCTCGGTAAAAACATGATTGGCGCGTTTTACCAACCGGCCTCCGTGGTGGTGGATCTCGATTGTCTGAAAACGCTTCCTGCGCGTGAGCTGGCATCGGGGCTGGCGGAAGTGATCAAATACGGCATCATTCTTGACGGTGAATTTTTCAGCTGGCTGGAAGACAATCTGGATGCGTTGTTGCGTCTGGACGGTCCGGCGATGGCGTACTGTATTCGTCGTTGTTGTGAGCTGAAAGCAGAAGTTGTCGCAGCAGACGAGCGCGAAATGGGCTTACGTGCTTTACTGAATCTGGGGCACACGTTTGGCCATGCGATCGAAGCTGAAATGGGTTATGGCAATTGGTTACATGGTGAAGCAGTTGCAGCAGGTATGGTAATGGCTGCCCGTACGTCTGAACGTTTGGGTCAGTTCACCTCCGCTGATACGCAGCGCATCATTACGCTGTTACAGCGAGCAGGCTTACCGGTGAATGGGCCGCGTGAAATGTCCACTGAGGCTTATCTGCCGCACATGCTGCGAGATAAAAAAGTGTTAGCGGGAGAGATTCGTTTGGTGCTTCCGCGAGCGATAGGGAAGAGTGAAGTGCGCGGCGGAGTGTCGCACGAGGTGGTTCTTAACGCTATTGCTGATTGCCAGCAGGCGTAACAACAAGAAAGGTCAGGCTTACGTTGCGAAACGTAGGTCTTTTAGCTTCAGGTTATGTGCAAAGTCGTAAGCATTAACCTTTGAGTGGGGTGTTAAATGGATGAATTCAAACCAGAAGACGAGCTGAAACCCGATCCCAGCGATCGTCGTACTGGTCGTTCTCGTCAATCGTCTGAACGCGATAATGAGCCGCAAATCAATTTTGATGATGTTGATCTGGATGCTGACGATCGCCGTCCTGCGCGCGCACGCAAAGAGCGTGATGAAGAGCAGAACATTGAAGAAGAGTATGAATCTGATGACGATACCGTGGATGAAGAGCGTGTAGAACGTCGTCCGCGCAAGCGTAAGAAAGTCGCCAGCAAGCCTGCCTCCCGCCAGTATATGATGATGGGCGTGGGTGTTCTGGTACTGCTGCTGCTGATTATCGGCATTGGTTCTGCGCTGAAAGCCCCCTCATCTTCTTCCAATGAGCAGGCAGCATCTGGTGAGAAGAGCATCGATCTCTCTGGCAGCAATGCAACGGATCAGGCGAGTGCAACGACACCTGCAACGGGCGCAGAGCAGACTGCTGGCAATACCCAGCAGGATGTTTCCCTGCCACCGATTTCCTCTACCCCGACTCAAGGTCAGGCACCTGCGGCAACTGAAGGGCAGCAGCGTGTTGAAGTGCAGGGCGATTTGAACAACGCTCTGACACAACCGCAAGGCCAGGAGCAAGTTAACAACGCTGTGGTTAACTCTACGCTGCCGACCGAACCTGCGACCGTTGCGCCGATGCGTAATGGTAATGCTGCGCGCCAGACTGCGAAAACGGAAACGACTGAACGTCCTGCGGCTACGCATCAGGAACGTAAACAGGCCGTAATTGAGCCGAAGAGCAAACCGCAAACTACGGTGAAAGCGACGCCGACAGAGCCGAAACCTGTTGCCCAGGCAAAACCAACCGCAACTGCGCCGACTACCACAACCAAAGCGCCTGTGGTAACCGCTACGCCGAAAGCAACCGCTGAGCCGAAAGCAACCACGACGGCGCCAGCACAGACCGCAACGCCTGCGCCAACGGCGACAGCAACAACGACAACACCTGTTGCTGGCGGAGCGAAAAGTGCAGGTAACGTTGGAGCGTTAAAATCTGCGCCGTCCAGCCATTACACGCTGCAGCTCAGCAGTTCTTCTAACTACGACAATCTGAACGGTTGGGCGAAGAAAGAAAACCTGAAGAACTATGTGGTGTACCAGACGACGCGTAACGGTCAACCGTGGTATGTTCTGGTGACAGGCGTGTATGCGTCTAAAGAAGATGCGAAACGTGCAGTGTCTACGTTACCCGCTGATATTCAGGCGAAAAACCCGTGGGCAAAACCGCTGCACCAGGTTCAGGCCGATTTGAAGTAAGATAGGATATGTTCTGCAATGGTTTGCTGTTTCGCCCAATTGCGGGACAAAGACTAAAGCGCAGGATGCTGTCGGAGCTTTCTCCACAGCCGGAGAAGGTGTAATTAGTTAGTCAGCATGAAAAAAAATCGCGCTTTTTTGAAATGGGCAGGGGGGAAATACCCCCTGCTTGATGATATCAAACGGCATTTACCTCAGGGTGAGTGCCTGATTGAACCTTTCGTGGGTGCCGGGTCGGTGTTTCTCAACACCGACTTTTCTCGTTATATTCTTGCCGATATCAACAGCGACCTTATCAGTCTCTATAACATCGTGAAGACGCGTACCGATGAGTATGTGCAGGCTTCTCGTGAGCTGTTTATGCCTGAAACCAATCAGGCTGAGGTGTACTATCGGTTCAGAGAAGAATTTAATGCCAGCCAGGATCCGTTCCGCAGAGCAGTGCTGTTCTTGTATCTGAACCGCTTTGGTTACAACGGATTATGCCGTTATAACCTGCGCGGCGAGTTTAACGTCCCGTTTGGGCGTTATAAAAAACCTTACTTCCCGGAAGCCGAGTTGTACCATTTTGCTGAGAAAGCGCAGAATGCGGAGTTCCATTGCCTCTCCTATGAAGAGTGCATGGACCGTGCGGATAGCAACTCTGTGGTCTATTGTGACCCGCCTTATGCACCACTTTCGGCGACGGCAAATTTCACTGCGTATCACACCAATAGCTTTAGCCCGAAAGAGCAGGCGCATTTGGCCGAGATGGCAGAAAAGCTGGTCAGTAAGCAGATCCCAGTGTTAATTTCGAACCACGATACGCCCGATACCCGTGAATGGTACCGAGCGGCGAAACATTTTCAGGTCAAAGTGCGGCGCAGCATAAGCAGCAATGGCGGCACGCGTAAAAAGGTGAACGAACTGCTGGCACTGTATAAGCCAGGAGTTGTAACGCCTGCGAAGAAATAAATCTCAAGGAGAAGCGGATGAAACAGTATTTGATCGCCCCCTCAATTCTGTCGGCTGATTTTGCCCGCCTGGGTGAGGACACTGCGAGAGCGCTGACTGCCGGTGCCGACGTCGTGCACTTCGACGTCATGGACAATCACTACGTACCGAACTTGACCATCGGACCGATGGTACTGAAATCGCTGCGTAAATATGGCATCACTGCCCCGATTGATGTTCACCTGATGGTGAAACCGGTCGATCGTATTGTCCCGGACTTCGCCGCCGCCGGTGCCAGCATCATTACTTTTCACCCGGAAGCCTCCGAGCATGTCGATCGCACTTTACAGCTGATCAAAGAGCATGGCTGTAAAGCGGGCCTGGTGTTCAACCCGGCAACGCCGCTGAGCTATCTGGACTACGTCATGGATAAGCTCGATGTGATCCTGCTGATGTCCGTTAACCCAGGCTTTGGCGGGCAGTCCTTCATCCCGCAAACGCTGGATAAGCTGCGCGAAGTGCGTCGTCGCATTGATGAATCTGGCTACGATATCCGCCTCGAAGTGGACGGCGGTGTCAAAGTGAACAACATTGGCGAAATTGCCGCGGCAGGCGCAGATATGTTTGTCGCAGGCTCCGCGATTTTCGACCAACCAGACTACAAAAAAGTCATTGATGAAATGCGCAATGAACTGGCGAAGGTAAGTCATGGATAAGTTTCAGGATATTCGGGGCGCTGCATTTGACCTCGACGGTACGCTGGTCGACAGCGCGCCGGGATTAGCCGCAGCGGTGGATATGGCGCTGTATGCGCTGGAATTGCCGGTTGCCGGAGAAGAACGCGTTATCACCTGGATTGGCAACGGTGCAGACGTACTGATGGAGCGCGCGCTGGCGTGGTCTCGTCAGGAGCGCGCGACATTACGTAAAACGATGGGTAAACCGCCCGTTGATGATGATATTCCCGCTGAGGAACAGGTACGTATTTTGCGTAAGCTGTTCGACAGATACTACGGTGATGTCGCAGAAGAGGGGACATTCCTGTTCCCTGATGTTGCCGACACGCTGGGCGCGCTGCATGCGAAAGGATTGCCGCTGGGTCTGGTGACCAACAAACCGACCCCGTTTGTCGCACCATTACTCGAAGCATTAGATATCGCCAAATACTTTAGCGTGGTCATCGGTGGTGACGACGTGCAGAATAAAAAACCGCATCCGGATCCGCTGCTGCTGGTGGCAAGCAAGCTTGGCATCAAGCCTGAGCAAATGCTCTTCGTAGGGGATTCACGCAATGATATTCAGGCGGCAAAAGCTGCTGGCTGTCCGTCCGTTGGCCTGACCTATGGCTACAACTACGGTGAGTCGATCGCGCTGAGCCAGCCCGACGTTATTTACGACCGTATTAATGAACTACTGCCCGCTCTCGGGCTTCCGCATAGCGAAAATCAGGAATCAAAAAATGACTAAGCCCATCGTTTTTAGTGGCGCACAGCCCTCAGGTGAATTGACCATTGGCAACTATATGGGTGCGCTGCGTCAGTGGGTGAGCATGCAGGATGACTACCATTGCATCTACTGCATCGTTGACCAACATGCCATCACCGTTCGTCAGGATGCGCAGCAGCTGCGTAAAGCAACGCTCGATACGCTGGCGCTGTACCTGGCATGCGGTATCGATCCTGAAAAAAGTACAATTTTCGTGCAGTCTCACGTACCGGAGCATGCACAGTTAGGTTGGGCACTGAACTGCTACACCTACTTCGGCGAGCTGAGCCGTATGACCCAGTTCAAAGATAAATCCGCACGCTATGCGGAGAACATCAACGCCGGCCTGTTTGATTATCCGGTACTGATGGCGGCAGACATTCTGCTGTATCAGACCAACCAGGTACCGGTTGGCGAAGATCAGAAACAGCATCTGGAACTGAGCCGCGATATCGCCCAGCGCTTCAACGCCCTGTATGGCGAGATCTTCAAAGTGCCTGAGCCGTTCATTCCTAAATCCGGTGCGCGCGTGATGTCGCTGCTGGAGCCGACGAAGAAAATGTCCAAGTCGGATGACAACCGCAACAACGTGATCGGTCTGCTGGAAGATCCGAAATCTGTGGTTAAGAAAATCAAACGCGCGATGACCGACTCTGAAGAGCCGCCTGTTGTACGCTACGACGTGCAGAACAAAGCGGGCGTTTCCAACCTGTTGGATATCCTCTCTGCGGTCACCGGCCAGAGCATTCCGGAGCTGGAACAGCACTTCGAAGGCAAAATGTATGGTCATCTGAAAGGTGAAGTCGCAGAGGCCGTTTCCGGTATGTTGACCGAGCTTCAGGAGCGTTATCACCGTTTCCGTAACGATGAAGCTTTCCTGCAGAAAGTGATGAAAGACGGTGCGGAAAAAGCCAGCGCACGTGCGTCTGTTACGCTGAAAGCCGTTTACGAAGCGATTGGTTTTGTCGCCAAGCCGTAATGCGCTCTGTGTTGTTGAAGAAACCGGGTTACGCCCGGTTTTTTTTCGCCTGTTGGTTTGTGAACCTCAAAAAATGTGAAGCGTCTCGCCGTTTGCATATTTCCTCATTGCGTTATATCTTCACTTTAATGAAGATATAAATATTCAATTTACTGAAAATATAAAATGCGTCGGACATTTATCAAGAAAGAGGGGGTTGTGCTGACAACCCTGGCCCGTTACCTGCTCGGTGAGAAGTGCGGTAACAGATTGAAAACTATCGATGAACTGGCTGCCGAGTGTCACTCATCGGTAGGGTTAACCCAGGCTGCGTTGAAAACGCTGGAATCCTCTGGGGCAATCCGTATTGAGCGTCGTGGGCGTAACGGTAGCTATCTGGTGGATATGGATAACCGTACGCTGCTAAAGCATGTGGATATTAATAACGTGGTCTGTGCGATGCCGCTGCCTTACACCCGTTTATATGAAGGGCTGGCGAGTGGGCTGAAAGCGCAGTTCGATGGGATCCCGTTTTATTACGCACACATGCGTGGGGCTGATATTCGCGTGGAATGCCTGCTAAACGGCGTCTACGACATGGCGGTGGTTTCTCGTCTGGCAGCGGAAAGTTACCTTGCTCAGGACGGGCTGCGCATCACGTTGGCGCTGGGACCGCATACCTACGTTGGCGAGCATCAGCTAATTTGTCGCAAGGGCGAATCTGCAGTTGTAAAACGTGTCGGGCTCGATAACCGTTCGGCGGATCAGAAAATCATGACCGAGGCCTGTTTTGGCAACCGTAACGTTGAATTGATCGATATGCCTTATCACGAAAGCTTGCAGCGCATCGCGAAAGGGGATGTGGATGCGGTTATCTGGAACGTGGTTGCAGAGGCCGAGCTGGCGGTACTGGGGTTAGAAGCCACGCCGCTCACCAACGACCCGCGATTTCTGCAGGCCACGGAGGCCGTGGTACTTACCCGCGCAGAGGATTATGCGATGCAGCAGCTACTGCGCGCCGTTGTTAACAAAGAGGCGCTGCTTGCCCACCAACAACGTGTGGCGAACGGTGAACAGGAACCCAGTTATTAAGTGAAGGCAAACGACATGGAAAACAGGCTTAACCTGCTGTGTGAAGCAGGCGTTATCGACAAGGATATTTGTAGCGGCATGCTGCAGGTGGTCAGGCGGCTGGATGAAGAGTGGTGTTTGCCGGTTTATAGCGAGCAAGGGACCATGGCGATGACCCATATGGCGAGCGCGCTAATGCGCAGTCGCCAGGGGGAAGTGATTGAAGCACTGGATGGTGAGCTGTTGGAGGAGTTGGCGCAATCTCATCTGTGGCCAACTATTTTATTGGTACATCAGGCGCTGCTGAAAGAGTTCACGGTGACGCCGCACGCGAATGAAGAAGGCTATATGTTGGCTAACCTGTACGGATTGTGGATGGCGGCGAACGAAGGCGTCTGAAATCAATGGGCAATGAGCTTATTGCACTCTAAATATTCAAAAAAATGAATATTTAACTGAAGGATTAGAACGAGGCAGAGAAATGTTTATAGATGCATTGAAACGCCAGAACCCCGCACTTATCTCCGCCGCTATCGCGTTGTGGCAGCAAGGGAAGATCGCGCCTGACAGTTGGGTCATTGATGTTGATCAGGTCATTGAGAATGGCAAACGCCTGCTGGATGTCGCCAGGCAACATGGCATCTCGCTATATCTGATGACCAAACAGGTAGGACGTAACCCGTGGCTGGCAGAGAAACTGTTGCAGCTTGGCTATGAAGGCATCGTGGTTGTCGATTACAAGGAGAGCCGCGTCATGCGCCGCGCCGGGTTACCGGTTGCGCATCAGGGACATCTGGTGCAGATCCCGTCGCGGCTGGTCAATGAGGCAGTGGCGCAAGGCACTGAGGTCATCACATTGTTCTCGCTGGAGAAAGCGCGCGAAGTTTCGGCTGCGGCGGTGAAGGCCGGCTGTGAACAGAACGTGATGCTGAAGGTGTATGACAAGGATGATTTTCTCTATCCGGGGCAGGAAAGCGGATTTCCGCTGAAGTATCTGACGGATGTGGTCAATGAAATCGGCAGCCTGCCGGGCCTGCGTCTGTGCGGGTTAACCCATTTCCCCTGCCTGTTATGGGATGAAAAATCAGCGCAGACGATGCCGACGCCTAATCTGCACACGCTGGTGAGCGCCCGACGTCAGTTGGCGGAAGCCGGGATTGCCATTGAGCAACTTAATGCGCCGTCAGCCAGTAGCTGCGCGTCACTTCCCCTGTTGGCGGAATATGGCGTCACCCATGCTGAGCCGGGTCATGCGCTGACCGGCACCATTCCTTGTAACCAAAAAGGCGACCAGCCGGAACGCATTGCGATGCTGTGGTTAAGCGAGGTTTCACACACGTTTCGTGGGGACAGTTATTGCTATGGCGGGGGCTATTACCGTCGTGGTCACGCGCAAAACGCGCTGGTCTTTACGCCAGAAAATGACGCGCCTATAGCCGCAAAGCTTAAACCCGTCGACGACAGCAGCATTGACTACTACCTGCCTGTGGCCGGTGAGTTTCCGGTGAGCAGCGCGGTGATTTTCTGTTTTCGCACCCAGATCTTCGTGACGCGTAGCGACGTGGTGCTGGTGTCGGGCATTCAGCGCGGCGTAGCTGAAATCGTCGCGCGATACGACAGTCTCGGCAATATTCTGGAGGACTAATGGCCCGATTCGTGGTGTTGGTAATCGACAGTTTTGGCGTTGGCGCAATGAAAGACGTCACGCGGGTCAGGCCGCAGGATGCCGGAGCGAATACCTGTGGTCATATCCTGGGCGAACTCCCGCAGTTACGGCTGCCAACGCTTGAGAAGTTGGGGCTGATTAACGCTCTGGGCTTTGCGCCTGGCGTGATGAAACCTTCGGAATCGGCGGTCTGGGGCGTTGCGGAACTGCAGCATGAAGGGGGAGATACCTTTATGGGCCATCAGGAGATTTTAGGCACACGGCCTCAGGCCCCGCTGCGGATGCCATTTAGCGACGTCATTGATCGCGTTGAGCAAGCGCTAAAAGCCGCAGGCTGGCAGGTGGAACGTCGCGGCGGCGAACTGGCGTTTCTGTGGGTCAACGATGCGGTTGCAGTGGGCGATAACCTAGAGGCGGATTTAGGTCAGGTCTACAACGTCACTGCCAACCTGTCCGCCATTGCGTTTGATGAGGTGCTAAAGATTGGCCGCGTAGTGCGTGAACAGGTTCAGGTCGGGCGCGTCATCACCTTTGGCGGCCAGCTTGCGAACAGCCAGCGCATTCTGGATGCCGCCGAAACGATGGAAGGGCGCTTTGTCGGCATTAATGCCCCACGCTCCGGCGTGTATGAAAGCGGTTTTCAGGTCAGGCATATGGGCTTTGGCGTAGATGAGCAGGTACAGGTACCGCAAAAACTGCATGACGCCGGAATCCCTACCGTGCTGGTCGGTAAAGTGGCGGACATCGTTGGCAATCCGCACGGGCGCAGCTGGCAAAACCTGGTAGATAGCCAGCAGATTATGGATATCACGCTTAACGAATTTAACGCGGAGTCGACGGTATTTATCTGTACCAACATTCAGGAAACCGATCTCGCCGGACACGCTGAAGACGTCGCACGTTATGCCGAACGGCTGCAGCTTGTTGATCTTAATCTTTCACGCCTTCTGACCGCTATGGAGCCAAATGACTGTCTGGTGGTCATGGCCGATCACGGCAACGATCCGACCATAGGGCACAGCCACCATACCCGGGAAGTTGTGCCGGTATTGGTGTATCAACAGGGGCTGGAGCCTGCGCAATTAGGTATCCGGGCGACGTTATCCGATGTTGGCGCTACGGTGTGTGAATTTTTCGGCGCGGCGGCGCCACAAAACGGCTGTTCTTTTCTCTCGGCATTGCGCCTTACAGGAGACACCTTATGAACTTTGATCCGACGGGCTACACCTGGGTCCACGAACATCTGCATATCGATCTCTCCGGATTTAAGAATAACCTCGACTGCCGGTTAGATCAGTACGATCTCATTTGTCAGGAAATGAAGGATCTCCGGGCGTTAGGCGTCAGCAACATTATTGAGATGACCAACCGCTATATGGGACGTAATCCGCAATTCATGCTCGACCTGATGCGCGATACCGGAATTAACGTCGTGGCCTGCACAGGCTATTACCAGGATGCGTTCTTCCCTGAACATGTTGCGGCCCGAAGCGTGGAACAGCTCGCGCAGGAGATGGTCGATGAGATAGTCATCGGTATTGATGGTACTGAATTGAAGGCCGGAATTATCGCGGAAATCGGCTCTAGTGAAGGCGTGATTACGCCGCTTGAAGAGAAGGTGTTTATCGCCGCGGCGCGGGCACACATCGAAACCGGACGCCCCATCTCAACCCATACCTCTTTTAGCACGATGGGAGTGGAACAACTGGTGTTGCTACAGGCGCACGGCGTCGACCTTTCCCGCGTAACCGTGGGTCACTGCGACCTGAAAGATAATCTCGACAATATCTTACGCATGATCGAGCTCGGCGCGTATGTGCAATTCGATACCATCGGAAAAAACAACTATTACCCGGACGAGAAACGCATCGCCATGCTGCACGCGATACGCGATCGCGAACTGCTTAGCCACGTCATGCTCTCTATGGACATTACCCGCCGCTCGCATTTAAAAGCCAATGGCGGCAATGGCTACGACTATCTGTTAACCACCTTTATCCCACAGCTGCGCCAGTCAGGATTCAGTCAGGCCGATGTGGACATGATGTTACGTGATAACCCCTCAAAATTTTTCCAATAAGGACAGAATCATGAAAAAGATTGGCGTTGCTGGCTTACAGCGTGAGCAGATTAAAAAAACCATCGAAACCGCAGCACCGGGCTGCTTTGAAGTCTCCATTCATAACGATATGGAAGCGGCGATGAAGGTGAAATCCGGACAACTGGATTACTACATCGGCGCTTGTAACACCGGCGCGGGTGCAGCACTGTCGATTGCCATCGCGGTGATTGGCTACAACAAAAGCTGCACTATCGCCAAGCCGGGTATTAAGGCGAAAGACGAACATATCGCAAAAATGGTTGCGGAAGGGAAAGTGGCGTTTGGTCTCTCCGTCGAACATGTTGAACATGCGATTCCGATGCTGGTTAACCACCTGAAATAAAAGGCATGACTATGGATCTGTATATTCAGATTGTGGTGGTGGCCTGCCTGACCGGCATGACGTCACTTCTGGCACACCGCTCGGCGGCCGTCTTTCATGACGGCATCCGCCCGATTCTGCCGCAGCTGATCGAGGGGTACATGAACCGCCGTGAGGCGGGAAGTATCGCGTTTGGTCTGAGTATCGGCTTTGTCGCGTCAGTGGGGATCTCCTTTACCCTGAAAACCGGCTTGCTCAACGCCTGGCTGCTGTTCCTGCCGACGGATATTCTCGGCGTGCTGGCAATGAACAGCCTGCTGGCGTTCGGTCTGGGCGCTATCTGGGGCGTATTGATTCTGACCTGCCTGCTGCCGGTGAACCATCTGCTCACGGCGCTGCCGGTGGATGTGCTGGGTAGCTTGGGTGAATTAAGTTCGCCGGTGGTTTCTGCATTCGCACTCTTCCCGCTGGTGGCGATTTTCTACCAGTTTGGCTGGAAACACAGCATTATCGCGGCGGTGGTGGTACTGATGACCCGCGTGGTGGTGGTGCGTTACTTCCCGCATCTGAACCCGGAATCAATTGAGATTTTTGTGGGGATGATGATGCTGCTGGCGATCGCCATTACGCATGATATTCGCCATCGTGGCGATGAAGAGATGGATGCCAGCGGGTTATCTGTCTTTGAAGAACGAACCTCACGGATTATTAAAAACCTGCCGTATATTGCCATCGTTGGCGCGCTGATTGCCGCCGTTGCCAGTATGAAAATTTTTGCTGGTAGCGAGGTCTCAATTTTTACGCTGGAAAAAGCCTATTCAGCGGGGATTACGCCTGAGCAATCGCAGACGCTGATTAACCAGGCGGCGCTGGCGGAATTTATGCGTGGGTTGGGTTTTGTGCCGTTGATTGCCACCACCGCGCTGGCAACCGGTGTATACGCGGTAGCGGGCTTCACCTTTGTTTATTCCGTTGGTTATCTGGCTCCGAACCCGTGGATAGCGGCCATCCTGGGCGCTATCGTGATTTCCGCGGAAGTGCTGCTGCTGCGCTCAATTGGCAAATGGCTGGGGCGTTATCCGTCAGTGCGTAACGCATCGGACAATATTCGTAATGCGATGAATATGCTGATGGAAATGGCGCTGCTGATAGGCTCGATTTTTGCCGCCATCAAGATGGCGGGCTACACCGGTTTCTCGATTGCGGTAGCGATTTACTTCCTTAACGAATCGATAGGGCGTCCGGTGCAGAAGATGGCGGCCCCGGTCGTGGCGGTGATGATTACGGGTATTGTGCTGAATATTCTCTACTGGTTTGGTCTGTTTGTTCCGGCCTGAGGAGGCGTAAAACATGAAGACGTTCCCTCTGCAAAGTCTTACGCTCGCGCAAGCACAACAAAAGCAGTTTGCGCTGGTGGATACGCTCTGCCGTCACTTTCCTGGCGCTGACTTTCTGGCCGGTGGCGATTTGGGGCTGGCCCCGGGGCTGAATCAGCCCCGGGTCACGCAGCGTGTGGAAAAGGTGCTGGCCGAGGCGTTTCATGCTGAAGCCGCCGTGCTGGTTCAGGGTGCTGGCACCGGGGCTATTCGCGCCGGGCTGGCCGCACTGCTCAAACCCGGCCAGCAGCTTCTGGTTCATGATGCGCCTGTGTATCCCACTACACAGGTGCTTATTGATCAGATGGGGATCGTGCTGGTCAGGACTGATTTCAACGATCTTTCGGCGATTAAGCGGGCTATCACTGAGCACCGCCCCGATGCAGCGTTGGTGCAGCATACGCGTCAACAACCACAGGACAGCTATATTTTAGCCGAGGTACTGGCGGAAATTACACGGTGTGACGTGCCGACGTTAACCGATGATAACTACGCGGTGATGAAAGTAGAGGGTATCGGCTGCGAGTGTGGGGCGACGCTGTCCACCTTTTCCTGCTTTAAGCTCTTCGGCCCGGAAGGCGTAGGGGCGGTTGTCGGCAAGGCAGAGGTCATCGCTAAAATTCGTAGCACCCTCTATTCCGGCGGCAGCCAGATCCAGGGAGCGCAGGCGCTCGAGGTACTTCGCGGTCTGGTTTTCGCTCCGGTGATGCATGCGGTGCAGGCTGGCGTTTCTGAGCGTCTGCTGAATCTGCTCGATAGTGGAGCGATACCTGAGGTGAAAAAAGCGGTTATTGCTAATGCCCAGTCGAAGGTGCTGATCGTTGAGTTTCACCAGCCGATTGCCGCCCGTGTGCTGAAAGCGGCGCAAGAGAGAGGTGCGCTACCGTATCCGGTAGGAGCGGAGTCGAAATATGAAATCCCGCCGCTGTTTTATCGCCTCTCCGGGACCTTCCGTGAAGCGAATCCAGAGCTGGGCGACTATGCGATTCGTATTAATCCCAATCGCAGTGGCGAGGACACGGTGCTGCGGATTTTGCGGGAAAGCGTGAGTGCATGTGAGTGAGCGTAAATCTAAAATGAAAAAACCGGGAAATTCCCGGTTTTTTTGTATCTGCGCAATCGCGTATATTATTGATTTGCAGCCGGGCCGCAGCCACCAATAATTTTAGAAATTGAAATTGCTGGATGGAATAAATAATCGTAGCTACAGTTGTTTTTTGTGTTTTCGATATGACCAGTACATGCGGTCAGCGTAGCCAGCACACCTGCCACGATGGTGATTTTTGCAAATTTAAACATGATAAAATCCTTGTAAGATATCTATTTTTTAAATGGATGAAATCCATTTCTCGGCGGTTAAGATATCAACTAAGGAAGATTTTAAATAGTCCGAATAAGGACATGATAATGTTAGGGTAAATTATATTTTTAATGAATTAAAATGCTATGAAATGTATCTATTTTTAATAAATTGATGAATGCTATGGATGATATTTTATTTAGATTAAATATTAACTTTTGTGAATCATAAATAAATGCCCTGAATATCAGGGCATTTATTAGCATTCAATTAATGATTCGAGAACCAGTTCAGCTTATCGCGTAGTCCAACCACGCGACCGACGATAATCAGCGCCGGGCTTTCAACCTGTTGCGCCAGTTCACCGAGTTGTGTAAGCACGCCGTTGACGACGCGCTGTTTCACGGACGTTCCGTTTTCTACCAGCGCAACCGGCATGTCTGCGGGCATGCCAAACTCGATCAGTTTTTGCTGGATGGTGGCCGCCTGATTTAGCCCCATGTAGAACACCAGTGTCTGTTTCTCGGCCGCCAGGTTTTCCCAGTCCAGCTCACCGCCGGTTTTCAGGTGTCCGGTAACCAGACGCACGCTCTGAGCGTAATCACGATGGGTCAGTGGAATGCCGGAATAGGCTGAACAACCAGAGGCTGCGGTAATACCAGGCACTACAGAGAATGGAATACCTGCATGGCACAGGGTTTCCAGCTCTTCACCACCGCGGCCAAAGATGAACGGGTCGCCACCTTTCAGTCGTACCACGCGCTTGCCCTGTTGTGCTTCACGCAGCAGGATCTGATTTATCTCCTCCTGCGGTACGCAGTGATAGCCCGCACGTTTGCCGACGAACACTCGGTCTGCATCGCGGCGTACAAGGTTCATGATGTCGTCGGAAACCAGGCGGTCATAGACCACGACATCCGCTTGTTGGATCTGCTGTAGCCCTTTCAGCGTCAGCAGGCCGGCATCGCCAGGACCGGCGCCAACCAGCACCACTTCACCACGGTGATCCAGCGGTTCGCTGAGCATTTGCTCGGTGGTTTCCTCGACGGCTTTCAGGTCATTGTTCGCCAGCGACTGCGCCAGGCGGTCATTCACGAACAATTTTTCCCAGAAGCGGCGACGTTCACCCATGCTGGCAAACTGTTTCTTCACCCGAGAGCGCAACTTGCCGGCATATTGTGCGACTTGGCCCAAATGCTGAGGCAGTACGGATTCAAGCCTTTCACGCAGCAGACGGGCAAGCACCGGCGATGTCCCGCCGGAGGAGACCGCCACCATCAGCGGCGAGCGGTCGATAATGGAGGGCATGATAAAACTGGCTGCTTTTGGCGCGTCGACCACGTTGCAGAAGATACGACGTGACTCCGCGGCGGTGCTGACGCTTTGGTTGACGGCATCGTCATCGGTGGCGGCAATAGCCAGCCAGCAGGTGTTGAGCAGGGACTCATCGAACGGTCCCTCAACCAGCGTCAGCATGCCTTCATCTGCCCATACTTTGAACTGCGGAATAAACGCCAGTGCATTAACCGTTAAACGGGCGCCCGCTTCCAGCAGTAACCGCGCTTTGCGTTCTGCGACATCACCACCGCCGACGATCAAGCAGTCGCGGTCACGTAGTTGACAAAATATAGGCAAATGGTCCACGACATTACCCCTTAATTAATTATTAGCAGCCGCCTCTGGCTGGTTGATTTTTGCCGGAGCCGGACGCTCCGATTTTGGCGTAGCATACCAATAACCTAATCCCATGAATACGACACCGGACAAAGTATTACCGAGTGTCACCCACAGCAGGTTATGACCAATTCCTGACAGGGTATAAGCTTCGCTGTGATGGCCGAACCAGGAGAGGGCAAACAGCGTCATGTTGGCCACCGAGTGCTCGTAGCCGGAAGCGATAAACGCCAGCAGACACCACCAGATAGCGAGGAATTTTGCCGCGCCTTCGGTACGGATTGCCATCCATATTGCCAGACAAACCAACCAGTTACACAGTGCGCCTTTAAAGAACAGCACCGTTGCAGGCGCGGTGGTTTTCGCCAGCGCGACCGAATGGACGATGCTGGTATCGACCGGCAGCAGACTGCCGCCTCCCCAGCTATAAAGCAGGGCGACAAACACGGATCCGACCAGATTTCCCAGCCAAGTTTGCGGTAGGATAGCCCACATTTGGCCGTGGCTGATGGTGCCCGCTTTGACGCCGAGCGTCAGGAACATGGTGTGACCGGTAAACAGTTCTGAACCGGCAATAATGACCAGCGTTAAGGCGATACCAAAGGTTGCACCCATCACCAGCGGACGTACGGACGGGTCGAGCAGGTTACCGAGGGTAAAAATAAGGATGATGCCGAGGCCAACGTAGGCCCCTGCCATTGCCGAACTGACCCAGAACCCGAGCGGGTTATTTGCCGACAGGCGTGCGATGCGCGCAGCGTTAGCCGCACACTTATTGATAGTGTCTGTGAACATGTGTTGATTATCCTTGAAGTACAAAAATAAAAAGAAATCGTAACCGTAGGCCGAATAAGGCATTTATGCCGCCATCCGGCAATGTGCTTTTGCAATTGCCTGATGGCGCTACGCTTATCAGGCCTACCAATAAAAGACCTACAAATACGTCAAAAAAGGGGAGGCGTTGCGCCTCCCAAAAATTTATTAATCGCGCAGTTGCACCGTGCCGTCTTTCACTCGCGCTTCGTAATGTTTCACGGAGAACTGTTCGTCTTCCATGCACAGTCCGTCGCTTAAACGAAAACGCTGTTTTTTCAGCGGGCTGGCAACCCACAATTCGCCCTGATGTTCAGCAATAAGCCCACGAGAAAGCACACTGGACTCAAAGAACGGGTCGATGTTGCTGATCGCAAACACCTGGTCGCTGTGATACGGGCGGAAAATTGCAACCTGCTCGTTACCTAACAGGGCGCAGACGCCTGTTGCAGGCAGAATGTCATCGATTTTGCAGATGTTTTTCCACTGGCTCATGCGTTTTCCTCCACCAGAGTCACCGGGATACGCTCATAAGGCGTGGCCGGACGATGTTGTTCACGTTCAGGCACAACCTGGACATTCGGATCGCGTTTATCGCTGTTGATAAAGTGTTTGAAGCGAACCTGCGCGGATGGAGTGTTAACGGTTTCTGTCCACTCGCAGACCACCGCTTCACGCAGACGGGCCATCTCTTCTTCAAGATGCTGGTTCAGGCCCAGCTTGTCGTCGATGATGACGGACTTCAGATACTCGATACCGCCTTCCAGATTGTCTAACCACGGTGCGGTACGGGTCAGTTTGTCGGCGGTACGGATGTAGAACATCATGAAACGATCAAGATACTTGAGCAGCGTTTCGCGATCGATATCTGCTGCCAGCAGGTCTGCATGGCGAGGTTTCATCCCGCCGTTACCGCAAACGTACAGGTTCCAGCCTTTCTCAGTGGCGATGATACCTACGTCTTTGCCCTGAGCTTCCGCACATTCGCGGGTACAACCGGAGACGCCGAATTTCATTTTGTGCGGGGTACGAATGCCTTTGTAGCGATTTTCCAGCTCCACGCCGAAGCCGACGCTATCGCCGACGCCATAACGACACCAGGTGCTACCTACGCAGGTTTTCGCCATACGCAGCGCTTTGGCATACGCGTGGCCGGTTTCAAAACCCGCTTCAATCAGCTGACGCCAGATTTCCGGCAGGTCATCTTTCTGCGCGCCGAACAGACCGATACGCTGAGAACCGGTAATTTTGGTGTACAGGTTAAATTCACGCGCGATACGGCCCACGGCCACCAGGCCTTCAGGGGTAATTTCACCGCCCGCAGAGCGCGGGATCACGGAGTAAGTACCGTCTTTCTGGATGTTAGCCAGGAAGTTGTCGTTGGTGTCCTGCAACGGCGTGTGCTGCGGTTTGAGGATGTACTCATTCCAGCAGGAAGCCAGCAGAGAACCCACGGTAGGTTTACACACTTCGCAGCCGTAGCCTTTCCCGTGTTTGGCCAGCAACTCTTCGAAAGTTTTAATGCCTTCTACGCGGATCAGGTGGAACAGTTCCTGACGTGAATACGGGAAGTGTTCACACAGGTTGTTATTCACTTCGATACCCTGTTTCGCCAGTTCGGCGTTCAGGACCTGCGTTACCAGCGGGATACACCCGCCACATCCGGTACCGGCTTTGGTTTCCGCTTTCAGCGCCGCAACGGTATGGCAGCCTTTGTTGATAGCGGCAACCAGCATGCCTTTGGTGACGTCAAAGCAGGAGCAAATCTGCGCGCTGTCCGGCAGTTTATCGACACCGATAGATGGCTTACCGCTGCCCGCATGCGCTGGCAGAATCAGTGAATCTGGATTTTCCGGCAGTTCAATGGCGTTCAGCACCAACTGCAGCAGATTGCCGTAATCGCTGGTGTCGCCAACCAGAACCGCGCCGAGCAGGGTTTTGTTATCTTCGCTAACGATCAGGCGTTTGTAGACTTCTTTGCTTTCGTCGAGATAGACATAGCTACGTGCACCCGGCGTGCGAGCATGCGCGTCACCAATACCGCCGACGTCAACGCCGAGCAGCTTCAGCTTGGCGCTCAGGTCCGCGCCTTCAAAGGCGTTTTCAGTTTCGAGAATATGGTCAACGGCAACCTGCGCCATTTTGTAGCCAGGAGCGACCAGACCATACACGCGGTTGTTCCAGCTTGCGCATTCGCCGATGGCATAGATGTCCGGGTCAGAAGTCTGGCAGGTGTCGTTAATGACGATACCGCCGCGTGGCGCGACGTCAAGGCCGCACTGGGTGGCCAGTTTGTCGCGTGGACGAATACCGGTAGAGAAGACGATGAAATCGACTTCCAGTTCGCTACCGTCGGCAAAACGCATGGTTTTGCGCGCTTCGGTGCCTTCCTGAACGATCTCTTTGGTGTTTTTGCTGGTGTGCACACGCACGCCCATGCTTTCAATTTTGCGACGTAACTGCTCGCCACCCATATGATCCAGCTGTTCAGCCATCAGCATTGGGGCGAATTCAATCACGTGGGTTTCAACGCCGAGGCTTTTCAGCGCACCAGCGGCTTCCAGGCCCAGCAGGCCACCGCCGACCACGGCACCGCGTTTGCTACGGCGCGCGCAAGACTCAATCGCGTTGAGGTCTTCGATGGTGCGGTAAACGAAGCAGTCCTGGGTTTCCGAACCTTTAATCGGTGGGATCCACGGGTAAGAGCCCGTCGCCATGATTAGCTTATCGTAGTAAACCGTACGACCTGCGCTGGAGTGGATTACTTTCTCCTGGCGGTTAATGGTAATTGCGCGCTCGCCCACTAACACCTTAACGCCGTGCTTCTCGTAGAATCCTTCACGCACCAGAGAAAGCTCTTCGGCGGTGTGGTGGGAGAAGTAGGAAGACAGGTGTACGCGGTCGTATGCTTTGCGGGGTTCTTCACAGAAGACGGTAATATCAAAATTGGCAGCGTCGGATTTATCAAGAAGATCCTCAATAAAGCGATGGCCGACCATACCATTACCGATAATAGCGAGTCTGACTTTGCTCATTTTTGCCTCGATTTCTTTTCTATTACTGCCTACCTTAACGATTCAGCAACCGCACTTATTGATGCAAATCAAATTCGCCCTTATATACTCCTTAAGAGGTATATAACTGATTTGTCAGCATTTTTATAAGTGACGGAATTATTTGAGTTTTCGTGTTTGTATAAATAGCGTACAAATTAAGGGGTTTTTGTAAGAATTGGCCTACATGACCAGTGAAAGAAGAGAGGGGGCGAAAATATGCCGGATGATGTGGATACCATCCGGCAGTGTGTAGGCCGGGCTAGCGAAGCGCCCCCGGCACTGAGATTAATGCATTGCTGGCGCGTTATGCTGGCGATGACGCGTGACGAAGCCAAGAATAAAGCACATTACGAATACAACCGCATACAAGCCGTTAGCCGTCTGCAATGCCGCCTGCGGGCCGCTATGTGCCACAATAGGGCCGGTTACCACGAAGGTGAGCATAGTACCAATGGTGCCGCAGGTCAGAACGAAGTTAACCAGTTTGGGTGAGGCGACCTTCGTCTGCTGGGAGCCAAGGGTAATGATGGTGGTATAAATCGCGCTGGAGAAGAAGCCCAGCGTCAGAATGAACCACGGCATATGTTCCGGCGTACCCGTGATAAACAGATACATCAGTACGGTGGCCAGACCCGCCAGTACGGTCAGGATGCGTTGCAAATCGAAGAAGCGCAGAATGAAGCTAAACGCCCACATGCCAACCATGTAAGACATCCAGAAGTCGCTGACCAGTTTACCTGCGTCGTTCAGGCTCATACCCAGGCTTTTGGCGTATTCCGGAACCCAGGAGATAAAGCCCAACTGACCGAGGATGTAGCACAGCGCGGCGATCGCCAGAAACAGCACGCCAATCCCCCATTTTTCTTTTACTACCGGCGCGTCTGACTGCTGAGCGTGTTTACCCAGTGCCGGAAATTCACAACCGAAGGTCAGCAGGAAAATGGCGACGTATACCAGGCCGATGCAGGCATAGACCCAATACCATTCGATGCTGCGCGCTAACAGGAACGCGGCAACCATCGGGAAAATCATACCGGCCATGCTGAAGAAGGAGTCAGTAAACAGCAGGCGGGAACCGCGCTGGCGACCTTCGTACATTTGAGTTACCAGGAACGTACCAATCGACATGGTTATACCGCTCACAAGACCCAATACAAACATGGCGGCAGAGAACAAGGCCAGGCTATGGCTGAGCATCAGTCCGGCGACTGCCAGTACCATCAGGATAAAGCCGAAGCGCAACTGGGTTTTCAGGGGCACGATTTCCATTAGCCATGCATTTAGAAAGATAGAGATCAGAATGCCGGCATTCAGGAAGGTGAAGGTGTTACTCATGCTGGAAACGGGCAAATGGAAGTAATCTGCGATGTTTCCCATCACCATCCCGGTGACAATTACCAACGCACCTGTCAGGGCGTAGGAGAGAAAGCTAATCCATGTGAGCTTGATGCGATTGCTGTTAGTCATGACTGGCCTGTATAGAAGTGTAAGGCGCATTGACTGCGCCGTGAGCGGGCAGATTTTAGGCGCTTTTGTGATGTATTTAAATATTTATTGGTAATGACTTTGTTTATTACATTTTTGTATGTGATCTAAATCACATTGATTCATGCGGCAGTAAGGTTACATTTGTTTCAAGTACGTAAAATTAGGTAAAGGGATGGCCTTGTCCTTGAAGGCTCTTTAGAATCAATTCACTTGCTTCATTTCTGCTCTTGTTAAGGAATTCTCATGCTCAAATCGACTCTGGCGGCTGTTGCAGCTGTTCTCGCTCTTTCTGCTCTCTCTCCCGCAGCACTGGCAGCAAAAGGTGACCCTCATGTTCTGCTGACAACCTCTGCTGGTAACATTGAGCTGGAGCTGAACAGTCAGAAAGCCCCGGTTTCAGTGCAAAACTTTGTCGATTATGTCAACAGCGGTTTCTATAACAACACTACGTTCCACCGTGTCATCCCTGGCTTCATGGTGCAGGGTGGCGGTTTTACCGAGCAGATGCAGCAGAAGAAACCTAACCCGCCAATCAAGAATGAAGCCGATAACGGACTGCGTAACACCCGCGGCACGATTGCTATGGCACGTACAGCGGATAAAGACAGCGCGACCAGCCAGTTCTTTATCAACATTGCAGACAACGCTTTCCTCGATCACGGCCAGCGCGACTTTGGCTATGCTGTCTTCGGAAAAGTTGTGAAAGGTATGGATGTCGCGGATAAGATCTCTCAGGTACAGACCCATGATGTCGGTCCATACCAGAATGTTCCGTCAAAACCGATTGTTATCCTTTCTGCTAAAGTTCTGCCGTAATCGCATCTAGCGCGGGTAGTTCTTGCCCGCGTTCACCCCTCTCTCTGCGTAACCCGAAATTGCTGCTTATACTTGTGGCAAGTGTCGGCTCATTCAGGGAGGTCACGTGAAAAAACTCACCGATAAACAAAAGTCCAGGCTGTGGGAACAGTGGCGAAACGCCAATTTCCAGGCCAGCCGACGGCTGGAAGGCGTAGATATTCTACGGGTTACTCTGAGTGCTGAAGACGCTCTGGCGCGTCTTGAAGAGCTGAGGAGGCACTATGAGCGATAAATTCGGTGATGGTCGCGACCCGTATTTATATCCGGGCCTGAATGTCATGCGTAACCGTCTGGGGATTCATCAGGCGCAGCGTTTGGCGCAGGCGGCTTATGAACTGACGGCGCTGCGTGCGGCGACTATCGAATTGGGGCCGCTTAAACGAGGCTTACCGCACCTGTGCGCCATTCATCGCCAGCTGTATCGAGATATTTTTGACTGGGCGGGACACCTGCGCGAAGTCGATATTTACCAGGGCGATACTCGCTTTTGCCATTTCGCCTATATCGAGAAAGAGGGCAATGCACTGATGCAGGACCTGGAAGATGAGTCCTGGCTGGTGGGATTACCGGAAGACAAGTTTGTCGATCGTCTTGCGCACTATTATTGCGAAATCAATGTGCTGCATCCGTTTCGCATTGGTAGCGGTCTGGCGCAGCGTATTTTCTTCGAACAGTTAGCGATTCATGCAGGGTATGTGCTGAGCTGGGATGGCATTCCGGTTGAGGAGTGGAATCAGGCTAATCAGAGCGGGGCGATGGGTGACCTGTCTGAACTGCGGGCGATATTTCGTAAAGTGGTAAGCGAAGCACCGGAAACTGAGTAGAATAGCGCGGTTCTTATGTACCGGAGCCGCCATGATCCTGCTTATCGATAACTATGATTCTTTCACCTGGAACCTGTACCAATACTTCTGCGAACTGGGGGCTGATGTCCTTGTCAGGCGCAACGACGAGCTGACGCTGGCGCAAATTGACGCGCTGAGCCCGCAAAAAATCGTCATTTCCCCGGGACCCTGTACGCCGGATGACGCCGGTATTTCGCTGGAGGTTATTCGCTATTACGCAGGGAAGATCCCTCTGCTGGGCGTTTGTCTGGGGCACCAGGCGATGGCGCAGGCCTTTGGCGCGACCGTGGTTCGGGCGGCGAAAGTGATGCATGGTAAAACGTCGCCGATTACGCATAACGGGCAGGGCGTTTTTCAGGGGCTCGCCAATCCATTAACGGTAACGCGCTACCATTCTCTGGTGGTCGCTCCCGAAACCCTTCCTGACTGCTTTGAGGTGACCGCCTGGAGTGAAACACAGGAGATCATGGGTATTCGCCACCGGGAATGGGATATGGAAGGGGTGCAGTTTCACCCGGAGAGCATTCTCAGCGAACAGGGGCATCAGCTGCTGGCTAATTTCCTCAACCGGTGATTTGTGGTTGCTATTCAGTGATTTTTTATTCATATTTTGTGATTATAATTTCACTAGCATTTCTGCTTAACAGGGTGGTAATGACATGGCAACTGAACAAACTGCAATTACACGCGCGACATTCGATGAAGTGATTCTGCCGATTTATGCACCGGCTGAGTTTATCCCGGTAAAAGGGAAAGGGAGTCGAGTATGGGATCAACAGGGTAAAGAGTATGTTGATTTCGCGGGCGGCATTGCAGTTACCGCGTTAGGGCATTGTCATCCTGCGCTGGTTGAGGCGTTAAAAACCCAGGGTGAAACCCTGTGGCATACCAGCAACGTTTTCACCAACGAACCGGCGTTACGCTTAGGTCGTAAACTCATTGATGCGACTTTCGCCGAACGCGTACTGTTCATGAACTCCGGTACCGAAGCTAACGAAACCGCCTTTAAGCTGGCGCGCCACTATGCCTGCGTGCGTCATAGCCCGTTCAAAACCAAAATCATTGCCTTCCATAACGCGTTTCATGGTCGCTCGCTGTTTACCGTATCCGTCGGCGGGCAGCCGAAATATTCCGACGGCTTTGGACCAAAGCCGGCAGATATCATCCATGTCCCGTTTAACGATCTGCATGCGGTCAAAGCGGTGATGGACGATCACACCTGCGCGGTGGTGATCGAGCCTATTCAGGGCGAGGGTGGTGTTACTGCGGCAACGCCGGCATTCCTGCATGGCTTGCGTGAACTTTGTGATCAGCACCAGGCGCTGTTGGTATTTGATGAAGTACAGAGCGGGATGGGGCGTACTGGCTCACTGTTTGCCTATATGCACTACGGCGTGACGCCGGATATCCTCACCAGCGCCAAGGCGCTCGGTGGCGGTTTCCCGGTGAGCGCGGTGCTGACCACCCAGGAGATTGCCTCCGCGTTCCACGTGGGTTCACACGGCTCCACATACGGCGGTAACCCGCTGGCCTGCGCGGTTGCGGGAGCTGCGTTTGATATCATCAACACGCCGGAAGTGCTGGAAGGTATTCAGGCCAAACGCCAGGCGTTTGTTCAGCATTTGCAGAAAATTGACCAGCAGTTTGACATTTTCAGCGACATTCGCGGTATGGGACTGCTGATTGGCGCCGAACTGAAGCCGCAATTTAAAGGCCGGGCGCGTGATTTCTTGTACGCCGCGGCGAATGAAGGCGTGATGGTATTGAACGCCGGACCGGACGTGATGCGTTTCGCGCCGTCGCTGGTGGTGGAGCAGACTGATATCGATGAAGGGATGCAGCGCTTCGCGCAGGCCGTGGCGAAAGTGATGGGTTGACGGATTGCCGGATGGCGCTACGCTTATCCGGCCTACGAATCACACCTTACTCTGTAGGCCGGATAAGGCGTTTACGCCGCCATCCGGCAACTCTCTTAACCTTTCATATCCCGCAACCGGCGGCTCAGCCAGATCCCATGGTGCGGTCGCTGACGCCATGCTACCGACGAAATGGTATGCATGGTGTTCAGATGCCCCAAAACCCGCTGCAGATGCTGCTCAAGGGTGCTTAAAGGCCCATGGGACAGCATCTCTGGCGCCTCAAGAATATTCACATCGCCGGAGCTTCCGGGTCCGTCATATTCCAGCCGCTGCTGACAGCGCTGGATCGCAATTTCACAGGACTCCAGATAACGCTGCGCCAAATCCGGCGTCAGCATCGTATGTTCCCTTGCCAGCGTAGTCATTGCGTTGATGTGTTCGACGATGAACTGACTATGCGTAACCCACAGTTTCATGTCCGCCAGATAGTGCGAGTTGAACCCAGGTTCCTGCATCGCCTGGTTAAGTGAGTTGAACAGCGTGTTATGCGCCTGGTTGACCCGCATGCGTTGATACGCCAGCGGTGTGGCCTGGGGATCGTTGCTAAGAATCAGGCGAATGGCCTCCTGATCGGCTTCTAACGCATCGTGGGCGTTTTTACGCAGTAAACCGCTCTGCCACTGCGGCCACAGCCAGAGCATCCCGCCAAAAGCGATCAGGCAGCCAGTGACCGTATCGATAAACCGCGGCACGATAAACTGTTCCCCGTTCAGTGTCAGCAGTTGCAGGGTATATACCGCGGTGACGGTAAAGCCGACGGTAGCCCAGCCGTAGTTTTTGCGGATGGTCAGATAACTCACCAGGGTTATCAGTAGCATGCCTGCCAGCGTGTAACCTTCCTGAATATGAAAGTGCAGCGTGACGCCGGCGATCACCAGACCGACGAGCGTCCCTACTGAACGGTGTAAGATACGTACCCGGGTTGCCCCGTAGCCATTTTGCGTGACAAACAGGATTGTCATCAAAATCCAATAGGGTTTTGGCAGGTGTAAGGCGCTGCCCATCAGGCTGGCAATGCTCAACATGACGCTGATGCGTCCGGCATTACGCAGCGCAGGGGATTTCAACGACAAATAGCTTTTCAGGGCAGGGATCAGCGGCAGCCGACGCTGCTTGTCAGCCATTAAATCACGGGCATACAGTGGTCGCTGGGTGCGTAGCACACGGGCAATACGGCTGAAGTGCCAGTAGCAAAATTGACCTACCGGATTGTCCGGATGCTGGTTGGCGATTTTCTCCAGCGTGCCAATCTGCTTTTCCATTGAGAAACGGGTCGGTAAGCGGTGATACAAAATATCATCGGCCAGTACGCGAAGGCGTTCGGCGACGGTTCGTGCGTTCCAGCGAATCACTTGTTCGGCGTGGCTACGTTCGACCAGCTTTTGCACCTCTTCCGGCTGGTGGAGGCTAACGGAAATATGTTCCTGTAAATCGAGCGCCTCCTGAAAGGCACGTAGCAGGCGCTTATAATCGTTGTTGCGATGCGCCGACAACATATGCATTTGCTGATAGCACTGGGTAATTAAATCCACCGCTTTTTGCTGGCGCACCAGCAGGGGAGGCAGCGCTTTTTCTGGGTCGGCATGCTGGGTCAGCATGCTGTACTTGGCCTCACAGTAATCGGCTAATTCGCGATACAACAAGCTGAGCGACTCACGCAGCGGCTGCTCGCGCCACATCCAGAACCAGAACCAGTTGAACAGACCGTACCACAATGTGCCTAGCGCGTAGATTAGCAGCGGCTCCCAGACGGGCATGTTACCTGCCAGACTGAGTGTGAAAATTGCCGCGATAAGCGAGGCAGGTAGTAGTCGCGCATGCAGAGGGCCTAATTCTGCGGTTACACCAAGAATCAGCGTCAGGCCGGTGAGGATCAGCGGTAGCGGTATAGTCTGTGCCAGCAGTAATTGCATGATCAGACTGCATCCGGCAAACAAAGACGCGCCAATCACTAAGCGTTTGAAAAAGCGCTTATGCGGAGTATCAAGACCGGCAATATTGCAGCAGGCAGGGACGAGGGAAAAGAGGAGTCCCAGATGAAGCTGACCGATGATCAGACCGACGGCCACAGGTAAACATAGCACCAGCGTTTGTCGTAGTGCGTAGTTGATCTCTGGGTGGTATATCAGTCTTCGCCACATCGGAGCAAACAAAAGTGGCGCATTACGGGGTAACGCGCCACTTCGATGGGGTTAACGTGTGCCGTAGACGACGATGGTCTTACCGTGTGCGGAGATCAGGTTCTGATCTTCCAGCATCTTCAGAATACGACCGACGGTCTCACGGGAGCAGCCAACGATCTGGCCGATTTCCTGACGGGTGATTTTAATCTGCATGCCGTCCGGGTGGGTCATCGCATCAGGCTGTTTCGCCAGATTCAGCAGAGTCTGCGCGATACGACCGGTAACGTCGAGGAAGGCAAGGTTGCCCACTTTTTCAGACGTGACCTGCAGACGGCGAGCCATCTGAGAGGACAGGCGCATCAGAATATCTGGATTGACCTGGATTAATTGGCGAAATTTTTTGTAGGAAATTTCAGCGACTTCACATGCAGTTTTAGCACGGACCCAGGCGCTGCGTTCCTGACCTTCTTCGAAGAGGCCTAATTCACCAATAAAATCGCCCTGATTCAGATAAGAAAGGATCATTTCTTTCCCTTCTTCATCTTTGATCAGCACTGCCACTGAGCCTTTAACGATGTAGTACAACGTTTCCGCTTTTTCACCCTGGTGAATCAGCGTGCTCTTCGATGGGTACTTATGAATATGGCAATGAGACAAGAACCATTCGAGAGTCGGGTCTGTTTGCGGTTTGCCAAGCACCATGCGCGGTTATCCTCTGTTATAAGCTGTCTCCAGAGCCAAAAAACATCCTGTCTCTGGGTTTGCAAAAATGTGCTTCCCGCTACCTGGGAAGGGGGCTGTCAATACGTGCGACGGCCTGTAATGTGATGTCCTCTGCATACATGCAGTACGTCAATGTATTACTGTAGCATCCCGACTGTTTTAGCATAGCTTTCGCCGTGTGTCTCCTGGTGTCTCGCTTCAGCATGACGCAGGTCGCCTTCCGTTGCGAGATTTGTTGTGTGCGCGTAATCTGTCAGGAAAATTGATGCATCGGAGTAATAAAATATGCAAGCACGTGTTAAGTGGGTTGAAGGGCTGACCTTCCTCGGTGAGTCCGCTTCTGGCCACCAGATTTTGATGGACGGTAACTCCGGTGATAAAGCGCCGAGCCCGATGGAAATGGTCTTAATGGCTGCGGGTGGTTGCAGCGCAATTGATGTGGTGTCGATCCTGCAAAAGGGTCGTCAGGATGTGACCAACTGCGAAGTGAAGCTGACCTCCGAGCGTCGTGATGAAGCGCCGCGCCTGTTTACCCATATCAACCTGCATTTCATCGTAACGGGTAACGATCTGAAAGATGCGTCCGTCGCACGTGCGGTCGATCTTTCGGCGGAAAAATATTGCTCCGTGGCGCTGATGCTGGAAAAGGCGGTGAATATTACCCACTCCTATGAAGTGGTTGCCGCGTAATTGCTGATGCCGGATGGCGGCGTTGCCTTATCCGGCCTATAGGGTGATGTTGAGTCGTAGGCCCGATAAGCGAAGCGCCATCGGGCGCTTTCCACATATCACTCTATCTTTTTGCCTTCCATCAGTCGCTGCACCAGCGGCAGCATAATCAATTCCATCGCCAGACCCATTTTTCCGCCCGGTACGACCAACGTATTGATATGAGAAATGAATGAGCCCTGCAGCATGGCCAGCAGCCACGGGAAGTCGATCCCTTCCAGATTACGAAAATGAATCACGACAAAGCTTTCATCGAGTGACGGAATGCTCTTGGCGGCAAAGGGATTAGAGGTATCGACGGTTGGTACGCGTTGGAAGTTGATATGCGTACGGGAAAACTGTGGTGTGATGTAATTGATGTAATCGTCCATTGAGCGCACCACCGAGTCCATCACCGCTTCACGCGAGTGTCCACGCTCGCTGGTATCGCGGGTCAGCTTCTGGATCCACTCCAGGTTCACGATCGGCACCACGCCAACCAGCAGATCGACATGCCGGGCAACATTTTGCTGAGGGGTGACAACGCCGCCGTGAAGTCCCTCATAGAACAGGACATCCGTCGGTTCAGGCAGCGGCTGCCAGGGCGTAAATGTCCCCGGAACCTGATTCCACGGTACGGCCTCATCGTAGGTGTGCAGGTATTTACGCGACTGACCTTTGCCCGTCTGGCCGTATTCAATGAAGGTTTGCTCCAGCAGACCGAAGTCGTTAGCTTCGGGGCCGAAATAGCTGATATGCCGCCCGGCATCGCGTGCTTTGCGAATCGCCATGTCCATTTCCGGACGGGTATAGCGGTGAAAACTGTCACCTTCCACCTCGGCGGCGCGCAGGTTTAACTGCGCGAAAATTTTACGAAACGCGAGGCTGGTGGTGGTGGTCCCCGCGCCGCTGGATCCTGTTACCGCAATCACCGGATGTTTGGCAGACATAACAACTCCATGAAATGGTTGTAATTATAGTAAAGTCGGCCGGCGGCTACGGATTACTCGTGAATCTGCTTCCTCGGCATAATGTTGACCGTTTCATGCAGTTCGGACCACACCAGCACGGCTTCACCTGATTGTAGTTGGCGTTTGACGTCGGCGACTTTTTGTTCGAGCGAGCGTTCATGTTCACCGTAATCGGTGCCTTCACGCAAGACAAAGCTTTCAATCAGATTGTCCAGCGCGTCCGGAGAGATATCTTGCCATGGGATAATCATGATGACGCCTCCAGATACGTTGTCAGCCAGTCCGGGATTCTTGATTCCAGCCACATCTCAGGACGGCGCACTGTGCCACCAATAAATCCGACGTGGCCGCCATGTTCAGTCAGCTGATATTCCACCTGCGAAGGCAGATTTTCCGGTTTCGGGATCACGTGATGATCCATAAACGGATCGTCTTTAGCATGGATAATCAGCGTTGGTTTGGCGATCCGATTGAGCAACGGCATGGCGCTGCACTGGCGGTAATAGTCTATAGCATCGGCGAAACCGTGGATTTTGGCGGTGATCAGATCGTCAAAATCGCGAATGCGGCGCAAAGATTTCAACTGGGCCAGGCTTACCGGCAGCGAACCGGGATACGCCTCAAGCTTACGCGAGGCGTTGGCTTTCAATAAATTGAGCAGGTAGCGCTGATAGACACGGGAAAAGCCCTTGTCCATATGGTAGCTACAGGCTTCGAGCACGAAAGGCGCAGAAACGATAACCGCTGCATCTATCGGAATATTGTTGCCTTCTTTTGCCAGCAGACAAGCCAGCATGTTTCCACCGAGTGAATAACCTACCGCGGCGGTCGGTGCGCGACCGAACTCACGATCCAGCCAGTGTAAAAACCAGGTGCCATCTTCTGTTTCACCGGAGTGATAAATACGGTTCAAACGATTGGGCTCACCACTGCAACCGCGAAAATGCATTACCACGCCCAGCCAGCCGCGCTTTTGTGCTGCTTCAATCAGGCCATGTGCGTAGGGGCTGTTCAGACTACCTTCCAGACCGTGAAAAACCACCAGGCGCGGTTTGTGTCTCGCCTGTTGCGGATCTTCACTCCACGCCAGATCGACGAAATCGCCGTCGGGCAATTCCAGACGCTGCCAGTGGGCGTCGAACTTCACCTTACGGCGAATTAATCGCGGCAGCATCGTCTGCAGATGGCGGTTACTGATACCGCGCATCGGGCGGAATTCTCGCGAATCGTCGGTAGGTGGGGTCATTTCTGTGGACGTGATTTCAACCATAACACCGGAGCAATTAATAATCGGAAAGAATAACTATACCGCGCACAGCGCGTGCGGGTTAGCCAATATGTGATTTTGTCGCTAGTCAGTCAGCAGGTTACGCGAGAAAAAATGAAAATCGACGTTAGGTTTACGTCGCCACAGGCGGGCTTTACGCGTCCCTGTCGCCACGCTTTCTCCAGTATCTTCAAACATTCCTGACGCTTCAAAGCGACGAATCAGACTTTTACGCTGGATCGACTGACCGAGGATCACCTCAGTGGCTTCGAGTAGTTGCCCATGGGTAAATGTTTCTGGCAAGCAGTACACTGGCAGGAGCGAGTACATCGTTTTTTGCCGCAAGCGATGCAGCGCCGCTGTAATGATTTTCTCGTGATCAAACGCGAGTGAATAGTTTTTCAGCTCATCAACCGGCACCCAACGGGCATTGCTGACGCTGGCGATATGGGGCGCGCAGTCTACCCAGGCGATTAGTGCAAACCAGGTGACCGTCAGGCTCCAGCCGCGCGGGTCACGATCAGGCCCGGAAAAGGTATCCATTTGTTCCAGCCACGAAGGCGAAACACCCGTTTTTTCAGTGAGTTTGCGCAGCGCGGTGGCACGGGTTGAATCATCGTTTTCGATATCAATAAAGCCGCCGGGTAATCCCCAACGTCCTTTTTGCGGCTGCATTGCCCGCTCGACCAGTAATACGCACAGCGCCTGCTGATGCAGGGTAAATAACGCACTATCTACCGTCACCAGAGGTGAAGGGAAGCGGCTGGCGTCGTACTGATTCAGGTAGTCGGCTTCGGTGGTCATAAGGTACTCACGATGATTTGTAACGCTGATAAGTGTACCAGCCCGGCACCGGGGGGCAAGGTTCGTTTTTTCTCATTACTTATCAGTGGATTAACTAACAGCTTAAAAATAATTCATTTTCTGCTTGCTTAATATGTGTCTTAGAGACATTATTAATTGTGTCGAAGGGACACAATTAAGGGGTGAGCGCGATGAACATAAAATTGACACTAACTTTGGACGACCAGGTCTATGCCGTTGCCAGCGGTGTTTTTCCTGATGGTGCTGTCTGGTTAAAAGTCACCGATGCGTTGCCAACCTTTGCTCGCCTGATGCGCATCCGTGCCACGGCTATGCGCGATATGAACGATTTTATGCTGCTGGCGCAACTGGTTGAGGCGGTCCGTCATCAGACCGATGTACTGGTCAGCCATCTCGACCTTCCCTGGCTGCCGTGGGCGCGTCAGGACAGACATATGGTATCGGGTGACAGCTTTGCGCTGAAAGTCTTCGCCAGTCAGCTCAATACGTTGAAATTTGACAAGGTCAACGTGCTCGACCCGCACAGTGACGCGGCGGCGGCTGCAATCGACAACTTTGTGGCGATCCCCCAGGAGGTTTGCCTGATGCAAAGCGCGTCATTATCGCGGCTGTTTCAGCAAAACGCGCTGATGTTGGTTGCTCCCGATGCAGGATCGCTGAAGAAGATTGATGCCGTAGCCAGAGCGGCCGGTGTGGAGCAGTACGCCATCCTGAGCAAAAAACGTGATGTGGCAAGCGGCAGCCTGACGGGATTTGCGTTATTGGCCGGAGACGTCAGGGGGAGGGATCTGCTGATTGTCGACGACCTGTGTGATGCTGGCGGCACCTTCATAGGTTCTGCGCAGGTGCTACGTGATGCCGGTGCCCGCAGCGTTAGCCTGTACGTCACCCACGGGATCTTTTCTAAGGGCGTTGAACACCTGTTTGCTAACGGTATTGACGCCATCTACACCACCACTTCTTTAGCTGCCCCGACGCTGGAACATCCGCAGCTTGAACTTATCGATATTGACGCGATTTACCGCGCCTGAGGGAGAGACTGATTATGAAAATGAATCCAATTTTAGCTATCGACGGCTACAAAGTGTCTCACCGCGTTCAGTATCCGCAGGGCACCCGTCGCGTATATTCCAACTTTACCCCACGCAGCGATCGCTTTTTCTCCTCGCCGTTGGCGGATGGCAAACTGGTATTTTTCGGCCTGCAGGGGTTTATGCAGTGGTTTTTAGTCGACCTGTTTAATGAGGCGTTCTTTGCCCGCCCGGAAGATGAGGTTGTGAGTGAATACAAACAGGTCATGGATAGCTATCTCGGCAAAGATGCGGTGGCGGTGGACCATATTCGTGCATTGCATCAGTTGGGCTATCTGCCGCTGCATATCAAGGCGCTGGATGAAGGTAGCAAAGTTCCAATGACTGTGCCGGTTTTAACCATTATCAACACCAAACCCGAATTTTTCTGGCTGGTGAATTACCTGGAGACCGTCCTGTCGGCGGAATTGTGGAAAGCGTCGACAAACGCCACGATTGCTCACCATTACCGTAAAATCTGCGCACGCTGGGCACAGAAAACCTGTAGCGACCTGACGCATCTTGACTTCCAGTGCCATGACTTTTCATTTCGCGGTATGTCCGGATTACAGGACACCATGCAGGCGGGCAGTGGGCATTTGTTGAGCTTTAAAGGGACCGACAGTATTCCATCTCTGTTGTACGCCCGCGATTACTACACCGACGGCGAGCCCTATTTTATCGGCGCCAGCATTCCAGCTACTGAACACAGCGTGATGTGTATGGGCGAGCGCGAGCATGAGATTGAAACCTTCCGCCGCCTGATTGCCGATCTCTACCCGCAAGGATTTGTATCGATAGTATCTGATACCTGGGACTACTGGCAGGTGCTGACGGAATTTACTCGCGAACTGAAGAGCATCATTCTGGCGCGTGAAGGTCGTGTGGTATTCCGTCCGGATAGCGGCAACCCGGTAGAGATTCTGTGCGGTACTGGCGAAGATAACGATACAAGCAGCGATCGTACCGCTCAGGAGAAAGGGTCCGTGGAAGTGCTGTGGGAGATTTTTGGCGGTACGATTAACGCCAAAGGTTACAAGGTGCTCGACCCACATGTTGGACTGATTTATGGCGACTCCATCACCCTTGAGCGAGCGAATGAGATCCTGCGTCGTCTGGAAGCGAAAGGCTTTGCCAGTTCAAACGTCGTGTTTGGCGTCGGTTCCTTTACCTATCAGTACAACACGCGTGACACCTTCGGTTTTGCGATGAAAGCGACGTGGGGAGAAGTCGACGGCAAAGGCCGGACGATTTTCAAAGAGCCGAAAACCGATAATGGCCTGAAGCGTTCAGCCCGTGGTCTGCTTCGCGTCACACGTGATGAGCAAGGGGAACTGCGTCTGCATGATGAACAGACTTGGGAGCAAGAGCAGGAAGGGGAGCTGAAAACCCGTTTTCTCAACGGCAAGCTGTTTAACTGCGAGCATTTCGAAGAAATCCGCCAGCGTCTGGCGATGCAAGGCTAAGCTGGGCTTTTGCCGGATGGCGGCTTTGCCTTATCCGGCCTACGGGCAGCAGGCCGCACGCTTTATGTAGGCCGGATCAGACGCGCCAGCGTCGCCATCCGGCAAAACCTTACTCACCCAACATCTGCTCAAGTTGTTCCTGAGCGTCCAGCCAAGCCATTTCACACTCTTCCAGCCCGGATTTCGCACTGGCCTGCTGCTGCAGACAAGCGGTGAGTTCGGCTTTGCGGCTTTGGTCGTACAGTTCGCTGTCGCCGAGTTTCTCTTCCGCCTGAGCTAACTGCGCGTGCAGTTTCTCCATCTCTTTTTCCAGACGGGTGATCTCTTTGCGCAACGGTTGCGTCAGAGTGCGCAGTTCCGCTTCACGACGCTTCTGGTCTTTACGTGCCTGGGCGCTGTTAACGCTCTCTTTCGCTGGTTCGTCGCTCTGATTTTCCTGTTTCTGGACATCGCTCAGCCACTGCTGATAATCCTCCAGATCGCCATCAAACGGCTCGACTTTCTTGTCGTGTACCAGATAGAGGTCGTCGGTGGTGGAGCGGATCAGGTGACGGTCGTGCGAGACGACAACCAGCGCGCCTTCAAAATCGATCAGCGCTTCGGTCAGCGCCTGACGCATATCTAAGTCCAGGTGGTTGGTCGGTTCATCGAGCAGCAGCAGGTTCGGGCGCTGCCAGACGATCAATGCCAGCACCAGACGCGCCTTTTCACCACCGGAGAAGCGGCGAGTCTCTTCGCTGACTTTATCGCCCTGGAAGCCGAATCCACCCAGGTAGTCTCGTAGTTTCTGCTCCAGCTCCTGCGGCGCCATGCGCGCCAGATGTTGAATTGGTGATTCATCGGCGCGTAAAAACTCCAGCTGGTGCTGTGCGAAGTAGCCCAGCTTGATGCCTTTCGCCAGGCCAATCTCGCCGCTGATGGGGGCCAGTTCGCCGGCCAGCAGCTTAATCAGCGTCGATTTACCCGCGCCGTTGCGACCGAGCAGACCGATGCGGGAACCCGGCACCAGGTTCAGTTTGATCGAATCGAGAATGACGCGATCGCCGTAGCCAGCGCTGACCTTTTCCATCTTCAGCAGCGGGTTTGGCAGGCTTTCCGGTTCACGGAAGCTGAAGTGGAACGGGTTGTCCACGTGCGCTGGGGCAATCAGCTCCATGCGTTCCAGCATTTTGATACGACTCTGCGCCTGTTTTGCTTTCGTTGCTTTAGCGCGGAAACGATCGATATAGCTTTGCAGATGTGCCACGCGCTCCTGCTGGCTTTCGTACATTGCCTGTTGCTGCGCGAGGCGGGTCGCACGCTGGATTTCAAACGCGCTGTAGTTGCCGGTGTACTCGAACATGGTTTGCTGTTCGATATGAATAATTTTATCCACCACCGGATCGAGGAAGTCTCGGTCGTGGGAGATCAAGATCAGCGTGCCCTGATAGCTTTTCAGCCATCTTTCCAGCCAGATCACCGCGTCGAGATCGAGGTGGTTGGTAGGTTCATCGAGCAGTAGTAGGTCTGAACGGCATATCAGCGCCTGGGCCAGGTTGAGGCGCATACGCCAGCCACCGGAGAAGTCGCTGACCGGCCGTTCAAGCTGTTCGTTGGAGAAACCGAGGCCATGCAGCAGGCTGGCGGCGCGTGAACGCACGGTCCAGGCGTCGATGGCATCCAGCTTGCCATGGACAGTGGCAATGGCATGTCCATCGTTACGTTCGTTGGCGTCGTTCAACTGCGCTTCCAGTTGACGATATTCGCGGTCACCGTCAATGACGTACTCCAGCGCGGGCTGTGGCAACGCAGGCGTTTCCTGATTCACCCACGCGAGCTGCCAGTTTCCCGGATAGGTAAATCCTCCAGCGTCGGCGCCGAGTTCATTTTTCAGCAATGCCAGCAGGGTAGATTTACCGCAGCCATTTTTACCCACCAGGCCAACCTTCTGCCCTGGATTAATGGTGGCCGTGGCATTGTCCAGCAAGACGCGCACGCCGCGACGAATTTGTAACGATGAGAAAACAATCATAAGGCGCCGTATGTTCAGACTATGTTAATTTATCATTATGATAATGTAATGTGCGGGCCGTTTGCCGCACCGAGGCGCAATGGTAGCCCAAAACGTCGAAAATAGACAAAAGACAAAACCGGGAGGGGGATGATGTTCCAGCCAGCGAAAGTCTTGCTGCTGTATGCCCATCCGGAATCTCAGGACTCGGTCGCGAACCGTGTTCTGCTTAAACCGGCCATGCAGCTCAGCAATGTTACCGTGCACGACCTTTACGCGCACTATCCTGATTTTTTTATCGATATTCCGCATGAACAGGCGCTGCTGCGTGAGCATGATGTGATTGTTTTTCAGCACCCACTCTATACCTATAGCTGTCCGGCGCTGTTAAAGGAGTGGCTTGACCGCGTACTGAGCCGTGGATTTGCCAGCGGTCCAGGAGGGAATCAACTGGCGGGAAAGTACTGGCGTAGCGTTATCACTACCGGAGAACCGGAAAGTGCCTACCGCTATGACGCGCTAAACCGTTATCCAATGAGCGATGTGCTGCGCCCTTTCGAGCTGACGGCCGGTATGTGCCGCATGCACTGGATGAGCCCTATTATCGTTTACTGGGCCAGAAGGCAAACGAAGCAGGAGCTGGACAGCCATGCGAAAGCGTATGGTGACTGGCTGGCGAATCCGATCCCTGTGGGAGGCCGCTGATGGAAGGTTCAGATTTGTTGACAGCCGGAGTGTTGTTCCTCTTCGCAGCGGTGGCGGCGGTACCGTTGGCATCGCGGTTGGGTATCGGCCCGGTGTTGGGATACTTGCTGGCGGGTATTGCCATCGGCCCGTGGGGATTAGGGTTCATCAGCGATGTGGATGAAATCCTGCACTTTTCCGAGCTGGGCGTGGTTTTTCTGATGTTCATCATTGGGTTGGAACTTAATCCGGCCAAGCTGTGGCAACTGCGGCGTTCAATTTTTGGCGTCGGCGCCGCGCAGGTGATGCTGAGCGCGGTGGTGTTGGCCGGATTATTGATGCTCACTGCGTTCTCCTGGCAGGCGGCAGTGGTTGGCGGCATTGGTCTGGCGATGTCATCGACCGCGATGGCGCTGCAGTTGATGCGTGAGAAAGGCATGAACCGCAGTGAATCCGGGCAGTTGGGTTTTTCGGTGCTGCTGTTTCAGGATCTGGCGGTGATCCCTGCGCTGGCGCTGGTTCCGCTGCTGGCGGGGTCTGCTGACGAACATTTTGACTGGATTAAAGTGGGAATGAAGGTGCTGGCCTTTGCCGGCATGCTGATTGGCGGGCGCTATTTGCTGCGTCCGGTTTTCCGCTTTATTGCGGATTCTGGCGTGCGGGAAGTGTTCACCGCTGCCACGCTACTGTTGGTGCTGGGTTCTGCTTTATTTATGGATGCGCTGGGGCTGTCAATGGCGCTGGGAACGTTTATCGCGGGTGTGCTGCTGGCGGAAAGTGAATACCGACACGAGCTGGAAACGGCAATCGATCCTTTTAAAGGACTGTTGCTCGGGCTGTTTTTTATCTCCGTTGGCATGTCGCTCAATCTCGGCGTGCTCTACACCCATATTCTGTGGGTGGCAGCGAGTGTGATCGTGCTGGTGGTCGTAAAAATGCTGGTGCTGTATGTACTGGCGCGTCTTAACGGCATGAGAAGCTCTGAACGGATGCAATTTGCCGGGGTTTTAAGTCAGGGCGGTGAATTCGCTTTCGTGCTGTTTTCAACGGCATCCTCGCAACGGCTGTTTCAGGGCGACCAAATGGCGTTGCTGCTGGTGACCGTCACGCTGTCGATGATGACCACGCCGCTGGTGATGAAGCTGATTGATAAATGGCTCTCCCGCCAGTTTAACGGCACGGATGAGGAAGACGAAAAACCCTGGGTGGAAGATGATAAACCGCAGGTGATTGTGGTGGGGTTTGGGCGTTTTGGTCAGGTTATTGGTCGCCTGTTGATGGCCAATAAAATGCGTATTACCGTCCTGGAGCGAGATATCAGCGCGGTGAATCTGATGCGCAAATATGGCTATAAGGTCTACTACGGTGACGCCACTCAGGTGGAACTGTTGCGCTCTGCAGGGGCAGAGGCGGCACAGTCTATTGTTATTACCTGTAATGAGCCTGAAGACACAATGAAACTGGTGGAACTGTGCCAACAGTATTTTCCGCATTTGCATATTCTTGCGCGAGCGCGCGGACGTGTAGAGGCGCATGAGTTATTACAGGCCGGTGTGACGCAGTTTTCCCGCGAAACGTTCTCCAGTGCGCTGGAGTTGGGGCGTAAAACGCTGGTTACACTGGGGATGCATCCGCACCAGGCCCAGCGTGCTCAGCTGCATTTTCGCCGGCTGGATATGCGCATGCTGCGGGAACTGATCCCCATGCATACCGATACGGTACAAATCTCTCGAGCCAGGGAAGCACGGCGCGAGCTGGAGGAAATTTTCCAACGAGAGATGCAGCAAGAGCGACGTCAGCTGGATGGCTGGGATGAATTTGAGTAGAGGATAATCATGGCAATTCGTAAACGTTTTATCGCAGGCGCAAAATGTCCGTCCTGCCAGTCGCAGGATACGCTGGCGATGTGGCGTGAAAATAATATCGATATTGTTGAGTGTGTTAAGTGCGGTCATCAGATGCGGGAAGCCGATAAAGAGGCGCGCGAGCACGTTCGCAAAGAAGAGCAAGTGATCGGGATTTTTCATCCGGACTAGCGATATGGCGCAGCTTTTTTTAAGCTAGAGGGTACACGGGTGCAGAATTCCGCTACAATCTGCGCCACTATTCTTTCCATGCTCAGGAGATATCATGAAAGTAGCAAAGGACCTGGTGGTCAGCCTGGCCTATCAGGTACGTACAGAAGACGGTGTGTTGGTTGATGAGTCTCCGGTGAGTGCACCGCTGGACTACCTGCATGGTCACGGTTCCCTGATTTCTGGCCTGGAAACAGCGCTGGACGGTCATGAAGTTGGCGACAAATTCGATGTTGCTGTTGGCGCAAACGACGCATACGGCCAGTACGACGAAAACCTGGTGCAGCGCGTTCCTAAAGACGTCTTCATGGGCGTTGACGAACTGCAGGTTGGCATGCGTTTCCTGGCTGAAACTGACCAGGGTCCAGTACCGGTAGAAATTACCGAAGTGGAAGACGACCACGTTGTGGTTGACGGTAACCACATGCTGGCTGGCCAGAATCTGAAATTCAACGTAGAAGTTGTTGCTATCCGCGAAGCGACCGAAGAAGAGCTGGCTCACGGCCACGTTCACGGTGCGCACGGTCACGACCACGATCATGACCACGGTCATGACGGTTGCTGCGGTGGACACGGCCACGACCATGGTCACGAGCACGGCGGCGAAGGCTGCTGCGGCGGTGGCGGTAAAGGTAACGGCGGCGGCTGCGGTTGCCACTAATACCCTTCGTCTTTCAACCCACAGCGGTGTTGGCTGCGCTTTCGAATCCTGGTCACATAGTTATCTATGCTCCCAGGACTTCCTCAAGCTTGCCGCCTTGCTGTGATTTGAAATCCTTTGGGTATATGTGAGTAGATCCGATAAGCGTTAGCGCTTTCGGACACAAAAAAAGCGGGGATATCCCCGCTTTTTTTACGTCTCAATAATGTGGCGGAGGGGTCTCTTCAGACTGCGACGCGATGTGGGACGGTTGCGTTGCTTTGAGCTTTTCCGTCAGCAGACGCAGATGGTCGCGCAGTTTGGCCATTTCCAGTTCATGCGCGGTCACCGTCACGTTGAGCTCTTCAATGGTTATCTCCTGAAATGCCAGGCGACTTTCCAGTTCAGCCAGGCGAGTTTCCATTGTTGTATCCTGCATGATTCACCTCTTTCTTTTTTCTCCGGCAGATCGCGGACTGCGGCGAATTCTACTTAACTTTGCCTGTTTGCACAGCACTCAATCTTCGGTAACGAAACTAATTTAAACAAAAAGAGTCTGAAAAGTGGTGATAATAGGGCGTGCCTGTATGTTGATTTGTTCTGCAACGCTTTATAGTACATTTTTATGTTAGTTAACCCTGGGGTGAGATGCCCCGGCCCTGGAGATATGGATGAAATCACTGTTTAAAGTAACGCTGCTGGCGACCACAATGGCTGTTGCTCTGCATGCCCCGATCACCTTCGCTGCTGATGCTGCGAAACCAGCCGCTACTGCTGACAGCAAAGCAGCATTCAAGAATGACGACCAAAAAGCCGCTTACGCGCTGGGCGCGTCCCTGGGTCGTTATATGGAAAACTCTCTGAAAGAGCAGGAAAAGCTGGGCATCAAACTGGATAAAGATCAGCTGATCGCTGGTGTTCAGGATGCGTTTGCAGACAAGAGCAAACTGTCTGACCAGGAAATCGAACAAACTCTGCAGGCGTTTGAAGCGCGCGTGAAGAGCTCCGCTCAGGCAAAAATGGAAAAAGACGCGGCTGACAACGAAGCCAAAGGTAAAGTTTACCGCGAGAAATTTGCTAAAGAGAAAGGCGTTAAAACCTCGGCTACTGGCCTGGTCTACAAAGTAGAGAAAGAAGGTACCGGCGCTGCACCGAAAGACAGCGATACCGTGGTTGTTAACTACAAAGGTACGCTGATCGATGGTAAAGAGTTTGATAACTCTTATACCCGTGGTGAGCCGCTCTCTTTCCGTCTTGACGGCGTGATCCCGGGTTGGACTGAAGGCCTGAAAAACATCAAGAAAGGCGGCAAAATCCAGCTGGTTATCCCACCGGATCTGGCTTACGGCAAAACGGGCGTTCCGGGCATTCCGGCCAACTCTACGCTGGTCTTTGATGTTGAACTGTTAGACATCAAACCGGCACCGAAAGCTGACGCGCAGCCAGATGCTGCACCGGCAGATAAAGCTGCAGACAGCAGCAAAAAATAAGCTAACAGAAACCGCCGCCCACAGGGCGGCGGTTTTTTATTATCGACAGGATATAATTAATACTGGAAAGCGCCTTGTGCGCTGTATTACTTTAGATGCCCCTATAATAGTGATGAGCCTGCCCTGACAACATAACGACAGGCTCCTGAAAAGGAGTGCTTTTTTTCATGTCCAGGTCGCTTTTAACCAACGAAACCAGTGAGCTAGATTTGCTGGATCAACGTCCTTTCGATCAAACCGACTTCGATATCCTCAAATCCTACGAAGCGGTAGTGGACGGGTTGGCGATGCTCATTGGTTCCCATTGTGAAATCGTATTGCACTCTTTGCAGGATTTGAAATGCTCGGCCATCCGCATTGCTAACGGTGAACACACGGGCCGTAAAATTGGCTCACCGATTACCGACCTTGCGTTGCGTATGCTGCATGATATGACGGGTGCGGATAGCAGCGTGTCGAAGTGTTACTTCACACGTGCGAAAAGCGGTGTCTTGATGAAGTCGGTGACGATTGCCATTCGCAACCGTGAGCATCGCGTGATTGGTCTGCTGTGCATCAACATGAACCTTGATGTCCCTTTCTCGCAGATAATGAATACCTTTATCCCACCGGAAACCCCGGAAGTGGGCTCTGCCGTCAACTTCGCTTCTTCGGTGGAAGATCTGGTTACCCAGACGCTGGAATTCACAATCGAAGAAGTGAATGCCGATCGCAATGTTTCCAACAACGCGAAGAACCGCCAGATCGTCCTGAATTTGTATGAGAAAGGCATCTTCGATATTAAAGATGCCATCAACCAGGTCGCTGATCGGCTGAACATCTCCAAACATACGGTCTACCTCTATATTCGTCAGTTCAAAAGTGGCGATTTCCAGGGGCAAGATAAGTAATGCGTTTTGCCATCATGGTGACGGGGCCTGCGTACGGCACGCAGCAGGCGAGCAGCGCGTTGCAATTTGCTCATGCGCTACTCAAAGAAGGGCATGAGCTAAGCAGCGTCTTTTTCTATCGTGAAGGTGTGTATAACGCCAACCTACTCACTTCGCCTGCCAGTGATGAATACGATCTGGTACGGGCCTGGCAACAGCTGAACCAACAGCATGGTGTAACACTGAATATTTGCGTGGCTGCGGCGTTGCGACGCGGCGTGGTTGATGAGACTGAGGCAAAGCGGCTGGGGCTGGCAGGAGCTAATTTACAATCAGGTTTTAACCTCAGCGGGCTTGGATCGCTGGCTGAGGCATCCCTGACCTGCGATCGCGTGGTGCAATTCTGATGAAACGTGTTGCTTTTGTCTTTTCTACCGTGCCGCACGGCAGCGCATCTGGCCGTGAAGGGTTAGATGCATTGCTGGCGACCTCTGCATTAACGGAAGACCTCGGCGTGTTTTTTATCGGTGATGGCGTCTTTCAAATCCTTCAGGGACAGCAACCGGATGCCGTGCTGGCGCGAGACTATATCGCGACCTTCAAGCTGTTAGGGTTGTACGATATCGATCAATGTTGGCTCTGCGCTGCCTCATTACGCGAGCGGGGCCTTCAGCAGGGGAGTAATTTTGTGATCGATGCGACAGCGCTTGAACCGGAAGATTTACGCCGTGAGTTAGGCAACTATGACGTCATTTTAAGGTTTTGAGACTCTCATGCTGCACACACTACATCGCTCCGCGTGGCTTACCGATTTCTCCTCTCTTCTTCGTCTGATTGATAAAGACGATGAACTTTTATTGCTCCAGGATGGCGTGACGGCAGCAATCGAAGGAAGCCGTTTCCTTGAAAGTCTGCAAAATGCCTCCATTAAGGTCTATGTACTGGAAGAAGACATTAAGGCTCGCGGGTTGAGCGGTCAAATTTCAGACAGTGTCGTCAGGGTTAGCTATACTGACTTCGTCAGACTTACGGTGAAGCATCCCAGCCAGATGTCCTGGTAATTGTGGGATCGTTGTATATTTCTTGACACCTTTTCGACACCGACCTAAAATTCTGCGTCCTCATATTGTATGAGGTCGTTTTATTACGTGTTTACGAAGCAAAAGCTAAAACCAGGAGCTATTTAATGGCAACAGTTAACCAGCTGGTACGCAAACCACGTGCACGCAAAGTTGCAAAAAGCAACGTGCCTGCGCTGGAAGCATGCCCGCAGAAACGTGGCGTATGTACTCGTGTATATACTACCACTCCTAAAAAACCGAACTCCGCATTGCGTAAAGTTTGCCGTGTTCGTCTGACTAACGGTTTTGAAGTGACTTCCTACATCGGTGGTGAAGGTCACAACCTGCAGGAGCACTCCGTGATCCTGATCCGTGGCGGTCGTGTAAAAGACCTCCCGGGTGTTCGTTACCACACCGTTCGTGGTGCGCTTGACTGCTCCGGCGTTAAAGACCGTAAGCAATCACGCTCCAAGTATGGCGTGAAACGTCCTAAGGCTTAATGGTTCTCCGTTAAGTAAGGCCAAACGTTTTATATTAATGTCAAACTAAACTCTTAGAGTTTTGGACAATCCTGAATTAACAACGGAGTATTTCCATGCCACGTCGTCGCGTCATTGGTCAGCGTAAAATTCTGCCGGATCCGAAGTTCGGATCAGAACTGCTGGCTAAATTTGTAAATATCCTGATGGTAGATGGTAAAAAATCTACTGCCGAAACTATCGTATACAGCGCGCTGGAGACCCTGGCTCAGCGTTCTGGTAAAAACGAACTGGAAGCTTTCGAAGTAGCTCTCGAAAACGTGCGCCCGACTGTCGAAGTTAAGTCTCGCCGCGTTGGTGGTTCTACTTATCAGGTACCAGTTGAAGTCCGTCCGGTCCGTCGTAATGCTCTGGCAATGCGTTGGATCGTTGAAGCTGCTCGTAAACGCGGTGATAAATCCATGGCTCTGCGCCTGGCGAACGAACTTTCTGATGCTGCAGAAAACAAAGGTACTGCAGTTAAGAAACGTGAAGACGTTCACCGTATGGCAGAAGCCAACAAGGCGTTCGCACACTACCGTTGGTAATCCCTTCGGAGTTTTAGTCACCAGGCGGGCGCTTCTAGTAAGCAGCCCGCTTTGGGCTACTTAAATTGAACGCCTAAAAGATAAACGAGGAATCAAATGGCTCGTACAACACCCATCGCGCGCTACCGTAACATCGGTATCAGTGCGCACATCGACGCCGGTAAAACCACTACTACCGAACGTATTCTGTTCTACACCGGTGTAAACCATAAAATCGGTGAAGTTCATGACGGCGCAGCCACCATGGACTGGATGGAGCAGGAGCAGGAACGTGGTATTACTATCACCTCCGCAGCGACTACTGCATTCTGGTCTGGTATGGCTAAGCAGTATGAACCGCATCGCGTAAACATCATCGACACCCCGGGGCACGTTGACTTCACTATCGAAGTAGAACGTTCCATGCGTGTGCTTGATGGTGCAGTAATGGTTTACTGCGCAGTTGGTGGTGTTCAGCCTCAGTCTGAAACCGTATGGCGTCAGGCAAACAAATATAAAGTTCCGCGCATTGCGTTCGTTAACAAAATGGACCGTATGGGTGCGAACTTCCTGAAAGTTGTTGGTCAGATCAAAACCCGTCTGGGCGCGAACCCTGTTCCGCTGCAGCTGGCAATTGGCGCTGAAGAAGCGTTCACCGGTGTTGTTGACCTGGTGAAAATGAAAGCCATCAACTGGAACGAAGAAGATGCAGGCGTAACCTTCACTTATGAAGATATCCCGGCTGACATGCAGGAACTGGCTGAAGAATGGCACCAGAACCTGATCGAGTCCGCTGCAGAAGCTTCAGAAGAGCTGATGGAGAAATACCTGGGTGGTGAAGAACTGACTGAAGAAGAGATCAAAAAAGCTCTGCGTCAGCGTGTTCTGAACAACGAAATCATCCTGGTAACCTGTGGTTCTGCGTTCAAGAACAAAGGTGTTCAGGCGATGCTGGATGCGGTAATTGATTACCTGCCATCCCCAGTAGACGTACCTGCGATCAACGGTATTCTGGACGACGGTAAAGATACTCCTGCTGAGCGTCATGCTAGCGATGACGAGCCGTTTGCTGCTCTGGCATTCAAAATCGCTACCGACCCGTTCGTGGGTAACCTGACCTTCTTCCGCGTGTACTCTGGTGTGGTTAACTCCGGTGACACCATCCTGAACTCTGTGAAAACTGCACGTGAACGTTTCGGCCGTATCGTACAGATGCACGCTAACAAACGTGAAGAGATCAAAGAAGTTCGCGCGGGCGATATCGCTGCTGCTATCGGTCTGAAAGACGTGACCACTGGTGACACTCTGTGTGACCCGGATCATCCGATCATTCTGGAACGTATGGAATTCCCTGAGCCGGTAATTTCCATCGCGGTAGAACCGAAAACCAAAGCTGACCAGGAAAAAATGGGTCTGGCTCTGGGCCGTCTGGCTAAAGAAGACCCGTCATTCCGCGTATGGACTGACGAAGAATCTAACCAGACCATTATCGCTGGTATGGGTGAGCTGCACCTCGACATCATCGTTGACCGTATGAAGCGTGAATTCAACGTTGAAGCGAACGTCGGTAAACCTCAGGTTGCTTACCGTGAAGCGATTCGCGCGAAAGTTACCGATATCGAAGGTAAACACGCTAAGCAGTCTGGTGGTCGCGGTCAGTACGGTCATGTTGTTATCGACATGTACCCGCTGGAGCCGGGTTCAAACCCGAAAGGCTACGAGTTCATCAACGACATCAAAGGTGGTGTAATTCCTGGCGAATACATCCCGGCCGTTGATAAAGGCATCCAGGAACAGCTGAAATCTGGCCCGCTGGCTGGTTACCCGGTTGTTGATCTGGGCGTGCGTCTGCACTTCGGTTCTTACCATGACGTTGACTCCTCTGAGCTGGCGTTTAAACTGGCCGCTTCTATCGCCTTCAAAGATGGCTTTAAGAAAGCGAAACCAGTTCTGCTTGAGCCTATCATGAAGGTTGAAGTAGAGACTCCGGAAGAGAACACCGGTGACGTAATCGGTGACTTGAGCCGCCGTCGTGGTATGCTTCGTGGTCAGGAGTCCAACGTCACTGGCGTTGTTATCCATGCTGAAGTTCCGCTGTCTGAAATGTTCGGATATGCAACTCAGCTGCGTTCTCTGACCAAAGGCCGTGCTTCTTACTCCATGGAGTTCCTGAAGTACGACGATGCGCCGAACAACGTTGCTCAGGCCGTTATTGAAGCCCGTGGTAAATAATCCACAGGATTAAAACCTAAGTCCCGTGCTCTCTCCATAGGGGAGAGCACTATAGTAAGGAATATAGCCGTGTCTAAAGAAAAATTTGAACGTACAAAACCGCACGTTAACGTCGGCACCATCGGCCACGTTGACCACGGTAAAACTACCCTGACCGCTGCAATCACTACCGTACTGGCTAAAACCTACGGCGGTGCTGCTCGTGCATTCGACCAGATCGATAACGCGCCGGAAGAAAAAGCACGTGGTATCACCATCAACACTTCTCACGTTGAATATGACACCCCGACTCGCCACTACGCACACGTAGACTGCCCGGGCCACGCCGACTATGTTAAAAACATGATCACCGGTGCTGCGCAGATGGACGGCGCGATCCTGGTTGTTGCTGCGACTGACGGCCCGATGCCGCAGACTCGTGAGCACATCCTGCTGGGTCGTCAGGTAGGCGTTCCGTACATCATCGTGTTCCTGAACAAATGCGACATGGTTGATGACGAAGAGCTGCTGGAACTGGTAGAAATGGAAGTTCGTGAACTTCTGTCTCAGTACGATTTCCCGGGCGACGACACTCCGATCGTTCGTGGTTCTGCTCTGAAAGCGCTGGAAGGCGAAGCAGAGTGGGAAGCGAAAATCATCGAACTGGCTGGCTTCCTGGATTCTTACATCCCAGAACCAGAGCGTGCGATTGACAAGCCGTTCCTGCTGCCTATCGAAGACGTATTCTCCATCTCCGGTCGTGGTACGGTTGTTACCGGTCGTGTAGAGCGCGGTATCATCAAAGTTGGTGAAGAAGTTGAAATCGTTGGTATCAAAGAGACTGCTAAGTCTACCTGTACTGGCGTTGAAATGTTCCGCAAACTGCTGGACGAAGGCCGTGCTGGTGAGAACGTTGGTGTTCTGCTGCGTGGTATCAAACGTGAAGAAATCGAACGTGGTCAGGTACTGGCTAAGCCGGGCTCTATCAAGCCGCACACCAAGTTCGAATCTGAAGTGTACATTCTGTCCAAAGACGAAGGCGGCCGTCATACTCCGTTCTTCAAAGGCTACCGTCCGCAGTTCTACTTCCGTACTACTGACGTGACTGGTACCATCGAACTGCCGGAAGGCGTAGAGATGGTAATGCCGGGCGACAACATCAAAATGGTTGTTACCCTGATCCACCCAATCGCGATGGACGACGGTCTGCGTTTCGCAATCCGTGAAGGCGGCCGTACTGTTGGTGCGGGCGTTGTTGC
>NZ_JAOWEY010000015.1:0-85418 GCF_030333935.1 Citrobacter sp. Cf125 | reverse complement strand
TCCCCACTGCTGCCTCCCGTAGGAGTCTGGACCGTGTCTCAGTTCCAGTGTGGCTGGTCATCCTCTCAGACCAGCTAGGGATCGTCGCCTAGGTGAGCCGTTACCCCACCTACTAGCTAATCCCATCTGGGCACATCCGATGGCAAGAGGCCCGAAGGTCCCCCTCTTTGGTCTTGCGACGTTATGCGGTATTAGCTACCGTTTCCAGTAGTTATCCCCCTCCATCGGGCAGTTTCCCAGACATTACTCACCCGTCCGCCACTCGTCACCCAAGGAGCAAGCTCCTCTGTGCTACCGTTCGACTTGCATGTGTTAGGCCTGCCGCCAGCGTTCAATCTGAGCCATGATCAAACTCTTCAATTTAAGTTTGATGCTCGTGAATTAAACTTCGTAATGAATTACGTATGTTCACTCAGAGACTTGGTATTCATTTTTCGTCTTGCGACGTTAAGAATCCGTATCTTCGAGTGCCCACACAGATTGTCTGATAAATTGTTAAAGAGCAGTGCCGCTTCGCTTTTTCTCAGCGGCGCGGGGTGTGCATATTACGCCATCCCGCTGCGAAGTCAAGCATTTAATTTCGCTTTCTTCGCCGGAGTTCTCAGTGGAACCCCGCTGACCCGGCGGCTTGTAATCCGTTGTTCCGTGTCAGTGGAGGCGCATTATAGGGAGTTATTTCAGGCTGACAAGGGGAAATTTAAAATAATCTTCCGAGTGCGTATTTTTTATTCTTTACGTTTATTTTAACGACGTTTTGTTGGTTAATTGGGCTATTTCCCGCGCGAATCTCGCAACCTGTTCCCAATCGGTATACACCACTTCTTTATTCGTATCCGTTTCACCGCCTGACATCTTCATTATCAGTTGGATCATAACTCGGTCATACCAGCGATAGCGGGGATACAGCAAAGCACCCGCAATGACTGCACTGTGATCTGGTCGCCACGGCGAACTCATCAGGAACTTACGCGCATAGCTGTTGGTTTGCGGCGTACGTTTCTCCGGTTTACGGGCAACGAGGTTTACGGAGTAGAACGCACTCGGCATCGAATTCAGCCGTGTGGCATGCTTTTTCACAAACTCCTGAAAAGCAGCATGGTAATGACCATAGCGAATCGAGGCGCCAATCACCACGCTGTCATAATTTTGCCAGTCCGGCTCCGCGGTACGATGCAAATTAACAACATCTGCCCAAACGCCCAGCTCTTTGAGTTCAGAAGCCAGATATTCAGCGATTTCACGCGTTTGTCCGTCCCGGGAAGAAAAAAGAATCAGTGTTTTCACGTGTTACTCCATTATTCACGCCAGAAGGTAGGGGTAAAGAGCACCAGCAGAGTAAAGACCTCCAGACGACCAAACAGCATATTGGCAATCAGGATCCACTTCGCCACAGGGTTCATACTGGCAAAATTGTCGGCAACAACCCCCAGTCCAGGCCCCAGGTTATTCAACGTTGCCACAACAGAGGCAAACGCGGAGAAGTCATCAACGCCGGTCGCAATAATCGCCAGCATACTGATAATAAAGACCAACGCATAGGCAGAGAAGAATCCCCATACGGCTTCAAGAATTCGCTCCGGCAACGCACGGTTACCCAGTTTGATACTGTAAACCGCATTCGGATGAACCAGTCGTTTCAATTCGCGGTTGCCTTGCTTAAACAGCAGCAGGATACGAATCACCTTCAAGCCCCCCCCCGTCGACCCGGCACAGCCGCCGATAAAAGCAGAACACAGCAGCAGCACCGGCAGGAACAGCGGCCAGCGGGCAATACTGTCCGTGGTAAATCCGGCAGTCGTCGCCATCGATACCACCTGGAAAAAGGCCTGGTTAATCGTCGTGAGCGCCGAGCCATAGGTATTGTGTATCCACAGCACCAACGTACAGACAGCCACCAGCGTCAACTGCACGCCGATGAACATGCGGAATTCCGGATCGCGCCAGTAAACCTTCAGACTACGCCCGCTTAATAAAGAGAAGTGCAGACCGTAGTTACAACCGGAGATCAGCAAGAAGATAGCAATAATCGTATTAATCGTGGGACTGTCGAAATACCCCACGCTGGCATCGTGTGTGGAAAAACCACCGATGGCAATCGTGGCAAAACTGTGCCCAATGGCGTCAAACGCGGGCATCCCGGCAAACCATAGCGCCAGCGCGCACGCCACCGTCAGTAATACATAGATAAGCCACAGCGTTTTCGCCGTTTCGGCAATACGCGGGCGCATCTTATTATCTTTCAGCGGCCCCGGCATTTCTGCCCGATAGAGCTGCATCCCACCCACGCCAAGAATAGGCAGAATAGCCACCGCCAGCACGATGATCCCCATCCCGCCGAACCATTGCAGCATCTGGCGATAAAAGAGAATCGCGTGTGGCAATGAATCCAGCCCCACCAGCGTCGTTGCACCGGTGGTGGTCAATCCGGAAAAGGATTCAAAAAAAGCGTCGGTTATCGTCAGGTTGGGGCTTTCCGCAAAGATGAACGGTAGCGCACCCACGCTGCCCAGAACGGTCCAGAACAAAACGACAATCAGAAATCCTTCGCGCGATTTCAGCTCGCCCTTCTCTTTACGGTTTGGCCACCACAGCATGGAGCCGATCGCCAAAGCAACGAAGAAAGTTTGGGTGAATGCACGCCCTGCCCCGTCACGGTATATGAGCGCTACCAGTCCAGGGATAATCATTGTCCCCGAGAATAAGATGACCAGTAGTCCAACGATTCGGGTGATGGCGCGAAAATGCATCTCTGCCGCTTCCTTAGTTCTTTAAAATGAGGTGGGGATTATTCTTCAATCGCTAACAATTGCAATGAACCACGACTAAAATCCGCCAGTTTTGCCGAAAACTCATCCACTTTGGCAAAAGGAAGCGCCACCCTGAGTCGAACAAAAGCCTGGTAATCACTGGCAACGACTTTACCGTCAAACTGCCCCAGCAAAGCTTCAATGCCTGCCAGCTGACCGTACTCACACTGCAAAGTATATTCGGTTAATGGCGTCTTGCGCTGTGTCGTTAACTGGCGCAACGCCTGATTCACACCGCCGCCGTAGGCTTTTACCAATCCTCCAGTACCGAGAAGGATACCGCCGTAGTAGCGCACGACTACAGCGGTAATCTCACCGACACCGCTCCCCATCAGCTGTGCGAGCATCGGTTTACCTGCCGTACCCGCCGGTTCGCCATCGTCTGAAAATCCTAGCTGCTGCGAGTCATTGGGCGCACCCGCCACCCACGCCACGCAATGGTGGCGGGCGTCCGGGTGTTCCGCTTTGACTGATTCAACAAACGCTTTTGCCGCTTCTACGCCGTCCGTATGGGCGAGCAGCGTAATGAAGCGGCTTTTTTTGATCTCTTCAACGACGCTAACCGGCCCCGCAGGGATTAACCAACTGTCCATTACGCCAGTTTCAAATCCCGAGTCATGTTTTCGATATTGTTTTCGTGGACCACCACGTTGTCTTCAATACGAATACCGCCGAACGGTTTCAGGGCTTCAATTTTCTGCCAGTTGAAGTGTTTGCTGAACTGCCCTTCACGCCACGGCGCCAGCAGAGATTCAATGAAGTAAATGCCCGGTTCGATGGTCAGAACCATGCCCGGTTGCAATACGCGGGTGCAACGCAGGTAAGGATACTTCGACGGCGCGGCCAGATGGGTACCACTGTCATCCTGCATAAAGCCAGCGACATCATGTACCTGCAGGCCCAACTGGTGACCAATGCCGTGTGGCATAAACGGCCCAGTAAGATCATTTTCTACCATCGCCTCTTCACTCATATCGGTGATGATTTGATGCTTACGCAGCAGCTTCGCGATGCGCTGATGGAACTGAATGTGGTAATCCACGTAGCTGGCACCTGCTTTCATGGTGGCAATCAGCGCCAGCTCTTCGTCGTTAACGTCTTTCACCAGATGCGCATAGTCGTTGTCGCTTTTCGCCGACCAGGTACGCGTCAGGTCTGCCGCATAGCCGTTGTATTCCGCGCCAGCGTCGAGCAAGAAGCTGCGGATTTCAGACGGCGCCTGATGATCCAGCTTGGTGTAATGAAGAACCGAAGCATGCTCGTTAAGCGCCACGATGTTGCTGTATGGCACGTCGGTGTCGCGGTGACCGGTGGCAGTCAGGTAAGCGAGGTTGATGTCAAACTCGCTCATTCCGGAACGGAACGCTTCTTCTGCTGCACGGTGTCCATTTACCGCCATTTTCTGCGCTTCGCGCATACAGGCCAGTTCGTAGTCCGTTTTATAGGCACGGTAATAATGCAGGTAGTCAATCACCCCTTTCGGGTTGATGTTGCTGGCCGCGATGTCCAGTTGCAGGGCACGTTCCGGAACCGGGCCAATGTAACCGATATTGCCGCGAGCAGCAGGCAGTTGGCTACCGATACCATCCGCTTTCGGCAGCGCGATGATCTCGATTTCTTCCGTCCAGAAAGAGGTCGGCAGCGGCTCAACGTTGTGCCAGTAATCGACCGGCAGGTAGAACCACAGTTTCGGCTTGTTTACGCCATCCACCAGCAACCAGCAGTTAGGAACCTGCGTGACAGGCACCCAGGCTTTGAATTGCGGATTGACCTTAAACGGGTACGGATGATCGTCGAGAAAGACGTTAACAAGTTCGCCTGAGTGAATAAGTAACGCATCCAGCTTGAAGCGCTCCAGCGCGTCGCGCGTCCGTTCTTGTAAGGTAACGATATGATTTTTATAGAGTGCGGCCAGTGATTCCATTTTCTATCCTTCTGTTTTTTTGACCTCAAGTCTCCGCATCTTAGCACATCGCTATGTGAGTGCGTGATTTCTGCCGAGCGTGATCGAATCGTCATTTCTTTAATCATTCATTTGCATTTTATTAACATAAAACACACACTTCGATTCATCTGGTATGACCAGATCACCTTGCGGATTCAGGAGACTGACATGCTTTACAAAGGCGACACCCTGTACCTCGACTGGCTGGAAGATGGCATCGCCGAACTGGTGTTCGATGCCCCTGGTTCGGTCAATAAACTCGACACGGCCACCGTTGCCAGCCTGGGCCATGCGCTTGATGTGCTGGAAAAACAACCGAATTTAAAAGGGCTGCTGCTGCGCTCTAACAAAGCAGCCTTTATTGTTGGTGCCGATATCACCGAATTCCTTTCACTGTTCCTCGTGCCTGAAGAGCAACTGAGCCAGTGGCTGCATTTTGCCAACAGCGTCTTTAACCGCCTCGAAGATCTACCTGTTCCGACCCTCTCAGCGGTAAATGGCTATGCGTTGGGCGGTGGCTGCGAGTGTGTCCTGGCAACCGATTATCGTCTGGCAACGCCGGACCTGCGCATTGGCCTGCCAGAAACCAAGCTGGGCATTATGCCGGGCTTTGGCGGCTCTGTGCGTATGCCACGTATGCTGGGTGCGGACAGCGCGCTGGAAATTATTGCGGCAGGTAAAGATGTTGGTGCTGAGCAGGCGCTAAAAATCGGTCTGGTCGATGGCGTAGTGAAGCAAGACAAACTGCTTGATGGCGCGATCGCGGTATTACGTCAGGCGATTAACGGCGACCTCGACTGGAAAGCCAAACGTCAGCCTAAGCTGGAGCCGTTGAAACTCAGCAAAATTGAAGCTGCTATGAGCTTTACCATCGCCAAAGGCATGGTGGCGCAGACGGCAGGTAAGCATTATCCCGCACCGATTACCGCGGTAAAAACCATTGAAGCAGCGGCTCGTTTTGGCCGTGAAGAAGCGCTGAATCTGGAAAATAAAAGCTTTGTGCCACTGGCGCACACCAGTGAAGCTCGCGCGCTGGTTGGGATCTTCCTTAACGATCAGTTCGTGAAAGCCAAAGCCAAAAAGCTCACCAAAAATATTGAAGCACCAAAGCAAGCGGCAGTGCTGGGTGCAGGCATTATGGGCGGCGGCATCGCTTACCAGTCAGCCTGGAAAGGCGTGCCGGTTGTCATGAAAGATATCAACGACAAATCATTAACGCTGGGCATGACCGAAGCGGCCAAACTGCTGAACAAACAGCTTGAGCGCGGCAAAATTGACGGTCTGAAAATGGCGGGCGTGATTTCCACTATTCATCCAACCCTCGACTATAGCGGTTTTGAGCGTGTGGACGTGGTGGTTGAAGCGGTCGTGGAAAACCCGAAAGTGAAAAAAGCGGTACTGGCGGAAACCGAAGATCAGGTTCGCCCGGACACCGTACTGGCGTCGAATACCTCTACCATCCCAATCAACGAGCTGGCTAGCGCGCTCAAGCGCCCGGAAAACTTCTGTGGGATGCACTTCTTTAACCCAGTACACCGCATGCCACTGGTTGAGATCATTCGCGGCGAGAAAAGCTCGGATGAAACCATCGCCAAAGTTGTCGCATGGGCAAGCCAGATGGGCAAAACGCCAATTGTGGTCAACGACTGCCCCGGTTTCTTCGTGAACCGCGTGCTGTTCCCGTATTTTGCCGGTTTTAGCCAGCTGCTGCGCGATGGGGCGGATTTCCGCAAAGTCGATAAAGTCATGGAAAAACAGTTTGGCTGGCCGATGGGCCCGGCTTATCTGCTGGACGTGGTGGGAATTGATACCGCACATCACGCGCAGGCAGTGATGTCCGCAGGCTTCCCTCAGCGTATGCAGAAAGATTATCGCGACGCGATAGACGCCCTGTTTGATGCAAACCGTTTCGGACAGAAAAACGGTCTTGGATTCTGGCGTTATAAAGAAGACAACAAGGGCAAGCCGAAAAAAGAAGAGGATGCCACCGTTGATGATCTGCTGGCAGAAGTCAGCCAGCCGAAACGCGAATTCAGTGATGAAGAGATTATCGCTCGCATGATGATCCCGATGGTCAACGAAGTGGTACGGTGCCTGGAAGAAGGCATTATCGCCAGCCCGGCAGAAGCCGATATGGCGCTGGTGTATGGCCTGGGCTTCCCTCCGTTCCACGGCGGCGCGTTCCGCTGGCTGGATACGCTCGGCAGCGCGAAGTATCTCGATATGGCCCAGCAATATCAGCACCTCGGAGCGCTGTATGAAGTTCCGGCTGGTCTGCGTGATAAGGCGCGCCATAACGAACCGTATTATCCCCAGGTTGAGCCTGCCCGCCCGGTTGGCAGCCTGAAAACGGCTTAAGGAGTCACAATGGAACAGGTTGTAATTGTTGATGCGATCCGTACCCCGATGGGCCGTTCAAAAGGGGGGGCGTTTCGTAACGTGCGTGCAGAAGATCTCTCCGCACACTTAATGCGTAGCCTGCTGGCGCGTAATCCGGCGCTGGATCCAACCGCGCTGGATGACATTTACTGGGGCTGTGTGCAGCAAACGCTTGAGCAGGGTTTCAACATCGCCCGTAACGCCGCGCTGCTGGCGGAAATCCCGCACTCCGTTCCGGCGGTCACCGTGAACCGCCTGTGCGGTTCATCAATGCAGGCGCTGCACGACGCGGCACGTATGATCATGACCGGCGATGCTCAGGCGTGCCTGATTGGTGGCGTGGAGCATATGGGCCATGTACCAATGAGCCACGGCGTTGATTTCCATCCGGGCATGAGCCGCAACGTAGCAAAAGCGGCGGGGATGATGGGTCTGACCGCAGAAATGCTCTCCCGCATGCACGGCATCAGCCGTGAAATGCAGGATGCTTTCGCCGCACGTTCACATGCTCGCGCCTGGGCTGCAACACAGTCTGGCGCATTTAAAAACGAAATCATCCCGACCGGCGGTCATGATGCCGACGGCGTGCTGAAGCAGTTTAACTACGATGAGGTTATCCGCCCGGAGACAACCGTTGAAGCGCTCTCCACCCTGCGCCCAGCGTTCGATCCGGTTAGTGGAACGGTCACTGCCGGTACCTCCTCCGCGCTCTCCGACGGCGCAGCGGCGATGCTGGTCATGAGTGAAAGTCGCGCCCGTGAACTGGGTCTGACGCCGCGTGCCCGTATTCGTTCGATGGCGGTAGTCGGCTGCGACCCTTCCATCATGGGTTACGGTCCGGTTCCGGCCTCAAAGCTGGCGCTGAAAAAAGCGGGACTCTCCACCAGCGACATCGGCTTGTTTGAAATGAACGAAGCCTTTGCCGCTCAGATCCTGCCGTGCATTAAAGATCTGGGACTGATGGAGCAGATAGACGAGAAGATCAACCTCAACGGCGGCGCGATCGCTCTGGGCCACCCACTGGGATGCTCCGGGGCGCGTATCAGCACCACCCTGCTCAATCTGATGGAACGCAAAGACGTACAGTTTGGCCTGGCGACGATGTGTATCGGGTTAGGCCAGGGCATCGCAACGGTATTTGAGCGAGTTTAATCAAAGATAAATTCCCCTAAATAATTCGCGCTGCATCGCGGCGGCAACTGAGCGAATCCCCGGGAGCATAGATAACTATGCGACCGGGGTGAGCAAAGGCAGCCAACAAAGAGGCAGAGTGAATTATGACGGGGAAAGGTTTAGTTGCCGTTCTTCCCGCCTGTCAGGGGCGGGTTTTTTATTTCCCTGAACTACCACGCACCACTAACTGCACCGGCAACAGCAGATTATCTTCCTGATTTTCTTCCAGCAATAAACGCAGCGCTTCACGCCCCAATTGTTGTTTATCAACCGCAATGGTGGTGAGTGGTGGATGTGACCAGGCCGCAGCATCAATATCATCAAACCCCACCAACGCAAGATCTTCCGGGATACGTATACCCTGCTGCGTACACACCCGTTGAACAACCAGCGCTGCCGCGTCGTTATAGGCAAAAATGGCGTCGGGCGGCTCTGGCAGACTGAGCAATTCATTAACCGCCTCCACCAAAGATTGCTCGGTATCCAGCAGTGGCGGCGCAATGGCTTCATACTCTGGCGGCATCAGCAAGCGGGCTTCATACAATGCCTGACGGTAGCCCTTCTCGCGCTGACGGATGCTGTAGTGCGCAAGCGAACTGGCAAGAAAAGCGATACGGCTGCGCCCTTGCGCAATCAGATGTTGCGTGGCCAGATAACCGCCCTGGGTATTGTCCGGGTTCACGCAAGGCAGGTCCGGCGCCCAGAGATCCACCAGCACCAACGGCAGTTTCATCTGTTGCAGCAAGCCAAGTAATTCAGGCTCAAAAAATCCCGCGCAGATCAGCGCATCAGGCTGGTGCAGCATCACCTGCTCACTCACTGCATCGCCTGGACCAATGGAGAGAAAGCTCAGCGCAATACCATGGTCACGACAGTTATCTTCTATCCCCAGCAGCAGTTGAGAATAAAACGGCAATGCCCGGCTGATATTGTGCTGGCGGTGCAGCAAAAACAGGACGCGTTTGATCTTGTCTGCGCGCAGGCGAGAAAAATCATAACCCTGCTGCTGCGCCACAGAAATAATGCGCAGCCGGGTATCTTCACGTAGCCCTGGCTGCCCTTTCAGGGCGCGGGAAACCGCGCCAACCGAGACACCACAAGCTTCGGCAATGTCCCTGATACGTACAGGTTTCGTCATGTCACTCTCATTGATTTACGCTGGCCTTTTGTGCCCCCAGCCAGGCCGCGCCGCGTACGCCGCTGCTGTCACCGTGTCGGGCCTGAACGATCGGCGTACGGCACTGTTTACCAAATACGTACTGCGCCACTCGCGCCTGCAAGCCTGAGTACAGTAAAGTGATATTGGATACCCCACCGCCCAGCACGATAACATCGGGATCGAGCGTATTCACCACCCCCGCCAACGCGCGCGCCAGCTGATCGCAATAGCGTTCCCATAACAAACAGGCATCTGCATCACCCGATTCTACCCGCTGCATAATATGTGGCACATCTGCATGTTGTGCGGTGTGACTCATATACTGACGCTCCAGGCCGCTGCCGGAAATAAAGCTCTCAATACAGTTCACCTGTCCGCAATAGCATGTCACTTCAGCCCCATCCCGAGATTCGTGGTAGCGCGGCAATGCATTATGTCCCCACTCTCCTGCACAGGCGTTAGGTCCGGAGATCAAACGGTTATCGATGCATAGTCCACCGCCGCAACCGGTACCGAGGATCACACCAAATACCACGCTATGCCCGTGTCCGCTACCGTCCATCGCTTCCGACAGGGTAAAGCAGTTGGCATCATTAGTAACAGGCACGGGTATTCCTAACGCTCGCTCAAGGTCTTGAGCAAAAGCCTGCTGATTCAACACTAGGATGTTCGAATTCTTAATCAAACCTTCGCTATCCACCGCGCCAGGCACTCCAACACCAACCGATAAAGACTGATTAACGGCCAGTCTGGCCTTAGAAATCATCTCCGTCACGGCCTGGAAAAAATCACCGTAACTCTGCTTTGGTGTCGCACATCGCTCGCGGTAAACAATTTCACCCGCGTTATCAATCACCACCGCTTCAATTTTAGTCCCGCCGATATCCAGTCCGAGCCTCATGGTTTTCCCTCGTTGATGTCCAGCAATGTGATGCGATACAGCTTGCCCATTTTGTTTACTAAACAAAATGAGACCAATCACAAAAAATCAGTTTTATGGTTAATAGATAGGAAAAACATGTTTACTAAAAATGTTCTGAAAAGAGGAGCAGTGAGACCGGGCTTGCACCCTGTTAGAAGAAGTAAGGTTGGTGATGGATGCGCCGGAAGGACTCCGGCGCACAGCGCTTAAATGAACGCGAACGCGTCGCCAAACAGGCGATCTTCACGTGCCTGACGCTCATTACAGAACAGGTCGCGCGCGATTTTTGCCATCTCAAAACGACCGGCAATGTAGATATCGTGTTCCGCCAGAGTACCGTAATCCTGCAATACTGCCGTTAACACGGTTCCCGTACGACCACGCCAGCCGTCTTCAGGCTGCTCTACCACCGGCTCAACACGCAGGTTCGGGTGATTCACCGACAATGCTTCCAGCTCTGAGAGATCGTAGAGATGCTTCTCTTCGCGCCCGCCCCAGTAAATAGTGATATCGCGGTTGGGATTGCGTGCCAGCGCGGTAAGCAGAATAGAACGCACGTAAGAGAACCCTGTACCTCCGGCAATCAGGATCAGCGGGCGCTCGTCTTCATCACGCAGCCAGGCTTCGCCATGCGGAATATCGACCTTGATTTCCCGGTCTTTCAGAATACGGTCCATCACGGCCATGGCGTAAAGATTTAGCTCAGAGGCGCCAACGTGCAGCTCAATGAATCCTTGCTCGTCCGGCGTTGATGCCATGGAGAACGGACGCTTATCCCTTTCGTCCATCACGACCATTAAATACTGGCCAGCACGAAAGGAAAACGCCGCGTCTGGCACTAAACGAACGCGATATACGGTGTCAGTTATAGCTTCTACCGAGGTCACTTTACAGCTTAAGGTTGTCATGCGCTCTCTCTGTCGGATCAATAGGCAAAACGATCGCGCCTCAGGCGCTTTTGCCGTCATTAAAGATGGCCAGTTCATCCCAAATTGCGTCAATACGCGCAGTCACTTCAGGATCTTTTTTAATCGGACGTCCCCATTCGCGTTGGGTTTCGCCCGGCCATTTATTTGTGGCATCCAGCCCCATTTTTGAACCAAGGCCGGAAACCGGCGAGGCAAAGTCCAGGTAATCAATTGGCGTATTCTCTACCAGTACCGTATCCCGGGCGGGGTCCATACGGGTAGTAATAGCCCAAATTACATCATTCCAGTCGCGCGCGTTAACGTCATCATCGCAGACAATAACAAATTTGGTGTACATGAACTGGCGCAAAAAAGACCAAACACCCATCATGACGCGTTTGGCATGGCCTGCGTACTGTTTTTTCATCGTCACCACGGCCAGACGATATGAACAGCCTTCCGGAGGCAGGTAAAAATCGACGATTTCCGGGAACTGCTTTTGCAGAATAGGAACGAATACTTCGTTCAGCGCCACGCCGAGCACTGCTGGCTCATCAGGCGGACGTCCGGTATAGGTAGAGTGATAAATAGCATCTTCACGCTGGGTAATGTGGGTGACGGTAAAGACCGGGAAATTATCTACTTCGTTGTAGTAGCCGGTATGATCGCCATAGGGCCCTTCTGGAGCCAGCTCGCCCGGTTCGATGTACCCTTCCAGTACGATTTCTGCGCTGGCAGGCACTTCCAGGTCGTTGGAAATACATTTGACCACTTCGGTCTTGGTACCGCGCAACAGCCCGGCAAATGCGTACTCGGATAATGTATCAGGAACGGGTGTCACAGCCCCCAGAATAGTCGCAGGATCGGCCCCCAACGCCACTGAAACCGGGAAACGTTCACCAGGATGCGCCGCGCACCATTCCTGATAATCAAGCGCGCCGCCGCGATGGGACAACCAGCGCATAATAAGCTTGTTTTTACCAATCAGCTGCTGGCGATAGATGCCCAGATTCTGCCGCTCTTTATGCGGACCACGCGTGACGGTGAGTCCCCAGGTAATCAGCGGCGCGGCATCTTCCGGCCAGCAGGTCATAATCGGAATGCGGTTTAAATCAACGTCATCGCCGGAGTAGATTTTTTGCTGACAAGGCGCACCGCGCAACCGCTTAGTCGGCATGTTCAACACCTGCTTAAACTGCGGCAGCTTATCAAACAGATCGCGGAATCCTTTCGGTGGCTCTGGCTCTTTCAAAAACGCCAACAGTTTACCGACTTCTCGTAGCGCCGAGACATCTTCTTGTCCCATTCCCATCGCAACACGCTTTGGTGTGCCAAACAGGTTACACAGCACCGGCATTGAATAGCCTTTCGGATTCTCAAACAGTAACGCAGGCCCACCGGCACGCAGAGTGCGATCGGCAATTTCAGTAATTTCCAGGTGGGGATCCACCTCAAGCGAAATGCGTTTGAGTTCGCCCTGCTGTTCAAGCAGCGTCAGGAAGTCGCGTAAATCGTGATATTTCATGGCGTCCATTGTGGCCTCTTCGTAAGCGCTTCATTATACGGCGTTCATCATTGTGATGCTGTATTTTTGTTAAATTAGCGTGAACTCTGGCGATACATATAAGCCCTGGGAGTATATACCCATTGGGTTTCAGCCTGCGTTGAGGCGGGTATAATTAACTTAACGCATGGCTTTTGCTATGCTGGCGCTCAGAACAAGCGGATAAGAGTTATTATGCAATCCTGGTATTTACTGTACTGCAAACGTGGGCAACTTCAGCGAGCCCAGGAACACCTGGAAAGGCAGGCGGTGAACTGCCTGACGCCTATGATCACCCTGGAAAAAATAGTGCGCGGTAAACGTACTACAGTCAGTGAACCACTATTCCCTAATTACATGTTTGTCGAGTTCGATCCGGAAGTGATCCACACCACCACTATCAATGCCACGCGTGGTGTCAGCCATTTCGTCCGTTTTGGCGCGACGCCTGCGACAGTTCCTTCTCCCGTTATTCACCAGCTTTCTATCTACAAGCCTGAAGGAATTGTTGACCCGCAAACTCCTCAGCCAGGGGACAGCGTGATTATTACTGAAGGGGCGTTTGAGGGGCTAAAAGCGATCTTCACCGAACCGGATGGCGAAGCACGTTCCATGCTACTGCTTAACCTGTTGAATAAAGAGGTTAAGCAGAGCGTGAAAAATACCGGCTTTCGAAAAATTTAAGCCGTTTAGAAGGTCACTTCGAACAGTGTTCGGACGTTAGCATCAATGGTTGCTGACAGCCATTGAGGATCTTCCCCGCGCCAGTGGGCAATACGCTCAAGAATATGTGGCAGGTGCGCCGGTTCATTGCGCCGTGACGTCGGTTTAGGCGTTAAGTCGCGAGGGAGTAGGTAAGGCGCATCGGTTTCAATCAGCAGCCTTTCCACCGGAATAAACGGCAGCAGTTCCCGCAGTTCCATCCCCCGGCGCTCATCACAGACCCAGCCGGTGATACCGATATAGAGTCCCCGGTCCACGCAATCCTGCATCTCCTGCCGCGTTCCGGTAAAACAGTGCAGCACCGCGCCTGGGAGGCTATCCAGCCACGGCTCCAGCAACGTCAGAAAACGCTCATGGGCATCCCGACAATGCATGAAAATCGGCATCTGCAGTTCAGCAGCAATGCGCAGCTGCGCCTCAAAAGCACGTTCCTGCTCCTGCGGCGTGGAGAAATTGCGATTGAAATCCAGACCGCACTCGCCAATAGCGACCACCTCAGACTGGTTTGCCAGCGCGATAATCTCTTCTTCCGTTGAGGATTGCCATTGGCTGCTGTCATGCGGGTGCACGCCAGCCGTGGACCAGCAATGCGGATAATGCTGTGCCAACTTTAGCGCCTGCTGGCTTTCGTGCAGGTTTGTTCCGGTCAGAAGCATACCGTTTACGCCCGCAGCAAAGGCGCGCGCCACAACATCATCCCTGTCTTTTGCAAATTGTGAACTGGTTAAATTAACGCCAATGTCAAACATGCTACCTCCCATATGACAACCGCCCTGACGGGCGGTTGAATTTACTCTTCTGTTTTCTCGGTGGCTTCGGCTTCTTTTGCTTCTTCAGCCTCGTTGTCCTCATCTCTCGTACGTCGCTTGCCGACATAGAAACGAGAGAAGAAAACGCCCACTTCAAACAGGCAGTACATCGGTATCGCCAACAACGTTTGCGAGAAGACATCTGGCGGGGTCAGTAACATCCCGACGACAAATGCCCCTACCACAACGTAAGGACGCTTCTTGCGTAAATCGTCTGGCGTCGTAATGCCCATCCAGCATAGCAGCACAATGGCGACAGGGACCTCAAAAGAGACCCCGAAAGCCATAAACAGAGCCATGACGAAACTGAGATAGCTGGCAATGTCCGTTGATACCTGTACGCCTTGCGGAGCCGTGTTGGCCAGAAAACCAAACGCCAACGGGAAGACAACAAAATAGGCGAATGCCATGCCGATGTAGAACAGCAACGAACTGGAGACCAGCAGCGGCACAACCAGGCGACGTTCATGTTTGTACAAAGCAGGCGCAATGAATGCCCATACCTGGTAGAGGATCACTGGCGCTGACAGGATCAGCGACACCATGAAGGTCAACTTGATTGGCGTAAAGAACGGCGAAGCCACATCGGTGGCGATCATCGTTGCGCCCTGCGGCATCTGTTTAATCAGCGGTGCCGCAACCATATGGTAAATGTCGTTGGCAAAATAAACCAACGCCAGAAAGATCACGATTACCGCAATAATGCAGTTCAGGAGTCGCTTACGCAGCTCAATAAGATGCGTGATGAGCGGTTGGGTATCTTCTACAGACATGTTTACGGTTTATCACTCGACGAGGGTGAGGATTCGACAACAGGTGCGGCAGCTTTCTTTTCTGCATCCATCAACGTAGCGGAAGTGTTTTCCGTCGGCTCTGGCGTTTTAGCACCCGTGGATTCCGGTTTTTGCTCCGGCGAACTGGCCTGATTTTCAGCGGCGGCAGGGGTGACCCCTTCTCGCTGCGCTTCACCTTCTTTCACCACCGGATTATGGATAGTGTGCGCTTCATCGCTCGCTTTCTCAGGATCGTGCACGCTGTAAGAACGCTTCATCGATTCCGCCGCTTCACGCAGCTCATCCATTGACGCTTTCAGCTCCGGGGTTAGATTTGTCAGGCTCGCTTTCTCTACTTTCTTCAGGCTGTCCTGAAACTCCTGAAGCTTAAGCTCCTGGGTCAGTTCATTCTGAACAGTAGTTGCAAGGGAACGCAAAGCGCGAACCCAGCCAGCAACCGTTTTTACCGCTACGGGTAATCGTTGCGGCCCCAGAACAATGAGGCCGATCACGAACACCAATAACAGTTCGCTAAAACCGATATCAAACACGGATTATACCTGCTCTTTATCTTGGCTTTTGGCGTCTTCCTTTTTCACTTCGCCCTGCTTATCGGTGATAGATTTAGCTGTAAAATCAGCGTCCTGGCTGGTTTTATCTTGCTTAGACTCATCATCACCCATCGCTTTTTTGAAGCCTTTAATCGATGCACCAAGATCGGAACCGATGGAGCCGAGTTTCTTGGTGCCAAATAGCAGTACAACGATGACGGCAATGATCAACAACTGCCAAATACTGATACCACCCATACATGTTCCTCTGTCATAGATGATGAATTAATAAGGCCGTAGTATACGTTACACGGCCTGCCTTGGGCGATGAAAAATTCAGCGCATTTTGCGCCAGCCGATTAACCAGGCTAAAACACCGCCTACCATCAACCAGCCCGGCATAAGCCCCCACTCAGGGCGGCTTACCAGCAGGAATGTTCCACTTAGCAACAATGTTGCGCCAATGCCCAATAAATAACGGGATTGTCCCTGGCGTACATGATTCGCGTGAAGCTCGCGGGCAATCTTATCAACACTGTGCTGTAAATATTTGCCCTGGCGCAAACTGTCATACACCAGTTCAGGTATTTCTGGCATTTTTTCGACCCAGAACGGTGCTTTTTCTTTAAATGCCCTAACGAGCGCCGGAATACCGACCTGATCTTTAATCCAGGATTCGAGGAATGGCTTAGCCGTTTTCCACAAATCTAACTGCGGGTAGAGCTGTCGTCCGACACCCTCAACGTACAGCAGCGTCTTCTGTAGCAATACCAGTTGAGGCTGGACTTCCATATTGAAGCGGCGCGCAGTGTTGAACAAATTCAACAGCACATGACCAAAGGAAATCTCCGCCAGCGGTTTTTCAAAAATCGGCTCGCACACGGTACGAATAGCAAATTCAAACTCTTCTACGTTGGTATCCGGTGGAACCCAACCAGAATCCACGTGCAGTTCAGCAACTTTGCGGTAATCGCGGTTAAAGAACGCAATGAAGTTTTCAGCCAGGTAACGCTTATCTTCTTTGTTTAAAGAGCCCACAATCCCACAATCAATACCAATGTATTTAGGGTTTTCAGGGTGCTCATAACTGACGAAAATGTTCCCGGGGTGCATGTCCGCATGGAAAAAGCTGTCGCGGAAAACCTGAGTAAAGAAGACCTGAACACCACGCTCGGCCAGCAACTTCATATTGGTGCCGTTCTTCTCAAGCGTGGTGACATCTGAAACCGGGATACCGTAAATGCGCTCCATCACCATCATGTTCTGACTGCAATAGTCGGAATACACTTCCGGGATGTACAGCATCGGGCTATCTTCAAAATTACGTCGTAGCTGAATGGCATTCGCCGATTCGCGCAGCAGATTTAGCTCATCAATCAACGTTTTTTCATATTCACGGACGACTTCTGTTGGTCGCAGGCGACGTCCATCTGGCAGCAGACGAGGAACCCAACGAGCCAGGCGGTAGATCAGTTTTAAATCCGCTTTGATGACCGGCAGTATGTCCGGGCGAATAACTTTGATCACCACCTCTTTGCCATTCGATTTCAATCGCGCAGTATGAACCTGAGCAACAGACGCAGATGCCAGCGGCGTGATTTCAAAATCATCAAACCATTCCTCGACGGGCAGCCCGCCCATGGCCTCTTCGATTTGTTTTTTCGCTCTAAGCCCATCAAACGGGGCAACACGATCCTGCAATAGCGCAAGCTGATCGGCGATGTGCGGAGGGAAAAGGTCACGACGGGTGGAGAGCATCTGCCCAAACTTGATCCACACCGGGCCGAGTTCCTGTAAAGCCAGTCTCAGCCTTTCTCCCAGCGGTTTGTCTTTATGTCGGTTGGGCATCCAGAACAACGAGTATCGCCACAACCTAAGCGGCAGCGTGATTCGCATTTTGGGGATGAGTTCATCAAGACCGTAGCTTAAAAAAGTGCGAATGATGAAATAAAGGCGCCGTACTTCACCTGGCGTCATTTGGCCTCCAGTTTTTCCAGCCGTTTGGCCAGAGATTCAACCGCGCGCTCAACGGCTGCCGTTTCTTCAGCAAACCATGCAACCTCTAGTGGGCCAGGAGCCATGCGCCACTCTTCGGTGATCGCTTCGGCGACATAGCGCTGCTGGCGCTGAAAGTTATGGCACAGGAACTTCGCTCCACCACGCAAGACTTTGCTGACCCCTTCCGCGACGACATCGCCGGTATAGGGTGCTAACAGTTCTGCAGGATCCAACTCCGCCAGATCGGCCAGCACAACAAAGTTCTGTACTACCTGGATATCACCCTGGACTTCCAGTTCACCGCTGCGGATAAGCGTGGTGAGTTGCTGTCTGTCACGCAATTTCGGTAACACACTGGCATATGTGATTACGGTGCAATCGGCTTCGCCTTCCCACGCCCCCAGCACATCGACCTGGCGCTCACTAAACACCAGGACTAACGATGTTGAAAATCCTTTGAGATCAACACGTAGCACTTTGCCCTGTAAACGCGTTCTGGCTGACTTGAGCGCAGGAGAGCGGTACAGAAAGGTGTTGAGCAGATTTTCAACGCCTGCGGTCACTAAGGGTTTTAAAGGCATCCCCACTCTCCTGTCAGAACTTGTAACCACGATGCAGCGCAACGACACCTGCTGTCAGGTTGTAGTAATCAACGCTTTCGAACCCGGCATCTTGCATCATTGCTTTTAAGGTGTCCTGATCGGGATGCATGCGGATGGATTCCGCCAGATAGCGGTAGCTGTCCGCATCGCTTGCTACCATTGAACCTATACGCGGCAGAACATGGAAAGAGTACGCGTCGTAGGCTTTGCTCAACGGTTCGATAATCGGCTTGGAGAATTCCAGCACCAGTAGACGTCCGCCCGGCTTCAATACGCGGTACATGGAGCGTAATGCTTTGTCTTTATCCGTAACGTTGCGCAGACCGAAAGAGATGGTGATGCAGTCAAACGTGTTGTCAGGGAAAGGTAGTGCTTCCGCATTCGCCTGAACGTACTCAACGTTACCCACCACACCAATATTGCGCAGCTTTTCGCGACCCATTTTGAGCATTGAGTCATTGATATCCGCCAGCACAACTTTGCCGGTTTCGCCTACCATGCGAGAGAATTTCGCCGTCAGATCGCCGGTACCGCCTGCTAAATCGAGAACGGTTTGCCCGCGACGCACGCCACTGCAGTCAATGGTGAAGCGCTTCCACAAACGATGAATGCCGAATGACATTAAGTCATTCATAACGTCATATTTAGAGGCCACAGAATGAAAAACGTGGGCCACCATGTCAGCTTTCTGCTCTTTAGCGACGGTCTGAAAGCCAAAGTGCGTCGTTTCTTGTGAATTATCCACCATCTCAGTGCCTGCTCATTCAAAAAATGTTCGAGAAGTGTAACAGATTGGGCCAATTTGCCCTACCCTTCTGCCGGGTTCAACTACCCCAAATGGACTAGTTTGATTGCTGATTTACCGCTTCACCATCAGGGTAAGACGCATCTTGTTGCGTCTCAGGGACCGAGCGCAAACGGTACTCTTCATCCTGCGTAGTGGCTTGTTCAGCCAGCTCAGGATTAATCTCGCGCTTAATTTCTACACCTAAACTGCGAAACGCTTCTGCCTGCGACAGGACGTTTCCACGACCGGAAGAGAGTTTTTTCATCGCCTGTCGGTAATTATCCTGGGCTTTGTCCAGGCTTTGACCTATTGCCGACATATCATCCACAAACAACCGCATCTTGTCATAAAGTTTGCTGGCCCGATCGGCAATTTGTTGCGCATTACGACTCTGATGCTCGTAGCGCCACAGGTTGGCAATCGTGCGCAATGCCACCAACAGCGTGGTAGGACTCACCAGCATAATGTTATTTCTAAGCGCTTCGGTAATCAGTTCGGGCTGTCTGTCGAGCGCCAGCAAAAAAGCGGGTTCAACGGGGATAAACATCAGCACATAGTCAAGCGTACGCAGCCCCGGAAGCTGCTGATAGTCTTTGCGGCCCAGCAGACGAATGTGGTTGCGCACCGAGGCGATGTGCTCCTGCAACGCGCTCTCGCGGGTGAATTCATCTTCAGCGTTAAAATAGCGTTCATAGGCGACCAGCGTCATTTTCGCATCAATCACCACATCTTTGCCCTGCGGTAACCGGACAATAACATCTGGCTGCATCCGCGAACGGGCGTCGTTTTCGATGCTGACCTGGGTTTCGTATTCATAGCCTTCGCGCAGACCGGAAGCCTCAAGCACCCGCGTGAGTACCACCTCGCCCCAGTTCCCCTGCGTTTTGTTATCACCTTTTAATGCCCGCGTCAGGTTTACCGCTTCCTGTGCCATCTGCGCGTTCAGCTGCTGGAGATTACGAATTTCGTGCGCCAGAGTATGACGTTCCTGTGCCTCTTTACCAAAGCTGTCCTGAACCTGGCGTCGAAATCCGTCCAATTGTTCGCGAAGCGGTGCCAGCAGGCTGTTCAGGCTTTGGCGATTTTGCTCATCGACGCGGCGATTGCTGTGCTCGAATATACGGTTCGCCAGATTTTCAAACTGCTCGCTCAGGCGCTGTTCGCTGTTGATCATCTGACGAATCTTATCTTCCGCATGCTGTTGCGTTGCTTCCAGCCGGGTGGTGACTTCACGGAGATCAGCTTCCAGAGAGGTGTTGATACTGTGCAGGCTGCGCAATTCGTTATTAAGCAGTTCGCACTCATCACGCCAGTGGGCTTCCTGTGAGAGTTGTTGCCGGGCGGCACTTAGCGCGATATCCAGTTCACGTCGTTCTTCGATGAGATCGGCACGGATCCTGTCGGCGTGCGCTTTTGTTGCCAGCCACCCAACCAGCAGCCCTGCGGCTAACGCCAGCACGGCACTCATCATAATTGAAATATCCACAATGCCCCCTTACAGCAACGACTTACCCGCACAAAATAGAATTGTGCTGTATAAACGTCCAGTTTAAAAGGAATTTCCTGCGAGGTACTACGCAAAATAAAAAGGCCGAACGCGTCGGCCTTTTTGAATAGGCGGGAGAATTACAGTAAACGACGCGCAGCTTCCACCACGATTTTTACCGCATGGCTTTCTGTTTGTTTCATCGTTTCCGCATTAGGGATCTCTTGCTGAGTACGGTTCACGATAACACCTGCGACCATACCGGCACGCAGACCCTGGCTTGCGCACATGGTCAGTAGCGTGGCAGATTCCATTTCGTAGTTCATAACGCCCATAGACTGCCACTCTTCCATCGAGCCTTTGAAACGGCTCACGACGCGACCAGAGAAGGTGTCGTAACGTTCCTGGCCCGGGTAGAAGGTGTCAGAAGATGCGGTAACGCCCACGTGGGTAGTGGCGCCGATAGATTTCGCCGCTTCCACCAGCGCGGTGGTGCACTCGAAGTCCGCAACGGCCGGGAACTCCATTGGCGCGAAGTGCAGGCTTGCGCCGTCCAGACGGACAGACGCCGTGGTGACCAGGACATCACCTACATTGATATGCGGCTGGATAGCGCCAGTCGTACCGATACGCAGGAAGGTACGAATGCCCAGTTGTGCCAGTTCTTCAACGGCAATAGAGGTTGACGGGCCGCCGATACCGGTAGAGCAAACGATCACGGCTTTACCATCCAGCTCAGCACGCCAGGTAGTGAACTCGCGATGAGATGCCAGCTTAACCGGCTTATCCATCAGCGCGGCGATCTTTTCCACACGCTCCGGGTCGCCAGGGACGATAGCAAGCGTAGCCCCTTGTAAGTCGCTCTTAGTGAGGCCGAGATGAAAAACATCAGACTTAGACATAAAAACTCCTCTGTGAATCGGTTTTGTCAGAAGAAGCAAAAACACACTTTACCGAAGGCATGAACATATTTTCGTGACAGTCATCACTCTGATGTAAATCAATTGCATTCAATTACCATCAAATAGTGATTCATATCACATAAATGATGCGATGTAAGGAAGCCCTGCACAAAAGATAGCCCGTTTAAGGCAATGTGGTTCGTTGCATGTGTCTATAGTTAACAATGCGCTTTTTGGCTGAATATTTAAGGGTACGGAGAATACCATGACAACACGACAATCTGGCTTTGCACCTGCTGTATCTCCACCGACGTCTACCACGGTTCACACTCCGGATAACGAAATTATCGCCGGTGTAACGTCCATACCTTCACAAGGCGAAGATATGCCAGCGTATCACGCACGACCAAAACAAACCGATGGACTGCTTCCCGTGGTCATTGTCGTGCAGGAGATTTTTGGTATTCATGAGCACATTCGTGACGTTTGCCGCCGTCTGGCTCTGGAAGGGTATCTGGCTATCGCACCAGAACTCTATTTTCGCGAAGGCGATCCCAATGACTTTGCCGATATCCCCACGTTGCTCAGCGGCCTTGTCGCCAAAGTGCCTGACTCTCAGGTACTGGCCGATCTGGACCACGTCGCCAGTTGGGCCTCCCGCAACGGGGGAGATGCGCACCAACTGATGATCACCGGATTTTGCTGGGGTGGACGCATCACCTGGCTGTATGCCGCACATAATCCGCAGTTAAAAGCGGCGGTGGCGTGGTATGGCAAACTGGTGGGTGATAAAACCCTCAACTCGCCGAAACATCCCGTTGATATCGCAACCGATCTTAACGCCCCCGTTTTGGGACTTTATGGCGGCCAGGATACCAGCATTCCGCAAGATACCGTTGAAACAATGCGTCAGGCGCTACGCGCCGCCAATGCGAAAGCGGAAATCGTGGTCTATCCCGATGCCGGACATGCCTTCAACGCCGATTATCGCCCGAGCTATCACGAAGAGTCCGCGAAAGACGGCTGGCAGAGAATGCTGGAGTGGTTCGCGCAATACGGTGGGAAGAAATAATTCCCGCCAGGCAAACCAATAAACAAAACGGAGGCATCAGCCTCCGTTTTGTTTTTACGCCTGACGCAGATTCTGCGCCGCTTTAACCATGTTTGCCAGCGCGGCACGGGTTTCCGGCCAGCCGCGCGTTTTCAGGCCGCAGTCCGGGTTCACCCACAGACGCTCAGCCGGAATACGCTGCTCGGCTTTCTTCAGCAGAGCTTCAATCCACTCCACGCTCGGGACGTTCGGCGAGTGAATGTCGTAGACGCCCGGCCCGATTTCGTTCGGATAGTCGAACTCTTCGAACGACTCCAGCAGCTCCATATCAGAACGTGAAGTCTCAATAGTGATCACGTCCGCGTCCAGCGCCGCAATGGAGTCCATGATGTCGTTGAACTCGCAGTAACACATGTGGGTGTGGATCTGGGTTTCATCCTTCGCCACTGCCGCGTTAATGCGAAAGGCTTCCACGCCCCACTCCAGATACGCCGCCCAGTCGCTGCGACGCAGCGGTAAACCTTCACGCAGTGCCGGCTCATCAATCTGGATAATGCCGATCCCCGCTGCTTCCAGATCCGCAACTTCATCACGCAACGCCAGCGCAATCTGCTTCGCGATGGTTTCACGCGTCACGTCTTCACGCGGGAATGACCAGCAAAGAATGGTCACCGGACCGGTCAGCATACCTTTTACCGGTTTGTCGGTCAGTGACTGGGCATACTTCGCCCACTCCACGGTGATCGCTTCCGGGCGGCTGACGTCGCCAATGACTACCGGTGGCTTCACGCAACGGGAGCCATAGCTCTGCACCCAACCGTTCTGGGTAAAGACGAACCCGTCCAGATGCTCACCAAAGTATTCCACCATGTCGTTACGTTCGGCTTCACCGTGTACCAGCACGTCGAGCCCCAGACGCTCCTGTTCGGCGATCGCCTGTTTGATATGTTCCGCAATACCGGTGCGGTAGTTACCGGCATCCAGGTTGCCCTTTTTGAAGTCCAGACGCAGACCGCGAATTTCGGTGGTTTGCGGGAATGAGCCGATAGTCGTGGTCGGCCATGCCGGCAGATTAAAGCGGGCACGTTGCGCCTCGGCGCGAACCGGGTAAGCGTTGGCGCGCTGGCTGTCCTGGGCGGTGATTGCCGCCAGACGTTTTTCCACTGCGGCGTTGTGGACACGAGTAGAGTGACGACGAGCCTGAATCGGTGCGCTCCATTCGACAATTGCCGCCGTATCACCGCTGTTCAACGCATCACGCAGCAGCGCCAGCTCGCCGCATTTTTGCAGGGCGAAGGCAAACCAGCTCTTCACCTCTGCATCAAGGCGGGTTTCCACGCTGAGATCAATGGGGCTGTGCAGCAGGGAGCAGGAAGAAGCCACCCACAGGTCACGTTTCCCGACGATATCTTTAATTTGCGCGTATTTTTCGCTGAGATCGGCGCGCCAGACGTTGCGCCCGTTCACCAGGCCCGCTGACAGCAGCCAGTCGGCAGGCAGACGTTTGTGCAGCTCGGCGACATCATCTTTACCGTGCACGAAGTCGACGTGCAGTCCCTGCACCGGCAGCGCGGTAATGGTATCCAGGTTTGGCGTTACGCCTTCGAAGTAGGTGGTCAGTAGCAGCTTCACCTGGCCCTGCAGGGCATCATAAGCTGGTTTGAAAGCGTCCAGCCACGCTTGCGGTAATTCCAGCACCAGAGCAGGTTCGTCAATCTGCACCCACTCAATACCCCGTTTTGCCAGCTCCGCCAGCACCTGCTGGTAAACCGGCAGAATGTCGTTCAACAGACTCAGGCGGTCAAACTGTTCGCCCTTCACTTTCCCCAGCCACAGGTAAGTTACCGGCCCCAGCAGCACAGGTTTCACCTTGTGCCCGAGCGCCAGCGCTTCGTCTACTTCATCCAGCAGTTGCGTCCAGGTCAGTTTGAACTGCTGACCTTTGGTGAACTCTGGCACCATGTAGTGATAGTTGGTATTAAACCATTTGGTCATTTCTGCCGCCGCCGCTGGCTCACCGGTCGGTGCGCGGCCACGGCCAATACGGAATAAGGTATCGATATCGACCGAGCCGTCTTTATTCTGATGACGAGCCGGAACGTTGCCGAGCAGCAGGCTGGTAGTCAGCACGTGATCGTACCAGGCAAAATCACCTACCGGCAGCAGGTCAACACCCGCCTGCTTCTGCTGATCCCAGTGGCGGGCACGCAGCTCGCGGCCAACGGTCAGCAAATCTTCACGGGAAGAATTTCCCGCCCAGTAACTTTCTTGCGCTTTCTTCAACTCGCGACGCAGGCCAACGCGAGGGAAACCGAGGGTGTGATTCAATATTGTCATTTTTCTTCCTCTAATTATATGTAAATCCTATGGATTTTGAATTTAGGGAAGGCGGCAAGTTTACTCATCCCCAGGAGCTTACTGAAGTAAGTGACTGGGGTGGGGAAACTAAGCCAACGCACCATAAATTTAAAAGACGAAGGATTTTAGCCGTCCAGATGTTTACACATCCATAATTGGCGGTTACTGTATATTCCTCAAGCGCAATTTGTTCATGCCGAAGTGAAGGACTTTCATGATCGAGATTAAACACCTGAAAACGCTCCAGGCGTTGCGGAATAGCGGTTCGCTGGCAGCCGCCGCGGCGACGTTGCATCAGACCCAATCCGCTCTTTCTCACCAGTTCAGCGATCTGGAGCAGCGCCTTGGCTTTCGACTTTTTATCCGTAAAAGCCAGCCTCTGCGCTTTACGCCGCAGGGAGAAATCCTGCTGCAGTTAGCCAATCAGGTGTTGCCGCAAATTGGTCGTGCGCTGCAGGCTTGCAACGAACCGCAGCAAACCCGGCTGCGAATCGCAATTGAATGTCACAGTTGTATTCAATGGCTGACGCCCGCGCTGGAGAATTTTCGTGCCAACTGGCCACAGGTGGAGATGGACTTTAAATCCGGCGTGACGTTCGATCCGCAACCAGCGCTACAGCAGGATGAGCTGGATCTGGTGTTAACCTCCGACATTCTGCCGCGCAGCGGATTGCACTACTCGCCGATGTTTGATTTTGAAGTCCGCCTGGTACTGGCGCCTGACCATCCGTTGGCCAGCAAAACGCAAATCACGCCGGAAGATTTGGCCAGCGAGACGCTGCTCATTTACCCGGTGCAACGGAGTCGACTGGATGTCTGGCGACATTTCTTACAGCCTGCGGGCGTGAGTCCGTCGCTGAAGAGCGTGGATAACACCCTGCTGCTGATTCAGATGGTTGCAGCCAGAATGGGTATCGCGGCGTTACCGCACTGGGTGGTGGAGAGTTTTGAACGCCAGGGTTTAGTAGTGACTAAAACCCTGGGTGATGGATTGTGGAGCCGACTGTACGCCGCCGTGCGTGATGGCGAGCAGCGACAGCCGGTCACAGAAGCGTTTATTCGCTCAGCGCGGAATCACGCCTGCGATCATCTGCCGTTTGTGCGGAGTGCGGAACGACCCACTTTCGATGTACCCACAGAGAGGCCACTATCACAGCCGCGCCAATGATGAAGCTTGGCCAGTGAGGCTGTTGATGCCAGATAGCCAGGTTGACCAACAGCCCGGCCGGCACATGCATATTGTTCATGATGCCCAGCGTACCGGCATCCACCTGGGTCGCGCCGTAGTTCCACATAAAGTAACCAATGCCGGACGCTGCCACGCCAAGAAAGACCAGGATACCCCACTGTAGCGTAGTGGTAGGCATTTTCTGCGCATTGCCCAGCATGAACCAGGCCACGACAGCCACCATAAAGGCCCCCATATAAAACCAGGCAAAAGCGTTATGCTGTGGCATTGGGCGGGTTTCCATCAGACGCTTGTAGCCCACCATACCGATGGCAAAACTAATGTTGGAAAGCTGCACCAGCAGCAGGCCAGTCCAGAAGTGGCTGGTTACCTGATCGTAACGAATAATCCCCGCGCCAATCACCGCCAGTAACGCACTGAAAGCGTAGCTCCAACGCAAACGGCGCCCGCTCATCAGGTCATAAATCAGCGTGATGTAGAGCGGCGTCAGCACGGTGAAAAGCAACAGCTCTGAAACCGTCAGATACAGGTAGGCGTGAAAACTCAGCATATACATAATGCCAAGCTGCATGGCCCCCACCAGCATATATAGCGCGATCGTTTTTACGCTGTGCCCACGGGTTCGTAAAAACGGCAGGAACACCAGCGCCGCGAGTCCAACGCGCACCAGCACCGCAAAATAGCTATCGACATGACCAGCAAGGTACTCGCCAAACAGGCTGAAGGAAAAGGCCCACAAAATAGTGGTAATGATGAGTAGCGCCACAATGGATGTCTCTTAGAACAGGGAACATCCATTGTAGCGGAGAGCTTAGTTGACAACTGGTCAACTAAAGAACAATTACTTTAAAAAGAGATCGCGCAGGTAGTGCGGCACGGCATCGTCGGCGTTGAGTCCGATGACTTCCAGCTCCGGATGCAGATCCTTCAGGCGCTGGTGGGCATTGCCCATGATGCAGCCTTTGCCCGCCATGGAGAGCATTTCCGCATCGTTCATCCCATCGCCAAAAGCGATGCAGTCTTTCAGGCTGTAGCCCATCGCTTTCGCTACCGCTTCCAGCGCATGACCTTTCGACACGCCGCCCGCCATGACTTCCAGACAGGTAAGCGTAGAGAAGCTGACGTTGACGCGATCGCCCCAGCGGGCGTTAATCGCCTGCTCCAGCGGTAGCAGTCTTTCGTGAGAGTCGGTGGTGAAGAACACTTTGCTGACGCCTTCAGGCTCCAGTAATGCAGGTTCAAACAGGGAATAGTTAAACACTGCTTCTTTGAAGAATCGCATTTCGTCCGGACGATGGCGATTCATAAACCATTCATCATCGCGATAAACGTTGGTCACGATGTCCGGATTTGCATTCACTACGCCAAACAGGTCGCTGGCAATGTCGCGATCCAGGTTATGGGAAAAAACCAGATTCCCGTCAGAATCATGCACCCGCGCGCCGTTGGACGTGATCATGTAGGTTTTAATGCCGAGGTTATCGCGAATTTGCCCCACATCAACATGATGACGGCCAGTCGCAAACACGAAGTTAACGCCGCGAGCGGTCAATAACTTCAGCGTCTCTTTGGCATAGGGGGACAGAGTATGGTCGGGGGAAAGCAGCGTACCGTCTAAATCAGACGCAACAACCTGATACATAAGAAAATTAAACCTCTAGGCAAAGCGGGTTCCGCTGGATGAGTTATGTTTGTCGAAAAATTCGACAATAGCGTTAAGCGCGACTGAGCGCATGGCGTCCTTTTCAAAAAGGATCTCATGGTACGCGCCTTTGATAACAAGCGGCTGACCTCCTTCTACAGGATGGCCCGCTGCGGCGCGGAGTTCACAAAAACGATCGTGCATGCGGTTATCCACTACACGTTCTTCTTCAGCCTGAATCAGCAGCGTCGGCGTCGCATCATCCCCAGCGCCAGCCAAAACCTGTTCACCAGCCAGAATCCCTTCGCGTACCCAGTGATAGGTGGGACCGCCAACGCGCAACCGCGGCTCATCAGCATAGAAGCGTAGATTGCGCCGATAGCGCTGTCGACTATGGGTTAACGCATTCATACCGAACGGCAGCGCCCGCCAGCGCCCGGTTCCCATCGCATAGCCTTCGCGGATCCGCGGATGCCCTTCAGCCCAGTCCAGAATGTGGCGCACCATCCAGTCGGGAAAGCGCATCACAATACCAAACATCGGTGCACAAAGCGCGATGGCATCACACTGATTCGGGTGGCGCTGCAGGAATAACGTGGCAATCGCCCCGCCCATTGAATGCGCCAGGATATAGCGTTTTCTCCACGGGCCGGGTAGCACCTCCTGCTGCCAGAAGGCGGTTAAATCGTCGACATAGTCATTAAAGTTATCGACATGACCGCGATGTGGATCCGAAAGCATTCGCCCGGAACGCCCCTGACCACGGTGATCGATAATGAGCACGTCAAAACCAGAATGAAACAGGTCATACGCCAGTTCAGCGTATTTCACATAGCTTTCAATGCGTCCAGGACAGACGACGATGACGCGATCGTTTTTTTCTGCATGAAAACGCACAAAATGTACGGGGATATCATCCACACCCGTAAATTCCGCTTCTTCCCGCTGACGCCAGAAATCTGTCAGTGGCCCCATGGAAAAAGCAGCAAACGCGTTTTCTCTTGTTTCCCAGTCCTTTTGCTGCTGAAACATCGGGTATCCAGCCTCGCTGACCAAGTAAAATCGTTTTTTTCGCCGTCGCTGATACAACCTAACGGCAGTAGCGTATTGTGGCATAAAAATAGACAATCCGGGAGTTTCTCATGACCTTTGAATGGTGGTTCGCCTACCTGCTGACCTCTATTATTTTGAGCTTGTCTCCAGGCTCTGGCGCAATCAACACTATGACCACCGCCATCAGCCATGGTTATCGCGGTGCCAGCGCGTCGATTGCGGGTTTACAGACCGGGCTGGGCATTCATATCGTTTTGGTAGGCGTGGGGCTGGGAACGCTATTTTCACGTTCGGTGATCGCATTTGAGGTGCTGAAGTGGGCGGGAGCGGCCTATCTGATTTGGCTGGGTATTCAACAATGGCGGGCTGCGGGCGCTATCGATCTGAACACCATGGCGAATACACAATCACGCAGCCGCCTGTTCAAACGCGCGGTCTTTGTGAATCTGACCAACCCCAAAAGCATTGTTTTTCTTGCCGCCCTGTTCCCGCAGTTTATCCTGCCGCAGGAACCGCAACTGATGCAGTACGTGGTGCTTGGCGTTACGACCATCGTGGTCGATATCATTGTGATGATCGGTTACGCGACGCTGGCCACGCGCATTGCAGGCTGGATTAAAGGACCAAAGCAAATGAAGGCGCTCAACAAAGTGTTTGGCTCGCTATTTATGCTGATAGGCGCTCTGCTGGCATCGGCAAGGCATGCCTAGCCAATGGAACGGCACTCGCAAAGAAATGCTAACAGTATGAACGTCTGAATATGACTTTCCGCACTTAGCCGCAAAGGAGGAAAAGTCTTTTATTCTGCGCTGTTAGGTGTTGAATACCAGTGTAAGAATGCCGCCACTCTCACTTCTCACGGATGATGGACGATGGCGGAAGCAACGACACCCCATGACGCAGTATTTAAGACCTTCCTCTCCCGCGTGGAAACCGCGCGGGACTTTATCGAACTTCATCTTCCTCCCTCGTTAATCAAAATCTGCAAACTGGAAACGCTCCGTCTGGAATCAGGCAGTTTTGTGGAGGACGATCTGCGCCCCTATTTCAGCGATATTCTCTACTCACTGGAAACCACCAGCGGACAAGGCTATGTACATGTGCTTATTGAGCATCAAAGCTCACCTGACAAGCATATGTCATTTCGCCTGATGCGCTACGCTATCGCCGCGATGCAACGTCATCTTGAGGCTGGAAACGACACTCTACCGCTGGTGATTCCAGTGCTCTTTTACCATGGCAAGCAAAGCCCATGGCAAGGCTCAATGAACTGGCTGGATCACTTTGAGGATTCGGGAACCGCCCTTCAACTTTACAGCACACCGTTTCCGTTGGTGGATGTGACGGTTATTCCAGATGATGAAATCATGCAGCATCGCAGTATGGCGGCGCTGACATTAGTGCAAAAGCATATTCGCCAGCGCGACATGGCACAGCTGCTGGATAAACTTACCCGCCTGTTTATGCTGGAGAAGATGAGCGGACAACAAATAACCGTGCTGGTAAACTACATGGTGCAAGCAGGGAATACACAAGATGTTCAGACATTACTGTATAAGCTGGCACAGCGTGTGCCGCAGCATGGAGACAAACTGATGACAATGGCGGATCAACTAAAGCAGATAGGCCGTGAAGAGGGCAAACGCATTGCCCTCACTGATGTAGCAAAAGCAATGCTCAAGCGAGATCTTGATACCGATGCGATTATAGAAATGACCGGCCTTTCGAAGGATGAATTACAGAAGCTTGCGCAATAAACCGTACTCCGCCTGGGACTCCCAGGCGGGTAACAAACTTAGCGCGAAATAATCAGGTGGATGCCGAAACCCGCGAACAGCGCCCCGGCAAAACCGTCAATCCACTTCGCCAGGCGCTGATAGCCACGACGCATCTTCGGCAGCGCAAACAGGCTGGCAACCACGGTAAACCACGCCAGCGTTTCCACAATAATCAGGGCAAAAATCCCCCAACGCGCACCCGTTCCGACGTTGTCGCCAACAAATAACGAGAAGACGGAGCCAAAATAGATAATGGCTTTAGGGTTCGCCAGATTGGTCAGCAGACCTTTCAAGAAGCTGCGTCCGCTCTGCGCCAGCTCCACCTGCGGAGTGGGAGCTGCAACATCCTGTTTTTCAAACGCGCCGCGCAGCATCTGGTAGCCCATCCAGCACAGATACAGACCCCCACCGACCATAATAATGGTGTGCAGCCAGGCCATTTTTTCGATAATCAGATGCAGGCCGAGCAGCGCCACGCCTGCCCAGACCATGACGCCACAGGTAATACCCAGCACGCCCATCATCGCTTCTTTGCGCGAACGGCTCACGGCCGTTTGAGAGACAAAGAAAAAATCGGGACCGGGACTCATCAGCGCAACGATGTGCACCAACGCAACGGTGAAAAATAGCGTTAACATAAAAATGACTCGCGGGGGAATAGTTCAGTGAGTCACCATCCTGGCACTTTTTTGCCCGGCTGACTACTCTTCGTCGTCACCATCAACATGTGCGCGAATAAGCGCCATAAACTCTTTACCGAAACGCTCAAGTTTACGCATTCCCACGCCGTTGACGCTCAGCATTTCACTCGGTGAAACCGGCATTTGTTCGGCCATTTCAATCAACGTAGCGTCGTTGAACACCACGTACGGCGGGATGTTCTCTTCATCGGCAATGGCTTTACGCAGCTTACGCAATTTGGCGAACAGTTTGCGGTCATAGTTGCCGCCGAAGGATTTCTGCATCGCGCGCGGTTTCAGCGCCACAATACGCGGTACCGCAAGCTGTAGTGGAACTTCACCGCGCAGCACCGGACGCGCGGCTTCGGTTAACTGTAACGCGGAGTGATGAGCAATATTCTGCGTCACCAGGCCCAGGTGAATAAGCTGGCGAATAACGCTCACCCAGTGTTCGTGGCTTTGCTCGCGACCAATGCCATAGACCGGCAGTTTGTCATGAGCCAGCTCGCGAATACGCTGGTTATTCGCGCCACGCAGAACCTCGACGACATAGCCCATACCAAAACGTTGGTTAACACGGTAGATCGTCGACAGCGCTTTACGCGCATCCATGAGTCCGTCGTACTGCTTTGGCGGATCGAGGCAGATGTCGCAGTTACCACACGGCTCCTGACGCCCTTCGCCAAAATAATTCAGCAGCACCAGGCGACGACAGGTTTGTGCCTCGGCAAACGCCCCCATCGCATTGAGCTTATGCCGTTCGATATCCAGCAGTTGCCCAGCGGGTTTCTCTTCGAGGCAACGGCGTAGCCATGCCATATCAGCCGGATCGTAAAACAGCATCGCTTCCGCCGGTAGACCATCACGCCCGGCGCGGCCGGTTTCCTGGTAATAGGATTCGATATTGCGCGGAATGTCGAAATGCACCACGAAGCGTACGTTAGGTTTGTTGATCCCCATACCGAACGCCACGGTCGCCACCACGATTTGCAGGTCGTCGCGCTGGAATTTCTCCTGCACCTCGGCGCGTACGGCATTTTCCAACCCGGCATGATAAGCCCCGGCGCTGATGCCACGGCTTTGCAGACGCGCGGCGGTGTCCTCGACTTTAGCGCGACTGTTACAGTAGATAATGCCAGACTTACCGCGCTGCTCTTGCACGTAGCGCATCAGTTGATCGAGCGGCTTAAACTTCTCCATCAACATGTAGCGAATGTTCGGGCGGTCAAAGCTGCTGATCTGAATTAACGGGTCGTTGAGTCCCAGCAGACGCACAATGTCCAGCCGGGTTGTCTCATCCGCGGTCGCGGTCAGCGCCACAAACGGCAGGGTTGGGAAACGTTGGCGCAACTGGCCCAGCGCCGCGTATTCGGGGCGGAAATCATGCCCCCACTGCGAAATACAGTGCGCTTCATCAACCGCCAGCAGCACCGGATTCCAGTGCGCCAGATGCTCAAGGAAGTTATCCAGCATCAGGCGTTCGGGCGCAATGTACAGTAAGCGAATCTGTCCTGTACGACAGCCTGCCATCACCTCAAGCTGCTGCTCACGACTTTGAGTAGAGTTAAGGCACGCCGCCGCCACGCCGTTGGCCAGCAGTTGATCGACCTGATCCTTCATCAAGGAAATCAGCGGAGAAACAACAACGGTGAGTCCGTTTAGCAATAATGCGGGAATTTGATAGCACAGGGATTTACCGCCGCCGGTCGGCATAACGACCAGGCAGTCGCGACCAGAGAGCACGGTATCAATGATTTCTTCCTGACCAGGGCGAAACTGTTGGTAGCCAAAGGTTTCTTGCAAAACCTGTTTAGCGCCCATTTCCAGATTCAACACTTCCGCCTGCGCCACATTAACCCCATTAGCCTGAAATAAAAACAGGCGCTATTTTCAGCGCCTGAGAGAGAAACTGCAATGATTAAAATACTCTCAATACTTATCAGAAGATATCGTTGAGCATCACGCCCACACCAACACGGGTCTGATTGAAGTTATAGTCAATCAGCGATTCGCCGTAACCGCTGTAAACCTGGGTGTAAAGACGCACATGCTTCGTAATGGGGTAACTGACACCCAACTCAGCGCCGCCGTAACCGGTATTCCAGTTGTACTGACCTTTCGCACTTAAGACGGCGTCACCGAGGTGATAACCCAGTTTGAGCTGATAGTAGCCCATATATTTTGTGATATCCGGGTTATCATCAGTGCTGCCGATGACGTACCACGGCTTAACTTCCACCAGCCAGTTACCGTTTTCAGCCATCAGGCGAGTATAAAGACGGTTCCAGCTACGTGAAGTGGGATCGGAGCGGCCGTTGGAATCATGGTTATAACCCATTTCGACATCACGAAGCGTCCAACCGGCAAAGCGGTAGTCGGTGGCGAAACCGAGAAACAATTGCGGTTCGTAGTTGGTTTCGCGAAACGGTGAAGACTCTTCACTGTTAGAAAGCTGCCACCAGGATTTCTGGGTATAGGAGCCGCCGAGTACCGAATTTGGGCCTAATATCCCGCGCCACAGCGGAAACGCCAGGCTTAGCTGAAACTTAACCTCATCTTTGCGCGCATTTTCGGACCAGCTATAGCTGCTGATCGCCTCTTTGTTCATGTCGCTGGTATTGGTGTAGATAAGATAGTTAGTGTCATAAGGATAAAGCGTGAAAGGGTTGTCATGTTCCTGCAGCATGTTGGCGATAATACTGCCACGAACCGCCGGTGCATCATGAATCTCTTTCACTGTCGCTTCCTGCGCATACGCGGTCAACGGCAGCATGACTGCTGGTAGTAACCATCCCAAAATCGCCCGCATCGGTACTGTTCTCCTGAACCAAAATATTGATGAATTGTATAATTATCTGGCAAGTATTCTACATACTTAGCGAGTTCCTCGTTAGTTATCCCGTCCTAAAGTAGAAAACAACAAATAATAAGCATAATATCAACATCTCATTAACCATTAAGATGTAGGGATCATATGTCTGCCGTACTTACTGCTGAGGAAGCGCTGAAGTTAGTGGGTGAAATGTTTGTCTATCATATGCCGTTTAACCGGGCGCTGGGACTTGAGCTTGAACGCTATGAGAAAGAATTTGCTCAATTAGCCTTTAATAATCAACCGATGATGGTCGGCAACTGGGCGCAAAGCATTTTGCATGGCGGCGTGATCGCCTCGGCGCTGGACGTCGCCGCCGGACTGGTGTGCGTTGGCAGTACGCTAACCCGCCATGAGACGATCAGTGAGGACGAACTGCGTCAGCGGATGTCACGCATGGGAACCATCGATTTGCGCGTTGATTACCTGCGCCCAGGGAGAGGGAATCGCTTTACCGCCACCAGCAGCCTGCTGCGGGCGGGTAATAAAGTCGCCGTGGCACGCGTGGAACTGCATAACGAAGAACAGCTTTATATTGCCAGCGCAACCGCCACTTATATGGTGGGGTAAGCAGGCAAAAAAAGGTAAACTGCTGTTACATTTCTGCAATGAGTTTTCCCGATGGATGCTAAACAAACGCGGCAGGGCGTGTTACTCGCTCTTGCTGCTTATTTTATTTGGGGTATCGCACCTGCCTACTTCAAGCTGATTTACTATGTCCCGGCGGATGAGATCCTGACGCACCGTGTCATCTGGTCATTTTTCTTCATGGTGGTGCTGATGAGCATCAGCCGCCAATGGTCGGGTGTCAAAACGCTGCTCCAAACGCCAAAGAAGATCTTCCTGCTGGCGCTCTCGGCGGTGCTCATCGGCGGAAACTGGCTGCTGTTCATTTGGGCGGTCAATAATCACCATATGCTGGAAGCCAGCCTCGGCTATTTTATTAACCCGCTGGTGAATATTGTGCTGGGAATGCTTTTCCTCGGCGAACGCTTTCGTCGCATGCAGTGGCTGGCGGTACTGTTAGCCGCATGCGGCGTGCTGGTACAGCTGTGGACCTTCGGATCGCTGCCAATCATCGCGCTGGGACTGGCGTTCAGCTTTGCGTTCTATGGCCTGGTGCGCAAGAAGATTGCGGTCGAAGCACAAACCGGCATGCTGATCGAAACCCTGTGGCTTTTACCCGTTGCAGCCATCTATCTGTTTGGCATTGCCGACAGCCCAACCAGCCATATGGGGCAAAACCCGATGTCGCTCAATCTGCTGCTGATTGCTGCGGGTGTCGTGACCACCATTCCGCTGCTGTGCTTTACCGGCGCGGCAACCCGCCTGCGTCTGTCGACGCTGGGTTTTTTCCAGTACATTGGCCCTACGCTGATGTTCCTGCTGGCGGTAACGTTCTACGGTGAAGTACCGGGTGCGGACAAGATGGTCACTTTCGCGTTTATCTGGGTCGCGCTGGCGATTTTCGTGATGGATGCGATTTATACGCAACGACGGGTTCGTCGGAGCTAGGGGATTGCCGGATGGCGCTTCGCTTATCCGGCCTACAAAAGCACATCACCGTAGGCCGGATAAGTCACCGCCATTACAGCCAGTTCTTGCGCTTAAAGTACAGATACGGCGCCAGACCGGCGAGCATCATAAAGACAATCGCCCCAGGATAACCAAAGCTCCAGTGCAGTTCCGGCATGAACTCAAAGTTCATCCCATAGCTGGACGCCACCAGCGTCGGCGGCAGGAACACCACAGAAACCACCGAGAAGATCTTGATGATGCGGTTCTGCTCGATGTTGATAAAACCCATCGCCGCCTGCATCAGGAAGTTAACCTTCTGGAACAGCGATTCATTGTGCGGCAGCAGAGATTCGATATCGCGCAGGATCTCACGCGCCTGCTCCAGCTGACTGCCCGGCAACCGCGCTTTACGCACCAGGAAGTTCAGTGCGCGTTGGGTATCCATCAGACACAAGCGTACCTTCCAGCCGATATCTTCCAGTTCCGCCAGCGTCGACAGCGCTTCGTCATATTCATCGCCCTGACGCCCTTCCATGATCACACGGCTGAGTTTTTCCAGGTCGCTGTAGATGTTTTCGATCTCATCCGCCAGCTGTTCAATTTTGGTTTCGAACAGGTCGAGCAACAGCTCGTAGGCATTGCCATCCACCATAGCCTGGTTGCGCGCACGCATGCGGTACAGGCGAAAGGCCGGCAATTCGCGCTCACGCAGGGTAAACAGACGGCCTTCGCGAATAGTAAATGCGACGGTTGAGTTACCCGCGTGATCGTCGGCATCTTCATAAAAGAAGAAGGAGTGAATGTGCAGACCGTCTTCGTCTTCAAAAAAACGCGCGGATGCTTCGATGTCTTCCAGTTCAGGGCGCGTAGCCAGATTCTGGCCCAAGTCCTTTTGCACACGGTTTCGTTCTTCGTCATCCGGCTCGACTAAATCGACCCAAACCGAACTGGCCAGGTGCTCGATCTCGTCTGCCTCAAGGCGAGTTAAACGATTGTTTTCCAGTTGAAATGCGCTCAGCATGACCGGGACTCCCAATGCAAAAAATTATCGGACAGTTCGGAGGGCACACAGAAACAAATTGGGTTTCAGACCATTAAACAGCCTGACTCAGCGCGACGGGAAAAACAGAAGGTCGCTGACAACCGCGAAGGCTATCAGCAAAAAGGGATAGCCTTAGGAGTTGATCCTGGATGACAGGATAATGAGCCAGTATCTACTGGGTGTGTCCAAGGCGAATGTCCTCTTAGCGTAATCGTGCGCGCATGTTACGCCAGCAAAATTTTGACGTCAACACGCAACGAAACGCTAGCCTGGATAAATTACCTGCTCATCAGTAAGGCTAGCAGATCGTTACAAAATAATGATATTTTTCTGAAAGTTATACCGTTTCCAGTCGGGCATAGGCCGCCACCAGCCATTTGATCCCCTGCCCCTGGAACGCAACCTGCAAACGACTGTGCTCGCCGCTGCCTTCCAGATTGACAATGGTGCCCTCGCCAAACTTGGCATGGCGTACGCGCTGCCCAAGTTTGTAGCCGGTATCGTTTTCCGCCATTGGCGTGCCCATCCGCTGATGGCTCACCGGACGGCTGACCGTGGCGCGCAGACGTACCTCTTCAACACACGCTTCCGGTAGTTCACCAATAAAGCGCGACGGGCGATGGTAAACCTCTTTGCCGTACAGACGACGCGTTTCGGCGTAGGTCAGCGTCAGCTTTTGCATCGCGCGGGTCACGCCGACGTAGGCCAGGCGGCGTTCCTCTTCGAGACGTCCGCCTTCGTCCAGCGACATCTGGCTGGGGAACATGCCTTCTTCCATGCCGACGATAAACACCTGCGGGAACTCCAGACCTTTCGCCGAGTGCAGGGTCATCAGCTGAACCGCATCCTGCCAGGTATCCGCCTGCCCTTCGCCCGCCTCCAGCGCGGCGTGAGACAGGAACGCCTGCAACGGCATTAAGTCTTCATCTTCCTCGTTGTAGCTAAACTGGCGCGTTGCCGTCACCAGTTCGTCTAAGTTTTCGATACGCGTCTGGCCCTTCTCGCCTTTTTCCTGCTCGTACATCATGCGCAGGCCGGAGTCTTTAATCACCCGGTCAGTTTGCACGTGCAGCGGCATATCGGCGGTCTCCTGGGCCAGTGCGTCAATCAGCTCCATAAAACGCTGTAAGGCGCTGGCAGCGCGCCCCGCGAGGGCTTTTTCCTGCAACAGCTCACGACAAGCCTGCCACAACGTTAGCTGGCGGTCACGGGAGGTCTGACGCACCACATCTAAAGTACGATCGCCAATCCCGCGGGTCGGTGTATTCACCACGCGCTCAAATGCGGCGTCGTCATTGCGATTAGCGATCAGGCGCAGGTAAGAGAGCGCATCTTTGATTTCCTGGCGCTCGAAGAAGCGCATCCCGCCATAAATCCGATACGGCATGCTGGCCTGTAACAACGCCTCTTCCAGTACGCGCGACTGGGCGTTGCTGCGGTACAGAATAGCGCATTGTTCAAGCGCGCCGCCGTTGTCCTGCCAGGTCTTGATGCGGTTAACGACAAAACGCGCTTCATCAAGTTCGTTGAACGCGCAGTAAAGCGAGATCGGTTCACCGTCGACACCGTCGGTCCACAGCTTTTTACCCAGACGCCCGTTGTTGTTCTCAATCAGGGCGTTAGCTGCGCTGAGGATATTGTTGGTCGAGCGGTAATTCTGCTCCAGACGAATGGTTTCTGCGCCCGGGAAATCGGTGAGGAAGCGCTGGATGTTTTCCACCTGCGCCCCGCGCCAGCCGTAGATCGACTGGTCGTCATCACCCACGATCATCACTTTACCGGTATCGCCCGCCAGGAGGCGGACCCAGGCGTATTGAATGTTGTTGGTATCCTGAAATTCGTCCACCAGGATATTGGTAAAGCGTTCGCGATAGTGCTGCAGGATATGCGGCTTGTTGAGCCACAGTTCATGGGCGCGCAGTAGCAGCTCGGCGAAATCCACCAGCCCGGCGCGATCACACGCTTCCTGGTAAGCCTGATACACTTTCTGCCAGGTTTGCTCAACCGGGTTGCCATAGCTCTGCAGATGGTGCGGGCGCAGCCCTTCGTCTTTCTGACTATTGATAAACCACATCGCCTGACGCGGCGGCCACTGCTTCTCATCCAGGTTCATCGCCTTGATCAGGCGCTTGAGCAGACGCAGTTGGTCTTCGCTGTCGAGGATCTGGAAATCCTGCGGCAGGTTGGCATCCATATGGTGCGCGCGCAGCAGACGGTGCGCCAGACCGTGGAACGTCCCCACCCACATACCGCCCTGGCTGGTTCCCATGATCTGACCAATACGGTGGCGCATTTCCGCTGCCGCTTTGTTGGTAAAGGTTACCGCCATAATCGAATACGGCGAGTTGTTCTCTACCGTCAGTAACCAGGCGATACGGTGCACCAGCACGCGCGTTTTACCACTCCCCGCGCCTGCCAGAACCAACATGTTGCTGCGTGGCGCGGCCACAGCCTGGCGCTGTTCGTCATTGAGGCTATCGAGCAGGTAAGAAACGTCCATTGGCACCGCCGGAATCAACAGGGCCCAGCCGGACCCCTGGGAATTTATACAGAGTTGTTGGTGATTATATCAGCGAGGTCAGAGATGCCAACTGTGAAATTTCGATATGCGGCAGCAAACGGCTGTCAGCGGTGTGCATCAGGTCGGCATTTTCCGGTTTGATCCAGCAGGCCTGCATACCACAACGGATAGCGCCCGCGACGTCTGTCGTCAGGTCATCACCCACATGCAGGATCTCACCTACAGGCATTTTCAGTTTTTCCGCCGCCAGCGTGTACATGTCGCTGAACGGTTTTGATCGTCCGTCGGGACCGGCGCGCAGCACAAACTCAAAGTAATCACCCAGGCCAAACAGTTCCGGCTGCGCGTTACCGTTGGTGATCGCCACCAGCGGCCATTTGCGAGCCAGCGCTTTCAGCGTGTCATGCGTCGTCTGTGGGACTTCAATGCGGCTACGCCATTTGGCAAAATTCATCATCGCCGCATTCGCCCCCATTCTGGCTTCTGCCGCTGACAAACCCGCCTCCAGCATAGCGCGTTCTACGGCCCGGTGACGCCATTGGGTAACATCGTGATAGATTTCCGGCTCGGCGTCACGAACGGCCTGACGCAAGCGCTGTAGGTCGCTATTTTGCAGCGAATTCAACGCCGGATGGTAATTCTGTACAAACGCGAGCGCTTCCTGCTCGGTGCGTGTGATAACGGGACGGTTATCGTAAAGGGTGTCATCAAGGTCAAAGGTGAGCGCAGAAATGCGCCCCAAAGGCCGGTAAAAACGCATTATTTCCCCCGTTTGGCGCGCGGATGCGCCGCATCGTACACTGAAGCCAGGTGTTGAAAATCAAGATGGGTATAGATTTGAGTTGTGGAGAGATTGGCATGACCCAATAACTCCTGCACTCCGCGCAGATCGCCGCTCGACTCCAGCATATGCGTCGCAAAGGAGTGGCGTAATTTGTGGGGATGTACGTGGCTGTTCAGCCCCTGCTTGATACCCCATTCAGCAAAGCGTTTCTGCACGTTACGCGCCGAGATGCGTTTGCCCAGTTTGGACAGAAATAGCGCATCGTCATCGCAGCCAAAGAGTCCGCGCAGATCCAGCCAGTGCTCAATCCACGCCACCGCATTGCGGCCAATCGGCAGGCGACGCTCTTTACTGCCCTTACCCATCACCCACACTTCGCCGGTGTCGAGATCGAGATGTTTAATATCCAGCCCAACCAGTTCAGATAAACGCAGACCCGCGCCGTACATCACTTCCAGCATCGCTCTATCACGCACGGCAAGGGGGTCGTTGAGATCGATATCCAGCAGACGATTAACGTCGTCGACATCGATATTTTTAGGCAGATGACGCGGTGCTTTCGGCGCGGAAACGCTTTTTGCCGGATTGGCTTTCAGTTCGCCCTGATTAACCAGCCAGTCGAAGAAACTGCGTAACGCGGAGAGACGCAGCGCCAGACTCGCCGGCCCCAATCCTTTACGACGGCTGCGAACAGCAAAACTGCGCACCATGGCGGCATCACATTGTTGCCAGCTTTGCAGACCGGTCACTCCGGCTAACGCAATGATGGCATCAAGCTGACGCTGATAATTAAGCAAGGTGATCGGGCTAAGCTGGCGCTCAACGCCCAGATAGCGCAAAAAGCGCGCCACATCCTGAGAAAGGGGTGAATCGGTCATACGCGTTCAATCCAGCGCTCCAGCAGCTCCGGCAACATCAGCGAGATTTCCTGCAGCAATTGCGTGCCTTGCCCCTGCTGGTAATGATTAACATCACGACTGCTAAACAGCATCACGCCAAGGGATCCATCCTGCCCGAGCATCGACATCGCGACTGAGCCTATGGCTTTCGCCTCCGGCATCATGACCAGCAATTCAGGACCATTGAGCGGCCCAAGATAGTGCTGCGACTGGCCCAAACGCTGGATACGCAACGGTTCAAAAGCCTGACGGCTTAATGCCAGATGGGTGAATTTTGATGGCGCGCCAAGTCGCCAGCGATCCGGGAACAGACGAACAGTCGCTCCGGCCAGCCCTAACTCACGCGCCCAGCGATGCAAGCGCATCAGCATGTCGTCAAGACTGCTGGCCGCCACCAGACGTCCTTGCAGATTTAACAGACGATAGAACAGGCTTTCATTGGCGTTGGCCTGTTCCATCAACAGCGCCATGTTCTCTTCCAGCACGTTAATATGATTACGCGCCCGCGCCATATGCCATTCCACTAAAGAGACCGTGCCCCGCACTGGGTGCGGAACTCGCATCGCTTCAACGGCCTGGGCATTACGGATAAAAAACTCAGGATTACGTTGCAGATAATCGACGACCGCCCGATCGTCGAGCTCCATGAGCGTTTCCTGTAGTTCTTCCCCTGGTTGCTTCATAAGTGAATAAATCCGTCGTAGACATGTGCCGCCGGGCCAGTCATATACAGCGGATGACCCGGACCTTTCCAGGCGATATCAAGTCGACCGCCCGGTAATTCCACCCTCACTTCTTCTGCCAGCAGCCCCTGCTGGATACCGACTGCAACGGCGGCGCATGCACCGCTGCCGCAGGCCTGCGTTTCACCCGCGCCGCGCTCATAGACGCGCAGTCGGATATGCTCGCGTTTTACCACCTGCATAAATCCGATGTTGGCGCGTTCAGGGAAGCGTTCATGGCTTTCCAGAACCGGTCCCAGTGTTTCTACCGTGGCCGTATCAACGTCATCAACCTGAATCACGCAGTGCGGGTTCCCCATTGAAACCACGCCGCACAATACTGTCTGTTCGGCCACGCGCATAATATAGGTCTTCTCTGCTTTATTAGCGCGAAAAGGAACCTGCGAGGGTTCAAAATTGGGTTCGCCCATATTCACCCGCACCAGCTCGTCGTCGGTTACGGTTAATACCATACGACCATTCGCGGTACTGACGCGAATATCGCGCTTATTGGTCAGCCCTTTCAGGCGAACAAAACGGGCAAAACAGCGGGCGCCATTGCCGCACTGTGACACTTCACTGCCGTCGGCATTAAAAATACGGTAGTGGAAATCCAGCTCCGGATCATACGGAGGTTCAACCACCAGCAGTTGATCAAATCCAACGCCGAGATGTCTGTCGGCCAGGCGGCGGATCAGCTCTGGTGAGAAAAAGACATTCTGCGTTACCGCGTCGACGACCATAAAATCGTTGCCAAGGCCATGCATTTTAGAGAATTGCATCATTCACTCCGTTCACGCGGGTACAGAAATGTAAAATCTATTCCTGCCGTTAGTAATTCACCTGAGAAGGCCCATCACTAATCCCACGATCGTTTTTCTCAGGCGTGGTGGATTGCGATTGCGGCTGAACGCTCTTGGTCGGAGGCGGCGCGGTTTTATCAGCTGGTGGGAAATAGAGCGGGCCTTTTAGCCCACAGCCCGTCAGGCTGAACAGAGTAAAAATGACAGCGAGTGGCTTTAACACGTTTTTCATTATTGATGGCCTGTAAAGTTCATGCTTTCTGTTTTCTATCATCGCAGGAGAAGGCGTAAAAGCAAGAGTTTGGCTAAAAACTGCATCGCGATTTATTCCACGTTATACTGCGGGCATCAAGAAAAATAGGATAAGAAAATGAACGACAGTGAATTTCATCGCCTTGCTGACACCCTGTGGATGACCATTGAAGAACGTCTGGATGACTGGGATGGCGACAGCGATATTGATTGTGAGATCAACGGCGGCGTTCTGACCATCAGTTTCGAAAACGGCAGCAAAATTATCATTAACCGTCAGGAGCCGCTGCACCAGGTATGGCTGGCGACCAAACAGGGCGGCTACCATTTTGACCTGAAAGGCGACGAGTGGATCTGCGACCGAAGCGGCGAAACGTTCTGGGATCTGCTGGAACAGGCGGCAACGCAGCAGGCAGGTGAAGAGGTGAGCTTCCACTAAGTGTGATTGCCGGATGCGCTTCGCTTATCCTGCCTGGGTATCTCGCGCATTTGGAGGCCGGATAAGGTGTTTACACCGCCATCCGGCACTATGCTTAAGAGAAATACTGCTGCAACTGCGGCGCGTCGTTGTCCTGATTAACGGGCGGAACAGCGCTAATCGGCTGGGTGCGGAACGGAATCACCTGCGCGCGCCCGTCGGTTTTCACAATCTGATAGAACTGCGGCAGGTTAAAGTTGATGAAGCTGGAGCCGTAGGTAAAACGATCGTGCGACGATGAGTAGAAACGGCTGACGTCGCGTACCAGTTCCTCTTTACTACCTTCGCAGTGGTGATACACCTCAGCCCGATTGCTTTCGTCCAGAATGTAGATATTAAAGCCCTGCTCATCACCCGTTTCTTCGAAAAAGAACTGAATGATCCCTTCACTGGCAAATCCGTCCACCACCGACGGGAGTTTCACATGGTTGGTCTCAACCTGGACGGAAAGCCCGTGCAGTTTGTTATGTGAAATCGCGCCATAGAATTCAATCGCATTTTCCAGCTTCTGTACCGAGACGTTCAGGCGTTCGAAGAACAGCCCCCACGTCTGGCCGGAAACACGCAGCGCTTTGAAACGTCCGGTTTCCTGACGGGTGCTGGAGAGGCGTAGTTCGATGCACTCAGACACCAGTTGCTGAACGCGGGTGCGAATTAAACCGCGCAGATGCTGGCTATAGCAGAAAACCTCGACGCTATCTGGCGGCGCGGCATCCTGGTGCATTTTGCCCAGAATCGTTTTTAACGCTTCAATCATCGCCTGCTCGCCGTTGAAGTGCAGCGTACGCACCTCATTCCACGAGTTGCGGTACAGCAGGTCTACGCTACCCACCAGGCATTTTTGCTCTTCACCAAAACTGAAGACGTCCAGCTTACGGAAATCAAAATGCACCACCTGATTGCGAAACGCTGCCGTCGGGTCATATTCGAGGTTAACGATAATCGCCAGATGGCGAATTTCGCATGGGCTATAGAGCGCTTTCGGCGTTGGCGCAGGCAGTCGCAGTGGGAAGTGGTGCGACACGTCGGCGACCATTTCCTGCAGCTTCGGCAAATCAACAATGCCGTTGCCCTTAATAAACAAATGCGTACGCGAAGTCAGCAGGCCATTGAACCAGGCCCACGCCACCAGCTTGTTGAGATAGCGGTTATATTCCAGCGGCTGATGGCTGATGATCGAGTCCATGTTAGGCGCGCGGTTGTAGAGATACCAACCCGAACGGTTGGCACGACCCGGCGGTACATGGATAAAGGTCAGATTCGGTTCCGAGAGATCCGGAGATATCTGCGGGTTCACCAGCGTGACCTTACCCGGCAACGCTTCAAACGCAGCATACAGCTTACGGGTCAGCACGCCGATATCCTGCGGACTGGCGCTGACGCTGAGGTTATTGCGCCGCGCAAAGCGGATCAGGTTACGATAGCTCTGCATCATCGCATCGAGCAGTTCGTTATGCGCTTCACGTACCTGGTCAATCTTCCAGTTAGCGCGGTTATCCAGCATGGTCAGACGGGTGTCATCCCAGCCCCACTCTTTCACTAACTGACTTAATACTTCACGACGCCAGCCCACGCAGGCGCGCTCACGGCTCAGTTTCTCGCACACTTTTAAGTAGAAACATCGACGTACTAAATCCAGGCGCGTCGGATCTTCGATCGCCGTGAGGTACTCGGTAACGCGCTCCAGCATCATGCAGTAAGGGTCGAGACCAAAAGAGACGATCTCGCCGTCATGCAAGCGCTGTTTAATGTCTTTCGCCAACAGGCGTGGGTTGGGATATTCCCAGGAATAGGCTTCCAGCAACAGCGTTTTCAGCACCGCTTTGTACGGGGAGTCGATACTCTTGTACAACTGCCAGAGGCTGGCGCCAAAGTACTCTTCGGCGGAAAGCGAACTGAGTCCGCCGAGATCCAGCCATTCGTTTGGCGTTAACACCCCCTGTGCGTAGAGCGTCATGACGTAATCGTCGTAGTGCTCTTCTTCGTCGCCCGGCACCATATTCCACAGAATACGTTTACCCGCGAGGCGCACAGCGGTGCGATAGAATTCATCCAGCAACAGGATATGCTGCGTCGAACCACAGTCTTCACCACCCAGACTGCCGCTTTCATTGTGACGGAAACGGTTTTCGTCAATCAGGAAGAAACTGACTTCCACGCCCAACGAGGCCGCCCAGCTTTCCAGCAGGCTACATTTACGCTGCAGCAGTTGGCGCTCTTCGCTATCCAGCCAGGATTGATGGCAGACCCAGATATCAAGGTCAGACGAACAGCTTTGCCCTACCGAAGAGGTACTGCCCATTGAGTAAACGCCGGTGATCGGCAGTTCGCCCTTCGGCGGGTCCTGCGGCGACATACCGCGGTACAGTTCCAGCTCGTTCAGGTAGTGGCGTTGGGTTTCATCAGGCGTGTATAGGCATATGCCCTTGGGAACGTTACCATCAAGGTAACCCGGCATCAGCGGATGGTGGTAGTGCAATAATGTCGGCAGCAGACTGTATACCTGCTGGAAAGCAGGTCCCATGGCAGCAAGCGCGCGATCCACACGCAGTTGATTTATGGCATCCAGTCTCTGTTTCAGAGTCTCAATATAGAGGTACAAGACGTATCGCCTGATGTTGCATCCGTCATGGCGTCGATAGCAGCGGCGCAAACGCTCACCACCCTCGTCATCAGTCCGGATAAACCGTATGTCAAAAATAACCGTTACCTTTTTCCCCTGCACTTTTATTAGTTACAGATGAAAAAATGGTCTAAAACGTGATCAATTTAACACCTTGCTCATTGACCGTAAAGAAAGATGCGCTACATACCAGTGTAGCACCGTTCGTTACGTGTAAATTCCTTCATACGGTCGGGAGGTTTTTCTCGTCATTATTCACTGACAGTGATGATGCAGCGCCTTTCCTCTCACTTACGTTTGAGCGTAACGCTGACATCCCTTTGATAAGGATGTTAGGATGGTCAATGATTGATAATGACGGTAACAAGCATGTTAGACAATGTTTTGAGAATTGCCACACGCCAAAGCCCCCTTGCGCTCTGGCAGGCACATTATGTCAAAGACGCCTTAATGGCAAACCACCCAGGTCTGATCGTGGAACTGGTTCCTATGGTAACCCGTGGCGATGTGATCCTTGATACCCCGCTGGCGAAAGTCGGAGGGAAAGGGTTGTTTGTTAAAGAGCTGGAAGTCGCGCTGCTGGAAAAACGCGCCGATATCGCCGTGCATTCCATGAAGGATGTGCCGGTTGAATTCCCTGACGGTCTTGGACTGGTCACCATTTGCGAGCGAGAGGATCCGCGTGATGCTTTCGTCTCAAATAAGTACAACACGCTGGATGAACTCCCCGCAGGCAGCATCGTTGGGACATCCAGTTTGCGTCGCCAATGCCAGTTGGCGAAGCGTCGCCCGGATCTCGTCATCCGTTCGCTACGCGGCAACGTAGGCACGCGCCTCAGCAAACTGGATAACGGCGATTATGACGCCATTATTCTGGCGGTCGCTGGATTAAAACGTTTAGGTCTTGAGTCGCGAGTCCGTACCGCTCTGCCGCCGGAAGTCTCCCTGCCCGCTGTCGGACAAGGCGCAGTAGGCATAGAATGTCGACTGGATGATATGCGCACTCAGGCGCTGTTAGCGCCGCTCAACCATGAAGAAACCGCGCTACGCGTCAAAGCAGAACGCGCCATGAACACCCGCCTGGAAGGGGGATGTCAGGTACCTATTGGTAGCTATGCCGAAATCATCGACGGTGAGATTTGGCTACGTGCGCTGGTCGGCGCGCCAGACGGTTCACAGATGGTATGCGGAGAACGTCGCGGCGCCACACAGGATGCCGAACAGATGGGCATCTCTCTGGCAGAAGAACTGCTGGAGAACGGTGCGCGCGCCATTCTGGCTGAAGTTTATAACGGAGAAGCACCCGCATGAGTATTCTGGTCACCCGCCCGTCTCCCGCTGGGGAAGAGTTAGTGAGCCGTCTGCGCACACTGGGGCAGGTGGCCTGGAGTTTTCCGCTCATCGAGTTTTCACCTGGTCGGGAACTGGCAACGCTTGCTTCCCGACTGTCGGCGCTGACGGAGAACGATCTGGTCTTCGCCCTCTCGCAGCACGCCGTTACCTTTGCAGATGCCGAGCTTCAGCAGCAAGAGAAAAGCTGGCCATCCCTTCCGCGGTATTTTGCCATTGGCCGTACAACGGCGCTGGCGCTGCATACTGTTAGCGGCTTCAATATTCACTACCCTCTGGATCGGGAAATTAGCGAAGTCTTGCTACAATTACCTGAATTACAAAATATTGCGGGAAAACGCGCGCTTATATTACGCGGCAACGGTGGCCGTGAGCTGATAGGTGAAACCCTGACGGCACGCGGAGCCGATGTCGATTTTTGTGAATGTTATCAACGCAGTGCAAAATATTACGATGGTGCAGAAGAAGCGATGCGCTGGCAATCCCGTGGCGTAACCACGGTGGTCGTCACTAGCGGAGAGATGCTACAACAGCTCTGGACGCTTATTCCACAGTGGTATCGTGAGCACTGGTTACTACGCTGTCGGCTGCTGGTCGTCAGTGAGCGTCTGGCGCACCTCGCCCGGGAACTGGGCTGGCAAGATATTAAGGTCGCTGATAACGCCGACAACGATGCGCTACTACGCGCATTACAATAACTCTCATAATGGGATGCCATAATGACGGAACAAGAAAAATCCTCCGCCGTGGTTGAAGAGACCAGGGAGGCCGTGGAAACCACGTCACAGCCAGTTAATACTGAAAAAAAGAGTAAGAACAGCACGGCGCTGATTCTGAGCGCTGTGGCGATTGCTATTGCGCTGGCAGCAGGCGTTGGGCTGTACGGCTGGGGGAAACAACAGGCAACAACACAAACGGCAACCAGCGATGCGCTGGCGAACCAGCTGACGGCACTGCAAAAAGCGCAGGAAAGCCAGAAAGCTGAGCTGGAAGGTATTATTAAACAGCAGGCAACGCAGCTGGATGAAGCCACTCGCCAGCAGGCCGCGCTGGTCAAACAGCTTGATGAAGTCCAGCAAAAAGTCGCCACCATCTCCGGCAACGATGCTGGAACATGGCTGCTGGCGCAGGCTGATTTCCTGGTGAAACTGGCTGGTCGCAAATTATGGAGCGATCAGGACGTCACCACCGCCGCCGCGCTGCTGAAAAGCGCCGATGCCAGTCTGGCAGATATGAACGACCCGAGCTTAATTACCGCGCGACGTGCGATTACTGACGATATCGCGAGCCTCTCCGCGGTGACTCAGGTCGACTATGACGGCATTATCCTGAAAGTGAATCAACTCTCTAATCAGATCGATAACCTGCGTTTGGCCGACAACGACACCGACGATTCACCGATGGACTCGGACAGCAGCGAGCTTTCCAGCTCGATTAGCGAATGGCGCGTCAATCTGCAAAAAAGCTGGCAGAACTTTATGGACAGCTTTATCACCGTGCGCCGTCGTGATGAAACTGCCGTACCGCTGCTGGCACCGAACCAGGACGTTTACTTACGTGAAAATATCCGTTCCCGCCTGTTAGTAGCGGCCCAGGCCGTGCCGCGTCATCAGGAAGAGACATACCGCCAGGCGCTGGAAAATGTCTCCACATGGGTGCGTGCTTACTACGACACCGACGATGCAGCGACCAAAGCGTTCCTTGAAGAAGTAGACCAACTGAGCCAGCAAAGCATCAGTATGGATGTCCCGGAAACGCTGCAGAGTCAGGCTATTCTCGACAAGTTAATGCAGACCCGCGTACGTAATTTACTGGCGCAACCTGCCACAGCACCGGTAGCAGCAGCGCCAGCGCCTTCGACAGACGCTCCGGCAACCGCGCCGCAAGGAGAATAATGATGCTAAAAGTATTGTTGCTCTTTGTGCTGTTGATCGCCGGGATCGTCGTCGGTCCGATGATAGCCGGTCATCAGGGCTATGTGCTGATCCAGACGGATAACTACAATATCGAAACCAGCGTGACGGGCCTGGTGATCATCCTGATCGTCGCCATGGTCGTCCTGTTTGCGATTGAATGGCTGTTGCGCCGAATTTTCCGCACCGGCGCACATACCCGTGGGTGGTTTGTGGGTCGTAAACGTCGTCGCGCCCGTAAGCAGACCGAACAGGCGCTGCTCAAACTGGCAGAAGGTGACTATCAGCAGGTTGAGAAGCTGATGTCGAAAAATGCCGATCATGCAGAACAACCAGTAGTGAATTACCTGCTGGCGGCAGAAGCGGCTCAGCAGCGCGGTGACGAAGCTCGCGCCAACCAACACCTTGAGCGTGCTGCCGAACTGGCGGGAAATGATACGATCCCGGTAGAAATCGCTCGCGTTCGCCTGCAACTGGCGCGTAATGAAAATCACGCCGCACGCCACAGCATAGACAAACTGCTGGAAGTAACGCCACGTCATCCGGAAGTGCTGCGTCTGGCTGAGCAGGCCTACATTCGCACCGGCGCATGGAGTTCCTTGCTGGATATCATCCCATCCATGGCAAAAGCGCATGTGGGTGATGACGAGCACCGCGCCATGCTGGAACAACAGGCATGGGTTGGCTTGATGGATCAGGTCCGCGCCGATCAGGGCAGCGAGGGGCTGCGTGCATGGTGGAAAAACCAGAACCGTAAAACTCGTCATCAGGTTGCTTTGCAGGTAGCAATGGCTGAACATCTGATTGAGTGTGACGATCACGATACGGCGCAGCAGGTCATCATTGATGGTTTGAAACGTCAGTACGATGACCGTCTGGTGCTGCCAATCCCGCGTCTGAAAACCAATAATCCGGAACAGATAGAAAAAGTGCTGCGCCAGCAGATTAAAGCCGTGGGCGATCGCCCGTTGCTGTGGAGTACGCTGGGTCAGTCGTTAATGAAGCATGGGGAATGGCAAGAAGCCACGCTCGCCTTCCGTGCCGCTCTCAAACAGCGCCCGGATGCCTATGACTACGCCTGGCTTGCTGACGCTCTGGACAGACTGCATCAGCCGGAAGAAGCCGCCACCATGCGTCGTGATGGCCTGATGTTGACGTTGCAGAACAACAATCCCCCGCAGTAACTCCTGAATGCCCGGTAGCGCTTTCGCTTACCGGGCCTACATATTTTTCAATCGTATACACAAAATCATTCGAGAAGCAGTTCGAAGGATTTTGTGTATGCATAAAAAAACGCCCGCTCGGTAAGGAGCAGGCGTTAAACAGGTCTGTATGACAACATAAATGGGTGCTTCACTCAACGTTATGTCCATGGTGTTTGATGAGGCTACGCGACATCTGTCTGTGGACGATAAGCACCGTAAATGGCTCTGCATCATTCCTGAGTTTATGAGGCCAGAGGGCGAACATAAGAGATGGAATGAGCATCTACCCGCATATTATTGCACAAGGCATGCCACGATTGCACTGCAAAAACCAGGTATTCGGACTTTTTAAGACATCAGGTAATTCGCGGGAATAAAGGCTGAGAAGGGAAAATCAGAAAACAAAAAACCCCGCCGAAGCGGGGTTCAAAATTGGTCGGCGAGAGAGGATTCGAACCTCCGACCCACTGGTCCCAAACCAGTTGCGCTACCAAGCTGCGCTACTCGCCGTTTTACTGCTTTTTGAATTTTTAGTTCAATTCTTTAAGTCGTGGTGCGAGGGGGGGGACTCGAACCCCCACATCCTAAGGACACTAACACCTGAAGCTAGCGCGTCTACCAATTCCGCCACCTTCGCATTTCACAACTTTAAATTAATGGGGTGGCTAATGGGATTCGAACCCACGACAACTGGAATCACAATCCAGGGCTCTACCAACTGAGCTATAGCCACCACTGCAAATCTTTTACGCGGTATTAAAACCACCGCAGCTCTGGCACCCTACTAAATGGTGCGCCCGACAGGATTCGAACCTGAGACCTCTGCCTCCGGAGGGCAGCGCTCTATCCAGCTGAGCTACGGGCGCTTAGCGCCGTTGCGGGGCTGGATATTACGGAGGTCTCGGTCTTCTGTCTAGTGCTTTTTTAAAATAAATTATCGTTTGGTCATGGTTTGTGCGTTTTGTCGCTTATTCCCGCAATTTATGGGCTGTGCCATGACGATTCAGACCAAAAACCTTATAAATGAACGTCACGGCCAACAAGAAACCTATGCCAACAAAAAGCGACATTCGGGTATCTTCATTAAAGTACATGCCAATTAATACGCAAATCAGGAACGCCATCGTCAAATAATTCGCCCACGGGAACAGAATGGAGCGGAATGGATGACTGGCAATCGCCGCTTTATGCGCCTGACGGAAACGCAGCTGGCTTATCAGGATCACAAACCACGGCACCATCCCCGGCAACACGCTGGCGCTATAGACATAAACAAACACGCGCTGCGGATTGGGAATGATGTAGTTCAGGCACGAACCAATCAGCAGGATCGCGATAGAAATGGCCACGCCGGCAACCGGTACGCCATGGCGAGAAACTTTCCCAACAGCGGCGGGGAGCTGGCGATTCTTGGCCAGCGCGTAGAGCATACGCCCACAGCTGTACATGCCGCTATTACAACCCGACAGCGCCGCCGTCAGGACCACAAAGTTAATAATCCCCGCCGCGGCGGTAATACCAATCTTGGCAAAGGTGAGAACAAACGGACTGCCGTTGCTGCCAATCTCGTTCCACGGGAAAATAGTGACGATAACAAAAATTGCGCCAACGTAGAAAATCAGGATACGCCACAGCACTTTACCTACCGCGCTACGCAGCGTGACCTGTGGGTTCTTCGCTTCACCTGCAGTAATGCCAATCAGCTCCACGCCCTGGTAAGAAGCCACGACAATACACAATGCTGTCAGGAAGCCCTTCCAACCACCGGCAAAGAAACCGCCGTGTTCGGTCAGGTTGCCAAAGCCGATCGCCTGACCGCCATTACCAAAACCGAAGAAAATCACCCCTAACCCAATGACGATCATCACAATGATGGTGGTCACTTTGATCATGGCAAACCAGAACTCAATTTCACCATACAAGCGAACTGCGGCGAGGTTCGCCAATGCAACCAGTCCGACCGCGATCAGTGCGGGTATCCATTGCGCCATTTCCGGGAACCAGAACTGGACGTACACCCCGATGGCGGTAATCTCTGAGATCCCCACCGCCATCCACATAAACCAGTATGACCAGGCGGTGAGATAGCCAAAGAAGGGGCTCATATAACGGTGAGCGTAAACAGCGAATGAACCGGCAACCGGCTCGAGGAATAACATCTCCCCCATAGAACGCATAATGAAAAATACGAACAGCCCGGCGACGATATACGCCAGCAGAACCGAAGGTCCCGCCCATTTCAGGGTACTGGCGGCCCCCATAAACAGCCCGACGCCAATAGTGCCCCCGAGGGCAATTAATTCGATGTGACGAGCCTCCAGCCCACGCTGTAGCTCAGGTTTGTTCTCGGCCATAAATCCTCTTGTTGTGTTTGCATGCTGTCCGGTATTACCGGTTCTCGTTATGGGTACATCTTGTTATGTCATAACAGGCTATACGACACCGACCGCTTAGCAGTTGGCGTCAAAACTCCACGGCACTGAAATGATTGTTGCGAATGGTTTCCTAAAATCGCTTAAATGGCAATTAAAGCATTCAAAAAATGAATATATTGTGCGAGAAAGCAGCGATTATGTTGTGAATAAGTAGCGTAATTAGCAGATCACGCTACTTATCAGAGGAGAGAGGGCGTCAGAGGTTGCCGGTATAGTGCCAGCGTAGATAGCGTAATAAGCGAAGTTGTCGAGTAATACGGCTCGGTTGCGACAATAAGCGATACAGCCACTCCAGCCCCAGATTTTGCCAGATTTTAGGCGCACGCTTAACGTGACCGGTAAAGACGTCGTAGGTGCCACCCACGCCCATATACAGCGCGTCAGGGTGAGTCTTGCGGCAATCACGCATAAAGATCTCTTGTTTCGGCGAACCCATCGCCACCGTCACAATTTGCGCGCCGCTGGCGTGAATACGCTCAAATAACGCCTGACACTGCTCTGAGGTAAAATAACCATCCTGGCTACCCACAATGTTCACACGCCACTGTGCACGTAGTTTTGCCTCTGTTTGCGCCAGAACTTCAGGCTTGCCACCAACCAGGAAAACAGGCGTTCCGTTTTGCCCGGCTCGCGCCATCAGCGCTTCCCAAAGGTCAGCACCGGCCACACGTGAAACCTGCGCCTGTGGGAATTTTTTGCGCACCGAACGCACCACGCTAATCCCATCCGCATATTTGAACTCCGCGGCGTTGATCAGCTCCCTCACTTCAGGATTATCTTCTGCTGTCAGCATTTTCTCAGCGTTGATAGCCACCAGCGTTCCTGACCTGAGGTGTCCTTCGGCAAACAGGTAATTCAGCGCATGTTGCATATCGCGCCAGCCAATCAGTTGTAATCCGCGCAGCGAATACAGCGGCGCAGTTATGTTATCTGTCATTACGATCCTTCAATTTGTGTCCGGGGCAGCGACTTGATTCGTTTATGGATGAGTCCTGCGCTATCGAATAGCCAAAACAGCAGTTTTGCCATCAGTAGGCAAACGCCAAAAATCACGAGGAAAAAGACCACTCGCGAGACAAACGAATCCAGCCCTTCACGTGCCAACACGATCATATTGAAAATGGCGCCAAAACAGAAACTGTGCAAAATCGCCGCCTTATAGCGATTGGTTTCTTGGTTACCTAGCTCATACAGCCAGTCGAACCACTTGATAATGAGTCCAACGACAATCGCGCCTAATGGTATAAAAAGCGCCCCGCCCATCACCACCAGTGAACCAATTAACGTCGGCGAAATCGCCAGTCCCGAGTGGTTGTTCAACACTTCCCAGGTAAAGTAGTTCGCTGAGTTGAGTACAATACTCGGCCGCCCAGGCCACAGCCAGGAAGGGATAAAGACATAGAAGTCACGAACAATCGGCGCCAGCCCCTGGAACTCAATATTGTGGTAATTCTGCAGCAACAGCGCCAGGTTCTCCCACGGCGAGAAGGTGTCGCGCGTAAGGTACAGGAACGTATAGAACGCCTCATCGCCGCTAACGCTCATTCCGTAGCGCTTCAAGGCCAGCCAGAACATCCCGACAATACCCAGCACGCCTGCGGCGACCAACATCCACAGCGAAATCCAGCCGCGAATAATGCCGATAAACAAGAAGATGGCAAACGCGATTATGATATTGGCGCGTGTCCCGCCCACAATCATATAGGTCAGCAAACCAAACGCGACGGTGCTCACCAGGAAGAACAACCACGCTTTGCTGTCCTGACGCAGGAAATAAACCACCAGCATGGCCGGAATGAAGAAGTAGAAGAAACGCTTCAGAGCGACCCCAGAGACTTCGCTGGAAAAAATCTGGCTATAGGATTGCAGTCTGAACAGCAGGAATCCGTTGTGCATAAAGAAGACGCCCACGCTCACCAGCGCAATCGCCATCAGGATAACCCAGGTCAAATGGGCTTCAACGCGATTGATAGTAAACAGCGGCCTGCGCGGCTTACCCTCTACTCGCTTACGCAATCGCGTTTTATACGTCACGTAGTAGACGGCATAGAAACAGGCTGCTGACAGCAAGGCCTGCAGCAGGATCTCCGGCGGAGCCACTGCCACATCAAAGCGGAACACCAGGATGCTGGTTAACGGGAATCCGAAGAAGAACGTCAGCAAGAACAACAATGAGAAGAAAACATTGAAGTTAAAACGTACGCGGCGGAACTCAAACCAGGTCAGCGTGGCGATAAACAAGGTGGAGAGCAGCCAGACTACCAGCAGACCGCTGAATTGCATCAGGCTCATACGGTTTCTCCTGAAGCAATGCGCAGCGCGTTATACCACGGCTGCAGATAATTCGGGCTAAAGAAGGTAATCGTGTTTTTATCTACCGATGCCAACTGGCGCTGCGCTTCACGTACGACGCCTTCATTGAGATCATCCGTGGTAAATAACACCGGAAGATTCTGTTCCACCATATCCTGCCAGAAGGGATTTTCACGGTTGAGCACGCACGGGATACCCGCCTGGATCAGCAAACACAGGGTACCGATCCCCTGCTGTCGGGCAAAAATAAAGTAACCCAAATCGCATTGCCGCAATAATGTTAGATAGGCATCAAATTCCAGCTTTTCACTTAAAATTTGCAGATTATCAGCGCTAAATAATGCCATACCGGCCTGGCGAACCTCGTCGATATAGGCCTCATTATTGGCGGGATAACCCATCGGCACAATCACGTTCACCGTGTCGCCGAACTGCTGATGGACAGCACGCAGCGCGGCAACATGCTCATTGCTGCGATCGCCAGAGTTGCCAACCAGCACCGTCATCTTGCCGCTGCGCTGACAATCATTGCTCATGTTATTGAGTGAAGGATCCATTCGCGTTGGGAAATAGAGCAACTCACCCCGTAGATGCGGATGTTGCTCGGCGAAATAACGTAAATCGCCCCGTGTGGCAAACACGCAGCCCACGCGATTCTGCGCCATGCGGCGAATCGGGTAAAACAGGCGGAATTTCAGCCCACTGGAGACTTCGTATAAATCAGCACCCCAGATATGCCAGTAAAACTGCGTCGGTTTAATTCCCCCGCCCAGCAGCGCCAACCACAGGCTGGTGTTGAACTGACCGTGGAAGAAGAATCGCTGTTGGCGATTCGCTTTTGCTTTCGCGATAACTGCTTCGGCTAACGCTTTTTTCCCGCTGTAAAAACTCAGCGATAACGCTGGGCAGCTCTCACTGAATCCCGCATCCTGACCGGCAACCATAAACGTGCGCGCGTGCTCGCTCGTCGCGGCAAGCGAGTCGTTGAAAAACCGCAACACGGTTTGGTTATGGTGAGGGATATCCGATCCCAGAACGTGAATCAGTACAGTCATGCCCGCCTACGCCAGAGTAAAAACACGCCACAACAAAGTGAAAAATAGACGATGTACGTTGCCATATAAGCCTGTGCCGCTCCCAGCGCACCATGTGCAGGGATCAGCCAGTGAGCAAACACCGTCAATAACATGAACTGGCTAATTTCAGCCAAAATATAAAACCGCAGCGACGCTTTCGCGATCACCAGATACCCAAAGACATACGCCCCAACTTTTAGTACATCGCCAACCAGTTGCCAGGCAAACAGATCGCGCATGGCGGTGAATTTTGCGGAGAAAAGCAGCCAGATAGCAAAGTCACGCAGTAGCCAAACGGTAAAGCTCGCGGCGGCAACTGCTGGTAACACGAACTTCAGCGACTTAACCACCTCGCGCGTAATGTCGCGCTTTTCAGTCAGTCGCGACAACGTCGGCAGCAAGTAAACGCTGAATGAAGCGGTAATGAATTGCAGATAAGCATCAGAGATACTGCTTACCCCCTGCCAAATCCCCACATCATCCCAACTGTACTGCGCCGCCAGCAGGTTTCGCATCATCACGTATGCCACAGGCAACGTTACGGAGGTAATCAGCGCCATCAGCGTAAACTTGCTTAGCTGTCCAGCCAGACCGTTATCCCACGAGGGTTTCAGGTAATGCAGAGGAATCGCCCCGCGCTTAATCAGCATAATAGCGGCAGGGATAACGACCAACGCGGGCACTAATGCCAGACCCAGCAAAGCGCCTTCATACCCTCCCAGGCGATAACAGCCATAATAAGCCACTACGCCCACCAGGCTACCCACAATCAGCGACAGCGCGTTACCCGCCGCATCGTGAAACCCCTTCATCAACGCCAGCAGCAGATTCGCCCAGGCAATGCCCATCTGCACCAGCGCAACCAGTCTTACCAGCCCCTGATAATGAGTATGACCAAACAATCCCTGACTGATTGGTGCGGCCGCCAGCAGAAAAATAACCGCCATCAGCGTAGAGAATCCCAGCACCATCGCGGAAGATGTACCGACGACCTTGCGGAGCAGGTTCGGATCGTCATGGTGCTGCGCAACATATTTCGTGACGCCGTTGAAAATGCCGGCCCCCGCCAGGACACCAAGCACGGTGACCATCTGGCGGAAGTTACCCGCCTGCCCCACGCCTGCCGGGCCAAACGACACCGCCAGCAGCTTCACGACCAGCAAACCCGCACCAATTTTTACCAGCGTACTGGCTGCCGTCCATAAGGACGCTTTAGCAAGCGACATTTCAGGCGAAGTAGTTGAGTAAGGTCGAAATTACCGTTCGCTGGTTGACCGGCGACAGGTTGTAGAACAGCGGTAAACGCAGCAAACGCTCGCTCTCTTTGGTGGTGTAACGATCAACACCGGCAAATACGCCGAATTTGTCGCCAGCCGGGCAATCATGCAGCGGGATATAGTGGAACACCGCCATAATTTCAGCTTCTTTCAGGAAGTTAATCAACGCCGTGCGATCGTCGATATCGCGCAGCTTGATGTAAAACATATGGGCGTTTTGCACGCAGTCTTCCGGTACAGAAGGCAGCTCGATACGTCCGGCACGCGCCAGCGGTTCAAGAGCATCATAGTAGTTCTGCCACAGCGTCAGACGCTGCTGGTTAATGCGGTCCGCTGCTTCCAGTTGCGCCCACAGATAAGCGGCCTGTAGATCGGACATCAAATAGCTGGAGCCGATATCACGCCAGGTATATTTATCTACCTGGCCACGGAAAAACTGGCTGCGGTTTGTCCCTTTTTCACGGATGATCTCTGCACGTTCGACTAATTTTTTATCATTAATCAGCGTCGCGCCGCCTTCACCACCTGCGGTATAGTTTTTGGTCTCATGAAAGCTAAAGCAACCGATGTGACCAATCGTCCCCAGCGCCCGACCTTTGTAAGTCGACATAACGCCCTGGGCCGCATCTTCCACCACAAACAGGTTATGTTTGGTCGCCAGCGCCATAATAGTATCCATTTCGCAGGCCACACCCGCGTAATGCACCGGCACAATCGCGCGGGTTTTGTCGGTGATCGCCGCTTCAATCAGCGTTTCGTCAATGTTCATGGTATCCGGGCGGATATCAACAAAGACAATTTTCGCGCCTCGCAGCACGAAAGCATTGGCCGTGGATACAAACGTATAGCTTGGCATAATGACTTCGTCGCCAGGCTGGATATCCAGCAGCAATGCCGCCATCTCAAGCGATGCGGTGCAGGAAGGCGTCAGCAATACTTTCTCGCTGCCAAAATGCTGTTCCAGCCACTGCTGGCAGCGACGGGTAAAACCGCCGTCGCCACACAGTTTGCCGCTGTTCATCGCAGTCTGCATGTAATCGAGTTCAGTGCCCACCACCGGCGGTGCGTTAAATGGAATCATCGTGTCACCTGTATAACCAATACGCGGTGCTTTCCACATTCGCACCACTGTGTATATAACGTTTAAGCGCGGCGGTATTGCCCATTTGGGTCGCCACACGCAGTGCTGTTTTACCGTGAGCCTGCGCCCAGCAAAGCGCGGCCTGCATCAGTTCTGCTCCCGCCCCACGCCCGGCTAGCAGGCCAATTCGCGCCTCGGTCGCATTCAGTTCACGCAGCGAGACATAGCCACGAATCTCACCTGTTGGTGTACGAAAAACGAGGCATTGATGATCGAACGTCCCCAGCACCGCGTTTTCAATCCACTGCGCATAAAAACGCGCGCTGGCATCTGCGGCATACCACGGGGCGCGAAAACGACTTTGCGCGAACGCCTGTCCTGCCAGATGGCGTAATGCAGGGATATCCGTAGTTTGTGCGACCTGCGCACCGGGGTCACCATGCGCACACGTCACTGGCAGCACAAAATCTACTTCACCTTCAACCAGTGAGAAGCCCATTTGTTGCAGGGCATCTAATGCTTGGGTATTGGCGGCAGGTATTTTTGCCTGTACCCGCGACCAGGGCTGCAACGCATCCGCAGTCAGAACCGACGCGTGTTGGTCAAAACGCACAATAGCGCTATGCACGCCAAAGAACGTATTTTCCCAGCTAAGCGGCTCAATACTGGCGCGGATTTTCACCGCCAGACCCCTTTGGTATCAACGACATATTGCTGGTGAACCACACCGCCTTTAATGGCTTTAAATTCATTGTGGTCGACCAGCAAGACCAGCACATCGGCGCTTCCCAGGGCATCGTCCAGCGTTGCCAGTTGGCACAGACCTTCCAGTTTTTTCGGCAGTTGATGGATATTCGGTTCCACCACCAATGTTTCGCCTTTGTGCCAATGCGCGATACTTTGCGCAATTCCCATCGCCGGGCTTTCACGTAAATCATCAATATTCGGTTTAAATGCCAGACCAAAACAGGCAATTTTCACTTCGCTGGCCCGTTTATTGGTATCCGCCAGACAGTCGGCCACGGCAGCTTTTACCCGATCGACCACCCAATGAGGCTTACCGTCGTTTACCTCACGCGCGGTGCGAATCAATTTCGCCTGCTGCGGGTTCTGCGCCACGATAAACCACGGATCAACTGCGATACAGTGCCCGCCAACACCCGGACCCGGCTGCAAAATATTCACGCGCGGATGGCGATTTGCCAGGCGAATCAGTTCCCAGACGTTGATCCCCTGATCGGCGCAAATCAGCGACAACTCATTAGCGAAGGCGATATTGACGTCGCGGAAGCTATTTTCAGTCAGCTTGCACATTTCCGCAGTGCGGGCGTTGGTCACGACACATTCCCCTTCAAGGAAGATGTTGTACAGCTCACTGGCGCGTGCGGAACAGACTGGGGTCATGCCCCCAATCACGCGGTCGTTTTTAATCAGTTCAACCATCACCTGGCCCGGCAGCACACGTTCTGGACAATAAGCAATGTTAACGTCAGCCTGTTCACCGACCTGCTGCGGGAAAGTCAAATCAGGACGCATTTCAGCCAGCCATGTGGCCATCTGTTCGGTAGCCCCGACAGGCGACGTCGATTCAAGGATCACCAACGCGCCTTTTTTCAACACCGGTGCAAGAGACTTGGCTGCGGCTTCAACGTAGACCATATCGGGTTCGTGCTCCCCCTTAAACGGAGTAGGCACAGCAATCAGAAAGGCATCCGCATCTACAGGGGTTGTGGTCGCACGCAGAAATCCATTTTCGACCGCCGTTTTCACCACGGCGCCCAAATCTGGCTCAACGATATGAATTTCACCGCGATTAATGGTATCCACCGCGTGTTGATTTACATCTACGCCAATCACATGCTTTTGACGGGAAGCAAAGGCAGCCGCCGTCGGCAGTCCGATATAACCCAGCCCAATGACAGAAATGGTCGTAAAACTCATAGCGATATCCGATTATTTTTTAACGCGTGTAAAATGCGGCCACATGCCTGCCCGTCACCATACGGATTATGGGCGCGGCTCATGGTCTGATATTCATTATCGTCATGCAGCAAACGCGTGACTTCTTCGACAATACGCTGCGGGTCTGTCCCTACCAGACGTACTGTACCTGCAGTAATCGCTTCCGGACGTTCCGTCGTTTCGCGCATCACCAGTACTGGTTTCCCCAGAGATGGGGCTTCTTCCTGAATCCCACCGGAGTCGGTCAGGATCAGCCAGGCATGATTCATCAGCCAGACAAACGGCATGTAATCCTGCGGTTCAATCAGGATGACGTTTTCAACGTGACCCAGAATGCGATTCACCGGTTCGCTGACGTTAGGATTCAGGTGAACCGGATAAACAATCTGCACGTTCTGATTGGCCGCAGCAATTTCCGCCAGCGCATGGCAAATGCGTTCAAAACCGCGACCGAAGCTTTCCCGACGATGACCGGTCACCAGTATCATTTTTTTATCAGAGCTCAGGAAAGGATAATGCTCTGCTAATTCAGCACGCAATTTATCGTTCGCCAGTACGCGGTCGCGAACCCAGATCAACGAATCAATAACCGTATTACCTGTAACGAAGATACGGCTATCAGAAATGTTTTCCCGTAGCAGGTTTTGGCGCGAGTTTTCTGTTGGCGCAAAATGATACATCGCCAAATGCCCGGTCAGCGTACGGTTCGCCTCTTCCGGCCAGGGAGAGTAGAGATCGCCTGTACGTAAACCCGCCTCCACATGCCCTACCGGAATACGCTGATAGAACGCGGTCAGGCTAGTGGCAATGGTGGTCGTGGTATCGCCGTGAACCAACACAACGTCGGGTTTAAAGTCAGCCAGAATAGGCTTTAATCCTTCCAGTATTCGGCAGGTAATTTCTGTTAGTCCCTGACCTGGCTGCATAATATTGAGATCGTAGTCAGGTACAATGGAAAAAAGGTTCAACACCTGATCGAGCATCTCCCGATGCTGCGCCGTGACGCAAACTTTTGCCTCAAAATCAGGATCTTTTGCCAACGCATGAACCAGAGGTGCCATTTTTATGGCCTCTGGTCGCGTGCCAAATACAGTCAGTACTTTCACATCGATTCTCTTCGGATTGGCAGTGAGGGCCCAGCCCCTCACTGCAACGATATTGCTAAATCGTGCGGCGGCGGGTTAACGCGACACCAGCACCGATCAGAGCCCCAACGATGCCCCACATAATCATCAGGAAGGCACGACGAGGGCTGTCACGTTTTACCGGTTCCTCCGGCGTACGCAAATAACGATAGGTCTGAAAACGCGGATCCAGAGTTGGCCCAACGTTCAGTGTGTTAAGCATGGCTCGGTTTTGGAAGTAGTCCAGATCGAAATCGGGACCAACAGATTGCAGGTTTTCGAGTCGCGCCTGCAGCATAGGGCGTCCAAGCAAAAACAGTTCTGAATCAGGTAATTCTTCAGCCGGAACGTCAGTGGAAGTACGCGAAATATTATGCTGTTCAGCAATTTTGAGTGCCTGCTCAATGTTGTGGACTCGGCGAGAGAAAATCGATTTCGCCACTTCTTCCTGGCGTTTTACCTGTGCCTTCATCTGCACGGTGCGCGCAGCCCAGGCTCCCTTTAACTCGTCGTTCAGATGACGCGCAGCACGCTGACTGGCAAACGCAACATACTGACGCAACAGATTGTTGGCATCGGGTGCCGTCTCGGCAATCAGCTTCACGCTGTCATTGGTATTACGAACCGCATCGCCAGGCATAAACTGAATGTTATTGATCAGTTCATCCAGCATCGCCGCATCGGCTTTGCTGTTACCCACCATACGTTGCTTGTAGTAATCAGTCTGCTGCCAGAATTCACGGCGCGTATCCCATGAGGCAAGCTGCATAATAAATTCTTTATAGGCTTCATCCATCACTGACGGTTGATCCGCTGATGCAAGACTGGCCTTGATGTCCAGGTTACGCAAGAATTGCTGCTGAGAGTAATAACCGCCCAACATATTGACCGTGGGCCTGTCTGAAATCGCCGTCGCACTCCACTCCTGACGAGCAAAGAACGTATAGGCGAGAGCGACTAACGCGAAGGCGAGAGCCATGCCGACAATCCACACTTTCCCTGCCCATAAGGCACGAAACAACCCACGGATATCCAGTTCATTTTCTGCGCTCACGGCGTGTTCCCCCGGTAATGGTTGTGTCATCGCATCCTCAATTTACTTGGTTAAGTTTGGTTTGCCTTCGCGGTGCCTTCGTAGTCTGCGCTTAACTCGCTTAATAAATCTCGCCACCTTCCATGCTCGCTTAATACAGTAACCGTAAAGACCGAATGCCAGTAAAAAGAGCACCAACATGGCCCATTCAGGGACTAAACGAAAATATTCAGCCAGTGCACCGATAGAGGCCAGAATCGCTGCAGCCAACGTGATCAGAACAAATGCCTGTCTGGAAGTAAACCCGGCGCGCATCACTAAATGATGAATATGCTGGCGATCTGCAGAGAAAGGACTCATGCCTTTACGTAAACGACGATACATGATCGCCACCATATCCATTAACGGAATGGCGATAATCCACAGAGCCGTGACCGGGCTAATAGGATGCGTTTTACCTTGAGTGGTCTCCAGCAGGATCCAGATTACCGTAAAGCCAATCAGCGTACTCCCCGCATCGCCCATAAAGACTTTATAGCGGCGTCCGAGAATCCCCAGGTTCAGTAGGATGTAAGGCAGAATGGCGGCGATCATGGCAAAACACCAGATTGCCAGGCTTGTCTGGCCATCGAACCACAGGATAAACCCCATCGCTGCGAATGAGACGCTGGATAGCCCGCCTAACAAGCCATCAATGCCATCAACCATATTAAAGGCGTTAATCGCCGCCCAGACGGCAAAAAGGGTGAGAAAATAACCAAAGGGACCCAACAACAACTCCCACGGGCCAAAAATATATCCCAGGCTACTTAGATAAAGCTCACCTTTTACCATCATCACAATAGCAATCGCCGCCTGAACGACTGCTCGTATTTTTACGCTGATGTCAAAACGATCGTCAAGCGCGCCAACAAACACCAGCACACCTGCACAGAAGAGGTATAAAGAGGCATGGGGAATGTAATAATCCGAAAGGCCAAACATGAAATTGATTCCGGCAAACACAGAAATCCCGCCCACTAACGGAATAATCCCTTGGTGACGTTTGCGGAAGTTTGGCTTATCCACTAAACCTATTTTTATGGCTACTTTTCGTGCCAAAAAAATAAAAATCGTTGTGAATAAAAAAATACTAACTAGCTCAGAGAAAGCAGCGAGTAGATTCACAGTGTATGTGTTCTCAGCATATATCATTTCCTTAAAGTATAATGCGTTAAGACGCCCCCTTGAAGAGAGCAGCTAAAACATTACACTTCCTACCTCTTGTCGGTCATGCCGCACATTGTGACAATCCATGACGCCGATAATAATGACAATTTTATCTGACCAAACATTAGGATGAATCGTAAAAGCAAAACGCCACGTAAAAACGTGGCGTTTTCAGATGATGCCCGAATCAGGAACGCTTCATCATATCGAAGAAGTCGTCATTGGTCTTGGTCATCGCCAGCTTGTTAATGAGGAACTCCATGGCGTCGATTTCACCCATCGGATGGATGATTTTACGCAGGATCCACATTTTCTGCAGCTCTTCCTGGGTGGTGAGCAACTCTTCTTTACGGGTACCGGAACGGTTGTAGTCGATAGCCGGGAAGACGCGTTTTTCAGCAATCTTACGAGAGAGGTGCAGTTCCATGTTGCCGGTACCTTTAAACTCTTCATAGATAACTTCATCCATTTTAGAGCCGGTATCAATCAGCGCAGTCGCGATGATGGTCAGGCTACCGCCCTCTTCCACGTTACGTGCAGCACCAAAGAAACGCTTCGGACGATGCAGGGCGTTGGCGTCCACACCACCGGTCAGTACTTTACCGGAAGCAGGAACCACGGTGTTATATGCACGTGCCAGACGGGTGATGGAGTCAAGCAGAATGATAACGTCTTTCTTGTGTTCAACCAGACGTTTCGCCTTCTCGATAACCATTTCCGCAACCTGAACGTGGCGGGAGGCAGGTTCGTCAAAGGTAGACGCAACCACTTCACCTTTCACCAGACGCTGCATCTCGGTAACTTCTTCCGGACGTTCGTCAATCAGCAGCACCATCAACACGCAGTCAGGATGATTGTATGCAATGCTCTGCGCGATGTTCTGCAGCAGCATGGTTTTACCCGCTTTCGGCGGAGCAACAATCAGACCGCGTTGGCCACGACCGATCGGCGATGCCAGATCCAGTACACGCGCCGTTAAGTCTTCAGTAGAACCGTTACCACGCTCCATACGCAGACGGGAGTTTGCGTGCAGCGGCGTTAAGTTCTCAAAGAGGATTTTGTTACGGGCGTTTTCTGGTTTGTCGTAGTTAACTTCGTTAACTTTCAACAGCGCAAAGTAGCGTTCACCTTCTTTCGGCGGGCGAATCTTACCAGAAATGGTATCACCAGTGCGGAGGTTGAAACGGCGGATTTGGCTGGGAGAAACGTAGATGTCATCAGGACCGGCGAGATAGGAGCTGTCTGCAGAGCGGAGGAAACCAAATCCATCCTGCAATATCTCCAGCACACCGTCACCAAAGATATCTTCGCCACTCTTTGCGTGCTGCTTCAGGATGGCAAAAATAATGTCCTGCTTGCGCATACGAGCCAGGTTTTCAAGGCCCATATTTTCGCCGAGAGTGATCAGCTCAGAAACCGGCGTATTCTTTAATTCGGTAAGATTCATAATGGTGTGAGTTCTTAAACTTGGGGTAAATCTCGAACTTAATGTTGTGAATGGTATGGCAGGGTCATCCATGCCTGTTTACGGCCATCAACTCATGTCTGTTCGCTGTCTGGTCACAGGAAAGTACGCAGAACTGAAACGACAAGACGGATTGAGTGACAAGCCAGGAATCTGTCCACTTCTCGCGCGAGAAACAACGGGAAGTATTGGATATAACTAGATTCAAACTTAATAAGGTATGTTTAATACGAAGTCAACACTAACTTAGCACGACTCAAGTCGGGCGTCCAGTCATCCGAATCATTTCGAAGTATGGTCGCCCGATCATGAGACTTCCTTACGCTAAATTAGCGTCGAGGAATTCTTTCAACTGACCTTTGGACAGCGCGCCGACTTTTGTCGCCGCAACTTCGCCGTTTTTAAACAGCAACAGGGTCGGGATGCCACGGATACCATACTTCGGCGCGGTGCCTGGGTTTTGGTCAATGTTCAATTTAGCAACCGTCAGTTTGCCCTGATATTCGTCAGCGATTTCATCCAGAATCGGAGCGATCATTTTGCACGGACCGCACCACTCTGCCCAGAAATCAACGAGGATTGCTCCGTCCGCTTTGAGTACATCCGTGTCAAAACTGTCGTCAGTCAGGTGAATAATTTTATCGCTCATAATAACTCCACAGGAATAAGCCTGGTGCATTGGTGTAGCATTAATCAACGACGTGTTGATGTAGCATTAACCAACTAAAGGTTGACTTTATTTCACCGGATACGCTTTCGTAAAGCAATAGTAAGCTGATATTCTACCACACTATGAGCAAAACACATTTAACAGAACAGAAGTTTTCCGACTTCGCCCTGCACCCAAAGGTGATAGAAGCCCTTGAAAACAAAGGCTTTCATAACTGTACGCCCATTCAGGCCCTCGCGCTGCCGCTAACGCTGGCTGGTCGTGATGTTGCCGGGCAGGCGCAAACCGGTACCGGAAAAACGATGGCGTTCCTGACGTCAACGTTTCATTATCTTCTCTCTCATCCCGCGATTGCCGATCGCAAGGTGAACCAACCGCGTGCGTTAATTATGGCGCCAACGCGTGAGTTAGCCGTGCAGATCCACGCCGATGCCGAGCCGCTGGCACAGACCACTGGTCTGAAATTAGGCCTGGCGTATGGCGGCGACGGTTACGATAAACAGCTGAAAGTGCTGGAAAGCGGCGTCGATATTCTTATCGGCACGACCGGTCGTCTCATCGACTATGCAAAACAGAACCACATAAATCTGGGCGCGATTCAGGTCGTGGTGCTGGATGAAGCCGATCGTATGTACGATCTGGGCTTTATTAAAGATATCCGTTGGCTATTCCGTCGTATGCCGCCAACCACCCAACGTCTGAATATGCTGTTTTCTGCAACCCTCTCTTACCGCGTTCGCGAACTGGCGTTCGAACAAATGAATAACGCTGAGTACGTTGAAGTCGAACCGGAACAGAAAACTGGCCATCGCATTAAAGAAGAGCTCTTCTACCCCTCCAACGAAGAGAAAATGCGTTTGCTGCAAACGCTGATTGAAGAAGAGTGGCCAGATCGCGCCATTGTTTTTGCTAACACCAAGCATCGTTGTGAAGATATCTGGGGCAGCCTTGCTGCAGACGGTCATCGTGTCGGTCTGCTGACCGGTGACGTGGCGCAGAAAAAACGTCTGCGAATCCTTGATGAATTCACCCGTGGCGATATCGACATTCTCGTTGCGACGGATGTTGCTGCACGTGGTCTGCATATCCCAGCCGTAACGCACGTATTTAACTATGACCTGCCGGATGACTGTGAAGATTACGTTCACCGTATCGGTCGTACCGGTCGTGCTGGCGCAAGCGGTCACTCTATCAGCCTGGCTTGTGAAGAGTACGCGCTGAATTTACCCGCAATCGAGACCTATATCGGCCACTCGATTCCGGTCAGCAAATATAACCCGGATGCGCTGATGACCGACCTGCCGAAGCCGTTGCGCTTAACGCGTCCGCGCACAGGCAATGGCCCACGCCGTACCGGTGGTGCTCCGCGTAATCGTCGTCGTTCAGGTTAAGAAACGTTATGCCATACACAAAATCATTCAGCCTGTATCAAGGCGGCAAGAAAACGAATCCCGATGAACCTACTTTAGTAAGTGATTCGGGTGAGAGAACGCAGCCAACACAGATACAGGTTGAAGGATGAAGTGTATGAATTCTACTTCGCTGTATGCGGCAATCGATCTCGGATCAAATAGTTTTCATATGCTGGTTGTACGCGAGGTGGCAGGAAGCATCCAGACGCTCACTCGTATCAAACGCAAAGTGCGTCTGGCTGCTGGACTCAACGGTGACAACGAGCTCTCTGTTGAAGCAATGGAGCGCGGCTGGCAATGTTTGCGCCTGTTTGCAGAACGTCTGCAGGATATTCCGCATCCACAAATCCGCGTGGTCGCCACGGCAACATTACGCATCGCCGTAAATGCCGATGTGTTTATTGCTAAAGCGCAAGAGATCCTCGGCTGCCCTGTCCAGGTGATTAGCGGTGAAGAAGAAGCGCGCCTGATTTATCAAGGTGTGGCCCACACTACCGGCGGCGCAGATCAGCGTCTGGTCGTCGACATTGGCGGGGCCAGCACAGAGTTGGTTACCGGTTCTGGCGCGCAAACCACTTCCCTGTTCAGCCTGTCAATGGGCTGCGTCACCTGGCTCGAACGCTATTTTACCGATCGTAATCTGGCACAGGAAAACTTTGACGAGGCCGAGAAAGCCGCTCGCGAAGTTCTGCGCCCGGTCGCCGACAAACTGCGTTTTCATGGCTGGAAAGTTTGCGTTGGTGCCTCTGGCACCGTCCAGGCGTTGCAGGAAATCATGATGGCGCAGGGCATGGATGAGCGCATTACGCTGGCCAAACTTCAGCAGCTTAAGCAGCGTGCCATTCACTGCGGTCGTCTGGAAGAGCTCGAAATCGAAGGGTTAACGCTGGAACGTGCGCTGGTTTTCCCCAGCGGGCTGGCCATTCTGATTGCTATTTTCACCGAACTGAACATTCAATGCATGACCCTGGCCGGCGGCGCATTACGTGAAGGTCTGGTCTACGGTATGCTGCATCTGGCGGTGGATCAGGATATTCGTAGCCGCACATTACGCAATATCCAGCGTCGCTTTATGGTCGATACAGAGCAAGCACATCGCGTTGCCAATTTAGCGACTAAATTTCTCGATCAGGTAGAAAAAAAGTGGCATCTTGAACCGATTAGCCGCGAATTACTGATTAGTGCCTGTCAGCTGCATGAAATTGGCCTAAGCGTTGATTTTAAACAGGCACCACAGCATGCCGCTTATCTGGTGCGCAATCTCGATCTCCCGGGTTTTACCCCTGCGCAAAAGAAACTGCTAGCGACGCTGTTACTCAACCAGACCAATCCCGTCGATCTCTCTTCGCTCCACCAGCAAAACGCAGTGCCACCGCGCATCGCGGAGCATCTTTGTCGTTTGCTACGCCTGGCGATCATCTTCGCCAGTCGTCGCCGTGACGATCTTGTGCCGGAAATTCAATTGGATGCAAGAAACGAGCACCTGACGGTCACTCTACCAGAAGGCTGGCTGGAACATCATCCGCTGGGTAAAGAGTTAATCGATCAGGAAAGCCAGTGGCAAAGCTATGTCCATTGGCCGCTGGACGTTCATTAGATGTTGGTTGCCGGATAGTGCTTACATATATCCGGCCCATAAAATACCTACTTCGCTTTAGCTTTCGCCATCATTGCCCGAATATTAGCGATGCTGGCCTGCCCTTTTTGCATCCGCTCCTCTGCGCTCACCACTTTTCGCTCTTGCTCCCAGATAACGTCATCCTGTGGCAGCTCCAGAAGGAAACGACTCGGTTCCGGACGCACCAGCTCACCATACTGACGACGCTCTTTACATAGCGTGAAGATGAGCTCTTTTTGTGCACGCGTAATCCCTACATAAGCCAGACGACGTTCTTCATCGATATTGTCTTCATCGATACTGCTCTGGTGCGGCAAAAATCCTTCTTCCATTCCCACCATAAACACGTATGGGAACTCCAGCCCTTTTGAGGCATGCAGTGTCATCAATTGCACCTGATCCAGCTCTTCTTCACTCTCTCCACGTTCCATCATGTCGCGTAGGGTAAAGCGGGTAACAACCTGGGTCAGGGTCATTGGCTCTTCCAGCTCACTGCCTTCCAGCATCTCCGTCATCCAACTGAACAGCGTATTGACGTTTTTCATACGCATTTCAGCCGCTTTCGGGCTCGGCGAGGTTTCATACAGCCAGGATTCGTAATCAATACCGTGGATAAGATCGCGCACAGCGGCAACCGGCTCACGCTCCGCCAGACGCTGAATTTCCCCCAGCCAGTGCGTAAAGCGAGTCAGAGAATCATACCCGCGCCCGGTCAGTGTCTGGCTAAGCCCCATATCAAAGCTGGCGGTAAACAGGCTTTTATTACGTGTCATCGCCCATTCCCCCAACTTTTGCAGCGTGGCCGGGCCGATTTCACGTTTTGGCGTGTTTACGATCCGCAAAAATGCGCTATCGTCATCCGGGTTGCTCAGCACGCGCAGATAAGCCAGCAGATCTTTAATCTCCGGACGCGAGAAGAACGACGTTCCGCCGGAAATTTTGTACGGGATACGGTTCTGCATTAGAAACTTTTCGAACACGCGCGACTGATGATTACCGCGATACAGGATGGCGTAGTCTTTATACTGCGTCTTGTTCACAAAATGATGGGCAATTAATTCCCCGGTCACGCGTTCCGCTTCGTGCTCTTCATTATTGGCACTCAGTACCTTCAGTTCAGCACCGTAACCCAACTCGGAAAAGAGTCGCTTTTCAAAGACGTGTGGATTGTTCGCAATAAGGATGTTCGCCGCCTTCAGGATGCGACCTGATGAACGGTAGTTTTGCTCCAGCTTCACCACCTGCAAAGCCGGAAAATCTTTGCTTAACAGTACCAGGTTCTGTGGACGGGCGCCGCGCCAGGAGTAGATCGACTGATCGTCATCGCCCACGACGGTAAAGCGCGCGCGTTTACCTACCAGCAACTTCACCAGCTCGTACTGGCTGGTGTTGGTATCCTGATATTCATCCACCAGCAGGTAGCGGATTCTGTTTTGCCAGCGCTCACGCACTTCTTCATTGCGCTGTAGCAGCAGCGTGGGAAGCAGGATCAGATCGTCAAAATCGAGGACGTTACACGCCTTCATATGTGCGTCATACAGACCATAGCAGTGGGCAAAAATACGATCGCGCTCGCCCTTGGCGCTGGCTGCCGCCTGTGCCGGAGTCATCAGATCGTTTTTCCAGTTGGAGATCGTCGAGATCAACTGCTGGAGGATAAGCTTATCGTCTTCGATTAGCCCTTCGGTCAGTTCCTTGAGCAAGGCCACCTGGTCAGTATCGTCAAACAACGAGAAGTTCGACTTCATCCCCAGCGCCGCATATTCACGCTTAATGATATCCAGTCCCAGGGTGTGGAAGGTGGAGATCATCAACCCACGCGCCTCTTTACGACCCAGCGTTTGCGCCACGCGCTCTTTCATCTCGCGCGCAGCCTTATTGGTAAAGGTCACGGCCGCAATATGGCGTGCCTGATAACCACATTCACGGATCAGATGGGCGATTTTGTTGGTGATAACACGCGTCTTGCCGGAACCCGCTCCCGCCAGCACCAGGCAAGGTCCGGTGACGAATTCGACGGCTTGTTGTTGTCCGGGGTTCAAACGCATAAAGGGTCACTCATGAAAGTCGGGAGGGGAGAATAACAGCGTGGTAGTATAGCCAGCCTTAACCACCCCACTCAAGGCACGATCATGGCAAAAACAGCAGCAGCAGTGCATATCCTTGTTAAAGAAGAGAAACTGGCACTGGATCTTCTGGAACAGATTAAAAACGGCGCCGACTTCGGCAAATTGGCGAAGAAACACTCTATCTGTCCATCAGGCAAACGCGGCGGTGATTTAGGTGAATTCCGTCAGGGCCAGATGGTTCCGGCGTTCGACAAAGTGGTCTTTTCCTGCCCTGTGCTGGAGCCAACCGGCCCGCTGCACACTCAGTTTGGTTACCACATCATTAAAGTGCTGTACCGTAACTAATAGAAAGCCCGGTGTTAAACACCGGGCTTTTTTTGCCGGATGGCGGCTACGCCTTATCCGGCTTACATCTGCTGTGCGTAGGTCGGGTAAGCGCAAGCGCCACCCGACATCCTATTTAGCCAGCAACGGCAATGCGTTTCATATCGGTCATGTAACCGCGCAGTTTCTTACCAACCTGCTCGATAGCGTGACTACGGATTGCTTCGTTCACGTCGCGCAGCTGCGCGTTGTCTACCGCACCTTCAGCAATCGCTTTGCCCAGGTCGCCGGTCTGCAGGGTGGTCATGAACTCTTTCAGCAGCGGTACGCAAGCGTAAGAGAACAGGTAGTTGCCGTATTCTGCGGTATCGGAGATAACCACGTTCATTTCGTACAGACGCTTACGGGCGATGGTATTGGCGATCAGCGGCAGTTCATGCAGTGATTCGTAGTAAGCAGATTCTTCGATGATGCCGGAATCAACCATGGTTTCGAACGCCAGCTCAACGCCCGCTTTCACCATCGCAATCATTAGAACGCCTTTATCGAAGTACTCCTGCTCACCGATTTTACCTTCAAACTGCGGGGCGGTTTCGAACGCGGTTTTACCGGTCTCTTCACGCCAGGTCAGCAGTTTCTTATCGTCGTTAGCCCAGTCAGCCATCATGCCGGAAGAGAATTCGCCGGAAATGATGTCGTCCATGTGTTTCTGGAACAGCGGCGCCATAATCTCTTTCAGCTGTTCGGACAGCGCGTAAGCACGCAGTTTCGCCGGGTTAGACAGACGGTCCATCATCAGGGTGATGCCGCCCTGCTTCAGCGCTTCGGTGATGGTTTCCCAGCCGAACTGAATCAGTTTTTCAGCATATGCCGGGTCAGTACCTTCTTCCACCAGCTTATCGAAGCACAGCAGAGAACCTGCCTGCAGCATACCGCACAGGATAGTCTGCTCACCCATCAGATCAGATTTCACTTCCGCAACGAAGGAGGACTCCAGCACACCCGCACGGTGACCACCGGTGGCCGCAGCCCAGGCTTTAGCAATCGCCATACCTTCGCCTTTCGGATCGTTTTCCGGGTGAACGGCGATCAGGGTCGGTACACCGAAGCCACGTTTGTACTCTTCACGAACTTCAGTACCCGGGCACTTCGGTGCCACCATCACAACGGTGATGTCTTTACGGATCTGCTCGCCCACTTCGACGATGTTGAAGCCGTGTGAATAGCCCAGCGCCGCGCCATCTTTCATCAGCGGTTGTACCGAACGTACAACGTCGGAGTGCTGCTTGTCTGGCGTCAGGTTAACCACCAGGTCAGCCTGCGGGATCAGCTCTTCGTAGGTACCCACTTTGAAGCCGTTTTCGGTCGCTTTACGCCAGGAAGCACGCTTCTCAGCAATGGCTTCTTTACGCAGTGCGTAGGAGATATCCAGACCGGAGTCACGCATGTTCAGGCCCTGGTTCAGACCCTGAGCGCCACAGCCGACGATGACCACTTTTTTACCCTGAAGGTAGCTCGCACCATCGGCGAATTCGTCGCGGCCCATAAAGCGACATTTACCCAGCTGTGCCAGCTGCTGGCGCAGGTTCAGTGTATTAAAGTAGTTAGCCATGATGGTGTACTCCGTGATGTTGTGTTGTGGTGCTTATTATTCGGTTCGCAGATTTGTATTTGCGAGATTGAATCCACATTACAACAGGAAATTTATTGCGGAAATTGATATATTCACAACGTCACATTGCAATTTATGCAACGTAGAAAATCGGAGGCTCGTCTGTGGATTTACGCGATCTGAAAATGTTCCTGCATTTGGCTGAAAGTCGCCACTTTGGCCGCAGCGCACGGGCAATGCACGTCAGCCCCTCCACGCTTTCGCGCCAGATTCAGCGCCTGGAAGAAGATCTCGGGCAGCCGCTGTTTGTGCGCGATAACCGCACGGTCACGCTGACCGAAGCGGGCGAAGAGCTGCGCGTATTCGCCCAACAGACGCTGCTGCAATACCAGCAACTGCGCCACACCCTCGATCAACAAGGGCCGTCGCTGTCGGGCGAACTGCATATTTTCTGTTCGGTAACTGCGGCATACAGCCATCTGCCACCCATTCTCGATCGTTTCCGCGCCGAGCATCCATCGGTGGAAATTAAGCTCACCACCGGCGACGCCGCCGATGCGATGGACAAAGTGGTCACTGGTGAAGCCGATCTGGCGATTGCCGGTAAGCCCGAGACACTGCCCGGCGCGGTAGCGTTCTCGATGCTGGAGAATCTGACGGTGGTGCTGATCGCCCCGGCGCTGCCCTGCCCGGTGCGTAATCAGGTTTCCGTCGAGAAACCCGACTGGTCGACGGTGCCGTTTATCATGGCCGACCAGGGGCCGGTCCGCCGCCGCATTGAGCTGTGGTTCCGCCGTCACAAAATCAGCAACCCATCGATTTACGCTACGGTAGGCGGTCATGAAGCGATGGTCTCAATGGTGGCGCTGGGCTGCGGCGTGGCGCTGCTGCCGGAAGTGGTGCTGGAAAACAGCCCGGAGCCGGTACGTAACCGCGTGATGATTTTAGAACGCAGCGACGAGAAAACGCCGTTCGAACTGGGCGTCTGCGCGCCGAAAAAGCGGCTGCATGAACCGCTGATCGACGCGTTCTGGAAGATTGTTCTGGAACGTAAATCTGCCGACTAGCGCCAGCGTCAGGCCTAAAATCAGTGGTAGATTCAGTATTGGCGCTCCTTTTCTGTATAATGTCGTGATCCATTGTAGTGGGGGGCTTGTTAACCATCGCGTTAAGCAGGCCAGAACAGACGGTGTCATTGCGCACTTGACAGCGAAAATACAAACTTAATTAGCCATCATTATGATAATCAAACCAAAAATTCGTGGATTCATCTGTACAACGACCCATCCGACTGGCTGCAAAGTCAACGTGGAAAAGCAGATCGAGTATGTTAAGCAGAACGGGAAAATCGAGAACGGCCCGTCCCGCGTGCTGGTGATCGGTGCTTCCACCGGTTACGGTCTGGCTTCCAGGATTTCTGCCGCCTTTGGCAGCGGAGCCGCCACTATCGGCGTATTTTTCGAAAAACCGGGCACGGATACCAAACCGGGTTCCGCAGGCTGGTATAACTCTGCCGCCTTCGATGAAGCCGCTAAGCGTGAAGGTCTGTACTCCAAAAGCATCAACGGCGATGCGTTCTCTGACGAATGCCGTGATGAAGTGATCAAACTGATAAAAGAAGACCTGGGTCAGATTGACCTGGTGGTTTACTCACTGGCGTCCCCAGTGCGTAAAATGCCGAAAACCGGTGAAATCGTCCGTTCTGCGCTGAAGCCAATCGGTGAGGTTTACACCTCTAAAGCGATCGATACCAACAAAGATCAGATCATCACCGCCAGCATTGAGCCGGCAACCGAAGAAGAAGTTCAGAACACCGTCACCGTCATGGGCGGCGAAGACTGGGAACTGTGGATGGGCGCGCTGAGCGAAGCGGGCGTGCTGGCTGACGGCGTGAAAACCGTAGCCTACTCCTACATCGGTACCGACCTGACCTGGCCAATCTACTGGCACGGCGCGCTGGGCAAAGCGAAAGAAGATCTCGATCGCGCCGCGGGCGAACTGCGTAACCAGCTGGCTCCGCTGAACGGTTCCGCGAACGTTGCCGTACTGAAATCCGTAATCACCCAGGCGTCTTCCGCCATTCCAGTGATGCCGTTGTACATCTCCATGGTCTTCAAGCTGATGAAAGCACAGGGGATTCATGAAGGTTGTATCGAGCAAATCAACCGTCTGATGACCACCAGCCTGTACGGTGACAAAGTGGCGCTTGATGACAACCAGCGTATCCGTATGGATGACTGGGAACTGCGTGATGACATTCAGCAGGCATGTCGCGACCTGTGGCCGCTGATCACCACCGAAAACCTGGCGCAAGAAACCGATTATGCAGGCTACAAGCAGGAATTCCTGAACCTGTTCGGCTTTGGTCTCGACGGCGTGGACTACGACGCTGACGTGAATACCGAAGTCGAATTCGACGTTATCACGCTGTAATCTGCTGATACAGTAGCAAAAAGGGTTCATGTTTTTACATGAACCCTTTTTTAATGGCTGTTGTTAACCCGCCAGGAAGAACCTGAACGCCGGGTTATGGGTCTCGTCGTGGCACTCATAGCCCAGTTCATTGAGCCGGGTTTCGAAGTCCGGTTCGTTATCGCCCAGCTCAAACGCCGCCAGTACACGGCCGTAGTCGGTACCGTGGCTACGGTAGTGGAATAGCGAGATATTCCAGTGCGTTCCCAGGGTGTAGAGGAACTTCAGCAGCGCGCCCGGCGATTCCGGGAACTCAAAGCTATAAAGGCGCTCTTGCAACGGCTTAGAAGGACGGCCACCGACCATATAGCGCACGTGTAGCTTCGCCATCTCGTCATCAGACAGATCCACCACGCTGTAGCCGCCCTCGTTGAGCAGTTGCAGGATTTCCTTACGCTCTTCCAGCCCACGGCTCAGGCGTACACCGACAAAAATGCAGGCGTCTTTCGCATCGGCAAAGCGGTAGTTAAACTCCGTTACCGAACGGCCACCCAACAGCTGGCAGAACTTCAGGAAACTTCCCTTCTCTTCCGGGATGGTCACCGCCAGTAAGGCTTCGCGCTGCTCCCCTAACTCGCAACGTTCGGAAACGTAGCGCAGGCCGTGGAAGTTAACGTTAGCGCCGGAAAGAACATGCGCCAGACGTTCACCGCGAATATTATGCTGGGCGATGTATTTTTTCATCCCCGCCAGCGCCAGCGCCCCGGAAGGCTCAGCCACCGCACGTACATCCTCGAACAGGTCTTTCATTGCCGCACAAATAGCATCGCTATCGACAGTGATAATATCGTCGAGATATTCCTGGCACAGACGGAAGGTTTCATCGCCAATACGTTTCACCGCTACGCCTTCGGCAAAGAGACCCACACGCGGCAGATCCACCGGATGACCAGCATCCAGCGCTGCTTTCAGGCAGGCCGAATCTTCCGCTTCCACGGCAATCACTTTGATTTGCGGCATCAGCTGTTTAATCAGCACCGCAACACCTGCCGCTAATCCGCCACCACCAACAGGCACGAATACGCGATCGAGATGAGCGTCCTGCTGGAGCAGCTCCAGCGCCAGCGTGCCCTGCCCGGCAATCACCATCGGATGATCAAACGGTGGAACCCAGGTAAAACCCTGCTGCTGTGACAGTTCAATCGCTTTGGCTTTGGCTTCATCAAAATTCGCGCCGTGCAGCAGCACTTCTCCGCCGAAGCCGCGAACGGCATCGACTTTGATATCGGCGGTAGCCGTTGGCATGACAATCAGCGCCTTCACGCCTAATCGCGCAGAAGAGAACGCGACACCCTGAGCATGATTACCCGCCGATGCGGTGATGACCCCATGCGCTTTTTGCTCTTCGGTCAAGCCCGCCATCATGGCATAGGCACCGCGTAGCTTGAAGCTGTGAACGGGTTGACGGTCTTCGCGCTTCACCAGAATGATGTTATCGAGGCGCGAAGAGAGCTTTTCCATTTTCTGTAGCGGCGTTACCTGTGCCGCTTCGTATACCGGCGCACGCAGTACCGCTCTGAGATACTCAGCGCCCTCAGGAGCACCGGATAGAGGTTGTGAATCCGCCATGGTCATTATCCCCCGAGCTTCGACTTATCGCGCACCGCACCTTTGTCGGCACTGGTTGCCAGGCTGGCATAGGCGCGCAGTGCAAAGGAGACCTGACGTTGACGATCTTTTGGCGTCCAGGCTTTGTCACCGCGAGCTTCCTGCGCTTCACGGCGCGCAGCGATTTCCGCATCACTCAGTTGCAGTTGAATGCCACGATTCGGGATATCGATGGCAATCATGTCACCATCTTCGATAATCGCAATATTACCGCCGCTGGCCGCTTCCGGAGAAACGTGACCGATTGAAAGCCCCGAAGTACCGCCGGAGAAACGACCATCGGTAATCAGCGCACAAGCCTTGCCGAGGCCCATCGATTTCAGGAAGGTGGTTGGGTAGAGCATTTCCTGCATGCCTGGCCCGCCTTTCGGCCCTTCGTAGCGAATGACAACCACGTCGCCAGCCACCACTTTACCGCCGAGGATTGCTTCAACCGCATCGTCCTGGCTTTCATACACTTTTGCCGGGCCGGTGAATTTCAGGATACTGTCATCCACGCCTGCAGTTTTTACGATACAGCCGTTTTCCGCAAAGTTACCGTACAGGACTGCCAGACCGCCGTCTTTGCTGTAAGCATGTTCCAGCGAGCGGATGCAGCCTTCAGCGCGGTCGTCATCCAGCGTATCCCAACGGCAGTCCTGCGAGAACGCCTGGGTGGTACGGATGCCCGCCGGTCCGGCGCGGAACATTTTTTTCACCGCGTCGTCTTTGGTCAACATCACGTCATACCGATCAAGCGTTTGCGGCAGAGTCAGACCCAGCACGTTTTTCACGTCGCGGTTCAGCAGTCCGGCACGATCCAGTTCGCCTAAAATACCCAGTACGCCGCCTGCGCGGTGCACGTCTTCCATATGGTATTTCTGCGTGCTCGGCGCCACTTTACACAGCTGTGGGACTTTGCGGGACAGCTTGTCGATATCACTCATGGTGAAGTCGATTTCCGCTTCCTGTGCGGCCGCCAGCAGGTGCAGAACGGTGTTGGTGGAGCCGCCCATGGCGATATCCAGCGTCATGGCGTTCTCAAACGCCGCTTTACTGGCAATGTTGCGCGGCAGGGCGGAGGCATCATCCTGCTCGTAATAGCGTTTGGTCAGCTCGACGATGCGTTTACCCGCGTTAAGGAACAGCGTTTTACGGTCGGCGTGAGTCGCCAACAGCGAACCGTTACCCGGCTGCGACAGGCCCAGCGCTTCGGTCAGGCAGTTCATCGAGTTGGCGGTGAACATGCCGGAGCAGGAGCCGCAGGTTGGACAGGCGGAACGTTCAACCTGCTCGCTTTGTGAGTCGGAGACTTTCGGGTCAGCGCCCTGAATCATCGCATCAACCAGGTCGAGCTTGATGATTTGGTCAGAGAGCTTGGTTTTCCCGGCTTCCATCGGACCGCCGGAAACAAAGATCACCGGAATATTCAGGCGCAAAGAGGCCATTAACATCCCAGGGGTGATTTTGTCGCAGTTAGAGATACAGACCATCGCATCGGCGCAGTGGGCGTTAACCATGTACTCAACGGAGTCAGCAATCAGCTCGCGGGACGGCAGTGAATACAGCATGCCACCGTGCCCCATGGCGATACCATCATCCACAGCAATGGTGTTGAACTCTTTCGCCACGCCGCCTGAGGCTTCGATTTGTTCGGCAACCAGTTTACCGAGATCGCGCAGGTGGACGTGACCCGGCACAAACTGGGTAAAAGAGTTCACCACAGCGATAATCGGTTTACCGAAATCATCATCGGTCATCCCGGTGGCGCGCCACAGTGCGCGAGCACCCGCCATATTGCGGCCGTGGGTGGTGGTAGCAGAACGATACTTAGGCATGCTTGATTAACTCCCGTCTGTCTAATAATTGGGACGGTGCGTGCCGTCCCAAATTTATGTTTATTGATTAACCTGATCCAACCAGCCGTATTTATCTTCCGTTTCACCAGTGAAGAGGCCAAAGAAGGCCTGCTGGATGCGTTTGGTGACCGGACCACAGCGGCCTTCGCCCACCTGGATACCATCGACGCTGCGTACTGGGGTGATTTCGGCCGCGGTACCGGACATGAACACTTCGTCGGCCAGGTACAGCGATTCACGGGACAGCACCTGCTCACGCACTTCGATATCGAGATCTTTCGCCAGCTTAATGATCGCGTCACGGGTGATACCCGGCAGTGCAGAAGAGGTAAACGGCGGGGTAAACAGAATGCCGTCTTTTACTTCAAACAGGTTTTCACCCGCGCCTTCAGAGATGTAACCATTCACATCCAGGGCAATGCCTTCCTGATAGCCATGACGACGCGCTTCACTACCCACCAGCAGCGAAGACAGATAGTTACCGCCCGCTTTAGCCGCTGTAGGGATGGTGTTCGGCGCAACGCGGTTCCAGGAAGAAACCATCGCGTCGATCCCCTGTTCCAGCGCTTCAGCACCAAGGTAAGCGCCCCACGGGAACGCAGCGATGATCACGTCAGTGGTGTATCCCGCTGGCGGGTTAACGCCCATCCCCACGTCGCCAACAAACACCAGCGGACGGATATAGGCGCTGGTCAGATTGTTTTTACGAATCACCTCACGGCAAGCTTCCATCAGCTCATCAACGCTCTGAGAAACCGGAAAACGATAGATCTTGGCTGAATCACGCAGACGCTGCATATGTTCGCGATGACGGAACACCACCGGCCCTTTGTGAGAATCGTAGCAACGGATGCCTTCAAATACAGAAGTACCGTAGTGCAGCGCGTGGGACATCACGTGAACCTTAGCGTCTTCCCAACGAATCATCTCGCCATTAGACCAAATGTAATCAGCTTTTTTCGTCGTCATTTTTCTTCCTTTTGCGCTCAGGCGCGGATTTGTTGTGATGTGGTTGTGCTCTGGCAGATAGCAACATGTGCAACGTCTACCAGTTTACTTAACTGACTAAACAGTAAGTCGACCGACCGGGGGCTGGCAACGGTCAATTCGATATTTATATTCTGCGCATCGCTGGCTGCTTCCATATTCATGGAGCACACCTGAAAACCGCGATGGCGTACCACGCGTAAAACACGTTCTAACGTTTCCGGATTGAACCGAGCCTCAACGGCGACCTGATGTTGCATCATGATAATTTCTCCAGCATTTCTGAGTTACTGGCACCTGGCGGTACCAGAGGCCAGACATTCTCAAGTTCGTCGATTGAGACATGAAGCAGGTATGGCCCCTCGCTGTTCAGCATGGTGTCGAGTGCCGCTTCAACCTGGTCTTTACGGGTGATGTGTTGACCTGGGATGCCGAAGGCACTGGCCAACATGAGGAAATCGGGGTTATCGGTAAGGGTGGTTTCGCTATAACGTTCCTGGAAAAACAGCTGCTGCCATTGTCGCACCATGCCTAACCGCTGGTTGTCGAGTAAAACTATCTTCAGCGGCAACTGCTTGCGTTTTACGGTGCCGAGCTCCTGTACATTCATCATGAAGGAACCGTCACCGGAGATACAGATTACCGTATCGTTCGGGCGAGCAACCTGCGCGCCAACCGCTGCTGGCAAGCCAAAGCCCATCGTGCCCAGGCCGCTCGAGGTGATAAAATTTTCCGGGCGGGTGTAGGTCATATGCTGCGCCGACCACATCTGATGCTGGCCAACATCCGTTGTCACTACGCTGTCCGCGGGTTTGCGATCGGACAACTGCTTCAACAACAGTGGCGCGTAGATAGCCTCACCGGGATGATCATAGCGCCAGGTATGCTCTGTGCGCAGTTCAGCACTATGCTGACGCCATGCGTCAATCTTCAGCGATTGCTGCAATGCCGGCAGCAGAGAATTTAAATCACCCTGCAATGCTACGTGCGCCTGGCGCAGCTTGTTCATTTCCGCAGGGTCGATATCCATGTGGATCACGCTGGCGTTTGGTGCGAAGGTATTCAGCTTGCCGGTTACCCGGTCATCAAAACGCGCGCCCACTGCAATCAGTAAATCACATTCTTGCACCGCGAAATTTGCCGCTTTAGTGCCGTGCATTCCCAACATACCCAAATAGTATGGGTAGTCAGCCTCTACTGCGCCCAGCCCCTTCAACGTGCAGGCGACCGGCATTTGGGTTACCGCGATAAATTCACGCAGGGCCGGGACCGCCTGCGCCATACCAACGCCGCCACCTACGTACAGGATAGGTTTCTGCGCTTGTGCCAGCATTTTACGCGCCTGCTCAACGTCAGCGTGCGGGAAAACCTCTACGTTTTTGACTGTCGTAAAATACGGCTCCAGCGTACCGCTGGCCAATTGGATGTCTTTCGGGATATCAACCAGAACCGGCCCCGGACGACCGGAATTCGCCACAGCAAAAGCTTCAGCCATGATGCGCGGCAGCTCTTCCAGTGACTGCACCAGGAAACTGTGTTTGGTGCAGGACAGAGACATACCCAGAACGTCCACTTCCTGGAACGCATCCGTTCCGATGAAAGATGATGCCACCTGGCCGGTGATCGCCACCACAGGAACTGAATCTAACAGCGCATCGGCAAGGCCCGTGATCAGGTTGGTAGCACCAGGCCCGGAAGTGGCGATACACACGCCGGTTTTACCGGTCGCACGGGCATAGCCAATTGCTGCCATTGCCGCGCCCTGCTCGTGTCGGCACAACAGGTGTTCTACGCCGCCGTCATATAACGCATCGTAAACCGGCATAATTGCGCCACCAGGATAACCAAAGACGGTTTGAACCCCTTGTGCACGCAACGCATGTACCACCCACTGTGCCCCATTCATAGTTACATCCCCGCCGTAAATCTTGAGAAACAGAATTTTATGCTACCGTTCACTTTCTGCTCCTCGTGTATGTTTTTAAGGTCAAAAAAAACCCCCGGACCTTTCGGTGCGGGGGTCTTAGTTCGTTAAGGCTTGTTTTCTAAGCCTTTCCTCGTCCAAGTGCAGCCCCGCACCGTGGGATAATAATCACCACCACGCTAATCACGACCAGGCTAATCACTCGTAGAAGGGCTGTCATTTTTGTATTTTCTTGCATCTTGTTCGAAGGAATACCTAAAGAGTTACCATAGAATTTGCAAATGACACAAGATATTTTTTTATTCGTTTTTCTGACGACGTTAACGGTTTAGATAAATATCGTTGTTTTTTAAACAAAAAATCAAAGGTGAAAATATTTCACGTTTCAGGTGATTCTCGGCTACCCATTCCCTACTAAAAACGCCATGCAAAAGCGTTTGCGAGCGCTATTCCAGACTTAATGTAATCAGTGTTGAGCTACATAAAAACACGGGAATAAGCCTCTAAAAACCGTAATTATGTGAAATCTTGCAGCGATGTATTGCGACATAATGCTTTCATCAGGAGGGCTTATGTCACTATCGATTGTTCACACACGCGCTGCGCTGGGCGTGAATGCGCCAGCCATTACCATCGAGGTACATATCAGCAATGGTTTGCCTGGTTTAACCATGGTGGGATTACCCGAAACAACGGTAAAAGAGGCCCGCGATCGGGTTCGCAGTGCGGTAATTAATAGCGGTTATGAATTCCCGGCAAAGAAGATAACCATAAACCTCGCTCCGGCCGATCTCCCAAAAGAAGGGGGACGATATGATTTACCTATCGCAGTTGCGCTTCTGGCCGCTTCTGAGCAGCTTACTACCCATAATCTCGATACATATGAGCTGGTAGGTGAATTAGCGCTTACAGGCGCGTTACGCGGCGTTCCCGGTGCGATATCAAGTGCAACCGAAGCCATTCGCGCAGGCAGGAGAATTATTGTCGCAAAAGAGAATGCAGCTGAAGTTGGACTAATACACGGTGAAGGGTGCCTGATAGCCGATCATCTACAGGCAGTATGCGCGTTCCTCGAAGGTAAGCATGATTTAGACAGACCATCATCGGCAGATTTTATCCCCTGCGCATTAGCAGATGATCTGAGCGATGTTATCGGCCAGGAACAGGGTAAACGCGGGCTGGAGCTTACCGCAGCTGGCGGTCATAACCTCATACTCATCGGCCCTCCGGGTACGGGTAAGACTATGCTGGCCAGTCGCCTGAGAGGATTGCTTCCGCCACTGAGTAACGATGAGGCACTGGAAAGCGCCGCGATTCTTAGTCTGGTCAATTCCGACACGCTACAGAAACAGTGGAAACAACGCCCTTTTCGCTCTCCGCATCACAGTGCTTCATTAACCGCCATGGTCGGTGGAGGCTCTATTCCTGCGCCAGGCGAGATCTCTCTGGCGCATAACGGCATACTATTTCTGGATGAACTACCCGAGTTTGAGCGGCGCACGCTGGATGCACTGCGCGAACCCATTGAGTCCGGACAGATACATCTATCCCGCACCAGAGCAAAAATCACCTATCCCGCTCGCTTTCAACTCATAGCCGCTATGAATCCCAGCCCAACAGGCCATTATCAGGGGAACCATAACCGCTGTACCCCAGAGCAGACGCTACGCTACCTCAATCGATTATCAGGTCCATTTCTTGACCGCTTCGATCTCTCTCTCGAAATCCCTTTGCCACCGCCCGGGATACTCAGCCAGAACCAGGTAAAAGGGGAAGATAGCGCAACGGTGAAGCAACGTGTTATGGCAGCGCGAGATCGTCAGTATCGACGACAAAATAAGTTAAACGCGCATCTGGACAGTCAGGATATCCATAAATACTGTCCACTGCGCAGTGACGATGCACAGTGGCTTGAAGAAACGCTCGCGCATCTCGGATTATCCATCCGCGCCTGGTTACGCCTGATAAAGGTTGCTCGAACGATCGCGGATATAGAACAATCTGACCATATCTCTCGCCAGCACTTACAGGAGGCTGTTGGGTATCGGGCGATAGACAGATTACTCATTCATTTGCAAAAACTACTGGCATAAAAAAAGGGCTTTCGCCCTTTTTTATTAATCATCAGATTCGGTGTAGTCTTCCGCACCTTCCACCTGAGGTTTCCCGCCAGACAGCGTGTGGAAGCGTTTTGGACGCTTAATGCGCGTCATGTATTTGGACCACACACGTTCAGCTTCGGTAACCGGTTCGCGCTCACCACGGCATACCGCAACAAACAGTTTTTCTTCTTCCGTTACCGGCTCACGCTTGCCCAGATCCAGCTCGTTGAAAGCATAACCGTGACGCTCAAGCAGTTGTGCTTCTTTAATGGTGAAATCACCATGACGGGAGAATCCGCGGGGATAATATTTATTATCGAAATATCGATTAGTCGTCGTAAAGCTTTCCGCCATCCTGCACGCTCCTAATTCTTTGGCCGAGCTATTTATGGCGCGGAGTATTAGTTACGCTTGACAGAGCGTCAAACAAAAGATTTAAATCATAACGACAAATAATTTTATGGAGCGAGTTGTGGATACGGAATTGTTAAAAACTTTCCTGGAAGTTAGCCGGACACGCCACTTTGGCAGGGCTGCTGAAGCGCTCTATCTGACCCAATCAGCGGTTAGTTTCCGGATCAGACAACTGGAAAATCAATTGGGTGTAAACCTGTTCACCCGACACAGAAACAATATCCGTTTAACCGCTGCAGGTGAAAAATTACTGCCTTACGCTGAAACGCTGATGAATACGTGGCAAGCCGCACGTAAGGAGGTTGCGAATACCTCGCGACATAACGAGTTTTCTATTGGTGCCAGCGCATCCCTCTGGGAATGCATGCTTAATGGCTGGCTGGGGCGTTTGTACCAATCCCAGGAGCCGCAATCCAGCCTGCAGTTTGAAGCGAGGATCGCTCAGCGACAGTCGTTAGTAAAACAGCTCCATGAACGACAGCTTGATCTACTGATTACTACCGAAACGCCCAAAATGGACGAATTTAGCAGCCAACTGTTGGGATATTTCACGCTGGCGCTCTATTGCAGCTCTCCTTCGCAAACCAAGGATGAACTGAATTATCTGCGTCTGGAATGGGGACCTGACTTTCAGCAACACGAAGCGGGATTGATTGCGGGAGATGAAGTGCCGGTACTCACCACCAGTTCGGCAGAATTGGCCAGGCAGCAACTTTCAGTCCTTAGAGGCTTTAGCTGGCTTCCGGTCAGTTGGGCTAAAGGTAAAAGCGATCTCCATACGGTTACTGACAGTACAACCCTTTCGCGCCCGTTATATGCAGTTTGGCTGCAAAACAGCGATAAACATGCGCTGATTTGCGACTTGCTGAGAACGAATATTCTGGAAGATTAAAGAAAATACGGGCAAGGATGCCGGGAATAAAACAATTGGAAGGCACAGCGCAAATTGCAGATAAAAAAAATCCTTAGCAAGAATGCTAAGGATTGTTTCTGGCAGGGGCGGAGAGACTCGAACTCGCGACACCCGGTTTTGGAGACCGGTGCTCTACCAACTGAGCTACGCCCCTAAATTTTTTTATCATTAAGCCTGCTTAGTAGCAGGCTTAATTTTCTAATAAGTGGCGGAACGGACGGGACTCGAACCCGCGACCCCCTGCGTGACAGGCAGGTATTCTAACCAACTGAACTACCGC
>NZ_JAOWEY010000014.1:0-560 GCF_030333935.1 Citrobacter sp. Cf125 | reverse complement strand
GCTCCCACTGCTTGTACGTACACGGTTTCAGGTTCTTTTTCACTCCCCTCGCCGGGGTTCTTTTCGCCTTTCCCTCACGGTACTGGTTCACTATCGGTCAGTCAGGAGTATTTAGCCTTGGAGGATGGTCCCCCCATATTCAGACAGGATACCACGTGTCCCGCCCTACTCTTCGAGTTCACAACCTGTGCATTTTGGTGTACGGGACTATCACCCTGTACCGTCGGACTTTCCAGACCGTTCCACTAACACACAAGCTGATTCAGACTCTGGGCTGCTCCCCGTTCGCTCGCCGCTACTGGGGGAATCTCGGTTGATTTCTTTTCCTCGGGGTACTTAGATGTTTCAGTTCCCCCGGTTCGCTTCATTACGCTATGTATTCACGTAATGATAGTGTGACGAATCACACTGGGTTTCCCCATTCGGAAATCGCCGGTTATAACGGTTCATATCACCTTACCGACGCTTATCGCAGATTAGCACGTCCTTCATCGCCTCTGACTGCCAGGGCATCCACCGTGTACGCTTAGTCGCTTAACCTCACAACCCGAAGATGTTTC
>NZ_JAOWEY010000001.1:0-246 GCF_030333935.1 Citrobacter sp. Cf125 | reverse complement strand
GATGGTGGAGCTATGCGGGATCGAACCGCAGACCTCCTGCGTGCAAGGCAGGCGCTCTCCCAGCTGAGCTATAGCCCCATCGTAGTTATCTCATTCACCTTAATTCCTGCTGAGACAAGGCGTGGAACGGCGAAGCATACTGAAGTATGCGAGTCGTTTCACAACGCGGTATCAGAAAGAATTTGGTAGGCCTGAGTGGACTTGAACCACCGACCTCACCCTTATCAGGGGTGCGCTCTAACCACC
>NZ_JAOWEY010000013.1:0-246 GCF_030333935.1 Citrobacter sp. Cf125 | reverse complement strand
GATGGTGGAGCTATGCGGGATCGAACCGCAGACCTCCTGCGTGCAAGGCAGGCGCTCTCCCAGCTGAGCTATAGCCCCATAGTAGTTATCTCATTCACCTTAATTCCTGCTGAGACAAGGCGTGGAGCGGCGAAGCATACTGAAGTATGCGAGTCGTTTCACAACTCGGTATCAGAAAGAATTTGGTAGGCCTGAGTGGACTTGAACCACCGACCTCACCCTTATCAGGGGTGCGCTCTAACCACC
>NZ_JAOWEY010000011.1:0-210 GCF_030333935.1 Citrobacter sp. Cf125 | reverse complement strand
CTCAGAAGTGAAACGCCGTAGCGCCGATGGTAGTGTGGGGTCTCCCCATGCGAGAGTAGGGAACTGCCAGGCATCAAATTGCAGTAAACCGGGATGAAGAATCCGGGTAGTGACAAAGAAATTCGGTGGAGCGGTAGTTCAGTTGGTTAGAATACCTGCCTGTCACGCAGGGGGTCGCGGGTTCGAGTCCCGTCCGTTCCGCCACTTATT
>NZ_JAOWEY010000010.1:0-268 GCF_030333935.1 Citrobacter sp. Cf125 | reverse complement strand
CAGTAAAGATGGTGGAGCTATGCGGGATCGAACCGCAGACCTCCTGCGTGCAAGGCAGGCGCTCTCCCAGCTGAGCTATAACCCCATCGTAAATGCTAATCTCTGTACCCTAATTCGTTTCCGGGCAAGGCGCGGTGGTGCGAAGCATACTGAAGTATGCGAGCATCGCCGTAACACAGCACGGAGGCGAATTTGGTAGGCCTGAGTGGACTTGAACCACCGACCTCACCCTTATCAGGGGTGCGCTCTAACCACCTGAGCTACAAGC